>JBGPHT010000005.1:0-106838 GCA_041484525.1 Bryobacteraceae bacterium | reverse complement strand
TTACCCTGGCGCTGGCTTGATTTGGACAGGCACTACCCGAGGAAACGACAGACCTCGATCTGGCAACCCCGATTCTCAGTACGCAAAGCATTCAGTTTCAACAGGCGACATCACAACCCTGTCCTGTTTTGGACAGCAGTGATTTGCAATAGTAAACCCTCAGCGGGGTTCTGTAACTAAAGAAGTCGAATTTGGTTCACGCGACTCGGGGAAAGAAGATAGATTCCATGAGCTTCGAAAGTCTGGGCATAATGCTCTTAGTTGCCCAAGTTATCGGCATTCCGTCGGCAGTCACGGCCCTTACCCTGTGTGGCCTCTATGTTACGCGGGGGGCGGCTGTGGGTGCATTGCGGGCGGCTTGCCTAATTACCGCGGCGTCGTTGTTGACACAAGCTGTAGTGTTCGTGCAATTCCGTTATATGTCTCCCGATGTTAGCCTGAAGTGGTATTTGGTGCCGATAATTTTAGGGGAGGGCATTGCTGTGGGACTTGCTGGTTTCGTTGCATTTGATTCAGTGCTCCGATACTTTACACTAGCAGTCTCTGCCTTAGCGCCGGCAATGCTAATGTGTATAAGGACTGTCGAAAGGTGACCACATACCGATGCGTTGCAATGCCAGCGGCGGTTGGCGGTTGTATCTCTATGACTCCAACGGCGCGTCCGGGTCCAACTTCGGCGTCACGATTCCTTCCCGGTAGATCACTTCTCCCCGCTTGATCGTGACCTGTACCAGGTTCCGCCCGAATTGATGGGCGAGGTCGCGGTAGTCGGGAGCATCCAGGATCAGCAGATCGGCCTGCTTGCCAAGCTCGATCGATCCCACGCGGTCGCCGCACTCCAGCGCGTACGCGCCGTTGATGGTGGCGGCGATGATCGCCTCGGCCACCGTCATCCCCAGGCGCAGCCGTGCCAACCCGATCGCCATCTGCATGCTCAGCAGCGGCGTGTGGTGCGAATTGAAGTTGGTCGCCAGCGCCACCGCCGCTCCCGCCTCGATCAGGGCGCGCGCCGGCGCGTCCGGTCCGCCGCCGAGGAACGAAGTGGCCGGCGTCAGAGTCGCCACCGTCGGACATCCTCCGAGCAGTCGCGCCACGTCCGGCGAGGCGTGTTCCAAATGGTCGATGCTCGAGGCGAATTGCTGGATCGCCGCCACCACTGCCGGCCGGACGCAATCCGCATCGGCATGTACTTTGCGGCCGAAACCGAGGCGCCGCGCCGCGCTCAGATACGCCGCGCAGGCGTCGTGCCGTCCGGCATCGCAGTCCCACGCGATGTCGGCAAACTCCGCCAGACGGCGCCGCTTGATCCGAGGTAGAAACTCGCGGACCGCGGTATCCGGGCCCGTCCCGCCACCGCCTTTCAGACGCAGCAGAAAAGTGGATACCACCTCGATCGGCCCGCCCTTCAACGTCGCGGCGCTGCGCAGGAGCTTCCACTCCCCGCCGCCGTCGAGGCCGCAGCCGGTCTTCACCTCAACAGTGGTGGTCCCGTGCCGCGCCATAGCTTCGAGATATTCGCGGGCGCGAGCTTCCATGCGATAGGCGGCAGTGGAGTGCAGCAGGCGCACGGCATCCGCGTCATCACTGGGCGCGGCACGGGGCGGCGGAAACAGAAGGTGGGTGTGGCTGTCGACAAACCCGGGCATCACCACGCGGCCGGCGGCGTTGATCTCGACCGCCTGGCGCGCGGCCGCCAGGTTCTCGACGCGCCGGCTGGTGCCCACTTCGGCGATCGTTCCATCCCGAATCAGCAGCGCGCCGTCCGGCATGATCCCGAGTTCGTTCAGTTCGGCGCCCCAACGGGCCCGCCGGGCGCCGCGCAACGTCAAAAGCTGACGCGCGCCGCGAATCAGAATCGTCCGCGTCGATTCCCCCTGCGGTTACTGTAACATCAAAAATGGCCGGAATTGTTTTGGCGTTATGGCATGCGGAAAATTGAAAAATCCCGCGATGAACGCCCGCTGAAGACGCTGGAACGCGTTTTTTCGAAGGCTGGATTCGGCTCCCGCACCGATGCCCGAAGCTGGATCGGCGCCGGCCGCGTGCGCGTCAACGGCAAGGTCATTCAGAACGCCGACCATTGGGTGGACATCGAGCGGGATCGCATCACGCTCGATGGCAAGCCCCTGCGCTCCGCCGCCCGACAATATATTCTGCTCTACAAACCGACCGGCTATCTCACCACCTACCGCGACCCCGAGGGCCGTCCCACCGTTTATGACCTCACGGCCGATGCCGGCGCCTGGCTCTCACCGGTCGGCCGTCTCGACCTCGACACCAGCGGCCTGCTCATCATGACCAACGACACCGCATTCGCCGAGCACGTCACCAACCCCGATGGAAAAGTGCCCAAGACGTACCTGGTGAAAGCCTCGACGCTGCTGGCCGAGGATCAGATCGATCGCCTGCGGCGCGGCGTCGAGCTCAGCGACGGCCCCACCAGGCCAGCCGAAGTGCACCGCATCCGCGACAGCGCCAAGTATTCGTTTCTGGAGATCACGATCGCCGAGGGCCGCAACCGTCAGGTGCGCCGCATGATCGAGGCGCTCGACAGCAAGGTGCTGAAGCTGGTGCGCGTGGCGATCGGCAACATCCGCATCGGCGATCTTCCGATCGGCAAATGGCGGCGGCTCACACCGGAAGAAGTGAAGGCTCTGTACGGGAGATAGGTCGTCAAAGATCCGCGAAGGAATACGAGGACGCCCACACTGTGCACATAGATTGTGCGATTCGCGTAGGTCGCCCGCAGCATCCGCGGATTCTTTCACGGCCGTTAGCCTATTCGGAATACCACCGAATGCCCACAAAGGGAGCCACGTAGGTGCCCCGGTTGTAGAAATCCGCCTTCGGGCTGGTCTTGAAGTGAAATGCCTTCGCTCCGAAGCGCAGCTCGAAATGGCCCGCCCGGATATTCGCCGAAGCGTCCGCATCCAACAGCGCCGACTTGTGCGGAATCCCGAACCCGCTCACATTGGCCTCGAGGCGGAAGTGGCGCGATGCATACTCCTGCACGCCGAGGCCGAACGTCGGCAGGATGAACCACTTCGAACCCTCGGTGCTGTACGTGAGCGGATTCCCGCTCGCATCCGACAGCAGATTACCGGCGCTGTCGGTGGTGGGAAGCAGCGGCGCGTCGAACACGTTGCGCACGTTGAAATATTGAACCTGCCACAGCGTCTTCAGGCGGAAACGCCGCGTCTCCACCGGGAACGGCCACGTCAGGTACTCGTAGGAGATCTTCACGTTCTGCCAGTGGTAGTTCGTCGAAATCAGATCGCCCTTGCTGTAGCTCTGCGTCCAGACCGAGAAATCGTTGGGCGCCGTAAAATTCCCCGACGCCTTGGCATCGAAATAATAGATGTGAAGCTGGTTGTGCCGGCCGACGGCGATCCCGATATCGGCGCCCTCGGCATATTTCGGCTTTCCCGCGAAGGTGGCGCGCGACGGGTTCGTAAAATCGGCGGCCTTTCCTTTGTCGATAATGGGATGCTGCGTGGGAAACCAACCGAGAATCCCGATGTCCCATCCCGTCTCCCCGGGCATACGGATGTCCGGCTTCTCAGGCTTGTCCGGTTTGGGCGCCGGCTGCACGACCACGGCGGGCTGCGGCGGGGCCGCGGGCGGCGTCTGCGCAGGCGGGGTTTGCGGATCCTGCGCCCACGCGGCGGTTACCAGACCCAGACAGAGAAAGCCACTTCGAAAATTCTTCACGTACTCCTCGTTATTCAATCACGTCAGATTTGCCGGCAAGGGCGGAATTGGCGCCGAGACAGACGTGTTGCACTCCCTCGACCAAAGCCCTTGGTGTTTGCTGCTCTTCTATTTTGCAATAGTTCGATCGGCTGGCGCACCGTAGGAAACGGTATACATTGTGGCCGGGGCGGCACAGGTGACCGGAGCGTGGCCCAGTAACCTTTTCTCCAGGCTCCAGTATTCCATTATGTAAGCAGAGGCAAGTGCAGGACGAACTGATCATGCAGGAAGTTCGGGCGGGTGACGTGGGCAGGCTGGAACTGCTCTTCGATCGCCACCACCGTCCCCTGTTTCGATATTTCCTGCACCTCAGCGGCAACCGTCCGGCGGCCGACGACCTGGTCCAGGAAGTCTTCTTCCGGATCTTGAAGTACCGGCATACGTACCAGCCGGAGATGGCATTCCGCGCGTGGATCTACCAGATTGCGCGCAACGTGTACATGGATCATGCGAGCCGCAACAAAGGCGAAGTCGCCCTGTCCGAGGAGGCCGTCGAAATCGGGTCCACGGATGTGCCGGCCGATCGCCAGGCGCAGAACCGGCAGGAAGCGGCCCTGCTGCGGAGAGCGCTGGCCGCGCTGCCGCGCGAAAAGAGAGAAGTACTCATCATGAGCAGGTTTCAGGAATTGAAATATGACGAGATCGCCTCGGTCCTCAAGATCGAAGTCGGCACCGTCAAAGTCCGGGTCTACCGCGCGCTCCGCGATTTGAGCGAACGGTATCTTGCCCTGCGCGGGGAGCGTGCGTCATGATTTGCGATCGCATCCGCGAGCAGATTCCAGAGTGCCTGGCAGGCCGTCTGGATGAAGCCGCGAGGGAGAACGTAATCGAACATCTGGAAACGTGCTCGGGCTGCCGGGCGGAGATGGCGGATATGGGCGTGGTGTGGAGAGGACTCGAATCGATGCCGGAACCGGAGCCGGACCCGAACACGAAGATCCGGTTTCTCGGAATGCTCGAAGCCTATCAGGCCGGTATGGAGGCGGCGCGCCAGCGTCCCGTGGTGCCCGTGCGCACGGGCTTCCGAACCGCCGGATGGTGGCCTTCGCGCACTGTCTGGCAGGTGGCGATGTCGTGTCTGCTGGTGGCCGCCGGACTGGCGGGCGGACGCTATCTGCTGTCGCCGAAGACGGCCGGCACCGCCGTCAACCCCGATCTCGCCCTGCTCCAGGGGCAAGTGGAAAGCCTGCGCCAACTGGTGGCGCTCTCGCTGCTGCAGGAGCAATCGCCCACTTCGCGACTCCGCGGCGTGACCTACAGCGTCCAGATGGCCAAGCCCGACGAGCAGGTGGAGCAGGCGCTGCTGCGTGCTGTGAGTCACGATTCCAACGTCAACGTGCGGCTCTCCGCGGTGGACGCGCTCGAGAAACTGGCCCGCGCAAATCCCGCCGTCCGCCAGGCGCTGGTGGACGCCATCCCGGTGCAGGATTCGCCGCTCGTCCAGATCGCGCTGATCGAAGTGCTGGTGCAGTTGAATGAACCGAATGCCGCGCTCGAGCTGCGCAAGCTCGCCAAGAACGCACAGGCCGACGAATCCGTCCGCCAGCGCGCGCAGTGGGCGCTCGACAAACTGGGAGCTTCTCAATGAGATACAAGATCCTGATCGCCGCCGCCTTCCTCCCGCTCGCCGCCTTTGGCAATAGCGACGATGACTCGTCGTGGCGGTATGAAGACCACGAGACCAGCCGCCGCACATTCACACTCAGCGGCGCCGATGCCAAAAAGCTGCTGGTCGACAACATCAGTGGCGCTATCCACGTCACCGGCGCCGCCGGCTCGCAGATTCAGATGACGGTCGAGAAGCGCATCCGCGCCCGCTCCAACGAAGCTATGGCGGAGGCCAAGCGCGACGTCAAGCTCGACATCTCGCAGCAGGGCAATTTCGTGCGGCTTTACGTGGACGGCCCGTTCCGCAGCTCCAATGGCGGCACGAACTACCGCGGCGATGACTACTACGGCTATCACGTCTATTTCGAATACGACTTGCAGGTGCCCGCCGAAACCGAGCTGACGCTCAAGACGTTGAACAGCGCCATCGACGTGAAGAAGATCAGCGGCGATTTCGATGTTCACACCTTGAACGGCCGCATCGACATGGAGGACATCGGGGGATCGGGATCGGCCAACACCCTTAATGGGCCGGTGAACATTTCGTTCAGCCGAAACCCCGCGAAGAAGTCGTCGTTCCACACGTTGAACGGCAAGATCGATATCTACTTCCAGCCGAGGCTGGACGCGGACCTGGAATTCCAGACTCTCAACGGCGGGGTCTGGTCGGACTTTGATGTGACGCCCCTCGCGCCGGCGGGCTCAACCGACGGCGGGAGGTGGAAGTTCGTGTACCGCTCGAACCACTACCCGCAGCGGGCCCGGGTGGGGAACGGCGGGCCGGAGTTCTCGTTCCATACGCTCAACGGCCCCATCCGGCTACACTCGAAGGCCATCTAGAAACGGATTTTTTAGGATTATTCTCATGAAACCGATACTGCTTCCCCTGAGCCTGCTGTTAACCATTTGCGCGATCGCCTCCGCGCAGGACCGCGTGGTGGTACCGGCGCGCAGCACGCCCGGTCCGCGCGAGGTGCAGGCCAAGCTGATTCAGGGCTCTATCACGGTCAAGGCGTACAGCGGCAAGGAAATTATCGTCGAGACCGACGGCTCCTCTTCGCGGCGTGCGTCTGCCACCTCGGGTGGAATGAAGCGCATCGACGTGCTGCGCGGTCTGGATATTGACGCGGACGACAACACGGTCAACATCCACGTTCGCATGGGCTCGCCGAAAAATCTGACCCTCACGGTGCCTACTGACACCACACTGCACCTCAAGACCATGAACGGCGCTATCACGGTGGAAGGTGTCAACGGCGAAATCGCGGTAGATACCATGAACGGGGAAGTTCGTCTGGACAATGTTTCCGGGAACGTGCTGGCGAATTCGCGAAACGGAGCCATCTCCGTAACGATGGCGCGCACCGACCGCAACAAGCCGCTGTCCTTCACCAGCTTCAACGGACCGATCGACGTGACCCTGCCCGCCGACACCAAGGCCAACCTGAAGATGCGCACCGACCGCGGCGAGATCTACAGCGACTTCGACGTGAAGCTGACCGCGGGCGGCCCCGTCTCGCAGTCCGGCACTTCGGGCAGCGGCCGCTACCGCCTGACCTATGACCGCACCATCTACGCCACCATCAACGGCGGCGGCCCCGAGATCACCTTTCGCACCTTCAACGGCCGCATCCGGCTGCAGAAAAAGTAGGCGCGGCTACTTCTTCGCTTGCTGATATTCCCCCTCGCCCTGGTTCACGTAGCTCCATTTCAACTCGGCCAGGTAGAGCCCGTTCCCATCCGGGTCCTCGAAATGCGCGAAGGACCCGGCCTTGCCTTCATTCACTACCGGTCCTAGGAATTTGACGCCCTTCGCCTCGAGCGTCTTGACCGCGTCTTGAAGCGTTCCGGTCAGCTCGAGGCCGATCGTCATCGAGCCCTTCCGCCCCGCCGGCGCCTCCGCCGACGCCGGATGCAGCCCGATCGTCAGTCCCTTCCCCACCTCCACCGATGCCCAATGATCGCCGAACCGGTACGCCAGCTTCAGCCCCAGCACCTGTGTGTAGAAGCGAACTGCGGCGTCCATGTTGGAAACATAAACCGTAACGTTGCCGCTCGAAAACATGATCTCCTCCTTACCTATTTACATCCGGCAAGCGTGCGAGAATTTGAAGAGCCACTTGGCCGCATATGAGGGTAGAGCTTTACGATTCGCTCCGGCAGTCCATCCGCGACGGCCGTCTCCGCCCCGGTGAAAAGCTCCCCTCCACGCGCGCGTTGGCACGGCAGCTCGGCATCTCTCGCACCACAGTACTCGAAATCTACCACCAGCTCTCGCTCGATGGTCTGATCTCCGCCCGCATCGGCTCCGGCACGCGCGTTACCGGCTCGCCCCTGCGCGCATTCATCCGCGGATCGCATTTTCCTGTAAGAGCATTGCCTTTCCGCGATCGCGACGGCAATTTGCTGTACGTCCACCGCTAGGCCCGTCAGCGTGCCGGATTCGCCAGCGCACGCGTCTTCCACACCATCTTCGCTCCCGCCGCCAATTCGAATGTCTTTCCCTTCACGGAAAATGCTCCCACTCCAGGCAGGTCCTCCACCCAGAACGATTCTGTCGCGTTCCTCGTCGTCTTAGTCTGTCCGGATACGATCCACTCCGCCCCGGCCGCATCCAGGCTCTGCAGCTCGGCGAAGAACCGCAGCCGCGCATCCCCGGCTTCGATGTCCACCAACTCCAGACCCACGACGTGATACTCACCCGCCTGCCCGCTTCGCTCCAGCCTCCGGATGCGTCCGTGCACCACCGCGCCGTCCGGTATCAGCACGCCGGACTTCGATTTGACGTCGCCCGCCACCACGGCTTCGATCGACGCTCCTACCGCCGACTTCTCGGTGATCGGCGTCTTCAATCGCACGGTCACCAGGAAACCTGCGGGCACCGTTCTCACAGCCGACCCCACTTTCACCGCGGGCCCGGTAGGCTCTGTCCGCAACACAGCCGCTGCCACGGCTTCCACATCCGTCCGGATCGTGCTCTCGGTCTGGAAAGACCGGCAGTGCGTAAGCTCCACCGTATTCCGGCTCTCCTCCCCGTTCAGACGGACCATGCGCACTTCTTGCGTCTCAGGCAGCAGAATGGTTTGCCCGCCCACGTCCACGTGCGCGTAGTTCATCACATTCACCACGTCCTCGATCGGCAAGGCCGGCGGAAGATCGTCGGTGTGCACCTCCAGCCGCACCAGGTCGAATGACTGCGGGTCGGCCCAGAACGAGCCCTTCACGCCAGCCACGCCGCTGCCCTCAGGCAGGGAAATGCGATACTCGCTGAGCATGGACGGCAACCGGAAATCGTACTTCGCCACGCGCCGGTCCGCCAGATCCTCTTCACCGCGATAAACGAACATGGCGGCTTCTTCAATGAAGATATTCTTCACGAACGTGCCGAACATTCCGTCGCCGAGCATTCCACTGCTCACGAACGCTATCGGGGGATCCTCCGAAAAAGCCCCGCTGCCAGGCGACCCGTACAGTTCCTGATGGCCGGTAAACAGAACCTCCAACCGCACGGTGTCGAGCGGCTGCATCGTGCCGCCCGCCGGCTTTCGAAATCGCCGCACCGTTTGGAGACAGGTGCAGTCGGGCAGCCGCTTCATCTCCTGCCGGATATGGTTTTTGATGCGCGACACTAACAACACTCCCGGCGGCAGCAGATCCTGAGCACCTGCCGCTGCAGCCAGCAACAGCAACACGGGAATGGTTTTCACATCAGCTATTATGCGCCTATGTCGCTGCGCGGCAACACCGTGCCGAAGATATACAATTCTCAAAACGAAAATCCTCTGATACTATCCCGCAAGAGGTTAGATGTTATGCAGCCGAACACTGTTCTTTGTGCCGCCATGGTGCTGGGATTTGCCGCCGTGGCCACGCGTACGCAGACCGTCTCCGCTCCGGCGCCGCTGGCCGCCAAGATCGCCGTCCTCGACATGCAGGGCGTCCTCGTCAGCACCAAAGAAGGCAGCCAGGCTATCGCGGCGATGCAGGCCGGCTTAGAGAAGAAAAAGGCACAACTCCAGAAGGAGCAAACCGCCATCGAAACTCTGGAAGACAAGCTTCGCAAAGGCGCCACTACTCTGAGCGACGAGGAACGCGCGCGCCTTAGCGACGAAATTCAGAAGCGCAAGCGCAACCTCACGCGCGACGCGGACGACCTCAACACCGAGGCCGAGCAGGAAAGCTCCAAACTCAATCAGGACCTGACCGCTAAGATGGTGGCCGTCATCGACAAATACGCCGCGCAGAAGGGCTATACGCTAGTCCTCGACGGCAACCCGCCGGTCGTGTGGGCCGCCCAAGCGACGAATATCTCGACCGAGATTGTGCAGCAATACGACCAGGCGCGGCCGGCCGCCGCCAAGCCCGACGCGAAGAAGTAGGCCCTAACCGTTTGCCGCCGCGGATCGTCCTACCTTCATCTATGCCGATCCTCGTCCAGGACCTACGCTATTCGCTGCGCGCCCTCTCGCGGAGCCGCGCCTTCGCCATTACCACGGTCCTCGTACTGGCCCTCGGCATCGGCGCCACCACCGCGATTTTCAGCGTGGTGCATTCCGTCCTTCTCCGTCCCCTGCCCTACTCCCACCCGGAGCAATTGGTGGTCGCGCTCCACAACGGCCGCAATCCCGTTTCGCCCGCCGACTTTCTCGACTACCAGAAGTCCGCCCGCTCACTCCAACCGATGGCTGCGGCGCAATACTGGCGCGCGAATCTGGCCGGCAGCGATCGCACGGAGACAATCAACGGTCTCCAGGTTTCGGCCAATATGATGCGCCTTCTCGGCGTCGACCCTCTCCTGGGCCGATCGTTCACCGCGGATGACGCCGTCTCCGGAACCAAACTGCTGCTGATCTCCCATGCCCTCTGGCAGCGCCGCTTCGGCGGCGACCCGGCCATCGTCGGCCGCCAGATCCCGCTTGACCAGGCGTCCTACACCGTTATTGGCGTGATGCCGCCGCCGTTCCGCTTCGCCCCATTCTGGGCGACACGGGCGGAGATGTGGACCCTGCTCGACCTCTCGCCCCGCCTCAACGACCGTGACGGCCGCTCACTCCGCGTCTTCGCGCGCCTGCGCCCCGGCGTCACCGTCGCCCAGGCACAGTCGGAGATGGACAGCCTGGCGCACAGCCTTGCCGAACTTCATCCTGCCACCAACGCCAAGCTCGGCATCAGCGTGGTCCCGCTGCATGAGAAAGTGGTCGGCCAAGTCCGCACCACGCTGCTTGTGCTGCTCGCGACCGTGGCCTTTGTGTTCCTGATCGCGTGCGCCAACGTCGCCAACCTCACGCTCACGCGCGCCGTCGCCCGCCGCAAGGAGATGGCGCTGCGCGTGGCCATCGGCGCCACCCGCCTGCGGCTCATCCGCATGGCCCTCACCGAGATGCTGTGCCTCGCGATCGCGGGCGGAGCCGCGGGCATCGCGATCGCCTTCGCCTCCGTCCGCGCCCTGAGCGCCATGCTCCCGCCCGCCAGCCTGCCGCGCCAGGACGAGTTAGCCATCGGCCCCATCGCGCTGCTGTTCGCCGCGGCTATTTCGATTGCCGGCGCCATCCTCGCTGGAATCGTTCCCGCCGCCCAAGCCGCTGGCGCGCGGGTGGGTGAAGCTCTCAAGGATGGCGGCCGCGGAACCACGGGCGCAACCGGCCGAAGCACGCGCTCCATCCTGATCGCCGCCGAAGTGGCCCTCTCGCTGGTGCTGCTGGCCGGCGCCGGGCTGATGATCCGCACCATGCTGCGGCTGCAATCGGTGGACGCCGGCTTCGATCCCAATCAGCTCCTCACCTTGCAGGTCTCGCTCGCCGGCACCGATTTCAATCACGATGGCCGCCGCGCCCCCGTCTTCCGCCGCGTACGTGAAGAACTGGCGGCGGCCCCCGGCGTCGAATCTGCGGCGGCCATCAATCACCTGCCTATCGGGGGCGACATCTGGACCCTCGGCTACAGCATCGAAGGCCGCCCCGCGCTGCCACCCGGCGAAGGACTCAGCGCCGCCTACCGCGTCGCCATGCCCGGCTATTTCCGCGCCATGCGGATCGGCATCCTCGAAGGCCGCGACTTCACCGATCACGACGACGAGGCTGCCCCCGGCGCCGCCATTATCAACCAGGCCATGGCGCGCCGACGCTGGCCCGGCGAATCCGCCATCGGCAAGCGCATTCGCTTCGGCGGGAAGCAGCTCACGGTGGTTGGCATCGCCAAAAACGCGCGCCAGTCCGACTGGACCTCGGAGCCCGATGACGAGATCTACGTTGCGTATTACCAGCGCCCCGACTCGATGGGACTCGCGTACCTGACGTTCGTTGTCTGCACCCGCATCGCTCCCGAAGCCGTGCTCAGCGCCGCCCGCACCGCCGTCTCGCGCGTGGATCGTAACCTCCCCATTTCGGAAGCGCAGGCCATGACGCACGTGATCGCCGACCGTCTCTGGCGCCCCCGCCTCGCCACTTTCCTGTTGGGTGTCTTCGCCGCGGTCGCCCTGGTGCTGGCGGCCATCGGCATCTACGGCGTGATCGCGTATTCGGTCCGCCGCCGCACGCAGGAGATCGGCATCCGCATGGCACTGGGCGCGCGCGCCGCCGACCTATCGATCCAGGTTTTCAGGGAAGGCATGAAGCCCGTCCTCGCCGGCGCTGCCGTGGGACTGGCCGCCGCGCTCGCGCTCACGCGCCTCATGGGCACGCTCCTCTACGGCATCACCGCCACCGACCCATACACGTTCGCGGGCGTCGTGATGATCCTGCTGGCCGTCGCCGCGCTGGCGAACCTCGTTCCCGCCATCCGCGCCACCAGAGTCGATCCGTTGACCGCGCTCCGCCACGAGTGAGCCGCCGTCATGCGTTGGGCGAAAACATGTCGACAACAGCGCGATACATCCCATTCGGTTGGAGCCGATACACCACGACGTACTTACCCGCCTGCGGGCTGCCGCTCATCAAGTAGCTATAGTTCCCGACTCCATAGGCCAGTTCCCCGGACGTCGAAATCTCCGTGGTATCCAACTGAACACCGCTGGCGCCCGCCGCGATGACCGCCTTCCAGAACTCAGCGATCGCCGCCTTGCCGGAAATCCTGGGTGAATTCGGCGGCATCAAATGCGCGTCTTCCGCGTAGAATCCGTCGACCAGCGCCGGCACGTTCCCAGCATTGGCGTTCCGCACAAACGCCGCGTCCATTTCTCGAATCTGCCGGACCGCGTCATCAGCACCGGTTGCACTCGTTGCCATGCGTAAACCCTCCGACGAGCATTGTATGCGAAAAGCTTATTGGACGGCGTGCGAGCCCTGCCAACCGAGCCAGGCGGCCGGATCGTCCGGCAAGTTCTGCTGCGTAATTTCCCGAAGCGCCTGGAAGACCCATTTCCGGGTCGTTCCATCCAGCACCGGATCCTGGCTGAAGCGGATCAACTCGGGCGTAGCCTTTCGCCGGAGTTCGCGGGTGAGCATCCCCGAATCCGCCAGGTTGCAAGCCGCGCGCTCGCGCAGGTCGTGCGACGCATCCAAGTGCAGCACCTCGAGGAGAGGGGCGATCGTAGCCTCGCACCCGAGCAGTCCCAGCCCATTGATCGCCGCCGCGCGCGTCGCCGGCTCAGGATCGCGCACGTAGGATTCGAGCGCGTGGAATACCTTCTCGGGTTCCATGCCGCGGTTGCCGAGAATCCCCAGGCTCGACAGCCGGAAGTACCGGCGGTCGTCCGGCAGGGCGGCATCGCGGATCAGCGCATCTACCGTTTCCGCGTTCTTGGGGAGATTGTCCCGCACCAGCCAGATTTCGAGCGCCGCCGCGCGCACGCGAAGATCGCTCGAGAAATAGGCCGTATTGGTCATGGCCTCCAGTTCGGGCGTGGTGTGAATCTTCCCGGCCCAGCCGTCGATTCGCTTCGCGATCTCCTCGGGCGCGCCCTTGTAATGATTGATGGTTCGTTCGAGAAGCCGTGCCGCCTGGTCCTGCGGCGCCATGCCATTCAACTCTTCGATCTCATGCTCCGACAGCGCGGCGGAGGACGCCGCCACGGGAGTGCTCGTGAGCTGCAGCAGCACGCCCAACATGGCAGTAGCGTGCCGGAGCCGATGGCCGCCATCGGCAAATGCCCCGCCGATTAAGCTGCACGCCAGAATGAGCACGATGAGCCATCGAAGACGCGACACACCCTAGCATCCTATCCGGCATCGCGAACAGGAATCCGGGCAATCCTTGATAACCGATGTTTACGTTTCCGGTGACCCAGCCTTACGCGCGCGTGGCAATCACTTCCAGATACTCCGCCGCCACCGCTGTTTTCCCTTCCCCGCCTTCGTTGTGCTCAATCCAGAGTTTCTCCAGGTCCGCCGCGAACGCGAACTGCCCTTCGGCATCCAATCTGGAAAACGCCGTCTGAGTGGGACCGAAGTAATCGCGGAAGAGCTGCACCACCTGGCTCGGTGGGAACGGATACTCGAAACGCACCAGGCGCGGCGCCGTGCGGATCTCGGAAGCGTACCTGCCCAACCGTTGCCGCACCATGTCTTCCTGGCCCCACAGCACGGGCGCGGGAATTCCTTCCGGCGGTGGAGCGTATCGACTCCCCAACTTGAACGTCTTGCCCACGAAACCGCCGGGCGTCCAGTTTGCCATGGCGACCGTGCCTCCCCGCCGGCACACCCGCGTCAGCTCGGCCGCTACTTGCTCCGGACGAGGCGCGAACATCGCCCCGAACATCGTCATCACCACGTCGAATTGTCCATCGGGAAACGCTAACTTTTCCGCGTCGCCTTCTTCAAACGTCGCCGTCAAGCCTTCGTCCGCGGCCCGTTGCCGCGCCTGCTCGATCAAGTTCCCCGCGATGTCCACGCCCGTCGCCTGTGCACCCTGACGCGCCGCCGGTATGGCGAGATTGCCAGTGCCGCACGCCACGTCGAGCACCCGCATCGCAGGCTGAATCGGCAGCCGCTCAACGAATTCCTCAGCCGCCTTGGCGGTATAACGGGCTATCTGCCCGAAATCTCCCGCCATCCACATCTTGCGCATTTTCTGTTTGAGCTCTTCGAGTCCAGCTTGATCGGCGTGCATCCTCGCTCCTTCCGGCAGTCCCGATTCTACACCAGGGATCTGCGATCCTTTTTCGTGTCGACTCACGCGTATCTCCACGGGAGGAATCTCACGTTCATCCGGAAAGCCATTCAATACCTGGCGCTCACGCTGCTGCTCGCGGCCGCCGCCGGCGCCGCCTACATCTACGGATTGAAGCCGGACGTGGCGCGGCCCGCCAGCATCACCATCGAGCGCATTCCGGAGCGCCTCGCCCGGCAAGTATCTCTTCAACCTCGCCGACTGTGACGGCTGCCATTCCGGCCGCGTGATCCCCGGCCGCATCGCGCCACCCAACATTACGACCGACCCCGAGACCCTCATCTTCGCGCTATCTTCGCCTACCTGTGCACCGTTCCGCCGGTGATCGACGCGGTCGAAACACACCCCGGCTTCGATCCCAAGGGCCGGTAAAATCCCGGCGCACACGAGCCATGTAACCCGACCAGGCCCCGGGTACTGAACCGTTTGGGGGGGAAGGGGTGCTTCGAGCAGTCCCGTTCTCCGCGGGGCTGGATCGCCGGCGAGGGCGTTGCCCTGGAATCAGAATTGGGCTTCGAGACCGGTCCTTGGCGTACGGGAACCGGAATGGTTCCCGCCTTCCTGCCACCAGCTCCAAGCACGCAATGCAGGAAAAATGTTTTTTCCTGAAGGTATTTCTTCGCGGTTGTCGCTTTCCAGATTGAGACGAGATATGAAGCTACACAGCAAGCACCTGCATGCCGGCATCCTGGTGTTGGCCGCCGTCGCGCTTCCCGCATACTCCGCGACCTTATCGTTCACCGGCGTGTTCTCATCCGACGATGACATCGCCGTGCGGCGATTCGAGATCTCGACCGAGCGGACGATCGCCATCACCGCGTTTGGATACGCCGGCGGCGTGAATGGCGCCGGAGACACCATTCCGTCCGGCGGGTTCGACACCTTTATCTCATTGTTCGATGCCTCCGGTCCCCAGTTTCTCCTCGCCGTCAACGATGACGGAGGGTGCGGCGTCGTGCAGTCCGACCCCGTGTCGGGAGCCTGTTTCGATTCGTATATGACGCTTGTTCTGCCGGCTGGAGCCTACCTGGCGGCCCTCACCCAGTCCGGCAACCCGCCGCTGGGGCCGGCCTTCCCTGACGGGTTCCTGATGACCGGTGCGGGCAACTTTACAGGCGGTCCGTTTCTGGACGCCTTTGGAAATCAACGAGACGGGCATTGGGCATTCGATATCGCCAATGTGGATGCCCCGGAACCGCCATACTTCGGCTATCTGACCGGGATCGGGCTATGCATCATAGGCTGGCGGCGGGCCGCTCCACTCCGCGGCTAACGGACTCGAAGAGCGAACAAAAAGGAGAAAGTACTTATGCAACGAACTCTGATTGGCCTGGTGCTGGTATGCGGTTCCGCCGCCTTCGCCGCCGACGCCGTTTTGACTGGCGATGCGACCGTACGCAACGCGCAGCCATCGTCCAATTTCGGCAGTCTGCCGCAAATCGAGGTGTCGAGCGGCGCCAACGGTTATGTCCAGTTCGATCTCACGGGCCTGCCGGCCGGCGTTACCTCCGCCAATGCCGGCAGCGCCGTGTTGCGGCTCTTTGTCGACAAGCTCTCCAGTCCCGGAATGTTGCTGGTGGGCGCCGCGGCCTTCGGCTGGCACGAGGCGACCATCACCGCCCTCGGTGCTCCCGGCGGCCCGCCCCTGGCTTCGGCGTCAGTCACTTCGGCCAACGCCTACATCAGCGTGGATGTCACCATCATCGTCAGGCAATGGCTGGACGCGCCGTCCAGCAACTCTGGCTTCGTGCTGTCCGCCGGAAACGGCGCCGGTTTCTTTTTGGATTCGAAGGAGAGCGTATCGGCCAGCCAACCCCCCAGACTGGAGATCAACCTGGTGTCGATGGGACCGCAGGGTCCCGCGGGGCCCACGGGTCCGGACGAACCACGAGGGATTCAAGGCCCTCAGGGGCCAGCGGGGACCACAGGACCTCAGGGACCCGTTGGACCCGCCGGGCCCAGTGGGGCCACAGGTGCGCAGGGACCGGCAGGGCCTTCGGGGCCCACCGGTGTCATAGGGCCACAGGGACTGAAAGGCCAGTCAGGGCCGGCCGGCCCCGCCGGGACACAGCAAGGGCCCACCGGGCCGATGGGGCCCGTAGGACCCGCCAATCTTCACTGGTACCTTTTCGATGGCACCGCCCCGGGCTTGGCATCTCCCGCCGCCCACTTTGTGGTGAGTTGTCCAGCAGGATGGAGAGCCTTTTCAGGCGCGTGCGGCCACCGGGACGCGAATGATGCCGCCAGCACTCTCTATGTGAGCTACTCAGGCGCAGATCCGGCCGACGAACATATGTGGCACTGTTACGTTCGAAACGACGACCTCGGTTCGCAGGCCGTTCGCTATGGAGTGTTGTGCTCGCCAAATTAATGCTTACAACAGAAAGGACAGGATATCTATGCAACGGAATCTGATTGGCCTGGCGCTGGTATGCGGTTCCGCCGCATTCGCCGCCGACGCCGTTTTGACCGGCGATGCCACCATACGCACCGCTCAGCCGGTTTCCAATTTCGGCAGCCTGCCGCAAATCGAGGTATCGGGCGGCGCCAGCGGTTATCTCCAGTTCGATCTCACGAGCCTGCCGGCCGGCGTTACTATCTCCAATGTAGGCAGCGCCAGGTTGCGGCTCTTTATCGGCAAGCTCTCCAGTCCCGGCCTGTTGCTGATTGGCACCGCGGCCGGCGGCTGGCACGAGGATACCATCACCGCCCTCAGCGCTCCCGCCGCCGCGCCCCTGGCCTCCGTGTTGGTCTCTTCGGCCAACACCTTCGTCAGCTTGGATGTAACCACCATGGTCAGGCACTGGCTGGACGCGCCGTCCAGCAACTCTGGCTTCGTGCTGTCCGCCGGAACAGGCGCCGGTTTCTTTTTGGATTCGAAGGAAAGTGTATCCACCAGCCAACCCCCCAGGCTGGAGATCGAGCTGGTGTCGATGGGACCGCAAGGTCCCGTGGGGCCCGCGGGGCGGCCGGGACAACCAGGCCCACAGGGTCCTACGGGCCCCCCCGGGGCGCTGGGATCCACCGGACATCCGGGGCCGGCGGGAGGAGCGGCCGGGGCGCAGGGACCGGCCGGACTTCCCGGGCCCTCCGGCGCCATGGGTGCGCAAGGAGCGCCGGGGCCGTCCGGGCCTGCAGGCCCGGCAGGACCTGTCGGCCCGGCAGGTCCGGTGGGCCCCGCAGGCCCTGTGAATTTTCAGTGGACCTTCGCCGAAGGCACAGCCAGCCCAGCCACGGGCGACCCGACCGGTATCCTTCCCTTTTTCGGTTCTCCGAGCACTAACTTGTACGGGCTGGCGTGTACGTATGGCTTGTGGGCCATTGCGGGCACCTGCGGGCACCGGGACGCAAATACCGCTTCGGGTGACATCCTAGTGAACTACTCGGGCCCCGATCCGTACGACAAGGGTCTCTGGCTCTGCTTCGTCAGCAATTCCGCGGACGCTAGCCGTGTGATTCGCTATGGGGTCGAGTGTTCAACCGCGCTACCTAGCGTCAACCTGACCATCAATTGAGGTTATGTTCCAACAATAGATCCAACGGAAAGGGAGTACTTATGCGACCTGCTCTGATCGGTTTCCTGCTGGCATGCGGTTCCGCCGCATTCGCCGCCGACGCTGTTCTGACGAGTGATGCCACTACTCGCGCCGCGCAGCCGTCGTCCAATTTTGGCAGTCTCCCGCAAATCGAGCTGTCGAGCGGCGCCAACGGCTACATTCAGTTCGATCTGAGCGGGGTGCCGGCCGGCGCGTCCGCGAATCTCGGCAACGCCGTGTTGCGGCTTTACGTAAACAAGCTGTCGAGCCCCGGTCAGTTGCTGATCGGGACCGCCGTCAGCGGGTGGCACGAAGACACCGTCACGGCTCTGAGCGCGCCGGCCGCCGCGGCTCTTACTTCGGCGTTTGTCTCATCCGCCGGCGCGTTCATCGCCGTTGACGTGACCGGCATTGTCAGGCAGTGGCTGGATTCGCCGTCCAGCAACTTTGGCTTCGTCTTGTCCGCCGGAACGGGCGCCAGCTTCTTTTTGGACTCAAAGGAGAGCGTATCGACCAGCCAGCCCCCCAGGCTTGAGATCAACCTCCTGCCGGCGGGACCTCCGGGTCCCGCGGGACCCGCGGGCCAGGACGGACTACAGGGTATTCCAGGCGCCCAGGGGCCCGCCGGCGGCAACGGCCCGCAGGGACCCACGGGCTCTCCGGGGCCCACAGGCGCCACAGGGCCGCAGGGACTGGCCGGGCCGGCCGGATCGGCTGGCGCCAAGGGACCACAGGGGCCGATAGGATCGCAAGGGTCCCCCGGACCCGCCGGGCCGCCAGGCAACAGCGGACCGACGGGGCCCGAGGCGCCCGAGAATCTCTTGTGGAACCTCACCGAAACCTCGGTTGGCGCGACCGATACTAAGTTCTTCAAAACGACTTGTGCCGCAGGCTCGTGGGTTATCTCAGGCGCGTGCGGCCACCGGGACCCGAACAGCGCGGCATCAGACGTCCAGGTACACTACTCCGGCCCTGACCCATCTGCACCAGACACCTGGCTCTGCTACCTTTCCACCAGCAATTTCTCCGGTTCCCGTATAGTTCGGTACGGCGCACTGTGCACAACCTCGCCGGTTCTGGTCAACTAAAACAGGGAGCGCGCTCATGCGGAAAATCGAATTTTGCACCGGAAAGTAATTGAGACGGTGCTCCGCCCGGCTGGCGAATCTCCCGATCACCGAACGTTCTCGACCAGGCTGATATCGCTGCCCAACCGGTCCACCTGGGCAAAGATCAGAGAGCGCCCATCCGGCGCCACGGCCAGCCCTCCGTCGCTCGAAAGCACGAAGTGGGTAAGGGTATGGATCGCGCGGAAGGAGCGGGTCGTGAAGTCGTAAAAGCGGAGTTCAGCGGACGGGCGATTCCCATCGGGCGCCAGGAAATAGATGCCGCCCGGGCCGAAGTCCCAGTTACCCCACATATCGCGCTGCAACTCCGGCAATACCAGTTCCTCGGGCCCGGCCGGCAGCGGCATGCGCCACAGCCCGCCGCGGTCGCGGTTTGCGTAGTACAACACTTTTCCATCGGAGGACTCGCGGCCGGCCACGCCGCCCCCGAAGGTGACTTGTTCCGGTTCGCCGGCGGACTGGCCGGGATGGAAGGCCACACGCCAGATCTGGTCCCGGCCGCTGCGGTCGGAAGTGAAGTAGATGGCGCGGCCATCGTGGGACCACGAGGGAATCATGCAGTTGGCGGCCGGCGAGCCCAGCGGCTGGGGGGGGCCGCCAGCCGCCAGGACGACCAAGACCTGCGCTACTTTTTGGGGGCGGGAGTCAAAAGCGATGTAGCGCCCGTCGGGTGACCATCGCGGGCTACCGGTAACCGGGCCATTCATATTGGTAAGCCGCCGAAGATTGGTTCCCGAGGCCGCGGCAACCCAAATCTCGCTCGCCCCGCTGCGCCCGCTGCGAAAAGCGACCTGGGCCCCATCGGGCGAGAAAGCGGGGCTGGAATCGAGCGCGGTGGATGGCGCAAACTCCACCGGAGAGCCACCTTCGAGGGAAAGAATATAAAGATTGGGATCGAAGTACCGGGTCACGAAGGCCAGCGTCCGACCCGTCGACGAGAAGGCCGGGGAGGAAGGCCGGACCGACGGCACCGGGAAGGATTCCTGTGTGCCCGCCGGCACCGCGATCTTTGCCAAAAAGCGGCTGGGACCACGCTGCAGACTGGCCACTACCGAGCGGCCATCGGGCATCCATGCGGCGGCGCCTTGCACAATCTGGTTTTCGAAAGTCAGCCGATGGGCTTCGGCATTGGCCGGCTGCAGCGGTTGCCACCACAGGTCTTCGATGGCCCCTTCCACGCGGCGCCGAAAGATGACTCGGGTTCCATCGGGCGAAAGCGCCGGGCTCAAGTCACCCGGACTGCCGGGCGGCGGGGCGCTCAACGGCCGTTTGCCCCCCGACGCGGCGTCGATCAGGATGATGCGCGAGGGAGCGTTGGGAGTCTCGCGATCGCTGGCCGCCAGGAGACGGGAATCCCTCGACCAACTTCCCGGGGCGTCCTCGGCCACTGTGGTAAGGAATCGCTCGGAACGACTGGCGAGGTCGAAGAGTACGATGGCGTGCCCGCCTTGTGGAGCGGGGCGCAACAAAGCGATGGTGCGTCCGTCGGGCGACCATGATGCTGAAGACTCCAGTTCCTGTGACGTGGTGAGACGGCGGGGAGTCTCCTGGTCCACGGACTGGACGTGGATCGCAGACAGTTGTCCGGGACGGCTCCAGGTGAAAGCGACCTGCCGCCCATCCGGCGCAAAGGATGGATCGCCAGCGTAACCGGACAAGAAGGTGAACTGGCGAGTAGTGGCGGCGGGCCTGCCCGGGAAGTGCGAGCGCAACCCGGAGACAGCGAACGCTGCCAACAGCATTGCCGCGACGCTTCCGCTCCACAGCAGCCAGCGGCGGCGCACGAATCTGCCAGCCTGGTCAGAGGTCCTTTGCCTGGCTGCGAAGGGCAGCCCTTCGCCGTGACGAACAATCTCGGCCGAGAGTTGCTCAACGGATGCGTACCGCTCAGCCGGATTCTTGCATACGGCCATCTGCACGATCCTGTTGAGATCGCGGCGCGCCGGTGCGGGAAGTCCTTCCAGCGGTCCGCCGGCCGGGAGATCGGGCGCGTCCGCTTGGCAGATAGCAGTTT
Source organism: Bryobacteraceae bacterium (assembly GCA_041484525.1). Classification (GTDB taxonomy): domain Bacteria; phylum Acidobacteriota; class Terriglobia; order Bryobacterales; family Bryobacteraceae; genus JBGPHT01. Next base: position 85,695 of record JBGPHT010000005.1, on the reverse strand, counting down.
CCAACTCATACCGGCTTTGACCTTCCCGCCGGAAAGGGTGTGCCTGCGCGAGTAATTCATATAGCAGGACGCCCAGGGCAAAGATATCCGCGGATGCGGTCACCGGTTGACCGCGAATCAACTCGGGACTGGCATAGTCGGGCGTCATCAGCCGCTCGCCGGCGAGCGTAACTGCTCCGGTCTTCTCCGCCGCGCCATCCAGCAGTTTTGCGATGCCGAAATCGAGCAGTTTCGGAACGCCTTCTTCGGTCACCAGAATGTTGGCGGGCTTGATATCGCGGTGAATCACCAGTTTGCGGTGCGCATGGGATAGGGCATCGCAAACGGCCCGGAAGATAGCCAACCGCTGGTCTACGGTCAAACTGTGTTTCCGGCAGTAGACGTCAAGCGGCACGCCATCCACGAACTCCATCACCACGTAAGGGGAGCCGCCAGGCGAGATGCCGGCGTCCAGCAAGCGCGCGATGTTGGGATGCACCAGCGTCGCGAGGATTTGCTGCTCGGTGCGGAAGCGAAGCAGCAGTTCCGTGCGGCCGGCGAACTCCGGGCGAATCACCTTGATCGCGACGTGCGCATGGTAAACGCCGTCAGCTCGCTCGGCCAGGTAGACCGCCCCCATGCCCCCCTGCGCCAGCTTACGGACGACGCGATACGCGCCTACACGGTCCGGCGCCTGCCCATCGACAAGATCGCGCGCTACGTCATGAACCGCCGTTCCGATGGCGGTATCCGAATCTTCCGCCGAACGCAAAAGCGCTTCTACTTCCGCGCGGAGTCCATCGTCGGAGCCGCAAGAGAGATCGAGATAGGTCGCCCGTTCAGCGGGTTCGAGATCGAGCGCCCCGTAGAAGAGCTTCTCAACTTGCTGCCACCTGGACGATTCCATCGTCCTATGCCCCTGGGTTGAGCTGGCGCTTCAGCCAGGCGCGGGCCAGCTTTAGATCGCGCAGCAAGGTGGATTCGGAGATGTGCAACGCTGCGGCGGCTTCCGTGTACGAGAGACCGCCGAAATAGAGCATCTCGAGAAGGTCGCTGCGCCGGCGGTCCAGCCGGGCGAGGCGATCCAGGGCTTCGTCCAGGGCGATCACCACGGCGGGCTGGCCGGGAGCGGCGGTCAGAGCCTCGTCAAATGTCTCCAGCACAGCGCCCGCGCCCCGCCGCGCGCGATTGTGGGTACGGGCATGGTCGACCAGAATTCTGCGCATAACGCGCGCGGCGACTGCAAAAAAGTGCACGCGGTCCTGCCATTCGACCTTGGAATCGATCAGACGCAGATAGGCTTCGTTGACGAGAGCGGTAGCACAGAGCGTGTGGTTGGGACGCTCCGAGCGGAAGGATCGTTCCGCCAAGGCATGCAGTTGGTCGTAAATCGCTGGAACCAGGGCATCGAGGGCTTCCCTGTCGCCCCCACGCGACTTGATCAACAGTTCGGTGACCGCCAGTGGCTCGGAACGCATCGCATAAGCCCCGGGATACGATTTGTTGAGGATATCACGATTCGTGCGGCAGGAATGCCTGTGCGGGTGATATCCCGTACGCCCTCTACGGCACTCCCATGGCCTAGTACTGCTATAATATTATGACGAATTTCTACTCTCCTCCGGGCTATAGATTAAGAGCTCGGATTACCTTAAAGTGTAAGAGAATCAACCGCGTGAGGATTGCGATGTCTTCCATTCGAATAGCCCGTGCAGCCGCCGTGGTGCTGGTCGCGACCTTCGTTGTCGCCTCCTGCAGCACTGACCCCAATGTTGCCAAGGTTCGCTACCTTCAGAGCGGTAACAAGTACTTCGACAAGGGCAAATTCAAGGAAGCGCGCATCATGTACTTGCGCGCCAAGTCGAAGGACCAGCGCTATGGAGAGGCCTACTACCACCTCGGTCTCACCGATCTCAAACTCGGATCGGTCGTCGAGGCCGTCAATTCCTTCCGCCGGGCCATCGAACTCATTCCGGCGGATGGCCCGAATGGAGCCGACCACTGGGATTCGATCGTCAGGCTGGCCGATCTCTACTTACAGGTAACGCGCGACAAGCCCATCCTCGATGAGGTCCAGACCTACGCCGAGCGGCTGCTCAAGCGCGACCCCAACTCCTTCGACGGCCACCGCATCAGCGCCGATCTCGCGTTCGCGCGCGCCGGCGAGTTATACAAGGTCGCGCAACGCGACGAAGGCGCCAAGCTTCTGGATCTGGCGATTGTCGAATACCGCAAGGCGGATGCCGTCAAGCCAGGTCAGGTAGGAGTGGCGATGCAACTGGCGCGCGTCCTTTCGGCGCGCGGCGACTACGCCGGGGCCGAGGATCTCTACAAGCGCGTCATGGCCAAGGACAAGACTTACCAGCCCGCCTATGCCGAGCTCTACAAGCTCTACTTCTTCCAGCAGAAGATGGCCGAGGGCGAACAGACGCTCAAGCTCGCCTTCCAGAATAACCCCAAGGTTTACGCCTACCTGACGATGCTCGCGATGCACTACTCGGTGCAGAAGCGCCGCGACGACATGCTGGCAGTGCTGCAGCAGATCAAGTCGCACGCCAAGGATTTCGACCAGGCCTACATTGTCGTCGGCGATTTCTACTTGCGTCTGGGAGACGGCGAATCCGCCATCCGGGAATACCGCGAGGGTATGGCGAAGAACGCCAGCAAGAAATCCACCTACCAGAAGAAAATCATTGAGGTCCTGATGCGCCAGGGCAAGCGCAATGAAGCGGCCGAGTTGACCGCCCAGATCCTCAAAGACGATCCCAACGACGCCGATGCCCGCGGCCTCTCCGCCACGTTCCTGCTGGATAAGGGCGATATCAACCGCGCGCTGGCAGAGTTGCAGGCCGTTGTCACGCGCGCGCCGGATAACGCCGTGGCCCGTTACAACCTGGGCCGCGCCCACGCCGCCCGCCTGGAATGGGAATTGGCTCGACAGCAGTTCCAGAAGGCCATCGAGCTGCGTCCCGATTACGTGCTGGCTCGCCTAGCGCTCGCCCAGTTGCAGGTCACGCGCGGAGAATTCGATGCGGCACTCAAGACTTCCGAGCAGATCCTCGCCATCGATCGCGGCAATGTCAACGCGCGCCTGATCGAGTCGGCCGCGCTGATGGGGCAGAGAAAGTTCGGCGAGTCCCGCCAACTGCTCGAAGCCATGCTCAAAGCCGCACCCAATTCGCCTGACGTGCTCTTCCAGATGGGCGTCGTCAACCTGGCCGAGAACCGGTACAAGGACGCCGAGGACGCGTTCCGCCGCGCGTACGAGCTGAACCCAGCCAACTCCCGCGGCCTGATGGGCATCGTCGAAACCGACATGGCGCAGAACCGGCCCGAGGCCGCCATCACACTGCTCCAGGCGGAAGCCGCAAAGTATCCGAACCGCATGGACTTCCACCTCGCCATCGGCAACACGGCGGTGCGCGCCGGCAAGTACGACCTGGCCATCGGCGAATTCCAGAAGGTGCTCGATTCGCTCGACAAGGGTTCGCGGTCGCGCGGCGATCTCTACCTTCGCATCGGCGAAACTTATCGCCGCAAGGGAGATCTCGGCAACTCGATTCTCAACCTCCAGAAGGCGCGCGAGACACTTCCCGAAAACGTCGTCGTGCTCAGCACCCTCGCGCTGGTCCTGGATTCCGCCGGCCGGCGCTCGGAAGCGCGCCAGGTTTACGAGGCCACCATCAAGATCGATGGCAACAACGGCGTGGCGCTCAACAACCTGGCTTTCCTGCTGGCGGAAAACGGCGGCGATCTCGACCAGGCGCTCAGCATGGCCACCAAGGCCAAGCAGTTGCTGCCCAACCTCAACGAGGTCTCGGATACTTTGGGCTGGATCTACCTGAAGAAGAACCTGTCCGACAAGGCCGTCGACATGTTTTCGGACCTCGTGGTCAAGGCGCCGCAGCAGGCGACTTTCCACTACCATCTCGGCATGGCCCTCTCTCAGAAAGGCGACAAGACGCGCGCCCTAAAAGAACTGCAAGAGGCCTTGAAGAACAATCCGAGCAAAGAGGATCGCGAAAAAATTCAGGCTCTTATCCAGCGTCTGAGTTAGGCATCGCGCAAGCGGCCTTCGGGATTCTCTCCGGGAATCGAATCGGTCAATCCATCGGTGAATAACAGAAGCAAGCCGCCGGGACCAACCACCGCTGTACCGGATTCATACTTCGCGCCGGCGAACAATCCGAGCGGCATGCCGGTCGCTTCTGGTAGTGTCATCGATCCAGAGCCGGACACGATGGGGGCGTTGTGGCCGGCATTCACATAGGTCAGTTTTCCCGAGTCGCGGCTACGGAGGATGAATACTGCCGTCGCAAACCGATCGCTCGCCGTATAGCGGCTCAGGTGCGTGTTGATCCGTCCGGCCAATGCCGAGGGATCGGCTTCCACACTCGCGATACTCCTGACCAGAGCTTGTATGTTGGCCGCCAGCAGAGCTGCCGGCATCCCTTTCTCAGACACGTCCGCTACCGCGAATAGAGTTCGGTTTGCTCCCAGTTCGATGACATCGAAATAGTCGCCGCCCACGTCGCGGAAGGGCTTGTAGAATGTCTCCACGTGGTAGCCGGGCAACGGATCCAACTTCTCCGGGTGCAGGGTCCGCTGGACCTGCTGGGCGGCGATCTGGTCGGATTCCAGTTGCGTCTTGCGGAGAAACTCCGAAGTCAGCATCGCGTTGGTCACGCAGCTACCAAGCAGGTAGAGCAGCCACACGATCGCAAAGAGCCGTGGTCCATGGGGCCACGTCAACGGCCAGATCAAAGATCGCGACAAACCCGCGTAGACCGCGTACCCCATGACCATCATGCCGGCCCAAGTGATGACGCGTTTGGCCTTCGGCATTTCACGCGTCCAGTCGTAGAAGGCATACTGGAGTGCTCGCCCGAACGGGTCCGCGGATTGGTTGAATTCTGCCGGCTCGCTGGAGGGCATTTCGAAAGTCTAGCAAGGGACAGCCGTGCGAGTGAAGCGGCAGGTCGGCTGTCGAATGGCTGTAGACTGGTTACGACCGCAAGGCAAAGGAGGGTTTATGGGAACGTCATTCTCGAGTGATGTGAACGCCGTGGCTCAGAACGCATCCACTTACTACCAGATGATTGTGGACCACATTTTCAACGCCGCCGAGTTCAACCATTTTCGCGTGGCAGAGACGATGAAATACAACCTGAATCGTCTCACTGGCAGCCGGTTGATTACAACCGAGGAACAGGTTCAGCTCAACCGGCTCGCCGATCAGGCGGGTGCGGGCGAGGACGTATCGCAATTGGCCCACGCCATCCAGGGAGCGCAGAACGCCAGCCCGTTAGCCGTCGCGCTCACCGGCATTGCGCTCGCCAGTACGCCCGAAAACGCAGCCGCCAACCTGGCCGGCGCAATCGGTGGCGCGCTCATCGGATTCTCTCCGAACACGGAACCTATCCTCAGCGACGACGGCAACGCATCCGCTCGCGCACTCACGTGCATTCTCGCGGCGGTCGGAGGCGCCGCCACGGTTGCCGGCAGCGCCATGATGAAAGCCAGGGCGCAGGGGGGATAGAGCGCCGCGGAAGCCCGGTTATCGGCGGCGGCGTCCGGCCAGGGCAATCAACGCTAGTGCGACTAACCCGACTGTACCCGGCTCCGGCGCTCCAGTGGCGGGACCGAACGAGATGGGATTGCCGGACTCATCCAGCAGGACGAAGTTGGTGACGGGCTGCCCACCTAGGGGAAACCGACGCTCCGCTGAGCACCACAGTGTGTGTAGGAGATCGAATGTCGCGCTGGTGTTGAAGGGGAAGCCGAAGGGATTGTTCGGATCTCCTCCGACGGCCGTACGCCCGCTAATAACCTCCGTGGTCAAGGAACCGTTGACGCGAAACGCTTGCCCCGTGAAGATGAACCCCTCCGTCTGGTAGTCTCCGGGGCTGATCTGATCGAAGCTGACGTTGTAACCCGGACCGAGGCCAAGGCCGAGCAGGAGTTCGCTGGTAGCACTCAGGGCCACATTGCCGACCGTGAGCGCTGAGACGAATCCACTGACCAAGAAATCGAGATTGAGAAGTACCCCGGTGCCAGCCGGGACACCAGGGAGGTTGAGCGTCAATTTGCTATCGAACGTGGCAATGGCACTGGCCGGCACTTCGGCCGCCTCCCGGTCATGGTCTCCAGAGTGTGTAAGGGACGAGAAGCTTCCCAGGGACAACGGGCCCGCGAACGCCCCGGATGAAGAGTTGTTGGCAGTAGCGAAGCTGCCCAAGTTACCGAGCAATCCCGAAGTGACTTGGGCGGGGCAATCGGTGGTGGTGAGAGCGCCGCCGCCTTGCTGTACCTGCGTGCAATGCGGCTGGTTGGGATCTCCAAACCAACTCTGCGACGCCTGCGAGAAAGAAGTCAGCGTAGCGGCGGCGGCACACCAGGTGACTGAGGTCAGAAGGTGGCCCGAACCAACGTACTCAGCATTACAAGTCTCCTCCGAGGGTAATTACTCGAGACCTCTAACAGCGGTCTTCTGCTGCACTATGGACCAGGTTCAGCACCCGTTGCAAGTTAGATGAGGTTATGGCGGTGTAGGTAGACGATGTACGCTTTTGTATTCAACGCGCCGCCAGGATCGAGATTCGTTCCTACCGGCCCGTGAGATTCATCCTGGCCTCCAATTCGCCATACCGTGAGTCGTTCTTCGGCACCGCCACCTGCAAACGCCAGTACGGCATCTGAACCGAGCGCTCGTCATATGCCGCGTCGAGCCACGCGAAGGCGCTTGCGGTCTCGTGGATGGCCGCCGACACCAGGGCATATCCAAAAGCTGGAATGTAATTTTTAGTACGTATCTCGCTGGCATTCTCGAGCATTGCGTCGGCACGCCCGATGTCACCCGACAACGCCGTCAATTCCGCCGTCATCCGGGGAGTAGCATCCGCCCGCAGCGGCGAAGCCTCAAACTCGCGCAGTGCCGCGCGAGATTTCTCCATTTGCCCGGCGGCGGTGAGCGCCCGCAGCAGCGCGATTCTCGCGATGGCGGCGTCCGGGTACAGATCGACGGATTTCTGCGCAAATTGGATTGCGAGATCGGACTGACCGAGATAGCGGTATGCCGCGGAGATGTCCGCCAGGATGAGCGCGGAAAGCGGATCGACTTCGAGTGCCTTTTGCATCTCCGCCAGAGCTTCGTCCCTCTTGCCCTGGGATTCGAACCAATGTCCCCGCCATGAACGAATAAAGGCGGAACCAGGACTAAGTTCCAAGGCGCGATCGAATTCGCGCTTGGCCTCGTCCCAATCCCAGTCGTACTGCAGCTTCACGATTCCCAGTGCGGCGTGCGACTCGCCCGCATCGGCATCGAGCGCCACCGCGCGTTCGGCGGCATCGCGCGCGCCCGGCATCACTTCGTTGGGCCGCGCGCTGCCGGTCTCCACCAGATACTCCTGCGCGATGCTCAACCACGCCCAGGCCGGCGCATACTGGGGATCGGCGTCAGTTGCCTGGACGAACCGCTCGATTGCCCGGCGGAGCGATTCGACATCGCCCCGCCGAAACAAATAGCGGCCCTCCAGGTAGGCGGAATACGCTTGCGGAGTGGGCTGGCGGCGCGGCGGCTTCTGCCCGTCTTTGGCGTTGCGCACCAGACGCGTAATATCGCCCGCTATTTCATGCTCGATCGAGAGGACGTCGCGTACCGGCCGATCGAACGTGTGCGACCAGAAGCGGTAGCCGTCGGCCGGGCGGTTCAACTCAACGGTGACGCGCACCCGGTCGGCGGAGTAGCGCACGCTGCCGGTGAGCACGGCAGAGACCGCGAGCTGATCCGCAATCCGTCGGATATCCTGCGGCTTGTTCTCGAAGTAGAAGGCGGAGGTGCGACCCGCGACGCGCAGCCCCGGGACGCGCGTGAGTGAATCGATAATTCCCTCGGCCACGCCGTCAGCCAGCCATTCCTGGTTCTTCTCAGGGGTGATATCTATGAAGGGCAGCACGACAATGGACTCAACGTAGCCGCGCCGGTGCAGGTGCCACGCATAAGCCGCGCACGCCGCGATAGCGCCGAGCGCGAGCACTCCCGCTCCGACTCTGAGCCAGCCCGCACTCCGCTGAGGGACGTCCTCGGAGCCGGCGCGCCCGGCACGGCCGGGATCTCCGGGCAAACCTTCGGGGCTCCTGGGGACCCTTAAGCTCATGCGCGTGCTTTTTCTATTTTATTCACATTGCACGAAGCCTGATAGAGTCAGGTGTACCGCTTGCCCCAACACCGGGTGGTGGGTAAGTACAGGAACAAAGCCATAGACTCACGGCAACGGTGAGAATGCTGTCTTTCGGCAAAAGTGTGCTGTAATGACAGGTGTGACGAGTGTGGTCTAGTATAGACAAGGGAGAAGCGCCACAAGAGACAAGAACTCAAATGCCGACACAAAAACTGACTCACGAAATCCTGATTGCCGCTATTGAAGGCTTTGACGCCCAAAAGACGCGGATCAACGCTAAGATTGCCGAGCTTCGGCAGATGCTGAATGGTGGACCGACTGTCACGTCGGCGCCCGCCCCACGCAAACGGCGTAAGATGAGTGCCTCCGCCCGAAAGAGAATAGGCGAAGCGCAACGCAAACGGTGGGCTGAGTATAAGAAGAAGTCTGAAGCGACGCAGCCAGCCACCGCCCGTAAGACTGCACGTAAGAGAGTAGTCAGGAAGGCGGCGGTGAAGACGACCGCGAAGGCGGCGTAGTACATAAAGTATCAAGAGCCGGCGCTTCCCATTGGGGCTCTTGCCGTACTCTGCTGGATCTTACCGCGGCGGCGCAACTCGGCGCGCAGCGCGCCGCCCAATACTTCAAAGAAGCGGCTGACCTATGCGGGAGCCGATCGCAACACCGACTCCGGCCGAGGCGAGCCGAAGCCACAATACTGAACAGCGATGATGGGGGGCACGCGCCGCGGCAGCCGCACGGGCTATCACCAATCGGCCGCGGGATCCGGCGGCGACGTCGGGGCGTTGAAGCCCGCTATCGACGCCGACCGAAAGTGCGGCCGGGACTGCTGCGGGCGGGCGGGCGCGAAGGCGTCGGACGGTAGGAACGCTGCGGAGGCGGCGCGACGTGCGGCTCCTCCGGACGGCTGCTGCCGCTGCCGAAGCGCTTGGGGCTGGAGTCGACATTGGGGTCGCGGCTGGCCGGTGAAGCGTACTTCGAATCGCGATACGAGCCGCTCTTCGACGCATACTGCGAGTCTCGGAAGCCGCCGCCCTTGGCGTAGGAGCTGCCGGAATAAGTCTTCTGCGTCTCGGCGCCCTGGCTGCCGTACTTAGCCGAACCGGAATCGGTATCGTGGCCGTAGTAAGTCTGGCCGCTGCGCTGTGCCGTGCGATAGCCGTTCCAGTCGTAGGGCTCAGGGGCGCGATAACTGTGATTGAACAGCAGGTCGCGCATCAGCGCGTACTGGCCGTAGAAGACCCAGAAACTGTGGCCGCCGCTGTTCTCCCAGTGGCCGTATTGATTCGACTGGCCGGGCGGCGCCATGTACGCAAAGCCGGCGGGCTGCGCGGTGCGCTCGGCTTCGATATCGTACTTTCCAGCGGGCTTGTGTTCGATCGCCATGCCCAGGTTGTTGCGCATGGCATCGTAGGAACCCTTCGACACCGTGACCCACTTCTCGTCGGAGCTGGTGGTGCCGGCCGGATGGACGGTGGTGATGGTGCGAACTTTCTGGTCGTACTCGCGCGCGGTGCCGATGCCACGAACGTCCATGTCGACCAGCAGCTTGTCCCACGAGTTGTAGAGTTGGGCGGTCAGCGACTGGACTTCGGCGGACTGCTTAGGCAGATCAGCAGCGGTGGAATGGAGCGTGGCGGCGGCGCCGAAGAGCGCTCCGTAGTCGAGTCCTACGGCATTGCCCGCGGCGGCCTGGCGGCGGGCGTCGGCGGTGGATTGCCATGCCTCGTCGGCCGATGCGACCAATGAGCGCTCGGCCGCGAGGCGCGATTCGAGGTCCGATTTCTTCTCCGGCCAATCGGTCTCCGCCTTCTGCACGGCGGCGGCGAGCGATCCGAAATCGAATGCGTGGATGGCGTTGTAATCCGCCTGCATCTGCGCGGCGGTTTGCGGCAGGTGGTTCTTCAGGTCCACCCAGTGGGCGGCGTCCTGCTTGACCTCATTGGCCTGGACGAGCGCCCGCGTGCGGATGGTGCGCTCGTCGGAAAGGAGGCGTTCGGCGCGTTCGGCGTCGCCGTGGCGGCCGGATTTCTCGATCGTCGCCAATTCGTCCATGTCGCGCTGGGCGGAGCGCAGCGCCATTCCGGCTTGCGCCAAACGTTGTGGATATTGGGTCGCGGCCGGGATATGTTCGAAGAGCGCGGAGTCGGATTGGACCTGACGGGTGACGTCGTCCTGCGCGGATTCGATCTGGGCTTCGGCGGCCGCCAGCGCCGTCCGCTCGGAGGCGATCTGGGCGCGCACACTCGAGGGGAGCCGGTCCAGAGCCACCGCCAGCAGGACGATGAGCACGACAGTCAAAACAACTGCAAGGACTCGGAGCGTTGATTTGTTCATAGAGACGCTTCGTTCTTCATCCAACCAATCGCAGCCACGGTCGCGGCTCTGTGCCTAACGGCCGCGGTAGACGGTGATATTGCCTGCGGGAACTCCGGTGTAGCGGGTCACGGTGAACGGTTCCCCCTCGGCTTTGCGGATCGCGAGGAGATCCTTGCCACCCTGCTCCTGGAATTCCCAGTAATAGAATCCGGCGGGTTGTGCCTGATCGTTGCGCTGCCCGAAGGCTTCGCGGCTCAGGCGGTACATCCACACCTTTCCATCGAATTCGAAATTGTCGGCGGTGTTCTGGCGCGAATCCAGATCGGCCAGATCCTCTTCCGACAGTCCCAGGTCTTCGAGCGTAATTTTCTTCGCGTCGGAGTGGATGGCGGCCTCGACCTCTTCATCGCCGCCCACGCGCAGCGCGGCACGCCGTTCGCGGTAGGGACCGCTCAGCTCGATCCAGGTGCGGCCAGCAGTAAAGCTGGTGGAGCGGTCGGTAGTGAAATCGAGGTCCTCCAGATTGTCGCCGGCGCCGGAGATCGAGATAACATCTCCGGCGCGGGCGTCCGTGACTTTCAGGTTGGCGAGGTCCGGGACGGGCGCGTTGGACGCGGCCACCGGTTGTTTCTTGAAGAGTTGCATCAGCACCACCCCCAGCAGCACGATCACCACAACGATGGCGAGCCAGATCACGCGTTGGCCTTTTCACCGCTCCCGATCCCGGTCGAAACCGATGTCGAGGGCGCGGCCAACGATTTCGGCATCTCGGGCGGAGCGGGCTTGCGAGCACCGCCGCTGCGTTCCGCTTTGAGGGCGGCTAGTTCGGCGTCAACTCCGTGATTGCCGAGCGCAGCGAATTGCTTTTCGAGGTCGTCGTCTTTGCCGGCGGAGGCCAGCTCGTCGAACGCCTTGGCGGTAGCTTCTTCCTTGGCGACGCTTTCCTCGAACCGGTTGAGCTGGGAAAAGGCGTTGTCGGCGTTGCCCACTCCGGCCATGGCTTCTGAAACCTTGCGTTGCGCCATGGCGGCATTCTTGCGCGCCACCAGCGTGGTGGCGGTGCGGTCTCCCTCGTCGATCTTGCGCTTGAGCTCGCCCACCTGCTGCTTCAACTTCTCACTGGTCTCCTGCGCCTGCTTCACGGCCAGTTGCATGGACGTTACCTGCTGGTCGCACTCGGTCTTCTTGGCGAGCGCTTTGCGCGCCAGGTCTTCGTTGCCCGCGTCGAGCGCCAGGCTGGCGCGGTCTTTCCACTCCTGCGACTGCCGCACATACTTCTGGTATTCGGCGTCGAGGCGATTGTAGTTGCTCATCGCCATGGCGGAAGCCTGCACCACGCGATTGAGCTCGGTGCGCATATCGGCGACGGTCTGCTTGACTGTGGCCTCGAAGGTGGCGTCCTCCAAGGCATCGACGCTGTGATTGACCTGACCGCGAGCGACACGGCCGGCCCGGCCGAATAGATCGGATAGAAATGCCATATACGTTTGCTCCTCCTTAGGAATGCAGGTCGCCGACCAGGCGCCGCGCAGTGAGAACATCGACCAGCAGGAAGTGGACGCAGGACAGGATGTCGTCTGCATCGTCCGGGCCCATATCCTGCAGCTTGCAGAAATTGTTGAGGGTGACCGCCACGTTGCCGCTTCCGGCGTCGTAGAGATGGAAGTGCGAGGTGGAGATGCCATTGTCGGCCGCCAGCATTCGCGCCGTGATGTCGGGCGTGATGGCGGAGCGCGGCACCACCGTGCAGGTGAGCGAGAAGAAGAGGATGTCGCCCTCGAGGACAGCCTTCAGGGTGACGCCGCTATCGACTTCCCGGATGCGGAGTGTTTCGGGTCCCGGCTCGGTGACCTCGTATCCGTTTTCGGCCAGGAGCGCGTGAATCTGCCCCAGTTGGGGCGTGGTCGTCGTCGTGGTCATAGTGTTTGGCAGATTACTCCCTTTACGATACGCTTTCTCGGAGCGTCGTGTTCCTTGGTTCGGGTTGCCGGCCAAGTAATATTGCAATCTGCGATTAATATATTGCAATTTGCGATTGGTGTCAAGAGGTATTTTCGGTAGTCTTTTTGACGGCGCCAGGCTAATAGATTCTTACTATTGCTCCGTTCGATCACTTCCTGTAGCCTTGATCCGCATTGTGACTGCTGGGTGCCGTTAATGAAACCGCCTTCCGCTTTACTCGTGTTGCTCGTGTGTTTTTTCACGCCGTTTGTATCGAAGGGACAGGACCCGAGGGGCGTCATCGAAGGACAAATCGCGGACAAGTCTTCGGGCGGAATCTCCGCTGCGCGAGTCTCGGCGAAGAATCTCGACACCGGTTTCACAGTTGAAGTTCTGACGTCGCCGAGCGGGCTCTTTCGACTCCCGCTGTTGCCGGTAGGACAGTACAGTCTCACGGTAGATGCGCCGAATTTTGCGCGATACGTTCGCCAGCCGATCCAGGTCAACGTCAGCCAGACTCTCCGCGTGGACGTCCAACTGGAACTGGCATCGGTGCAGGAGGCCGTCACCGTTAGCGGCGATGCGTCTGTGGTGGACTCGTCCACCAACACGTTAGGCAAGGTGGTCAGCGGCCGCGAGGTCGTCGACCTGCCGTTGAACGGGCGCACCTTCACGCAATTGGGGCTGCTGCAAACCGGCGTAGCGCCGTTGACTGCGGGCGTGGTGACGGGCGGAGGGACGCTGCGCCAAGGCCAGGCCTACACGGTAAACGGAATGCGGCCTGAGTCCAACCTCTACCTGCTCGACGGAGCGCAGAATATTAATCGCATGGATGGCGGCTATGCGCTCAAGACGCCGGTGGACGCCATCGCCGAATTCCGCATCCTTACGCAGAGCGCGCCGCCCGAGTACGGCGGCACCAGCGGCGCGACCACCAGCGTGGTGACGCGCGGCGGGGGAAATCAGTACCACGGCACTCTCTACGAGTTCCTGCGCAACGACAAATTGGACGCGCGTAATTTCTTTTCGCAGAAGGTGGAACCTCTCAAGCAGAACCAGTTTGGCGGTACGGTAGGCGGTCCGGTAAAAAATGACCGGCTCTTTTTCTTCGGCTACTACGAGGGCTTTCGCAACAAGCAGGGAGTCACCAATTCGGCGACCGTGCCCACGGCGCAGCAGCGAACCGGCGATTTTTCGGGCCTCGGGACGCCCCTGATCGACTTCGCGGCGGGCGGTGTTCCCTTCCCCGACAATAAGATTCCCGCGCCCGCCATCAACCCGGTGGCGCTCAATGTTATCGCAATGTATCTGCCGGCCAACATTTCGCCGTCCATCTATCGGGCCACGGTGGTGGGCACGAACTTCTTCGACCAGGCCGGCGGACGCATCGACTTCAATGCTTCGGCGAAGGATCAGCTTTTTGCGCGCTACTCCTATTCGGGCGGCTACGATATCAATCCGGTCTCGGTGCGCGGCACCGACGTGCCGGGCTTCCCCACGCGCGACGATATCACGACGCATGCGGCGGTGCTCGCGAGCACGCACCTCTTCACAGCGTCGATGAGCAACTCCCTGCGCGCGACGTTCTTCCGCCACCTTTTCGATTTCGACAAACGGCTCAACCGTACTACGCCGCGAAATCTGGGCTTCAACTTCGACTCAGCTTCGGACTTGGGCCAGGGGCCGCCCTTCTTCAATATCAGCGGCTATTCGCCGATCGGCGGCGCGATCACCGGCCCCAGGGTTTCGGCGCAGAACAGTTACGAGATTCAGGATGGACTCTCCTGGGTGCGCGGCGCACACTCACTGAAATTCGGCGGCGGATTCCTGCGTACGCAGATCAACATGTTCCAGGCGATCGCGCCCAATGCCTTTTTCGTGTTCGCCTCGACATTCCCCACCAACAACGCCATCGCGAACCTGCTGCTGGGCGCGCCGGTGACGTTCTATCAAGGGCTGGGCGACTTTCATCGCGGGTTGCGCATCTGGAATCTCAGCGGTTATGCACAGGACGAGTGGCGCGCTACGAAACGTTTCACCATTAATTACGGCATCCGCTACGAGCGCCTCAATCCCATCCGCGAGATTCGCGACCGGCTGAATGGCTTCGTGCCCGGCGTCCAATCGCAGGTGATGGCCGGTGCGCCCAAAGGCCTCGTGTTTCCGGGCGACCCCGGTATCGGCCCGGGCATCGCGCAAAGCTACAACGGCTTTGTGCCGCGCATCGGTTTTGCGTGGGACCCGACCGGGCAGGGCCAATGGTCCATCCGGTCGAGCTACGGCATTTTCTACGATCAGTTCCAGAACGGCGCCGGCACGGCGCCTCAGGCACCCGTGAGTTCCCTGCCCTGGGCCCAGTTCAACCAATACAGCGGAGCCGGGCTCAACTTTGCCGACCCCTTCGCCGGGCGCGTCTATCCGGCTCCGAACAGCTTCGTCAGGCCGTCCACAGTTTTTGGAATCGACCCAACCGCCAAGCCGCCCTATGCACAGGATTGGAATCTCGGCATTCAGGGCCTGTTATTCGCACGGTATTTGGTGGAAGTCCGCTACGTGGGAGCGAAGGGGACGCATCTGCCCCGAAATGTCGAGGCTGATCCCGCCGTCTACGGACCCGGCGCCACCGCTCAAAACGCCGACGCCCGCAGAATCTATGGGAACTGCCCCTCAAACGGCGGGACCTGCGATTTCTCGACCATCGGTCTGTTGTCGGACATCACGAACTCGACGTACCACGCGGGGCAGGCGAGTATCTCGCGCCGCTATGCTTCGGGTTTCGGATTCAACGTCTCTTACTGGTACTCGAAGTCGCTCGACTACCTGTCGTCGATGAACCTCTCCGGTTCCTCGGCGAAACCATTGGCCGGCGAAAATGATCTGGCGCAGCATCCTTTCAATCTGGCCGCGGAGCACGGCCCCTCTCTCTTCGATGCGCGCCAGCGCGTTGTAGCGAGCGGCAGTTGGGAGCCGCAGATCCCACAGAGCGCTTCGCGCGCGCTTCGAGCCTTGGCGGGCGGGTGGCAACTGAACGCCATTGCCATGCACAATTCGCCCACGCCTTTCACGGTGTCGGATTCGACGAACGTGTCTCTGCAGGCCAACAGCCCGCCGATTTCCGGGTTTGCCGCCAGCCGCCCCGACGTGGTGGGCGATCCCAACGGCGGGCCGCATACCGTGGATCAGTGGCTGAGCCCATCCGCGTTTCAACGTTTGAATCCGCAGACGCAAGCCGGCCAGTTCGGCAACGCAGGCCGGAACATTGCGCGAGGTCCCGCGCTCACCAACCTCGATCTGTCGTTGACCCGTACCTTCGCTCTCAAGGAAACGGCCCGTCTGCAATTCCGTGCGGAGTCATTCAATACCGTCAATCATCCGAACTTCGGACTTCCCGTGGCTGACTTGAACTCGGCCAACTTCGGGAAGATCTTCACTGCCGCGCCGCCGCGATTGATGCAGTTTGCCCTGAAGTTCATTTTTTGATATCGAGTGAGAATGTCCAAAATGGATCCGATGTTCCTTCCCGGTGTGGAGAACAATCCGCAGCCGGGCCCTTACGCCGATAGCATCAAGATGATGCAGTCGGCGGGCGCCGAATATCCGCAGATCTGGCACATGTTCGCGTTCAAGCCGGAGGCAACCACGCATCTGGCGCGATTCACACAGGAGATACTTCGCGAACCGGGGCCATTGAGCCCGGGCCTGCGAGAGTTGATTGCCGGGTTCACTTCGGCGCGCAATCAGTGCCCGTTTTGACTGAAATCTCACGCCGCGGTCGCGGCCGTACTTTTGCAGGAGGAGGTACCGGGAATCAATGGCGAGGAGTTCGTGGCGGGAGTGCTGGATGATCTGGAAACTTCCGCGCTGAGTGAAAAGGAGAAGGCGCTTTTCCGCTTTATCGATCGGGTGAATCACCGCTCCTTCGAGATCCAGGCGGAAGACATGAAGGCGCTGTACACCGTGGGGTGGGACGACGAGGCGATCTACTATGCCATCACCGTATGCGCGCTGTTCAACTTCTACAATCGCTGGATTGACGCGAGCGGCGTGCACGCGCTTAGCGACGAGGCGCACCGCCAGGGCGCGAAACGGTCGGCCAAAGTAGGCTATGTCAGGAAGTAACACCATCGATCGCCAGTTAGACGAGAGCGCGTTTGCGTATCCCGGATGGCGCGTTGCCCTGGCCTCGGGGGCTGGTGTATTCGTCGGGTTTGCCTCGCTGCTGGTTTACACGTTCGGGATTTTTCTGAAGCCTCTGACGGAAGAATTCTTATGGTCCCGGCAGACGGCGTCGTTGGCGTTCGGTATCGCGGCCATGACGGTGGCAGCGTGTTCGCCGCCGCTCGGCTACCTGCTCGACCGGTTCGGTCCGAGGCGCGTCATCCTGCCGTGCCTGACGGTCTTCGGATGCGCCTTCGCCTCGCTTTCCCTCCTCACGCCCCACATCTGCACCTCTATGCGACGTTCGTGATTATCGGCGCTGCCGGAAATGGGACCGCTCAGTTGGCGTACACGCGCGCCGTCTCCAGTTGGTTCGAGAAGCGCCGTGGAATGGCCCTGGCGCTGGTGATGACGGGCGGCGCCCTGGGAGCCATGATCCTGCCGCCCGTGGCACAAGCCTTGATCCAGCGTGTGGGCTGGCGCCTGTCCTCCGCGGCTCTCGGTGCGATGGTTCTAGCGGTCGGATTACCTGTGGCTGCCACGCTGGTTCGGGAGAAGCCGGGTTTCGATCGCGGCCGCAGAATCGAGGTTGCGGGCGCTTCCGTTTCGCAGGCGATGCGATCGCGGGCGTTTTGGATTGTCGTGGTCGTTCTCTTCCTGGCCTCGCTCGGCCAGAATGGCGCGATCACCCATTTCACCGCTTTGTTGACAGATCGCGGCATCTCGCCCGAAGGCGCCGCGATGGCAGTTGCGTTGATGGGCGCGGCGAGTTTTCTGGGGCGCCTGGTCACAGGTTGGCTGCTCGATCGCTTCTACGCGCCGCGCCTGGCGTTTAGCCTACTGACGATTGCCGCCCTCTGCATCTTTCTGCTTTCGACCGCACACTCGCTGGCCATGGGCGCGCTGGCCGCGATTCTGATCGGCGCCGGGATGGGCGGTGAGGCCGACATCATTCCATATGTCTTGTCCAGACACTTCGGTCTGCGGTCCTTCTCGGTGCTCTACGGACTCACGTGGACGGCGTACGCCATCGCCGGCGCCATCGGTCCGGTGCTGATGGGCAGGGCCTTCGACGCGAGTGCTTCCTACGAGAGCCTGGCCGTGAAGCTCTCCATCCTCACCCTATCTGCAGCCGGACTCATCTTGGCGATGCCGGCATATGGCGCGCAGACGGTCGAGATGGCGCCGGCACCGCAACTGACCACGGAGGCCGCCAGTTAACCGCAGAATTCAGGAGAAAAAGACCTTGCCGCACATTTCGCTACCCGAGAGCCTACCCGGAATCCGAGGGCTATTTGCATTTCGCCCCGAAACCGCCAAGCCTATGAGCGAACTTGCCGACGTGTTGCTGCACGACGAGAACACGCTTTCGGCTGGCGAACGAGAACTCATTGCCACCTATGTCTCGTCGCAGAATGATTGCGATTACTGCCAGAGCAGCCACGGCGCGATCGCGGCGCAACACCTCGGCGGGAATGACGAACTCGTGCTGCAAGTGAAACAGCAATTCGAGCAGGCTCCGGTCTCGGACAAACTGAAAGCGCTGTTGGCGATCGCGGGCAAGGTGCAGCGCGGCGGCAAGAGCGTACTTCCCGAAGACATCGACCGCGCCCGCCAACATGGCGCCGGCGACCGCGAGATCCACGACACCGTGCTGATTGCCGCCGCCTTCTGTATGTATAACCGCTACGTGGACGGCCTGGCGACACTGATGCCGCCGGACCGCGGCGTCTTCCGCGACAGGGCCAGCGCCATCGCCCGCGACGGCTATCTGCAGATTCTGCGGGCTGCTGCACGCTGAGAGATACTAGCGTTGTGCGTGCCAGCCGATCGCCAACCATCGGGCTCTTGACCGGCATGGCCGTGACTCTCTCGGCCGTGGCCGTGTATTCCGGCTACACCATCAATCAGATGCGCGGCTTGCGTCTGATCCAGGCGCAGACCATCGACCGAAACCGCACCGACTCGCTGCTGTTGCTCCGCATGCAAAACGATCTTAGCTCTGTGGCGTCGAGCACGCGCGATATGCTCGACGCCACGGAGCCTTATCCGTTAAGCGCATGGCGGGGCCAGTTCCGGCGCATCCGCGCCGACCTGGAAGACGCCATGACGCGCGAGGAGATGTTGTCGCCGCCTGATCGGACTGCCGACCAGCGCCGGTACCTGGCCAGTTCCATGGCGCAATTCTGGGACGCGCTGGATCGCATATTCGATCTAGCTGAGAAAGACGAGAAGGAGGCGCGTGTTCAAGTTCGCCTCTCGCTGCAAGCTCGCGAAGCCGCGTTGAGTTCGGCGGTGGCCCGCCTGCTGGTGCAGAATCACGAGAGCGATCAGCAGGCGGGGGTAACGACGCAGCAGATCTATTCCCGGGTGGAGCGGAACGTCTATCTGTTTCTGGCCGCCGTGCTGCTGCTGGTCGTGGCCACGAGTCTGTACCTGGTCCACTACAACCGGCGGATGTTCCAACAGGTGGCGGCGCTATCGGAACGCCGCAGCGAACTGGCGCGGCAATTGATCTCCATCCAGGAAAACACGTTCCGGTATATCTCACGCGAACTGCACGATGAATTCGGGCAGATCCTGACGGCGATCGGCGCCATGCTCCAGCGGGTTAACCGCCGGGCGTCGACACTCGAGATGTCGTTCCGCAGCGACCTGCAAGAGGTCCAGGAAATCGTGCAGTCTACCCTGGACAAGGTTAGAACGCTGTCCCAGGTGCTGCATCCGGTGATTCTCGAAGAAGCCGGTTTGGATGCCGCGCTGAAGACTCACATTCCGGTATTCGAAAAACAGACGGGAATCGAGATCCGGTACGAAGCGCTGGGCACGTCGGCGCCCATGGATCAACAGGTCGCCATCCACGTGTTTCGCGTCTTGCAGGAGGCGTTGAACAATGTGGCGCGGCACTCTAAGTCGGCGCACGCCGCGGTCCGCCTGCGATATTTGCCGGATGCGGTGGTGCTCGAAGTGGAAGACGACGGCGTGGGATTCGGAAACACTCGTGAGTCCCACGGCATGGGCTTGGTTTCGATGCGGGAACGGGCGGATCTGGTGAATGGCCGGCTCGAACTGCTGGCACGTGACGGCGGCGGAGCCCTGGTCCGGCTCACCGTGCCGCTGAGTTCGGAGGAGGCGCGTGTCGAAGCCTAAGATCTCCGTACTGCTGGTGGACGATCACCACCTGGTGCGGCGCGGCTTTCGGCGCATGCTCGAGGATGAGCCGGATATCGACGTGGTGGGTGAGGCGAGCGACGGTCCGGAGGCCGTCGAAAAGGCCGCCGAGCTTCATCCCAGAGTGGTCGTGATGGATTTCGCGCTGCCCAGCATGAATGGCGCGGTGGCGGCGCGGCGCATCCTGAAAACAGCCCCGGATACCGCGGTGTTGATCCTGAGCATGCACTCGGAGTCGAATTACGTCCGGACGTGTTTGGACGCCGGAGCTCGCGGATACTTGCTCAAGAACGCTGTGGATCTGGAGTTGGTGGATGCGGTGAGAAAGGTGGCGTCGGGCGCGCAGGTGCTGGACCCGCGGCTGGGCGAGGTGCAGGCGGGAAATTCTCCAGCGCCCGAATTGACGACCCGGGAACTCGAGGTACTTCAGTTGATCGTTCACGGCAAATCGAATCGCGAGATCGCCATCGTGCTTGGCTTGAGCGCGAATACGGTGTCGGTACATCGCGCCAATCTGATGCAGACGTTGGGAGTGCATAACACGGCTGAGCTCGTGGTGCATGCGCTCCGCAACGGTTTGGCGAGCATTACGTGAGACGCCGAGATTTCCTGCTGGGCGCGGCTGCCCTGCCAGCGATGGCAGCCGATTCCGGATTCCGCCTGGTGGATGTAACCGCCTCCGCGGGCCTCGGTTCTCAACACAACAGCGGCGCGTTCGGCGCCAAGTATCTACCGGAGACCATGGGTCCCGGCTGCGCGTTCCTCGACTATGACGGCGATGGATGGCTCGACATTCTGCTGACCAATGGGATGGATTGGGCCGGTCACAAGCAGCGGCGCAGCACGCTGCACCTCTTCAGGAACAACCGCAACGGAACCTTCACGGACGTCACCAGGCAGGCCGGACTCGCGGTCGAGATGTATGGCATGGGCGTCGCGGTGGCGGATTACAACAACGACGGCTTCCCGGATATTCTGGTGACCGCGGTCGGACAGAACCGGCTATTTCAGAATACGGGCAAGGGCGCCTTTACCGATGTCACGGAAAAATCCGGATTAGGGGGAAGGAGCGCTTTCAGCACATCCGCCCTATGGTTCGACTATGACCGTGACGGACTGCTCGACCTCTTCGTCTGTAACTATGTGAAGTGGTCTCCGGAGCATGACGTGTTTTGCAGCGTGGACGGGCGGAACAAGTCTTATTGCACGCCCGAGGCTTATCTCGGATCCACGTGCTGGCTGTTTCACAATCGTGGAAACGGCACATTCGAGGATGTGACGGCCAAGAGCGGCATTTTCGATACCACGTCGAAATCGCTGGGAGTCGCGCTGCTCGATTACGATCGTGACGGCTGGCCGGATTTACTGGTCGCCAATGACACACAGCCCAACAAGCTATATCGCAACCTGCGGAATGGCACGTTCGAAGATGTGGCGGTGCGCGCCGGATTGGCCTTCAGCGAGGACGGGAAAGCGCGCGCAGGCATGGGTGTGGATGTGGCGGATTTTGAAAACTCCGGCGCGTCCGGCATCGCCATCACGAATTTCGATAACGAGATGATCGCGCTCTACCGCGCTGGTCCGGGCGGCGTCTATTCCGATATTGCGGTCAAGGCCGGCGTCGGCCAGGCATCCCGGAATACTCTGGGTTTCGGATGCCTGTTCTTCGACGCCGACCTCAGTGGCAGTCTCGACCTGCTGGCGGCTAACGGGCACATCGATGAGACGGTACGAAATATTCGCGGTAATGTGGGCTACGCGCAGCCCCCGCACCTGTTCCTCAACAATGGCCGCGGGGTGTTCCGCGATGTCGCGAGCGAGGTGGGCGGCGGCTTCGCGGCTCCCAAGGTGGCTCGTGGCGCCGCTTATGGCGACTTCGATCGCGATGGCGATACGGATCTTCTGATCACCACCAATCAGGGGCCGGCGTTCCTGTACCGCAACGACGTGACGAACGGGAATCGCTCGATCCGAATGCGGCTGATCGGCGTCAAGAGTAATCGCGATGCGATCGGCGCGGTGGTTCGTCTGTCGACGCCCGATGGCACGCAATCCAGAATGGTGAAGACGGGTTCGAGTTACTTGTCCCAATCGGAATTGGCGCTGACCTTCGGAATCGGCAGGCGGGACAAGGCGGATCGGGTCGTGATTGAATGGCCCAGCGGGGGCGTGGAAGAACACAAGAATGTGGCCGCCGGCGCGTACGAGATTTGGGAAGGGCGCGGGCTTAAGCCTGTAAGGTGATGGCTCACGACTTGCGGGTACTCATTCTTTCGGCATCGGTGGGCGCCGGACATGTGCGCGCGGCGGAAGCGGTCGAGGCCGCTCTCGAGCGAAGCGGCGCGCCGGTCACGATCGCGAATCACGATGTCCTGGCGTTCATGCCGTCGGCATTTCGCAAGGTGTATCGCGACGGCTATTTCGAAATGGTGGCGCGCGCTCCCCGATTGCTCGGCTGGCTGTACGACGCCACTGACAAGCCCTTCCACAAGGATCGGGTGCGGTTGAAGCTGGAGCAGGCAGGCGCGGCGCGGCTACTGAAAACGATTCGCGAGTTCGATCCGGATATCGCGATCTGCACGCACTTCCTGCCCACGGCGCTGCTCGACCGGGAACGGCGCCACGGACGGTGCCGGGCGCGCATCGTCACGGTGGTGACGGACTTCGAGGTCCACGGCATGTGGCTGAGCGCTCCCTCGGATCACTACTTCGTGGCGACGGAGGAAGCGCGTGCCCACCTGGAGTCGCTCGGAATCGCGCCCCAGACGATCACGGCGAGCGGCATCCCCACCCACCCGGTGTTCGGCGAGAAGAAGGACCGCATGGCGATGCGCCGCAAGCATGGGTGGCATCCGGATTTGCCAGCGATTCTGGTTTCGGCGGGCGGATTTGGTGCGGGAAATGCGGCCCGCATGGTGGAATCGCTGATGGACTCGGGGGTGGCCGCACAGATCATCGCGGTATGTGGCAAGAGCGCGCCGCTGAAGGCGTCGATGGAAAAGATCGCCGCGGGCCGGCCTGCGGACGCGCTGCCGGCGATGAAGGCAGTCGGGTTCACAACCGAGATGGACGAGCTGATGGCGGCAGCGGACCTGATGATCGGCAAGCCGGGCGGGCTGACCTCGTCGGAGTCGTTAATCAAGGGGCTGGCATGGGTGGTGGTGAATCCGATTCCCGGGCAGGAAGAGAAGAACGCGATCTATCTGCTGGAGCACGGGGCCGGCGTCTGGTGCGATAACCTGCACACGCTGGCGTTCAAAGTGAGATCGATCCTGGAAGAGCCCGGGCGTTTGGAGGCGATGCGGAAGAGCGCGCTGCGCCTCGGACGGCCCGATGCGGGCGCTGTGATCGCACGATTTGTATTGGGCACTCCGTAGGCCGCAATACTAATGCCGCACCAGTATTTCGAGCTCGGCCAATCTGCGGATCAACTCGGTGCGGTCCACTGCACGGAATCGCTCCGGTAGCAATTTACGGCTGGTGCATTCGAGAACGGCGACCAGATTCTGCAGTTCGATCTCGGTGGGATAAGACGGCGGCACGAAATCGTCGAGCACCAGTTTGGCGTTGTCGAGGCTGACATCGGCTACGTTCGCGAGTGCGGCCTGCATGCGGGCGCGCGTCAACACGGCTTCGATATCGGCTCCCGAGAGTCCCGTGGTGTGCTCGACGAAATACTGGGCCGCCTCCGGAGAAAGCTGGGTTCCGCTCTTCTTCTGCATGGCACGCAAGAGGGCGGCGCGCTCTTCCTGAGTATCCGGATAGAACAGCGCGATGTGCTCTTCGGCGCGACCCTGGCGTTTCAGATCCACTGGGATGAGGTCGGGCCGGCAGGTCAGCAGGAACCAGATCACCTTGCCGCGCAATTCGGTGTTCCCCATGAAAGCCGCAATCTGCGCGAAGACGCGGTTGCCGACGCCGCTGTCTCCCGAGCTCGAACGCGTGCCCAGTTGCGCATCGGCTTCGTCCACGATGACGGCGATCGGGCTCATCGCCTTCAGCAGGTTCAACACGCGCTCCAGGTTGCCCTCGGTGACGCCTTGCCACATGCTGCGAAAGTTCTTGAGGACCACGGCGGGAATTCCGACCTCTCCCGCGAAGCAGTTCGTCAAAAAAGTCTTGCCGGTGCCCACCGGGCCGCAGATGACGTACCCCATAGGCAGCACGTCGGTCTTGCCGGCGCGCAGGGCGGCGGCGGCATCCTTCAACTTGTTCTTGGCGGCGTCATTGCCGGCCACCATGCCCAGATCGAAGCGGCTTTGCACAAACTCGAGGAGCCCGCCCGATTCCGCCTCGATGAGTTCCTTTTTTCGTGCAGTCAGGGACTTCAGCGTAATCGGCTGCTGGTTCTGGACGGCCTGGCTGATGAGGTTCTGGATCTGGACGCGCTTCAGTCCGGCGGTGAGTTTGGCCAGAATGGGCGGAGTGATATCGTCCTGCACCGGCAGTGGGGCGGAGGCTTGCAAGAACTCGAGGCGTTCGCCTTCATCGGGCAGCGGCACGTCGATCGCGGCGACGCCGGGATTCTGCACCAGTCCCGAATTCAGCTCGGCCAGGTTTTCGGCGATCAGGCAAATGGTGATGTCGGCGCTCAGGAAGGTCGGGTGCTGGGCCCAGCGTTTCAAGGTCACCAGCGCATTGCGGTCTTCCGCTGCCAGCGAGGAAGCGTCGCCGGCAGGTGCGATGGTCTCGGCGAAATCGATGAGGAGCGCGATCTTGCGTCCGTCGGCGATTCGCAGCCGGAGATAGTTGTCCAGCAGATTCAGGACGCCGTCGGTATTGCGCGGCAGGGCCGTGCTGTAGCCGGTGCCGTGAAACTGGTCGTATCCGGAGAGCGCCTGGCGGAAATCTTCCTGCATGCGAGGCTCGGCGAAGGAGAGTCCGCCGCCGCGATCGTAGGTCACCACCAGATCGCGCTGTCCAAACAATCCGGAGCGCAAGAACCGATGCAGCGAGCAGAACTCCGTCGATGTTTCCTGCCGGAATGGAACCAGGTCGCGCACATTGCCATGCAGCACAAACATGGTGAGCGTCCGGGAATAGTATTTCTCGGACAGCTCCCGGGCCCATCCGGGCAGTCCATCGAGGCGGTTATTTCGGGGAACGGACGTGGCAGCCATTTTCAGTTCCGGACGCGCGTCTGCGGGCGGTTGACGACACTGGAATCCGAGGATTCCGGATTGAAGGTGAGGCTATTCTCCGGTGTAGCCAGCTCGAAAATCGACTCCACCTCGCGCACCGTCTGCTCGGTCTGCTCCACGTCATGCACCAGGCCTTCGAGCTGATCGCTCACCTGTTGCGGATCGCGCAGCGTGACGGACTGGTCGCGGATCAACTGGAGCACGTCCTCGGTGGCGGCGCACTGCGCGTGGATGACCTCGCAGTTCTCGTGGATCTTGCCGAACTTCTCCAGGCGCTTGGCCAGTATCTCGATGCGCTTACGATTGATCTCCTGCACCTTGGCCGGCTCCGAAGCCAGTGTGCGCACCAGCAGATCGTGCTCCCGCTGGATGGCATCGAGGCTGGTGTTGCGCAGGTACTGCAGATGCTGGTGCTCCGCATTCAACAGGCGCAGATAGCCTTGCAGCAGCCCGTCCAGACGATCCTGCATTTCCTTCACGAAGATTTGGGACGTGGAAGAAAGGCGGCTGTAGTTCTCCCGAATACTGCGGCAAAGCTCATCCAGCTTGGCGTAGTGGAGCCGCATCTCGGGCGGTATCTCCTGGAACAGTGCCTGCAGGTTCACGTCGTTTCGGCGCTTCTCCTCCGCGTATTGCCAGGAGCGCACCAGGCGTCGGAAGCGGCTGCTCTGCGGCACCAGACTGACGTAGATGAGTTCCAGGCCGGCCGCCAGGATCAGCGGAAATCCCGAACCGGAGACGAGGGCAAACGCAGCCGCGCCCGCCAGGCCGATCCAGTTGTATTGCCACTTGAGGGCTGCTTTGACGAAATTGGTGTTGTCGATGCCGAGGTCCTGCGCCTCGCGGACGATGGACCCGCGCAATCCGGTGCCGGGTATCTCGGGTTTCTCGTCAGGCATCTACTCTCTGATTGTAGCGGCTTCTA
Source organism: Bryobacteraceae bacterium (assembly GCA_041484525.1). GTDB lineage: Bacteria > Acidobacteriota > Terriglobia > Bryobacterales > Bryobacteraceae > JBGPHT01. The sequence goes on along the minus strand of JBGPHT010000005.1, from coordinate 59,881 downwards.
TAAAGTTGGAAAGACGCCGCGGATTTCCCGAACCAGTTCGCCGAATTCCTCGGTCTCGGTGACTCCCTCCCGCCACGCCAGCCCGCGTTCCACCAGATTGTAAGTGGCCTTCACCTTGGCGCCCGGAATGATATGACCGGCCGCGTCGCGGTCGCGTCCCAGCAGCCAGATGGTATCGGCCACCGTCACCGCGGCCGGGATGTCGTGCGTCACTACGATCACGGTGTTCATCTCGTGGCTGTTGGCCACCTCCGCGATCAATTTGCAAACCCGGTCCACCGCCATCAGGTCGAGTCCGGAGAAAGGCTCGTCCATGAGCACGAAGTGCTCGCTGCAAAGGAACTGCTGGGCGATGGCCACGCGCTGGCGCTGCCCGCCGGAAAGCTGGCACGGATACAGGTCCCCACGTTCGTCGAGGTCGAAGCGCTTGAGGATGGCGGCGGCCTTCTGGGATGCGTCCTGCCGGCTCATGCCCGCGCTACGGCCGGCCAGCTCGAGGTTCCCCGACACGGTTCGGTGCTCGAACAGCGGGTAGTTCTGCGCCACCACGCCGACCATGCCGCGCTTGACGGGAACGCCCGGCTCCCCGATCGCCACGGAACCCGTATTCGGCGCATCGATGCCGGAGAGGACGCGGAACAAGCGGGTCTTGCCAATGCCCGAAGGGCCGAGCAGGCCGACCACCTGTCCCGTGACGCTACCGGGCCGGTAAAGGTCGCGAATCTCCAGGTTGAGATCGCGCAAAATCGCGTTTTTCCCGAGCGTCAGCGAGACGTTGTCCGCCTTGAGAACGACGCCGCGATACTCGCAGTTCATTGGCGCTCCAAGGTGAGCGCCGCGTAGGGCAGCAGCAGTTTCTTAGTGACGCCTATCCCGTAGTCCTGGGTCATACCAACGATCAGGATCAGGCCTTGGATGGCGAAGACTTCGGCCAGATGGAAATGCTTATTCTGGTTAAGCAGCATGGCGCCGATGCCGCCCTCGGAACGGGAAATGCTCTCGACCATCGTGAGCATCATCCAGCCCATGGCGGCGTTCTGGCGAAGGACCTCGATTGCCTGGTCGGCGGTGCCGAGAATTACCACTTCCCAGACCACCTGCCACTCGCTCAGCCGGAGACTGCGCGCGTAGTCGAATTTCTCCTTCGGGATTTCGGCCACCACGGCCGCCATCGAGGTGACAAAGAAAACCGTCATGCCGAAGACCAGCAGCGAGATCTTCAGCGGATGGCCGCCGCCGAAGATCAGGGTGAAGATGAAGGTGAGGCCGGTCAAGCCGATGAAGCGGCCCTTGCTAATGGCGGTCACCACCGGGCGAAAGAACGGCAGCACCGTCAAATACGACAAGCCCAGCGAAATGATCGTGGTGATGGCAATGGCTTCGAGATTAGCCTTGAAGCTGGTCCACAGCTCCGGCCCCAGGCCCTGCGTCATCCAAAGCTCACCGAGCGCCGAGACCACTTCGTTGGGACGCGGCAGCACGGCAAATGGAGACTGCCACCAGATCAGCAGGAAAATCAGCACCTGCGCCGCGATCAGGATCTGCATGGCGGTGCGCGACACCGCCCGGTTCGGCAGGAAGGCCGCGGCGATCTCCGAACGCAGCGGCAGGGCCTGGACTCCGTTCATCGGGTCGCCGTCGTACCCAGCACGATCTCCACGCGCCGATTCTGGGCGCGGCCCTCAGGGGTGGAATTCGAAGCAACCGGGTTGGTTGGACCGTGAGCGAACACGCGCACTCGTCCCGTCGGGAAGTTTTGCGCGGACTGCTGCTCGAGCCAGCTCTTGACGGCGAATGCCCGTTCCTCGGAGAGCTTCTGGTTAGCGTCGAGATTCCCCACGTTGTCGGTATGGCCGTGGACTTCGACGGCGGTGCCGCCCGCCACCAGCAGGTCGCGCAGCAATTGATCGAGCTCGGCAGTGGCGCCGGGAGAGAACGTCGCCTTGCCGGTATCGAAGTTGATGTGCCAGGCCTTGCGGCTGATCACGTTCTGCACCGGCTCGCTGGCGGAGAACTGCTGCTGCTGCGCCGAGGTAGTAGGCGCCGAGCGCTGCGCCACGTTCTGGATGTAGGAGGTATCGAGAATCTCCTTCACCGGCGGATACTTGGGCACCAGGCTGGGATACTGCGACACCACCACATCGCCGAAGACCGTGTAGGTGGCGGCGAAGAGGTTGGCGGAACCCGGTGCCAGTCCGAAGACTTGCAGATTGTCGGCGAGGTTGCTGACGGTGGAGCCGCCCAGGTCCACCATGATTCCCTGCTTGTCCTTTTCGGTGGTGCCGATGAAGTACTTCTCCCAATAAGACGCGTCTGAGTTCTTCTCTTGGTAGACCGCGGCACTGACCCCGGCGGCGTAACGCAAGGCGCCGGGCACGGACTTGACCTGATCGGCGCCGTCGAAGATGGCTTTCAGCATGCCTTCGACCGTGGACCGGTTGTCGCGCATCCACTTATCGATGCCGATGATCACGTGGGGCATCTGCGACGTATACTCGCGCGTGGAAACAATAGACACGAGCCCGCCGCGCTTCTGGGCGACGTTGACGTCGCCAGGCGTCCAGGTGACTACTCCGTTGACGCACACGTGTTTCGTCTCGCCGGTTCTCTTGCCGGCGGAAACCACGGGCCGGTCCTCGCAGTAGTTGGCAATATATTTCTCGGGCGCGTCCAGGTAATCCGAAGCATTGACCCAGTTCATGCAGGATGCGTCGAAGGTCTTCTCATCGGGGTTGCTGCACAGGCCGTTGTCGCCCAGCCACTTTTGGGCGATGTTCCAATCGCCGTCGCGCAGGACGCCGGCCACCAGGCTGCCGCGGGAAGCGCTTGGATTGATTTTCCAGTCGGGCGGACCGAGCAGCTTGTCTTCGCCGCGAGAGAAGCCGGCCGACCCTACCACCCGCGCGATGTAGGTTGGGCCGAGACGGTGCAGAGTGTCGTTGAGCCCCTTAAGGAAAGCGGCGGAGCCATCACCCATGATGTCCACGAAATGCGCGCCCTTGGTGGGATTCGCGACGCCACCTTTCAACTCCGTGGCGAAGGCCACGAGAGCTTCCTGCATCTTGCCCGAATCGTCCTGACGCATGAGGTGCAGGTTGACACCCTCCTTGCACATCAGGCTACCGGTGGTGGCTTGCGCGCCGCCGTTCGCAAACATGAGACCCATCTGGGCGTTCCAGGCCCACACCAACATGCGGACTTCCGGGTTCTGCGTGCAACCGGGCGAGGTGCCGGGTAGAGGGGCCGCGGGCACGTTCGACGCGAGGGATGGATTGAGCGCCGGCAGATCCACGCGGCGGGGAACGGTGGATTCCTGCACCTTGGCGCCGGGCGCAATCTTCTCGATGATCCCGTACTTCATCAGGCTGTAGCCGACCAGGCCTACGCCGATCAGACAGATCACAATCCAGCCGCCCTTTTCAATTTTCACAGCCATGATTCGATTCTCCTCGAGACTACGCTAACTGGTCCGTTGGCCCTCTTTACCACCGATGGTCTTTTCCACGGAGCCCGCGGAGGGTTCCGGCGAGATCAGTCCCATTTCCGCTTTGAACTGCTTCACCAGTTCGGCAGCGCGCAGCTTTTCAGCTTCTTCCTCGATCTTCAGCCCCTGCTGATCGACATTGCCCAGCGCCATTTCCATGCGGGCTTCGTTGACAGCGGTCTGCTCCTCGATCTTGCGGACCATCTCTTCGTGCGTCTGGCTGATGCCGGCGACCTCGAACTGCTCCATGGAGTCGGCGACTTTTTTCTGCCACTGAGCGCGCCGGTAATCGCGGATGGCATTGAGCGCCTCCTGCGTCTTGCGCTCCTTCTCCCGCATGAAGGCCTGTTTTACGGCCAGCGATTTGTCGAAAGCCGAGCGGGCGGTGACGAGCTGGCCCTGGGTGCGCGCCAGCGAGCCGCGAAGCTGCTCGAGCTGCGTCGCGAAGGCGCCGGCGATGTCGTCGCGCCCAGCCTGGATGGCGGCCTTCACCTTGGAGGTGAGCATGTTGAGGTCGGTCTTGTACTTGGCCTCTTCCTTTTCGAGCAGCGTGACGTTGGCTTTGACCATCGCGATGCTCTCATTCATCCGCGGCACCTGGTCGTTCATATCGCGGATGTTCTGTTCCAGAATGATCTCGGGATTCTCCGCCACCGAGATGAAGAAGCCGAAAAACGATCGGAAAATGCGCGACAAGCGATTGAACATGATTTCTCCGTTGACGTCTATGAGCCTGGGGCCGCCGGGCCGGCTGGAGGAGCTGCCGGCGGGCCACTCAGGGTGATGGGATTCTCCGATACGAAAAACCCAACCGCGTCGGCGATGCTCTTTTCTTCCTGCTGCTTTTGCACCCGCCAGGCAGAAAAGCGCTGATCTTCCTTGGCGATGATTTCATTGTTGGCCTGGATACGGGCGCGGTAATCCGCCAGCATCTTGTTCATCTCCGCTTCCACCTGGCGGTTCTCCTCGGTCTTTTTGGCTTTGGTCTCGTTCAACGATTTCTGCAGTACCCGCTCGTAACTATCGAGTGCGCGATCGCGCCGGACGGCGTCCTGGATCACGTCTTCGATTTTCCCTCCGGAGGCCTCGAGGGCCACCAGCACAGAGCTGCGCCTGACTTCCGGAGACAGACCGTGAAGGTGCTCGCTTTGCAGCATGGTCGCCACCTTCTGAATCGTAAATCCGTGCTGCGGAACCTGGATCTCGGCAGCGTGGTAGATCTCGTCGAAGGATGTCGGATTGCGGACGGGCGCCGAAAAAGTGGATTCAGTTGGAATGGAGGCGGCGATCTCTGCCACCATCTGCGCGGCATTCGGAGTGCGGCTTTGCGCGGGATCCCCGGCGCCTTCAGTTGCGCCCGAGGGTGTGTCGACAGAAACGAATAAGTTATACCATTTCTTGGTCATGACGGGCTCCCGAGGTCCATGCGTATGATTGCATACTCCGTTGGTAAATCAATAGCAAAAAGGTGCGACGCGGCGCAACATTTTGGACCTGTAATGTGGGGGCGTGCCATCAGTGCCGGCATTAATACCGGCATTGGCAGGTACGCGCAAAACTGGTGAAGAGTTCCGCAGTGTCCTAACGGAACAACGCCTCGGCGCCGCGCTGGATGACGGCAGCGCCAGCCACGCCGCTGAGCGCCGATGCGAATGCCGGCCTGGGACCCCGGCGCTTCCACTCTTCGTGGACCGCGTGATAGCCGAGGTAGAAGAGCCAGCCGGCGGTGATGCCGAGCGGGTAGGTGATCCATTGCGTGCCGAGGTGCGGGGCCAGGGCCAGTCCGAGCGCGCCACCGGCGAGCGTCGTCCCTTCCGCAAGAGTGCACCATCCGAGGGCGGCAGAGCGCGATTTGACGGAGGCGCGGAGGATGCCGCCGAGGGCGATGCCTTCCGGCACCTTGTGGAGCGCGATGGCCAGCGGGACGGCGACGCGCAGTCCGAGCGGCACGGCGAGCTGGACCGTCGCGATGCTCCATCCATCAAGCGAACTGTGCAGGGCCGCGGCGGCGATGAGCGGGCCGGCGAATCCATGCAGCTCGGTTGAGCAGGCATTGTGGTCGTGGTCGTGGGCGCAGGTGGGACAGACCGGGTAGGCGTAGCGATTCACGGCGAACAGCAGGCCGTAGCCGGCGGCGAAGAGCGCGAGGCTGAGGGGCCATCCGAGTTCGACGGCGAGTTCAGGAAGCAGGCCGAAGAGGGCGACGCCGAGTAGGATTCCGGCGCTGAAGGGGACGACAGCGCGTGCGCGCCGGCGGGCCGAGGTGAGCCAGAGACCGAGAGCAGCGCCGCCGAGACCGACGGCAGTGGCGAGCGCGGGTAGGGCGATGCCGGCTGTGGGGAGCAAGATTTACTGTAGCGGAAATAACGGCGGACGCGGAAGACGGGGTGAAATGCGGCGGAGTCAGATTTGACAATACTTCGGGGCGGTTCATATGATTAAATTTCAACCCTCGCGCCAAATGGCAACGAACCACGTCTATGTGGTCTTGGACATAACAATATGATCAAAGTCGAAGGGCTTACCAAGCGATACGCCCGAACTGTCGCGGTAGACAATATTTCGTTCGAAGTGCAGAAGGGACAAATCGTGGGCTTCCTAGGCCCTAACGGCGCCGGCAAGACGACCACGATGCGGGTATTGACCTGCTTCCTGCCGCCCACCTCGGGGAGCGTGAATGTAGCCGGCTTCGATGTGGTGGAACATCCGCTCGAGGTCAAGCGGCGCATCGGCTACTTACCCGAGACGCCGCCGCTTTATCCGGAGATGGAAACGTGGGAATACCTGAATTTCGTGGGGCGGTTGAAGGGTATTTCGTCGGCCGATATCGACCGGCGCGTGGACGAGGTGCTGGGCCGCTGCGCCATCGGCGATGTGCGGATGAAGCTGATCGGGAAGCTGTCGAAAGGCTACCGGCAGCGTGTGGGGATCGCGCAGGCGATCATTCACAATCCCGATGTGCTGGTGCTGGACGAGCCGACGTCGGGACTCGACCCGAAGCAGATTATCGAAATCCGCGAGCTGCTGAAGCAGTTGGCGGGGGAGCACACCATCATTCTGAGCACCCACATTCTGTCGGAAGTGGAGCACTCCTGCGAGCGGGTGATCATCATCAGCCAGGGAAAGCTGGTGGCCATCGACTCGGTTTCGAACCTGACGAACCGGCTGCGCGGATCGGAAGCCGTGGCCATGGAAATAGATGTGGCGGACGGGCGTCCGGACCCGACCGAGGTGCAGCAGCGCCTCGAGCAGATTTCGGGAGTGAGCCGTGTGGTGATGAAGGATTCGAAGAACGGCCGCCTGGGGTTTGAGGTGGAGAGCCTGCAGGGGCGGCACATCCGGCCCGACCTGGCGCGCACGGTGGTGAATGCTGGCTGGGCCCTGAGCGAGATGCGGCCGGTGGGGCTGAGCCTGGAGGACATCTTCCTGCAACTGACCAAGGCCGAGGAGAAGGACAAGGCGAAGGACAAGGAGAAGGTCGTCGAGGGAGACAAGAAATGATGGTCAAAAACGTACTCCTGATCTGCCAGAAGGAATTGAAGAGCTATTTTGCGTCGCCGATCGCCTATGCGGTGATGGCTCTGTTCGGGCTGATTTTCGGCTTCGGATTTTATACGGCCTCGCGCGACTACGTGCTGTTCAGCATGCGCTCCCAGATGATGGGGCAGCAGCAGCCGATGAACGTGAACGAGCAGATCATCCGGCCGCTGCTCGGCTTCGCGGGGACGATCGCGCTGTTCCTGATTCCCATGATCACGATGCGGCTGATCGCGGAGGAGAAGCGCACGGGCACCATCGAACTGCTGCTGACGTCGCCCATCAAAGACATCGAGATCATTCTCGGTAAGTGGCTGGGGGCGATGCTGCTCTACACCTGCGTGCTGGGGATGTCGATGATCAACATCGCGCTGCTGTTCATCTGGGGCAAGCCGGACTGGCGGCCGGTGCTCGTGGCGTACCTCGGGCTGCTGTTGCAAGGCGGGTGTCTGCTGGCGATCGGCACGCTGGTCTCGACCATGACGAAAAACCAGATTGTGGCGGGCGGCGTCACGTTTTTCCTGAGCCTGCTGCTGTGGCTGCTGAGCTGGTTCACGGCGTTCGACAGCACGGTGACGGCGCAGGTGGTGAATTACCTCTCGATCGTCACCCACATGGAGAACTTCAGCAAGGGCGTGGTGGATTCGAAGGACGTGGTGTTTTACCTTTCCATGATTTTCTTTTCGCTGTTCCTGGCATCGCGATCCATGGAATCGCTGCGGTGGAGGGCGTAATGAGTCAACCGATGGAATCAGTGTGGAGGAGTGCATAAGATGGCCGCGGATTGGATGAAGAGCAGACAGACGCGGTATGCGGCGTACGCCAGCGTGTACACGATCGTGATTCTGGCCGTCCTGGCGGCGGCGAATTTTCTGGCAAACCGCTACGACAAATCGTACGATTCGACTGCCAACAAGCAGTTCAGCCTCTCGGATCAGACCATCAAGCAGGTGAAGAACCTGCCGCGCGATGTGCAAGTGACGTACTTCGGGCCGCAGAACGAATTCCCCGCGGCGCGCGACGTGCTCGATCGCTATTCGTCGCTGTCGACCAAACTGCACGTGACGTACGTGGACCCGGAGCGGAAGCCGATGGTGGCGAAGGCCGCGGGGTACCGCTCGGATTCGCCGGTGCTGGTGGACAGCGGGGTGCGCAAGGAAGGCGCCAAGAGCCTGACGGAAGAAGAGATCACGGGGGCGCTGATCCGCGCCATGAAATCGGGCGAGCGTAACGTGTGCGTGCTCTCGGCGGCGGGCGAGCCTTCGATCGACGACACGCAATCGCGCGGCTATTCGTTCCTGAAGCAGTTGCTCGAGCGCGATAACTACAAAGTGCGGACGGTGGATCTGAAGCCGAAATCGGAGGCGCCGAAACAGGTGGCCATCGGCCAGACGCCGGCGGCGTTGACGGTTGAGGTGCCGAAAGATTGCACCGTGCTGGTGATCGGCGGACCGCAGCAGGATTATCCGACGCCGTACGTGAACGCCGTCAAAGCATACCTGGAAGGCGGCGGGCGCGCGCTGATCATGCTGGACAACACGCTGCAGATCGGACGCGGGAGTTCACCGGGCGAGCAGGCCGAACTAGGCAAGATGCTGTCGGATTGGGGCGTCACGGTCAACAAAGATCTGGTGCTCGACCTGAGCGGCATCGGGCAGATCTTCGGACTAGGCCCCGAGGTCCCCGTCGTTCTCTCGTACGAATCGCACCCCATCACGCAGCCCCTGACGCGAGTGCCGACGGCATATCCGCTGTCGCGATCGATCGAAACGAAATCCGGGGACAAATCGAATTTGTCGAAGCTGGTCGCAACCACTGAAGACAGTGTGGCTGTGGAGAAGATCGGAGCGGGCGGCGCCATCGATCCGAAAACCGGCAAGAAGGGTCCGCTGGCGATCGCGGTGGCAGGGACGCTGAATGGCACGCCGTCGGGACGGTTCGTGGTGGTAGGGACGTCGCTCTGGGCGCAGAACAGCCTGCTCGGGTCGAAGCGGCTCGGCAATCGCGACCTGCTGGGCAATATGATCAACTGGCTCTCGTCGGATGAAGACCTGATTTCGATCCGGCCGAAACCGCCCGAGGACCGGCCGGTAAACCTGACGACGCAGCGGCTGTCGTTGGTCTTCTGGCTGAGCGTGATCGTCTTCCCGCTGGGCGTGGTGGCCTTCGGCATGGCCACCTGGTGGAAGAGGAGATAGCGGATGAAGCCGAAGGGACTTCTCACCGCTGTCGTTCTTTTGGCTGTGCTGGGCGGCGCGATCTGGTGGTCGAATAAGAAGCAGGCCTCGGCGAGCAAGTCGCCCACCGACACATCGACCAAGATCCTGACGATACCCGACGATCAGTTTCAAGAGATCCGCATCCAGAAGCTGACGGGCGAAGTGCAGGACCTGGTTCGCGAGAACGGCAAGTGGCGCATGACACAGCCGAAGCCGCTGGCGGCTGACCAGGACACCGTCGGACAGATCGTATCCCAGTTGGCGGCGGTGAACGCCGACAAGACGATCGAGGAGAAGGCGACGGACCTGAAGCAGTACGGGCTGGACGATCCGACCCTCGACATCCAGATCAAGCAGAAGGACGGCAAGACGCAGGAGCTGCTGATCGGCGACAACACGCTGACGGGCACGGGCGCGTACGTCAAGCTGAAGAACGACGCCAAGGTGTACACCATCTCCACGTCGGTGAAATCGGCGCTGGACAAGGTGCCGAACGACCTGCGGGACAAGCGGCTCATGACGTTCGACCAGGACAAGCTGTCGCGCGTGGAGCTGAACGCCAAGGGGCAGACAGTGGAGTTCGGCAAGAACGCGCAGAACGAGTGGCAACTGGTGAAGCCGCGTCCGCTGCGCGCCGACAGCTCGGCTGTGGAGGGCCTGGTCGGCAAGCTGAAGGACGCGAAGATGGACCTGACGGCCGTCGAGCCGGACGTGGCCAAGGGGTTCGCCGGTGGGACGAAAATCGCGACGGCGACCGTGACCGATGCGGGTGGTACGCAGACGCTCGAGGTCCGCAAGGACAAAGACAAGAATTATTACGCCAAGAGCTCGGCCGTCGAAGGCGTATATAAGGTTGCGTCCGACGTGGGGGACGGGCTCGACAAGGGGCTCGACGATTTCCGCAATAAGAAAGTGTTCGATTTCGGGTTCAGCGATCCCAGCTTCGTGGAAGCCAAGGGTAAGGGATACTCGAAAGACAAGGACAAGTGGGAATCCGCCGGCAAGCCAATGGACAATTCGAGCGTTCAGAACCTGATCGATAAACTGCGCGATTTGGCGGCGGCGAAATTCGCGGATAAGGGCGGCGGTACGCCGGTGTTCGACGCGCGCGTGATCACGAACAACGGGAAGCGCATCGAAAAAGTAACGATTTCGAAGCTCGGAGACAAATATTTCGCGCAACGTGAGAACGAGCCGAGCATCTATGAATTGGATGCGAAGGCCGTAGAAGATCTGCAGAAGGCCGCGGACGATGTGAAGCCGGCGCCGCCAGAGGCTCCGAAGAAGAAGTAGCTGGACAGGCGTGGAGCGACTCTCTCACATATGAACGGGCTGCTCACGGATCTGTACGAACTCACGATGGCGGCCGGATATTTCGAATCCGGCAAGACGGCCGAGCTGGCAACCTTCGAATGCTCGATCCGAAGTCTGCCGCAGAATCGGAATTTCGTTTTGGCTGCGGGCATGGCACAAGTGGTGGATTACCTTCTCGGCCTCAGCTATGCGGACGAAGAGATCCGCTACCTGCAGAGTCTGGAGCAGTTCCGCAACGCCTCGGCCGGGTTCTGGGAATATTTGCGCGGATTCCGCTTCACCGGGGACCTGTTCGCGGTGCCGGAGGGGACGCCGCTGTTTGCCGGCGAGCCGGTCCTCACGATTCGCGCGCCCATCATCGAGGCGCAGATTCCGGAAACGTACGTGCTTTCTGCGATCGCATTTCCGACGTTGATTGCGAGCAAGGCGGCGCGGTGCGTGGCGGCGAGCGGCGGGCGCTCAGTGGTGGAATTCGGTACGCGGCGGGCGCACACACCGGAAGCCGGGGTGCTGGGCGCGCGGGCGGCGTACATCGGTGGCTGCGCAGGGACGAGCAACACGCTGGCGGGGTTCCGGTACGGCATTCCGGTAATGGGGACGGCGGCGCACTCGTGGGTGATGTCGTTCGCATCGGAAGCGGAAGCGTTCCGGCAATTGCAGCGCGTGCTGGGCCCCTCGACGGTCCAGTTGATCGATACCTACAACGTACTCGAAGGGGCGCGGCGTGCCGCGGCAACGCGCGGGCCGATGTGGGGCGTGCGATTGGACAGCGGCGACTTTCTGGAGCTCTCGCGCCAGGTGCGTACCGTCCTGGACGACGCTGGGGCCCGCGGCGCGAAGATCATAGTGAGCGGCGACCTGGATGAGTACCGCATCCGCGAGTTGGTGCGCGCAGGCGCTCCCATCGACGCGTTCGGCGTGGGGACGCAATTGGCGACTTCTGGCGATGCGCCCAGCCTGGGCGCGACGTACAAGCTGGTGGAACTCGAGATCAGCGGGATCAAGCGGTTCACCGCGAAGTACAGCGAGGACAAATGCTCGATGCCGGGCGCAAAGCAGCTTTTTCGCGACGAAGCGCGCGACGTCGTGGCGCGTTCGGGCGAGTGCGGGAACGGCGAGGCGCTGATGCGGCCGGTGATGCTGGGCGGGAAGCTGGTGGAGCCGCTGCCGGGTTTGGAGGCGTCGCGGCAGCGGGCTGCGGAGTTGCTGGCGAAGCTGCCCGAGGCGTTGCGCGGTTTGGAGACGGTGGAGCCGTGGCCGCTGGTGTATAGCCGCGAGCTGCGGGAACTGATCGAGCGGACGCGGCGGAACCTGGTGTCATGAAGACGATCTTCTTCGATATCGACTCGCAGTTGGATTTCCTCTACCCGGCGGGCGCGTTGTATGTGCCGAAGGCGGAGCGTATCGTGCCGGCGATCGCGCACTTGAACCGGTACGCCGCGGCGCACGGCATTCCCGTAGTGTCGACCGTCGACGCGCATGCGGAAAACGATCCCGAGTTCCAGGTGTGGCCGCACCACTGTGTGAAGGGCGCGACCGGCCAGCACAAGGCGGAAGCCACCCTGCTCGATCGGCGCGTGGTAGTGCCGAATGACGCATGCGACCTGCAAATCGAGGGCGCGCAGCAGATCATCGTCGAGAAGCAGACGGTGGATGTGTTTCAGGCGAAGAATCTGGGCCGCGTGGTGGAAGCGCTTGAGGCCGACGCGTTCGTAGTTTACGGGGTGGTGACGGAGATCTGCGTGTTGTACGCGGTGCGCGGCCTCTTCCGTACGGGCAAGCCGGTGACGGTCGTGACCGACGCAGTGGAGACGCTGCAAGCGGAGGATTCGAAGCGTGCGCTGGCGGAAGTACGGGCGGGCGGCGGAAGACTGGCCACGGTGGCCGATGTGTGCGGATGAAGGCCACGACTACGGTCGCGGTTGTTCGTACTGAAACTCGGGCGTGGGCTCAAGGGCAGCCGGCTGCGGCCGCGCCCGACGAAAGCTGAGCCAAGTCAAAATGTAGGACCCCGCCAGCATCGAACCGTCGCGTAGCATCGTCTTCCACGAGATGGCTTCGCCGGGACCGAAGCAGCCGCAATTGATTTCCTCCCCCCGGATGTAGGCACGCACGATCAGCGTGAAGAAGAGCGTCAGCAGCAGCGAGATCCCAAGCGACGGGATGCGCATCCACTTCCCTGCGATCAGCCAGAGCCCGAGTGCCAGCTCGATCCAAGGGAGGACCTTGGCGGTGAGCTCGACATACTTCAGCGGCAGTATCCCGTAGGAATCGATCGCCATGGCGAAGAGCTGCCACGGGTCGCGCAGCTTAATCCACGCGGCGTAGACGAAGATGCCGCCGAGCGCCAGCCGCAAGACGATCGCGAGAATGCGGACGGGCTTACTTTGCCTTGAGGCGGTCATCGAGAAATGACTTCAGAATCGAGTAGGCTACGGTTCCGCCAATCGGATAGCTCTTGTTACCCGCCTTGACGATCATGGTGGGAGTCTGCATGATGCGGTTGGCGTTGGCCATGTCGACGTCCTTCTGCACTTCAGCCAGCACCGCGGGATCCTTCACCAGCGTTTGCACCTTCTTCTGCTCGGCGGGCGTCAGAGCGGTGGCGACGGTATCCCACACCTTGCCGGTCACTGACCAGGCGGCCTGGTCGCGGAAGAGGGCGTCGGCCACGGCTTGGTACTTGCCAACTTGAGCGGCCGCCGTGGCGTAGTTGGCGGCCTCGCGCGAGTGGGCGTGCATGCTGAGCGGAAACTCGTGCGCCACCAGGTAGACTTTTCCGGTCCCTACGTATTCCTGCAAAAGCTGCGGGATGATCTGGTCGTGCAGCATTTTGCAGTTGGGGCACTGGAAATCGCTGTACAGCTCGATGGTCACCGGCGCGCCGGCGTTGCCGACCGTCTTAGCTGCGTCGACGTCGAAGGCGACCGCCAGCAAGGGCATCAGCGCGAGGAGCACAAGCGCAAAAAGCTTCATAGATCCATTGTAATGCGAAAGGTTTTGCGACGGTTCCAGATTGCGTAGAGTAGAGAAGAGCTATGCACGATGCACACGAACGGCTGGTGAAGGCGGTGCGGAAGGGCGACCTCCCAACCATGCGCGCGGCGCTCGACGCGCATCCGGAACTGGTGAATGCGGCGGTCGATCTCGATTCACGGGTCCGCCCCAGCGATACGCTGGCGATGCGCCTGACCCACCTGGCGATTGCGGAGGATCAGTCCGGCGCGCTGGAGGTCCTGATCGAGCGAGGAGCCGATCTGAATTCGCGCAACGCGGACGGGCGGCTCGCGCTGCACGACTGCTTCGAACTCGGCCGCGAGGAGATGGCGCGGGCGTTGCTGACCGCCGGAGCCGTTCCGGACGTGTGCGCAGCCGCGGCATACGGGATGCACGAACTATTGCGTGAGATGCTGCGCCGGACCCCGGAGTTGGCGGACGATCTTTCGACCGGCCTCTCGCCGCTTGGGTGGTCGGCGTACGGAGACGAGCCGGAATCAGCGCGGATCCTGATCGCGGCCGGCGCTACCGTCGACGAATCGCCTTACGATGTGGAGGCGTGGGGGCCCGCCAGCCACTTGGCAAACACCAATCTGGCGCGTGTCCTGCTGGAGCACGGCGCGAATCCGAACTGCCAGGATGAGGAGGGCGACACGCCGGTGCACGCCGCCATCAAAAGCCGGATTGTCGTAGACCCGACGGAGTACGTTGAACTGCTGCTGGCCCACGGAGCGGACGCGGCGATTCGGAATAAGGCGGGGAAGACGCCACTCGAGGAAGCCGAGCTACAGGCCGGGAAGGACGCCGAGACGTACTATCCGGTGCGGGAGTTGGGGAAGAAAGAATTGGCCAAGGTGATGGCGATGTTGCGCGGGGCGGTGCTGTAACCGCCCCACTGCTCTGATCAAGCTGAACTAAGCCGGCTGGAAATGCTCGATCATGCGAGGGTAGAGATCTTCCGGCGTGATCACCTCGACCGGTGTAGCAAGGGTCCAGATGTGGCCGAACGGGTCGGTGAACATGCCGACGCAGTCGCCATAGAACGCGACGTCGACGGGTCCGAGCGGTTTTCCACCGGCCTTCACGGCGCGCTCGAAGGCAGCGTCGACATCGTCTACCCAGAGTTCGAGCACCGCAGTCGTGCCGCGTAGTTTTTCGGGTGAGCCAGTCGGTGAATCGTCCTGGCACATGATCTCGTCCGAGAGCAGCACGTAAGCCTGGCCGATTCGCAACTGCGCGTGCAGAGTAGGACCGTTCGGCATCGTGCCCCGATAGAGCACTTCGGCGCCGAGGGCGTTTTGGTAGAACTCGATGGCCTGCTCGACGCCGCGGACGATGAGGTTGGGCGCGAGGCCGCGATCCTTGTATCGACATATCAGCTTCCTTTCTTCGTGTGTGGTCTTCCCCGGAATACCCAGACGTGACCCGACGGATACTGGACCGCGCGCGATACCCACTCCTTTACCACCCGCAAGCGGCCGGCGTTGAGGTGATAGATGCGTTGCCGCCCGACGGTTTCCGCAGTGACCAGCGAGGCTTCGAGCAATACGCGCAGTTGCTGCGAGATGGCCGGCTGCGAGATCTGGAACCGGCTCACGATGTCGGTGACGGGCTTCGGCCCGGCCTTAAGCAGCGTGAGGATTTCCCGGCGCGTGTGATGCGCGATGGCCTGAATGGCCCGGTGCTTACTGAGCCCCACCGCGACCACCGCCCGCGGGCGGCGTACGGAGTTCGTAGCCTTGCGGAGGTTCGGCGCCGAGGAGATAGCGGACGAAGTAATCCCAGCGGCGGCGGACCATGTAGGGCTCGTTGCCGAAACCGTGGCCGCGGTTCGGCAGCAGCAGCAGGTCGAAATCTTTGTTGGCCTTGATCAGCTCGTTGACCACCAGCAGCGTGTTGTACGGCGGAACGTTGGTGTCCATGGTGCCGTGCGCGAGCAGCAGGTGGCCCTTCAGGTTCATGGCGAAATTCTGGTTGGCCTGACTGTCGTAGTTGGTGCCGTCCGGAGTTTTCTTCAACAGCCCCTGCCACTTCTCCGCCCAATCGTCTTCGTAGACGCGATTGTCGTGGTTGCCGGCTTCGGAGATCCCCACCTTGAAGAAGTCGGGGAAGCGGAACATGGCGCCGGCAGTGGCGTAGCCGCCGCCCGAATGGCCGTAAATGCCGGCCCGGTCAATGTCGATCCAGGGGTAGCGCTGCGCCAGTTGCTTCATGCCGGTGACCTGGTCGGGAAGCGTGTTGTCGCCCATGTTGCCGAAATAAGCCTCGTGAAATTTCTTGGAGCGCCACGGCGTGCCCATGCCGTCGATCTCGACCACCACGAAACCAAGCTCAGCCAGCGCCTGTGCGTCGCCGCGCGCGGCCGAGAAGTTGCGGCTGCCCACGCTGCCGGTCTGCGGGCCGGGGTAGATGTGATTGACGATCGGGTATTTCTTGCTGGGATCGAGATTGGTGGGCTTAAACATCAAGCCGTAGAGATCGGTCTGGCCGTCGCGCGCTTTGACGGTGAACGGCACCGGCGGTTTCCACCCGGTTGCAAGAAGGCGCGAGATATCGGCCTTCTCGAGCGACACGAGAAGCTTGCCGCTGGTGTCGCGCAGCGCAGCCGTGGGCTGTAGGTCGGGCTTGGAGTACGTGTCGACGAAATATTTTCCCGAGGGCGAGAGCGCCACGCCGTGATTGCCGTCATCCGGCGTCAGCAGCGTGAGGCCCTTGCCGTCGAACCCGACTTTATAGAAATGGATGAAGTAAGGATCGCGACCCTTCTCGCGGCCGACGCCCACGAAGTAGAGCATGCGGTTCTTCTCGTCGACGCGCAGCAACTGCGTGACATTGCCGTCGTCCGAGGTGATCTGGTTTTTCAGTTTGCCGGTATTGAGATCGTAGAGGTAAAGGTGGCCCCAGTTGTCGCGCTCCGAGAACCAGAGGAATTCGTTCGAGGCCGAGAGGTACCGCCAGTTGACGGCGCCGTTGCCCGATTCGAAAAACGTCGGGACCTTCTCTTCGAAGACTTCGCGGACGTCGCCGGTCGAGGCATCGGCGAGTTTGAGCTGCTCGACTTTGTGATCGCGCGAGGTGGAGACGTACGCCAGGTGCGTCGAATCGGCGCTCCACTGGACGTCGGCCCACTCGCTGCCGCGGCACTTAATGTCGTCGCAGAGGGAGGAGCGATGCTGGTCGGGCGGTTCTTTGAGACGGACGACGCGTCCCGCATCTACGTCGATCGCGACACGCTGGATGGTAGCGACAACGTCATCTCCGGGCAGCGGATACTTCCAGGCTTCGAGGCGCGGGTGGCCGACTTGCGTGTTGACCAGGTACATCTCGCCGACGCCGCGCTGGTCCTGCTGGAAGGTAGCGATCTTCTTGGAATCGGGCGACCAGAGGACGACGGGGCGATCGCTCTTGGTCCAACCAGCGTTGTCGGTGGCATACCCGAAATCCTTGGCGCCGTCGCGCGTGAGCTGGGTTTCCTGACCGGCGGCAACGTCGCGGACCCAGAGGTTGTAGTCGCGGATGAAGGCGGCGCGCTTGCCATCGGGAGAGAGCGTTTCGGCCCGTCCGCCGAAGCCTCCGCCTCCTCTGCCCCCGCGACCGCCGCCGCGTCCGCCCCGTCCGCCGGTCAAGGTGGGGGGAGCGGTGTCCTCGGCACATTTGGCGCCGCCGCGGTCGCACTTCCAGCGCTTGCCGGCGGCGGCGAAGGAGACGGACTGGCCATCGGCCGAGAAGTCGATTTCGGTGAATGGAAGGCGAGCAGCGTCGTACGAGCCCCCGGCCGCGGTGGCGAGAGCGGCCGCGAGTTTCGCGTGGTCGAAGGCGGGCTCGCGAACACCGCGCGCCGGGTCGGCGAGGATGAACTCGGCGCGGTCGCCGGTGGTGACGCGATACCACAGCCGTTCATCCGGGAGCCACGCGGGGCGGACGCCGGAGCGGTCGACCAGGGGCGTGGTATTGTAGCCCATAAACCTTTCGGCGCGCCCGTAATCGGCGGCGGTGAAACGCTGTTGGGCCAGGCTGGTGGCGGCCAGGAGCACGGTGGCGAGGAGCGGTCGAGACATATGCGATCCATGATATCGGATCGAATGGGTTGGCCTCGCACACGCCTCTGTGCAAAGCTGGTTGGATGCGCGACTTCCCTGCCCTGCTCGACCGGTTCCGCGCCGCGTGGCAACCCAAGCGGATTGAGTGCAAGGGCGTCGAGTGGGAATTCTTCGATAATGGCGGTACGCAGGAGGCGATCGTCCTGCTGCATGGCGGCATGGGCACAGGCGAATCGTACTTCGAGTACCTGTTGGCGATGGAACGGTCGTACCGGGTGCTGTCACCGGGTGTTCCCGTAACGCTGTTCCAGTTGAGCGACGTGGTGGACGGACTCGCCGCGCTGCTCGACGCCAGGCACATCGCGGCAGCGCATTTCTTCGGACATTCGCAGGGAGGATGCGTCGCGCAGGCATTCGCACGAAAGTTCCCGTCGCGCGCGAAGACCGTCACCCTATCCAACTGCGGGCTGCCGAGCGAGGTGCATGCGCGCAAGGTGGAGAAGGGTTTGAAGCTGATCGGCTTGGCGCCGGAGGGTTTGGTTCGGCCCCTGGTTTGCCGGCGCGTGGCGAAGATTCTGAAGACCGACGCGCCCGAGTTTTCGGACTTCGAAAGGGAGTTTTGGCAGCACTTCCTGGCCGTAGAGATGGGCAATGGCGGGTTCAAGGCGAGGGCGCTCTCTTCGGCGCGGATCCAGTTGGATTACCACCGCAATACGCCCTTCACGAAGGGGGACCTGGAGGGCTGGCCCGGTCGAGTTCTGATATTCGACTCGGATGGCGACACGCTGATTACCGAGGCGGAGCGGGTGGAGCAGCGTGCCCTGTACCCGGGCGCCAAAGTGCATACATTTCGAGACGCCGGGCACCTGGACGTTCTGACGAGGTGCCCGGACTACATCCGGGTGCTGACGGAATTTCTGGCAAAATCGGCCCACACGACGTAACCAAAACGGTCGAGCGGAGTATTACGTATGAAAGGACCGCACGCATGAGATTGGTGATTACCCTACTGTTGCTGGTTGCGCCCGCATTTGCGCAATGGGATTGGCAGGATCGATACGAGGCCCGGAGGGCGGCCGCCGAAGCACGGCGCGAAGCTGCGGAGTTCCGCCGGGAGGCGATGCGGGACGCGGCTCGCGACCGGATCGAGTCGCGCCGGTATGCGGCACAGGCGGCACGCGATGGGGTCCAGGCGCGTATGGATGAGCGCCGGGAAAGAATGGAAGCGTCGCGGATCGCGCGCGAGATCCGGCGGGACGAGTTGCGCGAGCGGCTGCGGGAGCGTCTCGAAATGCGCCGCGCCTTTCGCTGGCTGTAAGTGGCGCGGGCACGACGGAAGGCCTGCTCAGTACCGTCGTCCCCCGCTACTGGTCTTTCTTGTCTTCCTTTTTCTCTGACTTCTCCGAGCGCTTTTCGCTGCGGCCGGCCTTGCGCTCGTCCGGGTGAACATCGCGAGCCGGACGGTCGGTGCGCGGCGGCTCGGCTGTGCGCGGACTGTCAGGAGTCCGGCGCGGCTCCACGTTGCGCGGCGGTTCGACAGTGCGCGGCGTATCGGGATTGCGGCGCGGATCCACGGTGCGCGGACGGTCCACGTTACGTTGCACCGGCTCGGTGTTGCGCTGCGGCTCCACATTGCGCGGCGGCTCGATAGCGCGCGGGATATCGGGATTCCGCCGCGGATCCACGTTGCGCGGACGGTCCATCTCGCGTTGCACCGGCTCGGCGTTGCGTTGCGGTTCCACGGGTTGCACGCGCAATGGGCGGTCGTTGCGCACGTCTTGCGGACGCTGAGATTGCGGCGGAGTAACAGTCCTGACCATTGGATTGCGCGCCGGCTGATTCCCGCGGAGGCCGTTGATTGTCGCCGGATCGAGCGGCCGCCCCTGGTTGGACTCGAGCGCCCGCTCCTGGGCACGGAACGAAACCGGGGGAGGCGGCGGAGCTTGCCGCACCACGACTGTCCGCTCGGTATATCGCGCCGGCGGAACCCCCGCCGCGGGCCCGCCCATCGGACGTCCCATCACGCTCTCGCGGCGCGGCGCCAGTGGCGCTCCGCCTACGATCTCCGCCCGATCGATCTCGGTCCGGGAGAGGACCACTTGCGAGCCGCCCACCGGCCGCGCCGAAACGAACGTCTCGCGCGACACCGCCGATACCGCCCCTGGAACGCCCCGGTTCACGTAGACGTTCGTCACGTTCACGTTGGTCACATTCACGTGCGTGACATTGACCTGGCGCACGTATACGTCGCTCACGCGATACGCGGGACGATATACCTCGCGCGGCCCCAGCGGGAACCAGGCCACCGGTCCGCTCCCGATTGCGAGTGACACGCCAAATCGCGGCCCGCCCACGAACGCCACCAGCGCCGGCGCGTATACCGGCCGCGCCACCATGCGGCCAGGAACCCACACCCAGCCACCCCCCGCATAGGCCCAGCGGCCGTAATGGAACGGCGCGAAACCCCACGGGGCATCATCGATCCACGTCCAGCCCCAGGGTTCCACCCACGCCCAACGACCGTAGCGGTACGGTGCCCAGCCGGCCGCCATGGTGCGCGGAGCCCATACCCAGCCGTACTCCGGCACGTCGCGCCAGGTGCCGTGGTCGTCCAGATCCTCGTACCCGATCATTTCGCGCGAAACGTATCGCGCCGATACAGAAGTCGCCTCGCGCCGGTCGCGCTCCTCGCACCACAGCTCGAAATTCGAAATCGGCGCAGCAGCCGTCAATTCCTGCGACACCTGCTCCACACCCGTGATGCGCGCGCTCTGCGTGGAGCGCACGGGAAATGCGCTACCCCCGCCGTTCACTTCGGCCTCGCCCTCGCGGACTGTCACCGTCGTCACGCCGGAATCGGCATCGGCATCGATGCGATACTCGCCCGCGCGCAACAGCGTTATCGAAACGTTCGGCGTGTCGACCTCGAAATTCTCGTCGGAGGACAGATCGCGAATGCGCACGTGGAGGGAGCCTTGCGTTAGGCTGAGTTGTACGGTCCGGTCATCCAGGTTGAGGATGGAGAGGGCCGTCTGCGGGCTCATCCGGATGGCGCTCGACCCGATGTGCATTTCGGTGCGCGCGTCGGCGTCGGCCCACAGATGGTCGCCGACAGTGAGCGGATAGTTCAGCGTGGCGGCCGTCCATTCCTCGACGCTGCCCGGCCGGAACGACACCGGCCCGCTCTGGAAATTCAGCCGCGCCACCCGCGAAGGCGGATCGCCCGCATCGGCGCATGCCAGCCCCGCCGTTACCGCCAGAAGGCCAGCCAAAATCTCAACTCTGCGCATCGTCGTCGGTCCCCCCATACCTATTCAACACCTTGGACTCTTAAGATTCGCCTGCACGTTTCATTAAAATCCCCCAATAATTGGGGTTATGCTACCGCGGCCGATAACTCGAGCATCCGCCGCCGCATCTCTTCCCGCGGGAAATACGCGCGCTCGCCGTGCCCCGGCAGCACCCACTCGAAGGAGTAATCCTTGAGCCGCGCCACCGATTTCACCTGCTCCGGCCACGAGTACCAGCAGACGCTGGGCGACGCGTTCAGCCGCCCGCGCGCGCGGCTCCACCAGATGTGGTCGCCGCTGAACAGGTATTTGTCCCGATAGAGCAGCACCACGTGGCCGCGCGTGTGGCCAGGCGTAGGAATGGCGAGAAAACCGGGCTCGAGTTCCACCGGGCGGAACCCGTCGATCACCTGCTCGGCGTCCGGCTGCGCGGACAATTCCAGCCGGTGGATGATGCGCGTCGCGCCGAAGCGCTGCGCATATTTGCCGGCGTCGGCCACATCGTCGCGATGCGTCAGGAAGATATAGCGGATGCCGCCGGCCGCTTCGAACCGCCGGGCGAGGTGTTCGACGTAGCGTGGCGAATCCACCAGCCAGTTTCCTTCCGGGTGCTCGACGAAGTAGCTGTTGCCGCCGAACGATTTCCGCGAGTTGAATCCGTTATAGAAAATGCCCGGAGCGAGCTCGAGCGGAAAGTCGTTCACCGCTTGGGAGACGCCAGCCTTCTCCGCGGCCCCGATCGACCCGGTGGGGCAGGCCACCAGCGCCTGGTAGGCCGCGCGCATTTCCTCCGCACTCCGCGGCTGTGTGTGCACGAAGGAGAATTCGCCCGTCTCGCCGAACGTCGAGGGCGCAAGCTGGCGGCAGGTGTCGCAGTCGATGCAGGTGGAATCGACGAAGAACGCCCCCGCGACGTTCTCGGGTAATCGCTGGGAGGGATCCGCCATACTTTAAGTATCGCGCCTCACCCGCGTGCGAGGTACCAGAATCGCGCCATGAAGAGCGCGGTCAGCAGGTAGACGAACCAGTTCACTTCGCGGAATTTGCCGCGCATCACCTTCAACAGCGTGAACGCCGTGAAGCCGAATGCCAGACCGTTGGCGATGCTGAACGTCAATGGAATAGCGGTCATGGTGAGGAAGGCGGGGATGGCGACTTCGGGGTCGCTCCACTCGATCTCCGCCACCACAGACATCATCAGACTGCCGACAATGATGAGCGCGGGAGCGGTCGCCGCGGCCGGGATCGCACCCACCAGCGGCGCCACAAACAGCGCCACCAGGAAGAGCGCTCCGGTCACGACGGCCGTCACGCCGGTGCGTCCCCCCGCGGCTACACCGGCGGCGCTCTCGATATAGCTCACCACCGTCGAAGTTCCGGTCAGGGAGCCGACTATCGTGGCAGTGGCATCCGATATCAGAATGCGGTTGACGCGCGGGATCTGGTTCGCCTTGTCGAAGAGCCTGGCCTTCTTCCCCACCGCCACCAGCGTTCCCAGATTGTCGAAAAGATCGATGAACAGGAAGACGAAGACGATCTCGATGAATCCGAGGCGCAGCGTGGACGCGATGTCCAGTTGGAAGGCCGTCGCGCCCAGGTCGGCCAAACGGTACGCCTGGGGCGACCACCGGGCCACGCCGGTCGCGAGGCCGATCGCGGCTGTGACCACAATGCCGATCAGCATGGCCGCGCGGACCCTCCACGCCAGCAAGCCCGCGATCGACAGCAGGCCGAAAATCGCGAGCGCCGTGTTCTTGTCGTGCAGGTTGCCGAGCGTCACCGTGGTCGCAGCGCTTGGTACGATGAGGCCCGAATTGCGGAATCCGATCAGCGCGATGAACAGTCCTACGCCGGCGGCCACGGCGGCGTGCAGTTGATGCGGGATGGCGGAGAGGATAAGCTGCCGCAGGCCAAGCGCGGTCAGCAGCAGGAACGCCACGCCCGAGAGAAACACGGCGCCGAGAGCCGCCTGCCATGGCACGCCCATCCCCTTCACGACCGCGTAAGTGAAGTAGGCGTTCAAGCCCATGCCCGGCGCGAGCGCGATGGGATAGCGCGCGAAGCCGCCCATCAGAAAACTGCCGGCGGCGGCCGAGATGCACGTGGCCGCGGTCACGGCCGCGAGCGGCATCCCGGTCTCGTGCAGGATGGTGGGGTTGACGAAGACGATGTACGCCATCGTCATGAAGGTGGTGAAGCCGGCCAGGATTTCCGTTTTCCAATTGGCGCCGAGAGCGTCGAACTCGAAGTAGCGTTCCAGGCGGTGCCGCATCGGTCTATGGTAACCTCTGCGGCCTGGGAAATTCTTACTGGCAGCGCAGGCGTCGAGCGCCCAGCAGCAGCATCGCCAGCGCGGCCAGCATCACCGGGAACAGCGCGGGCTCGGGCGAATTCACCACCTGGAGGCCGATGCCGCCTTGCACCGGGACTTCGATGAACATCCTCGATGCGAAGTAGGGGCTGATGAAGTTGTCGAATCCGCCGTGGATCCCACCCGGCGCAAGCAGGATCGTAAACACGCTGAACAGCGGTGCGTTGAAACCGGGATCGACGAGTATGCGCAGCGTGCCGGCCAGATCCGCGCCGCCGTTGATGAACAGGAACTCGAAGCTGCCGGGCGTGGCGAATTGGATGTCGAGTTCACCCGTGCTCGACTGCAAGTAGTCCCCCAGAATGGTCAGGGTGCCGGGCGAACTGCCGGGCGCAACCACCCCGCCGAGGTTCTCGACCGGCCCGTGAATAATGCCCGTGCCCGATAACGTCGCCCCCGCGTTCATGACGAAGTCATGGCCTCCGCCCACGAAGAACTGGCTGGTGCCGCCGAGCACGACGCTCCCGTTGTTGACGAAATCTCCGCTGGCATTCGACGTGAAGACGGCATCCTCCAGGTCGAAAGTCCCATCGTTGGTGAGGAAGTTGCGAAGCCCGTTCTGGTTGGTGTTGCTGTCGTGAATCGCGCCTGAATTGGGGAGAATGATCCGGGCGTCGTTGGTCGTAATATCGGCGCCGGAAAAGTAAAACCCTTGCGCGACATCGTAAGTCCCGCCCGTGAGCACGCCGCCCGAGAAGTTCGTGAACGGGCCGGACAGGCCAACCACCGACAGATCCGCCTGGATGGTCCCGTTGTTGGTGAACGAAGGCCCGGTGTACGTGATGGGTCCGGTGGTGGCGGCGAGGATGCCATCGTTCTCGAAGGCGAGTCCGCTAATCGGCCCGGCGCCATTGATGGTGTGCCCGGCTCCGTTGATCAATGTGCCGCCCCCGACCAGCGACCCGCCGTTCAGCGTCATGGTACCGGTGCCACTGAGCGTGACCGCTGAACCGGCGACGAACACTCCGGATACCGAGATCGTTCCGTCATTAGTGAGAGTGCCGCTCTGATTCACGATAAACACGCTGCCTCCGCCGACGGTGAACTGGCCTCCCGTGGAATTGGTGAAGGAAGAAGCTGCCGTGACCGTGCTGCCGCTCAGCGTCGTCATACTCCCGCCGTTGATTGTCGTGCCCAGCGTCGCGCCGGTCAGGTTCGCCGTCCCGCCGTTGTCGACTGTCAATACACCCAAAAGGACGCCGCCAGTCACGTTCACGGCGCCGGTGGATTTCACCGTAGTGTCCCCGGTAACGGCGTCATTGTTGAGCGTGAGCGCGCCGCCGTTCTGCGCCATGAGGCTGCCGGAGTCCACGGTCATGCTATTGATCTGCACGCCCGAGCCATCGGCAACAATCGTGCCGCCGGCGTTTTGGACCGTGCCACCGCCTTGAATCGTCAGGGCGCCTGTAGCGCTGCTCTGAACGGTGCCGGAGTTAACGAGCATACTCCCGAAAACCAGGGTGCCGTTGGCCGCGGTTACGGTTCCCCCGTTGACGAACGGTGAACTCAATACGGCACCGAAACCCCTGGACGTTGGATGCGTTTTGGAACTAGCCTCCAAAAAGGGTTGCGCCGTTGAGGTTGAAGGCGCCGGAACCGTTCAGCACGGCCGATCCGAGTACCGTGATCGTGCCGGCGGCCGTGATGGTTCCGTCGTTGGTCAACGTCCCGTTAGAGATTTTCATGGCGAGCAGGTTTACGTTGCCGCCTGCGGGATTCACCAGGCCGGAGATGGTGGAGCCGGGATGTCCGTTGATCTGGCCGGTGGAACTGTTGGTGAGGAGTCCCGTCACGACGCTGCCGCCTGCGAGCTCGGCAATCGCGGCGCCGGCCAGGGTCACCGCTCCCGCGATCGTGCCATTGTTGGACAGGGTTCCGCCGTCCACCGTCAGCGTGCTGCCGGATTGGATCGTGAGGCTATGCGGCACCCAGACGAGTGTGAGATTCGTCACCGTCAGACTGCCATTCAGCAGCACAGGATTGTTGGCCGTAGATCCGATGATAGCGGAGAAATTGTTGCCCAGGGAGTTTTGCGGAACGCCGTTGTCCCAGTTGCTGCCGATTGTCCAGAGGTTGCTCAGGCCGCCGGTCCAGTTGCTGGTTTGGATTGGGCCCGCGGAAAGGACCGTAGCGAACACGAGCGCTAGCAGGCTGGCCCCGACCTGATCCAGCCGTACTATGACTGCAAGCGGGTGCTGCCCATCAGGAAGTGGTCGATGCCACGGGCAGCTTTCCGGCCTTCGGCAATCGCCCACACCACTAGCGATTGGCCGCGGCGCATATCGCCGGCGGCGAAAACGCCAGGCACGGTGGACATCTGGTGCTCGTCGGTCGACACGTTACCGCGCTGGTCGAGCACCACGCCGAGCTGCTCGATCATGCCGTTCTTGACGGGTCCGAGGAAGCCCATCGCCAGCAGCACCACGTCCACGTCGAGGATGAACTCGCCGCCGGGGATCGATGAGAATTGCGGCGGGGGGCCCACCTGGACACCGTGCAGCTTCTTGACGTTGCCCTGTTCGTCGCCGGTGAACCGCTGCGTGGCGACGCTCCACTGGCGCACACCGCCCTCCTCGTGCGAGCTTTCGACGCGCAACTGCATCGGCCAGAGCGGCCACGGTGTCGAGGCGGCGCGTTCATCGGGCGGTTTAGGAAGCAGCTCGAACTGATGCACCGAGAGCGCGCCCTGGCGGTGGCTGGTGCCCAGGCAATCGGCGCCCGTATCGCCGCCGCCGATGATCGCGACGCGCTTGCCGGTCACGCGAATCTGGTTCGGGACTTCGTCGCCTTCACAAACGCGATTCTGCTGCGGAAGAAATTCCATCGCGAAGTGAATGCCGCGCAAGTCGCGGCCGGGGACCCGGAGATCGCGCGCATGTTCGGCGCCGCCCGCCAACAGGATGGCGTGGAACTCCTTGCGCAGATCCTCGACCGGTACGTTCCCGCCCACGTGGGCATTGGTTTCGAAGCGCACGCCCTCGGCCCGCATCTGGTCCAGACGCCGGTCGATGAGGTGCTTCTCCATCTTGAAATTCGGGATGCCGTAACGCATCAGGCCGCCGATGCGGTCGTTCTTTTCGAACACCGTGACATCGTGGCCGGCGCGCGCCAGTTGCTGCGCGGCGGCGAGACCGGCGGGCCCGGAGCCTACGATTGCCACGCGCTTGCCGGTGCGGACTTCGGGAGGCTCGGGCTTGATGAAGCCCTCCTCGAACGCACGGTCGACGATCGATTTCTCGATCTGCTTGATGGTGACCGCCGGTTCATTGATGCCGAGCACGCACGAGGCCTCGCAGGGCGCGGGACAGATGCGGCCGGTGAACTCGGGAAAATTGTTGGTGGCATGAAGCTGGCGGGCAGCCTCGCGCCAGAGTCCGCGGTAGACCAGGTCGTTCCAATCCGGGATCAGGTTGGTGAGCGGGCAGCCCGTGTGGCAGAAGGGGACGCCGCAATCCATGCAGCGCGCGCCCTGCGCCTTGAGCGAGGCGTCCGGAAAGGGCTGGTAGATTTCAAACCAGTCCTTGATGCGCTCGCTGGGAGGACGGCGCTGTGGGACCTCGCGCGTGTATTCGAGGAAGCCGGTGATCTTACCCATGGAGGGGGCCTCCGCTGACTACGGTGCTCGGCAGAAGTGCCGAAACCGCAGGCACAAGCGCCAGCGCCACCTTACTGGTCAAAACGCGCCGATATTCCTTAGGAAACACCTTGATGAATTTGGGGAGCATCGCCTCCCAGTTCTCAAGAATCCACGTCCCTCGCGGACTGTCAGTAGCCTCGACGTGTTTCGAAATAAGCTGCCAGAGCAACTGCGCATCCTCTTTAGGAACAGACTCGAGATCCACCCCGGCCATGTTGCACCGCTTCTCTTCGAAGTCGCCCTTTTCGTCGAGCACGTACGCGAGCCCACCGCTCATTCCGGCGGCGAAGTTGCGGCCGCACTTGCCGAGCACTACGACGAGCCCCCTGGTCATGTACTCGCAGCCGTGGTCGCCCAGGCCTTCGATCACCGCGGTCGCGCCCGAATTGCGTACCGCGAAACGCTCGCCGGCCATGCCGTTGAAGAAGGCCTCACCGCTGGTAGCGCCGTAGAGCGCCACGTTGCCGATGAGAATATTCTCCTCCGGCACGAAGGTGGAGCTGCGCGGCGGATACACGATCAGCCGGCCGCCCGAGAGGCCTTTGCCCACGTAGTCGTTGGCGTCGCCTTCGAGTTCGAGCGTCACGCCCTTAGCCAGAAATGCGCCGAAGCTCTGTCCGGCGGACCCGTTGAACTGGAACTTGATGGTGTTCTCGGGCAGTCCCTCGGAACCGTACCGCCGCGCGATTTCGCCCGAGAGCATGGCCCCTACGGTGCGGTGCACATTGCGGATCGGCATCTTGAATTCGGCCGGCTCGCCCGTCTCGATGGCCTGGCGTGCGTGATCGATCAGCTTGTAGTCGAGCGCCTGGTCGAGGCCGTGGTCCTGTTTATCCACGCAGCGGCGCGCGATGCGGCTAGGCACCGGCGGGTTGTAGAGGATCATCGAGAGGTCCAGGCTCTTCGCCTTCCAGTGGTCGATGGCGTCGCGCGTTTCGAGCATGTCGACGCGGCCCACCATCTCGTCGAACGTGCGGAAGCCCATCTGCGCCATGTACAGGCGCACCTGCTCCGCAATGAAGAAGAAGAAGTTGATGACGTTCTCGGGCGTGCCCTGGAATTTGGCGCGCAGCGCCGGGTCTTGCGTGGCGATGCCGACGGGGCACGTATTGAGGTGGCACTTGCGCATCATGATGCAGCCCATGGCCACCAGCGGCGCGGTCGAGAAGCCGAACTCCTCGGCGCCCAGCAGCGCGGCAATAGTGACGTCGCGGCCGGTCTGCAGCTTGCCATCGGTCTGTACGCGGATGCGTCCGCGCAGATCGTTGAGCACCAGCACCTGGTGCGCTTCGGCGAGCCCGAGCTCCCACGGCACGCCGGCATGCTTGATGGAGCTGAGCGGAGACGCGCCCGTGCCGCCCGTATCGCCCGAGATGAGGACAACATCCGCGTGCGCCTTCGCAACGCCCGCCGCCACCGTACCCACGCCGACCTCGGCCACCAGCTTCACCGAAATCCGCGCCTTGGGGTTTACGTTTTTCAGGTCGTAGATGAGCTGCGCCAGATCCTCAATCGAATAAATATCGTGGTGCGGCGGCGGTGAGATCAGGCCCACGCCGGGAATCGAGTGGCGCACGCGCGCGATCGTCTCGTCCACTTTGTGTCCGGGAAGCTGGCCGCCCTCGCCCGGCTTCGCGCCCTGCGCCATCTTGATCTGCAACTCATCCGCGCTCACCAGGTAGTTGGTGGTGACGCCGAAGCGCGCCGAGGCCACCTGCTTGATAGCGCTGCGCCGGTTGTCGCGCAGCCGCGCCTCGTCTTCCCCGCCCTCGCCCGTATTGCTCTTGCCGCCGATGCGGTTCATGGCGATGGCCAGGGTCTCGTGCGCATCCTTCGAAATCGAACCGAACGACATGGCGCCCGTCGCGAAGCGCTTGACGATGTCCTTCGCCGGCTCCACTTCCTCGAGCGGAATGGGCTCGGGAGACTTCTTGATTTCGAGCAGCCCGCGCAGCGTGCAAAGCTGGCGGCTCTGATTGTCGAGCAGGCCGGTATACTCGCGGAACGTCTCGAAACTCTCCTGCCGGACAGCGTGCTGCAGCTTGGCGATGGTCTGCGGATTGTACAAATGATACTCGCCGCGCGTGCGGTATTGATAGTTGCCGCCGACGGGCAGCTCGGTGTCGAAGTCGCGCAGCGGGTGAAACGCGTGGTTGTGTTTGAGGATCGCCTCCGTGGCGAGGACGTCGAGCCCGATCCCTTCGATGCGCGAGACGGTGCCGGTGAAGTAGTGCTCGATCAACTCGCGGTTGAGGCCGATGGCTTCGAAAAGCTGCGAGCCGCGATAGCTTTGCAGCGTGGAGACTCCCATCTTGGAAAAAGTCTTCAGCAGACCCTTCTTAAGAGAGTGGATGAAGTTGTCGATGCCGTTCTCGGCAAGCTGCGCGATGGTTTCGAGCGCCAGGTACGGATTCACGGCGCTGGCTCCGTAACCGATGAGCAACGCGAAATGCATCACCTCGCGCGGTTCGCCCGATTCGATGATGAGCGCAACTTGAGTACGCGTCTTCTCGCGGACCAGGTGGTTGTGAACCGCGGCCAGCGCCAGCAGGCAGGGAATGGGCGCGTAGTCTTCGTCGAGGCCGCGGTCGGAAAGAATCAGCAGCGTGTAGCCGGATTGGATGGCGTGCGAGGCGCGGCGGCAGAGCTGCGTAAGCGCCCGCTCCAGCCCCTTCGCGCCTTCGTCGACCGCGAACAGCATGGGCAGTGTAGTGGCCAGAAACTCGCCCTGCGACACGCGCCGGATCTTTTCCAGATCGCGGTTGGTCAGGATCGGATGCGGCAATTTCAGCGTGTGGCAGTGCTGCGGCGTCTCGGCCAGGATGTTGCGCTCCGTGCCGATGTAGCTGGTAAGCGACATCACCATCTCTTCGCGGATGGGGTCGATAGGCGGATTCGTGACCTGCGCGAAAAGCTGCTTGAAGTAGTTGAACAGCGGCTGCGGCTTGTCCGAGAGACACGCCAGCGGCGTATCCGTGCCCATGGAGCCGATGGGCTCTTCGCCTTTTTCGGCCATGGGCGCCATGATCATCTTGATGTCTTCGTCGGTGTAACCGAAGGCGCGCTGGCGGCAGAGGACAGTCTCGGGATCGCTGGGTATTTCGCGCGGCGGCGCCGCCAACTGGTCGAGCGTGATCTGGTGTTCCTTGATCCAGAGCTGGTACGGGTTGCGGCCGTAGAGCTGCCGCTTCAGGTCCCGGTCGGAGACGATGCGGCCGTCGGCGGTATCGACCAGCAGCATCTTGCCCGGCTGCAGGCGCCCCTTGAGCTTGACCTCCTCGGGCTTCACCGGCAGCACGCCGGTTTCGGACGCCATGATCACGAGGTCGTCGTGCGTCACCAGGTAGCGCGCCGGACGCAGTCCATTGCGGTCGAGCGTGGCGCCGATCGAGCGCCCGTCGGTGAAGGCGATGGCGGCCGGGCCGTCCCAGGGCTCCATCAACGACGCGTGATATTCGTAGAACGCGCGCTTCTGCGGGTTCATGTGCTCGTTCTTCGACCACGCTTCGGGGATCAGCATCGCCATGGCGTGGGGCAAGCTGCGGCCGGCCATGACCAGCAACTCGAGCGCGTTGTCGAACGCCGCCGAATCGCTGCCGCCCGGTTGGATAATCGGGAAAAGTTTTTTCAGATCGTCGCCGAACAGCGGCGAGGCCAGCACCGACTGGCGCGCGTACATCCAATTCACGTTGCCGCGCAGCGTGTTGATTTCGCCGTTGTGCGCAATGTAGCGGAACGGGTGCGCGAGCTGCCAGGTGGGGAAAGTGTTCGTCGAAAATCGCTGATGCACCAGGCAGAGCGCGCTCACCACGTCGGGATCGCTCAGCTCGGGATAGAAGTTGGCGATCTGCGGCGCCAGCAGCAGGCCCTTATACACGATGGTGCGCGCGGAGAGCGAGGGAACGTAGAAGAAATCCTTCTCGTGCAGGTCGGATGCGGCGATTTCAATTTCTGCGCGCTTACGTACCACGTAGAGTTTCCGCTCGAGCTGATCCTCGGTCATGCCCTTAGCGCGGCCGACAAAGATCTGCTGGATGTAAGGCTGGGAATTTCGCGCCACGCGCCCGATCGCCGAGCCGTCGATGGGCGTATCGCGCCAACCGAGAACCGTCAGCCCTTCCTCGCGCACGATGCGCTCGATGATCCCTTCGCACTGCAGCCGCGGATGCGGTTCCACCGGCAGAAACGTCATACCGATGCCGTACTCGCCCGGCGCAGGCAGCGTGAAGCCGAGCTTGCCGCACTCGCGCGCGAAAAACTTGTGCGGGATCTGAATGAGCACACCGGCGCCGTCGCCCGTCTCAGGATCGCAGCCGCAGGCGCCGCGATGCGTCAGGTTGATCAGAACCTGAATGCCCTTGACGATGATGTCGTGCGACCTTTGACCTTTAATGCTGGCCACAAAGCCGATGCCGCAAGAGTCGTGCTCGAACCTGGGGTCGTAGAGACCCTGCGCGGGCGGTAGACCAATCCTTACATTCTTTTCAGTCATGGCTTTGCTCAATGACGGGGAGCCTTGAAACTGAGTGTATCAAGGGAATCACTATTAGGCAACAGCAAAATATTATTCTTGAGATATTAGATTTGCTTATGCTATTCTGGCCGCGTGGAGTTCTGGGAACAGCAACTTTTCAAGGAGATAGCTGCCAGTGGCAGCATGAGCAAAGGCGCGAGTTTGTGCGGAGTTAGCCAATCCGCAGCTAGCCAGCACGTGCAGGAGGTGGAGCGGCGTCTGGGGCTGGCATTGTTGGACCGCGCGAAGAGGCCCCTGGAACTCACCCCTGCCGGACGG
Source organism: Bryobacteraceae bacterium (assembly GCA_041484525.1). Lineage (GTDB taxonomy): Bacteria > Acidobacteriota > Terriglobia > Bryobacterales > Bryobacteraceae > JBGPHT01. Next base: position 28,200 of record JBGPHT010000005.1, on the reverse strand, counting down.
TTATACGCGGAATTCTGCCGCGACGTGCTGCATCGTGAGGAGACATTCTCGCTGGCGCTCGAAACCCTCAAGGGCGAGGTGGAAGGGACGGTCCGGGTGGCGTCAATTTACTCGATCGGGCTTTCCGAAATGAGCCGCCTGCAGGGAGAATTTGCCGTACGATATCCGACCGCGCACCTGCACGTCGAGTACATGCGTCCCGACAAGATTTACGAAGCCGTGCGCAGCGGGGCCGCGGATCTGGGCCTGGTAAGCTATCCGGCAGCGGATCGGGACATCGCGGCGATTCCATGGCGCGAAGAAGAAATGCAGATCGCCGTGGCGCCGTCGCACCCGTTCGCGACTCGCGCCGAAGTGCTGCCCATGGAATTGAACGGCCAGAGCTTCATCGCGTTTGACGAAGACCTTTCGATCCGCCGCGAGCTCGACCGTTTCCTGCGCGCCCAGGGTGTGGAAGTGAACCGCGTGATGCATTTCGACAATATCGGGATGATCAAGGAAGCGGTGGCCCTCGGGTCGGGGATCAGCATTCTGCCGGCGCGCACGATGCAGGCCGAGAGCGAGCAGGGCCGTCTGGTGGCGGTGCGGCTGCATGCGCCGGAGCTGGCGCGTCCGCTCGGAATTCTGCATCGAAAGCGGCGCAAGTTCAATCGCGCCGCGCAGGCGTTTCTGGAACTGCTGGAGGCGTGAGGAGCGGGCAGAATGGTTGACGCGGCGTTAGATCATTCGCGAGTGGGGATCGCCGGATGGCATTTTCGTACAATCGTAGATCACGATGTCAAAGAACCTTACCGTGCCTTCGCCCGAGTCGCTGCTATGGCCAGCCGTGCTCGCTCTTCGTAAGCTTGGTGGCTCTGCATCCCATCAAGAGCTGATTGAGGCTGTCGTCGATTTAGAAGGCATTCCGGAAGAGGTCCAGAACATCATGCATGCACCGGCGCATGGCTGGACCAAGCTTAGCTTTAACCTCGGTGTTGTGAAAATCAATCTAGGCAAAGCTGGAATCCTGGACGTCAGCCGCGCGACGAAAGGTATGTGGATCCTGACTGAAAAGGGCAAAACCGTTACGGAGAAGGACGTCCAATAGATCCCCGAGGAGTTCCGAAAGGCGAAGACGTCCACGGGCCCAGCGGCCCTGGTTGCCGCAGACGAAGCTCTCCAGATCGAACCGCAATGGAAAGCGGATCTGCTCACCGTTCTCACGTCGATGGCGCCCGGTTCTTTCGAGCGCCTCGCGCAGCGTCTCCTTCGCGAATCGGGCTTTCTTAGGGTCGAGGTCACGGGTAAGAGCGGCGATGGTGGCATTGATGGCGTCGGAGTCCTCCGCATTGCAGCGCTACTGTCCTTTCACGTGTACTTCCAGTGCAAGCGATATAAAGGCACTGTTTCGTCAGGCGCAATCCGTGACTTCCGGGGAGCGATAACGGGCCGCACCGATAAGGGGTTGTTCATTACTACCGGCACCTTCACGGCGGATGCAAAAAGGGAAGCCACCCGAGATGGTGCGCCGCCGATCGACTTGGTTGATGGCGATCGACTCTGTGAGTTGCTCAAAAGTCTGAATCTTGGTGTAGGTACGGTGATGGTTGAAGAGGTGCTCATTGATCGCGATTGGTTCAGTCGGCTATGAAGAGGCACGACTCGCGCCGAAAGACGCCGTGCGGAACGGCCAGAGCTTCGTGACGCCTCACGACGACCTTAAGCGACGACCGGCGCATTACCGCCAGTAGCCGCGCGACCAGTGACCACGGACGTAACGAGGCCCGACCCAGACGGCCTGCGGGTATGGCCGGGGCACCCAGTAACCGGCACGCAAGGCCCAGCGGGAACCTGCCGGATACCAATAGCCCGCCACCCAGACAAAGTTCGGACCAGGTGCAGGCGGCCGCGCGTAGTAGGTCACGATCGGCGCCGGAGGCGGCGGATAGTATCCACCAATGCCGAAACCAAGGTAAACGCGGTCCCTGGCAAAAAGCGAAGTGCCCGCAAGAAATGCAACAGCCAGCAACTTGGTTTTCATAATGCGTTGCTCCTAGCCGGAAAACGTCGGAGCCCGTGAAGTGGTTTACGGATTTCATCAGAGCTTAATGTTCCGCCGTAGACATACAATAAAGTCCAGCGTATGGCGGACCTTCCACAGTCGATCGGGCCGTATCAGCTTATCGGCAAGCTAGGCGCGGGAGGCATGGGCGAGGTGTACCGGGCTCTCGACACGCGCGTGGGACGGCACGTCGCCCTGAAGATCTTGCCCGAATCGCTCGCCAACGATACCGAGCGCCGACGGCGTTTCGAGCAGGAAGCGCGCCTCGCAGCATCGCTCAATCACCCGAACATCATGGCGATCTACGATGTCGGCCTCGACCATCATCCGCCCTACATCGTGGGTGAGTTGGTGCCCGGCGAATCGCTGCGGGCGGCGATCGACAAGGGGGCACTCGTGCCGCGCAAGGCCGCCGACATGGCGGCGCGGATCGCCGCGGGATTGGCGGCCGCACACGCCGCCGGCATCGTCCATCGCGACCTCAAACCGGAGAACGTCATCCTCACGCCCGAAGGCTCGGCGAAGATTCTGGATTTCGGCGTGGCGCGCATGTCGGCCAAAAGTGCCGGCCCGGGAGAGACCGTCACGCTGGCGCAGACCGCCGTGGGCGCGGTCATCGGAACGGCCGCCTACATGTCTCCCGAGCAGGCCCGCGGGCAGGAAGTGGACTACCGCTCCGACCAGTTCAGCCTGGGGCTGGTGCTGTACGAAATGCTCTCGGGCAAGCAGGCGTTCGCGCGGCCGAGCGCGGTGCAGACGATGGCGGCGATCGTCGAGAACGATCCGCCGCCGCTCGAACGGCCGATCCCCACGCAGCTCGGCTGGATCCTGGAACGCTGCCTGGCGAAGGAGCGGGAATCGCGCTACGAATCCACGCGCGACCTGGCGCGCGAGCTCGGGCAGCTTCGCGACCGCTTCGGCGAAATCACGACGACCGGCACCAATACGCAGCCCGCAGTGTCGAAGCCGCGGCGGCGCACCTGGACCATCGCCGTTCCGATCGCGGCCGCACTGGGAGCGCTGGCAAGCTGGATGGGCTCGACGTGGCTGCGCGATCCAGCGACCGTCAACCTTTCCAACTACCATCTGACACCCTTCGCGACCGCCATGACGATGCAGCAATTGCCGTCGTGGTCGCCCGACGGCAAGAACATCGCCTTCCTGGCGCGCAATGAACTGGAAGACCTGCAACTGTACGTGCAAGCCGTGGATGGCGCCACCGCGGTGCGCGTGAATGGACCCGACGTGCAACTGAATCCCGGGATCTCGCCCTTCTGGCTCCCGACTCGACGTCGCTCTATTTCCGATGCATCCGCCAGGGCGTTTCCGGCATTTGCCGTATTCCCGCGAGCGGCGGCGAAGCGGTGATGGTGCAGCCCGGCGCCATCGCGGGCAGCATCTCCCCCGATGGGCGCACGCTCGCCACTCTCGGGTTCACGGATGACAACAGCCGCATCGACGTCTGGATTGCGAGCCCGCCTGAAGCGCCGCGGCGGCCGTACGCTCCGGCGCCGTTTCGCACCTTGCAGTTTTACAACGTACCGAAAATTGCGTTTTCACCCGACGGCCGCAAGATCCTGCTAGCCATCAACCTGGATACGCGCGGCGAGACCCTGTGGCTGCTGCCGTGGCCCGAAGGCCCAGCGACGCAACTTTGGAAGGACGGCGTTTCTTTCGCCTTCACGCCGCAGTTTTCCTGGTTCCCGGATTCGCGCCACGCGGCTTTCTCGGACGCGGGCCCGGTGCGCTACTCCCACCTCTACATGCTGGACACGCGCGGCGGCCGCTATTGGCCGGTGCTGGTCGAGGACCGTCCCGCGGGCGCGCCCACCGTCTCGCCCGACGGCCTGCGGATCGCCTACCAGTCGGCGCTCTCGCATTCCGATGTGGTGGCCGTGCCGCTCGACGATGGCCCGGTGCGCACCGTGCTCGGCAGTTCGCGAAACGAGTCGATGGCCCACGCGTCATCCGTCGCGCCGCAGTTGGTATATGTCACCGACCGCCGCGGTTTGCCCGAAGTCTGGATCACCAGCATGCTCGAGAACTGGGACCGCCCGCTGCTCTCTCCCGGCACTGTGGGGAACGAGCAGCTCCGCGGTTTCATGTCGCCCGAATTCTCTCCCGATGGCCGCCGCATTGTAGTTTCGGTGAACACGCAATCCGGCTCGCGGCTGTATACGATGTTTGCCGCCGGCGGCTCACCGGTGCGCGCCACGCCGGTCAACGACCAGGCGGAGTTCGCCCCAGCCTGGTCTCCCGATGGCGTGTGGCTGGTCTATGAGCGCGTCGTCGGCTCGGTCCGGACGCTCAGCAAGATCCGGCCCGGCAGCGGGGAACCGCCGGTGTCGCTCATCCAGACGACCGGCGCCTCGGTGCCGGAATGGTCGCCCACGGGAGAATGGATCGCCTGCCACGAGTCCGAGGGACACGTCACTCTGGTGAGCCCGGATGGCAAGACCACGCGCCAGTTGCCCGGCGACTACGGCCCGTTAGCGTGGTCGCGCGACGGCAAGACGCTGTACCAGATCCGCGCGGTGACGCCGGCGCTGCTGGCGATCGATGTGGCCACCGGAAAAGACCGCGTACTGCGCGATCTGCCGGGACTCGTGCCGTACTCGAATCTGAATCCCGGCTTGCGCGCGTCGCTGACGAGCGATGGCAAGAGCATCGTGTACACGGTGAACCGGGCGCGCCAGGAGATCTGGATTCTGGATGGCGGGCGGGCGCCGTAGCGAAGCAGAGCTAAGATATTTTTATGTCATTCCAGTGGCTTCAGATGCGGATCACGGAAGAGCAGGAGCGGCGCAAGCGGGAGATGCAGACGCTGGAGCGGCTGCCGCGCGCGCTCGAGGACCTGACGCGCAGTCTCACGGAATGCATTAAGGCGTACACGGCAGCGTTCGGCCCGGAATCGGCTGTCATCTCCGCGATGCCGCATAAGACCCGCATCACCATCCGCGAAGAGGCCGACGGCAAGTGGCAGTCGCGCGCCAAGGTGGAAATATCGCTGGCTCCGGAAATGCCCGGCTTTCAAGTTCTCCGCGACGGAGAACCGCTGAAGGTCGCGGTCGGACTGCTCCCGGGGGATAAGGTTTCTTTCCGCGAGGGAGACACGTACCTGACGATGGAAGAAGTGACGCGGCGCGTTCTCGACCGCGCCTTCTTTCCCAAGCTCCGCGAATAGCTACTTCATTTTCGCGTACTGTTCCCACGCGGCGGCGATGGCGGCTTCCTTGACGTCGCCCGCGTGCACGATCGTCCGGTAGCGGAAGCGGAGCTTCTGTCCGGGTTCGATTGTGATGGAACCGTCCAGCGATTTGTCGTTGGTGAACGCCGCGAGGCCGAACGGATTGGCCGCGAAGAGGCCGTATCCGCGGGCGTGCCAGCGTACCGGATGGTGCGGATTCTCCGGATTGTCGAGAATCGCGATGCCGACCTTTTCGCCGTTGACGTCGCCCGAATAGTCGCACCAGTTGGAGGGCTTGCTCCACAGTTCCTTCTCGCCCACCAGGCCATCGGCGTTGCTGAGTTTGCCGGTGGTCTTGTACTCGACATCTTTCGGCACGCCGTCGGGTTTCTTCTCGTAGAGCACAGGCCGCATGCGGACGCCGAAGAAGCCGTCCTTGCCGTCGCCGAAGGTGACCTTCTCATCCAGGGCGGTGAAGGTGACGTCGAAATCGATGATACGCGCTTTGGCGTCATCGTAGAACGTCATCAGGCGGGATTCCGTAAGCAGCGGTTTTTGGGCACTGCGCGGAGTCCACTCGAAAGTGGCCGCGATCGAGCCCTTGTCCTTGCCGCTCTTGACGCCGTCCACCTTCTTCAGCACGATGTTGCCGATGTGCCCGCGGCTGCCGCCCTCCTGGTAGGATGCCTCGTTGTTCCAGAAATCGGTCTTGTTGACCGAATCGTGCGCGATCCACAGGCCGCGCTGGTGCGGGTGATCGGGCTTGGCGATCGGCGCCTCTTCGGCGACGTTCTCCATCGGCCACATGCGCGTCACGTAGGTGCCCGAAGGCGCGCGCAGCGGATGCAGGTAAGGCTTGGTGACGTCCTTTCCCGCGATGTAGAAGGTGGTGTACGGTTGGCCGTGAATCTCGACAGCGATCTTCTCGGCGCCGGACGTAATTTTGACCTGGGCCGCCGCGGACAAGGCGAGCAGGCCGGAGATTATGGGAACTGCGATAGCGCGCATCATGGATCTAATATATTAGCGCTATCGCAGGATTACTTCACCTCGAAGATTATGGCGGAGAGCGGGCTAGGGGGCTGCGACCCAGCCGGCCAGGCGCCCACCTGCAGTTTGTACACGCCCGAAGCGAGCGGGACCAGCTTCTGATAGTAGGGCCGGTCCACAACGGTCTCTTCGAACACGCTCACTACGCGGCCGGTTTCGGTGGTGATGCGGGCGGAGATTTTCGCCGGTAGTGTTTCCAGGGGAATGGTGATGAGGGCGGCTCTGCCGATAGACGGCCGCCGGTCTTCGGCGAAAAGCAAATTTGGAAAAATGTCGCGCACCTCCACCGTCACCTGCCGGGGCAATGAGCCATCGGGGGGCTTGATGTGGACGGCACCGGCCCGCAACCGGACTTCTCCGCTGCCAGTGTCGACGAACTCGATCGTGATCTGGTCGCCGATTCCTTCCAGGTGCCGGTAGAGCCACGCCTCGGACACCGAACCTGCAGGCGCCGCGGGATGCTTCTCGATCTCGTCGGGGGGACCGTAGGTGATGTAGAGGCGGCCGCGATCGCTTCTCCAGCCGGCACGGCCGGCCTCGGGAAAGCGTTCGTTGGAGTAGGCGATGCGGCGGTAAAGTTCCTCCTTGGCTTCATTGACTGGCGTGCCGGGGGTGGGATCGCGGCGCTCCCAGAAATCGATGATGAAGGCTTCCCGCGCCCTGTTATTGGTAAGCGACTGGAACGTGGCCCGCTCCTGAGCGGTGATGATGTAGGCGACATCCTGCTCCAACCATCGATCGTAGGGCGACGATACTTGCGGGCTGGCAGCCTCTGGGCGAGCGGCCTGCTCCTGGATGGGACGGGGAGCGGGCGCGGGTGGCGGAGCAGGCGCCGGAGCGGGCTTCGGCTGCCATGCCGAAAGGGCGATGCACGAGATCAGCAGGAGCGCGGCGGAGACCATGGGCGCGGCGGCAGGACGTGGGCCTTCCGGCTGTCGCAGGAGGCGGCGAATTCTCCGCAGCAAGCCGCCATCGGTCGCGGCCAGTGCGGCACTCACACGAATCTCTTCGAGGTGGGCCAGGGTTTCGGCATAGCCGCGAGCATCGCCGTGAAGCTCGAGCACGACGTCGTCGCAACAGTTTTCGCGCTCCGCCCGCACCTGACCGGAAATCCACCAGAGGGCGGGGTGATAGAAAAGCAGACCCTCGACGGCGGTTTGCAGGAGATTCACGATGTAATCCGCGCGGCGGATGTGGGCCAACTCGTGGATGAGGATCGCCTCCACCTGATCGGTGCGTAGTCCTGCGAGGAGGCCGACGGGCATGAGGATCACAGGACGCGCGAAGCCCACCACCAGCGGGACTTCGGCCAACGCGGATTCGAGGAGCACGACGGGCCGGGTCACGCGCAATCGCGCGGTCAGTTGACGGAGCCGCTCCTGCCATTCTGCCGAAGGGGCGCACACACCGCGCCGTTCGAGGCGGCGCACGCCCATCCAGCCGGCGAGGCAATGCGCGTACCAGAGCAGTACACCGGCCATCCAAAACGGGACAGCCCAGCGCAGGCGGTCGCGGAGGCTCTCGGGGGCGAGGGGCTCGGGCGTGGGCGCAACGGCACCGGGCGGCAGATTGGAAAGCCCGACGCCGCGCACGACGACGATGCTGGCGGGCGCCGGCAGTGCGAGGGCGAAGGTCGCGGCAAATATCAGGGGCATGGCGAAGAGCGCGGTGCACGCCAGCGCATAGCGCACGCGCGCCGGCCCGCGGCGGCAGCAGAGCAACACCACGGCGAGAAACAGCGCCACTACAGCGCCTTCCCACAGGAAATGAAAGAGCGTCCAGCCGAGCGCTTTGGCGTACGGCGTATCGATCCAGTGCAGCAGGATATTCATCGCGTCCCCTTTTCGTACTCGTCAATGGCTTTTCGGATTTCGGCCAGATCGTCGCGCGACGTCTTGCGGGCGGAGAGCGCGCCCAGCACGAGGCTCTTGGCGGAGCCGCTGAAAGCGCGCTGCAGGAGGTCGCCGGCAAGCTGCTGCTGCGTCCACTCGCGCGGGCGGGCAGCCTCGTAAACGTGCGCTCGCTCCTTGGCGTCACGCTTCACCAGTCCCTTCCCTGCCATGATCTGCATGAACTTCAAGACGGTGGTATATTGGGTGGGTTTCCGGGCAGCGATGGTCTCGTGGACGTCGCGGACGGTGGAGGGGCCGCGGCTCCAGAGGACGGTCAGGATTTCGAGCTCGGCGTCAGTCGGTAGCTGGATCGCTTTTGGTTTCGACGGCATCTACGAAGAAGTTACTACGAAGATCTTCGTGTGTCAAGTGGGAAGTTTTGCCACTTGCAAGCAGACTTCTTTGAAACGTTGGATGCGTTAAGCTCACTCTCCTTTTGAGGACAAGTTTGATCCGCCCTCCGTAAGCGGAAGGGTGGGAGGAGTTCTCATGCAGCGTCAAAACCACGTTAGGCCGTTTCTGTTCTTGTTTGGGGTTCCAGTCCTGGTCGTTGGCCTTTGCGCAATTGCTCCTGGATTCGGCCAAGCCTACGCTCCGCAGCCGATGCGGCTTCAGGCAAAGACGGCTCGAACCACTATTCCTGCCGGCTCCCAAAGCACGCTGACCGTGTCTTTCCTGGACCGGAACTATGGACCCACTTCCAATGATGCGAGGCGTACGATCGAATTGCAGCCAGAGCCGGCTGGGATCGTCGATGTGCGGCGCGGTATCGAAGCCATGCCCGGACAACGGGACGTGCCGGTCCAGTTCACGGGACTAAAACCCGGGCGAGTGCTGATTCGAGTGATCTCGAAGGGTCTTGAGCCGGCGACTGTCGTGGTCATAGTCGCGGCCGTGAAGAGATCGACCGGATTCCTTGTGCCACAGGTGTGGGCGGCGGATAGTCCGAATGCCACCATCGTGGTCACCGGTGCGGGTCCTGTTCCTGCAAATGGAAAGAGCTTGTCGCCATTCGTTGTGGTTCTCGACCAGGTGAGCACGTCGGAGACGCGGGTGCGCATCGATACCAATCCGCCGGGCGTTTTGCTCTTCTCAGGCCGGAACACGCGGCTCGCCAACGGGTCCTTGATCGTCATCATCCCGGCGGGCGAACAGTCGAGCCAGGAAGTGCAGGCTCGGACCACTCAACCTGGAAGCGTAGTCATTTCGGCGCGTGTGCTGCCGTCGGGAAAACTTGTGCAGACGACTTTGGCATTCGAGGATCCGCGGCCGGCTTCTCTCGCCTTTGAAGATACCCCCACGAGCATCCCCGTAGGGGCTCGGAGCGTGCCGTTGCGATTGGAGGTTGCGGACCAGGACAACATTCCATTGCAGCGCCTTAGCGGGACCTGGACCGTCTCGGTGCGTCCTTCCGACACAACCGCAGGAATTCGTTTGGATCCCGACCATCTCGTCCTGTCCCCGCAAGCTCCCTGGAGCTTTGTGCTTCTATCGGTGAGCCAGCAACCCTCGTCGGAAGAACTCCAGGTGTTGGCTACTGCCGAGGGCAACCCGCTGCGCGCCGCCGAAAAGCGGGTGGGATTCCTGAGTTCGGTGGGCCGGCTGAACGTGATTGTGCCGAGTGAGGTGAACCGGAATGTGCGCATCCCGGTGACCGCATTGTTTCTCAAGAAGGATCGCGATCAGGAGGCGGCGACCGAGTTCCGGCGCACCGTGACGTTCCACTCCGACGAAGGCAGGTTCGATCCGGAATCGGTCGTCGTCGAAAGCGGCGGGACCGAGGCCAATACCATGTTCGTGGGGCAAAAACCCGGACAGCGGCCGAAGATCAGCGTCTCCACTCGCGGTGTGGACGTTTTCACGACCCAGGTGCTGGTGGTTACCGCGCTTTGGGTATTGGTGCTTGTCGCATTGGGCGGAGGCGTGATCGGAGGGCTGGCACGGTTCTTCTACTATGCAGGCGAATCCTGGGGTATCCTCCCCAAGAAAATCGGAGACAGTTGGAACCCGGGCCTGGCGGGAAATGCCGCTTTCTGTGCAGTCTTCGGCGTGGTGGCGCTGCTGATGGCGGAATATGCGCTCCACCCGTTCGACCCGGATCATCATCTGGCGATTACGAACAGCCTGATCCACACCGGTTCCGGGGCGTTCCTGGAGGGCATTGCCGGGGGATTCGTGGGAGTCGGCATTTTGGAAATCCTCGCCGAAAGGCTTGGTCTGGCCGATGCGCTCCAACGACGCGCGAAGGTGGCTCCTAAGGAAGCTGCCAGCGCGGCCGAGGTAGGTCAGCCAGCCGTCGCACCCACTATTCAATCAGGTCACGGCGCTTGATCGTCGGACGGTCGTCTTTGTCGTCCTTCTGTTCGACGGGCGACGTGCCGGAACCGGGCTTCACTTTCAGCACGGGGCGGCCGTCCTTGTCCTGACTCTTCTTGCGGCCCTCGAGGGCGATCAGGCGCTCGCGGACGGAAGTGTACTCGGACGAGTTGACGATGTACTGGGGCTTCTCGGGAAGGATGCGGTCGATTTCCTTCTGCGTTTTCTGAATGCGGTCGGCATCCATCGGATGAGTGGAGAAGACCTTGGCCATTACGCCGGGCTTCTTCTTCACCAGCGCGTCCATCTTCTCGAAGATGCTGATGGCGCCGGTGGGGTCGTAGCCGGCAGCGTACATGTATTGCACGCCCAGGTAATCGGCCTCGCTCTCGTCGCGGCGGCCGAACTGGAGAAACGTCATCGGGACCAAAACACCGGCCGCCTGCCGGGCTCCATAGCCTGCCCAACCGCCCAGCAGCACGCTCAGCGGCAGTGTCGCGATACTCGCGATCTGGGACTTGGTGGCCTGGCACGTCATGTGGCGCGCCGCCACGTGCGCGATTTCGTGCGCCACGGCGCCGGCGAATTCGTCCTCCTCGTCGGCAATCTTCAGCAGGCCCGTGTTGACGAAAATGAAGCCGCCGGGTAGGGCGAACGCATTCAGCGAATCGTCCTGCACCACTTGAAACGTAAACGGCACCTTGGCGTCGGAGTTGCGGACGAGATTCTGCCCGATGCGGTTCACGTATTCGGTGATGATGGGGTCATCCTCGAGTTTCGACTGCCGCGCCACTTCTTCGGCCAACTGCTTGCCGAGCGCAATCTCCTTCTGGATCGAGAAGAAGTTCACGCAGTTGGCGACGTTCCGGTTGCCGATCTGGCTGGGGTCGTCCTTCTTCTTTTTGTCGTCCGCGTGAACCATCCCCGCGGCGAGGGCGAACACCACCGCGGCGGCGGGCAGAGATCTCATGGATGCCTCCTTAGGCCTCTATAACGTATTGTAAGGGGAATGAGTTTCGAAGCGGTTGAAAATTCTTCCCCCAGCCCGACCCTGGCGGAACGGTTCGCACATCAGTTTCCCGTGCGCGAGCACCTGATCTACCTCAACCACGCCGCCGTGGCGCCGCTTTGCCGCCCTGCGGCCAACGCCATGAAGCACTTAGCGGATGACTGCGAACAGTACGGCAGCCTCCACTACGACGAATGGCTGGCGGCTTACGAAGGGTTGCGGTTGGCGGCGGCGCGGCTGATCAACGCGAACCGCTCGGAGATCGCGCTGATGAAAAACACCTCCGAGGGCATTGCGACCGTGGCGATGGGGCTCGACTGGAAGCCCGCCGACCGCATCGTCGCCTTCCGGGAAGAGTTTCCGGCCAACTATTTTCCCTGGAAGCGCCTGGAGGAAAAGGGAGTTGCCGTGACATGGCTATCCGTCGAGGACCCGCTCGAAAGGATCGACGAAGTTTGCCGCGGCGCGCGGTTGCTGGCCATCAGCTTTGTCCAGTTCCTGAGCGGATACCGTGCACCTATTCAAGAGATCGGTGAGATTTGCCATCGTAACGGATGCATTTACCTGGTAGATGCGATCCAGGGCCTTGGTGCCTTTCCGCTCGATGTTCGGGCCTGCCACATCGATACACTTGCTGCCGATGGCCACAAGTGGCTCTTGGGGCCGGAAGGGTGCGCCATCCTGTACATAAGTCAGTCTCTTCAGGATCGCGTCGAGCCGGTGGAATTCGGCTGGACCAACGTAGCCCGGTATGCCGACTACGCTTCCCGCGACATGGCGCTGCGAGCGGATGCCGGCCGATATGAGCCCGGAACATTAAATACCATAGGATGTTTTGGATTGAGAGCATCAATTGAGTTTCTGCTTGAAGTAGGTGTGGGAGAGATAGGCCAAGCGGTACAAAAATTGGGTGACGGAATTGCGGCCGGCGTGGAGGCGAAGGGGTACGAGGTGATGGGGAATCGCACGCCGGAGACGGGCGCTGGCATCGTCAGCTTTCGGAAGGCGGGGATCGAAGACAAGGAGATCGTGCACCGGCTGAGGGCGGCCGGAATCGCGGCCGCTCCCCGGGCGGGGTGGGTGCGGACGTCACCGCATTTCTACATCCGGCCGGAGGAGATCGACAGGATGATCGAAGTCCTGCCGTAAGACGAGTTGGAGTTAGGGTAGCACGACCAGCCCATCAGTCCATTGAAGCGTGTGGCGTCTCCTAGTTCTGGTAGCATTCCGGCTAGCGTCAGTTCGCCTCTGTCACTTCCCTTGCTCCTCTGCGGGTAGTTCAAGGACATACATCACAAAGCCTTCGACCACTCTCTTTGGGTCTTCCATGCCGCTAGCTGCTAACTTACCATCCGGGCGCAGATACCAGTGGGTCTTCGCTACGAGATTGTTTTCGCAGTCGTAGTTACCGGAGTTCCTGGGATTGAGTTCCCGGCATCCAGTTTTTGAGGGTGCTGTCGAATACCTCTTTAGAACGTTTAACTTGGCACTTCAATTCGCCAGATTCCGCGCGCTCTGAGAACCTCCCACGATTGAAGATTTCACGTATTTTCCACTGGTCTGCGCATATACTGGGAAAGGGCGGTTCTGCCATGGTCAGCACGTCCGAAATTCGCGAACAGCTTGACAGATATCTATTTGGCGACATCTCTCTTCGGGAGTTTGAGGACTGGTTTGTTCCCGCGACTTGGGATGCTCACAAAGCCAAGGATCCCGAAGTCGATAACCTAGCTGATGAAATTGAGATGGCTCTGTCTGAATACACTGACGGACAATTGTCGTCAGACGTACTTCGCTCTCGTTTGGGTTCTGCTACCTGACCGTTCGATAAAATGGCGAGATGCTTCTAAGGTTTGCCTGTCTCCTTCTGGCCGCGTGGTCTGCATTCGCGGCGGTTCCCACACCTGACAGTTACTTCGGCCACAAGATCGGCGCCGACCGCACCGTCATGGACTGGGACAAGGTAGTCGGCTACTTTCAGATTCTGGCAAAGTCGAGTGACCGCATCCACGTCGAGGAATTAGGCAAGACCGCCGACGGACGCCCGTTCATCGCGGCCACCATCGCGGACGCCGAAACCCTGAAGCACCTCGACCGCTACATCGCCATCCAGCAGCGGCTCGCCGATCCGCGCAAGACTACGGAGGCGGAAGCGGAGCGCCTCATCCTCGAAGGCAAGACAGTGGTGCTGATCACCTGCTCGATCCACGCGACCGAGATCGCTTCGACGCATACGGCAGTGGAATACGCGCACCGCCTTCTGACCGAGGACACGCCACGCAATCGCGCCATCCTGAAGGACGTGATTCTGCTGCTGGTGCCGTCGCTGAATCCGGATGGCGTGGACATCGTGACCAAGTGGTACCGCAAAACGCTGGGTACGCCGTACGAAGGCAGCGCGCCGCCTGAGCTGTACCACAAATATGTCGGCCACGATAACAATCGCGACTGGTACATCTTCTCGCAGCCCGAAACGCGGCTCACCATTTCCAAGCTGCACAACGTGTGGCACCCGGAGCTGGTTTACGACGTCCACCAGATGGGCGGCAACGGCGCGCGCCTCTTCGTGCCGCCGTGGCTCGACCCGACGGAGCCGAATATCGATGCGATTCTGATGCAGGAGATGAACATGATCGGTACCGCCATGGCGGCCGATCTGACGGCTGCGGGGAAAACGGGGATCGCGATCCACGGCGTGTACGATTTCTGGACGCCTTCGCGGCACTATCAGGCGTTCCACGGCGGGCTGCGGCTGCTGACGGAATCGGCCAGCGTGCGCATCGCTTCGCCGACCACGATGACGGCTGGCGAGATCGCGGGCAATGCGCTCGGCTACAATCCGCGCGAGCGTTCGTGGAACTACCTCGAGCCGTGGATGGGCGGGACGTGGCGCCTGCGCGACATCATCGACTACCAGCTCATCGCCTGGGAGTCGTGCCTCTACAACGCGGCACTGCACCGCACCGGGCTGCTGCGGAATTTCTACCGGGTAGGCCAGCGGCAGACGGCGCGTACGGATCCGGCGGCGTTCGTGATCTCGTCGGTACAGCGCGATCCGGGCGCCACCCGCAAGCTGATCGAGACGCTGCGGTTCGGGCAGGTGGAGGTGTCGAAGGGCGCGGACGGCAGCGCCGTCGTCTCCATGCACCAGCCGTACGGCGGCTGGGCCAAGACGCTGCTCGAGCGGCAGAACTATCCGGAAGACCGGCTGTATCCGGGCGGGCCGCCGAAGCGGCCGTACGACGTGACGGCCAACACCCTACCGCTGCTCATGGGCGTCGACGTCAAGGCGGTGAAGGACAAAGTGGCGGCATCGGGCGAGTGGCAGGCGCCCGCCCCCGCGGCCGGACCGCTGTTGAAAGCCGCGGACACCGATTCGTGGATGGCGGTGAACCGCGCTTGGGCAGCGGGCCGCACGGTGTGGCGCGATCCGGCGACGGGCGATTTTTCACTGGCAGCGCAGGCCGGCTGGAAAGAGTTGAAGCGGCCGCGCATCGCACTCTACCAGGCATGGACGGCGAGCATGGACGAGGGCTGGACGCGGTGGCTGCTGGAGCAGTTCGGATTCGCGTACACGAGCGTGCACAACGCGGATATCCAGGGCGGCAATCTGCGCGCGAAGTTCGACACCATCGTGATTCCCGACCAGCCGGCTGCGAGCATCGAGAACGGGCACCGGGCGGGCACCATGCCGCAGGAGTACACCGGAGGGATCGGTACGAAGGGCGCGGACGCGTTGAAGGAGTTCGCCCAGGCGGGCGGCACGCTGGTGTTTCTGAACGGGGCCACGGAGTACGCGATCTCGCGCCTGGGCGTGGCGGCGAAGACCATGACGCCGGGCCGCGGCGGGCGCGGCGAGCAGGATGCGGGCGCGGACCGCGTCTCCGGCTCGGACCAGTTCTATTCGCCCGGCTCGCTGCTCAACGTCAAGGTGGATACGCGCAGTCCGCTGGCGTACGGCATCCCGGCCGAGATTGCGATCTGGAGCGAGCAGAGCCCGGCCTGGGACACGCAGTTGCCGGTGGTGGCGCGGTATCCGGATTCGAACGTGCTGGCATCGGGGTGGCTGGTGGGCGAGAAGACGATCGCGGGCCGCGCGGCGCTGATCGATGCGCCGATGGGCGGCGGCCGCGCCGTGCTGTTCGGCATGCGGCCGCAGTACCGGGCGCAAAGCTATCTCACGTTCAAGATGTTTTTCAATGCGCTGGTCTATTGAGAGACTGGCGGCGGTTTCAGGATCGTCCCGCGATCTACCACCCGGTACCCGAGCGACCCGTCGGGAGCCGGGCGGAATTCCTCGACGAATAAGCGCTTGTCGCTGACATCGCGATAGTCGAACGTCAATACGTCGCCGGCGATGGCGGCCATGACGTAGCCGTTGACGCCGACCGGCGTTCCATCCAGAAGAGTCGACCGCGGGTCGTAGAATTGCAGCGGCGCCTTGGTGGCGTCCGGCGTCGCGATCTCCACCGGCATTCCGCCGTGCCCCAGGCAGCGGCCATAGGCGTTGATGCCGCCATCCTGGTTGCCCTTGTCGTAGATGCTGAGGCGGTGCTCGTGTCCCCACATCCAGACCACGTCCTGCTTGGGGAAGAATTCCGTCAATTGCTTCGCGGGCTTCGTGTAGGCCTTTTCGAAGGCCGAGAAGTACTGGTGATGCGACAGGATGAGCGTCGGCTTGGGATTCTGCTGCGGCTTGACGTCGTTCCGCAGCCATTCGATCAGTGCCTTCTCGAGGTGGCAATCGCCGCCGATCGCGGGAATGCGGTTGATCAGCGGGATCAGACTGAGAATCGGAAACCCGACCGAGTTGTAGCCTGTGTCGATCGCCAGAATGCGCCAGCCGCCCACCTCGAGACAAAAGAAACTGGCGACCTGCTTCTCACCAGAACCGTTCAATCCGAGCGACGGCAGAAATATCGTGAAGTACGGGCCGCCGTTGGCATACATCTCGTGGTTGCCATTCAGAGCCAAGCTGCCTTGCACTCCCTGCAGCCACTTGACGCCGTCGAACTCACCGGTGCGCACGCCAAAGCAGTTCTCTTTGATCTCGGGCTCGCCGCCGACGTAATACACATCGCCCAGATGAAGAGTGAGATCGGGATGCGTTTGGACCATCAGATTCGTGATGGTTTCCGCCTCCTGCGTGCCTGTGCCCCAGTCGCCTGCGATCGCCATGCGCACTTCACTGGCCCCGGCAGCGGGCGCCACCGTATAGATACAGCGCGTGCGACTCTTGGAGGCATCGGGAAACGGAAACTTCTTGTGGAATAGGAATTTGAGGTAATTCGTGATCCACGGCCAGAGGTTCTGGGGCAGAAAGGCCTTGAGCCTCGGGAAATTCGTGGTGGGCGCCAGGGCGTCGACCATGGTGTTGAAGTGGTTGACGATGGCGAACCGGCCCACGTTGGGAGACTGGTTCAGCTTCCTGAGATTCTTCCGGCGCTGTACTTGCGCGGGCGCAGGCGGGCCTCCGGGACTCATGTCTTATACTCCTTTCCATCCGCGCTGCAGCACATCGAGCGCGTTTCTCCAAAGAATCTTTTCCGCGCCGGCGCCGTACCGGTTCTGAATCGCGGTCGCCAGTTGCGGCGTTTCCGAATAGTTCCGGCACTCCTTGATGGGTTGGATGAATCCGTCGAGATCGGAACCGATGGCGATGTGGTCGTAATTGCCGAGTATGTCATGCACACTATCGATGGCGCGAAACACGAGATCGATCCCGTCCGGCCCGAGAAACTGCTGGTGGCGCTGCCGCAGCCAGTGCGGAAAGAGAATGATGCCGATGACGCCTTTCGATTCGGCAATGCGGCGAATGGCCGCCGGACTCAGGTTGAGCGGATAGTCCGAAGTGGGGCGCACGCCGGTGTGCGAAGAGATCACGGGAGCGTTGCCATGGTCGCGCGCCATGTCGAAGATCTGCTGCTGCGCCAGGTCGGTCGAGTGGGTGATGTCGACGAGAATACGGTTCTGCAACAGGCGGTCCACGATGCGCTCCCCGAGAGGCGTGAGCCCCACGGACGGGTCCTGGTGGGTATTCAGCAAGTCCCTGAAAACCAGGTCGGGCACGTGCGGGAGTGCATTATTGCAGGTAGCCACGCCGCGAAAGAAGAGGTGGGCCACCACCACATAAGCGGCTCCGCGCGCCGCCAGGCGATCGACGTTGCCGGCGTCGCCGGCGAAGGCGAAGGCTCCTTCGACGCAATGGAACAGGAACTTCTCGCCCGCCTCGAGCGCCTGCCCGAGCTCGGTTGGATTGCGCACCACTCGGACGCTCCCCTTGACCTCGGCCTCCACGTTATCCATCTGCGCCAGCAGATTCTCAAACGCGCCCGGGACGGGGTTGGCATCGTGAAAGAACTCGTCATCCGGGTCGTTCAAGACGGAGCCGATCCCGCCCGGACTGCCCGCCAGGAGATTGGCCAGCGAGACGCGCGGCTCCCCCTTCTGGAAATCCAGGAGATGGGTGGCGGCCCAGAACTCGAGTTCCTTGCCGATCGGTGGAGGCCCCTGCACGAAGCGCGGGGGAAACCGCGTGTGCATCGGGAAATGAGCATGTAAGTCGATCAACTTCGTCAAGACCATGTCGCACCTCTCCACAGTCCTCGGGAGATATTCCCGCCAATCGATTCTATATGAATCGGCGCGCCATTGCCCAGGGATTCTTCTGTGCGCGATTTGTTAGTTGTTTTCCCACCACTAATACATGCGTCAAGCGCGGGCGGGAAGGGACACTCGTTGCGGACAAATGTCAGGTTGGCCAGTTTCCCAATCAAGAAGGGTGTATCATTGCAGGATGAGTTTTCCTCCGGCGCGCACTCTCGGCTACAGCCTGACCTTGTTGTTAGGCCTGCTCGCGTCCGCTCAAGCACAGACCCCAACGTTCTCCTCGGTTCTGAACGGAGCGTCTTTCACAGCCGGTCCAATCGCGCCCGGCGAGATCGCTGCTATTATCGGCACTAATTTGGGAGACGCGGTCCCCGCCAGTTGCGTAACGACCGGACCACTCCCAACATCCTGTGCCGGGGTCTCGGTGCTGATCGATGGAAAAGCGGCGCCTCTCACCTACGTCTCCGCTACTCAACTTTCGTTCCAAGTGCCCTTTGATATCACCGGAACCAGTGCGACGGTCCAGGTAACCCGGCAGACCGGCGGACAAACGCTCCAGTCCGCGGTTCTCAGCATCGCGGTTGTCCCATGTGCGCCGGGACTTTCCGCCTCCACTCAGAACGGTTTGAATTTGGGCGCCTTCCTCAATTCAGCGGGACGCGTCGTGAGCGTTGCCAGTCCAGTGGAGATTGGTGAGGTGGTGACGGGTTATGGAGTCGGGTTCGGAGCGACCAACCCGGTGGTGAATGCCGGCAGTCCTACACCGAACACGCCGATTTCAACCGTAATCGCTCCCGTCCGAATCTTCGTCGGTGGACGGGAGGCGGCGGCGGTGCGCGCCCTGCTGGCGCCGAGCTTTTACGGCATCTATCAAATAGTCTTCACCGTCCCTCAAGGACTCAAGGCGGGCAATCAACCCGTAGTGGCGATGGCCGGCGACGTAAGCAGCCAGCCGGTCTTGCTTCCAGTGGTGGAGCCGAAGCCTATGATCACGGGGGTATCGAATAATGCCAGCGGCCAGCCCGGCATTTCGAGCGGCTCGTGGGTTTCCATTTACGGGACTGCCCTGTCCGGAACCACGCGGATGTGGCAGGCGTCAGACTTTTCCGGGACCAGTCTGCCAGCCGTTATTGACGGCGTCAGCGTGAAAATCAACGGCAAGAGCGCGGCGGTCTATTATGTCAGCCCCGTACAATTGAGCGTGCAAGCACCAACGGACAGCGCCACCGGGCCCGTTCAAGTGCAGGTGATGAATTCGGCCGGCACGGCCACCGGCACCGCGACCTTGCAGACCTACGCACCGGGATTCTTCCCTCTTGGAAAATATCCAGCCGCTGTACATGCGGACAGCTCCTACGTGGCGCCCGACGGTTATTTCGGACCTGGGGCGCCATCACGGCCCGCCCAACCCGGCGAAACTCTACTGATGTTCGGTACAGGGTTTGGGCCGACGACGCCCGCGGTTCCGGCCGGCCAGGTCGTCAGCGGCGCAGCGCCGGTGGCCGATCCTACACAGCTTCACATCCGCATTGGCGGCGTGCCGGCGACCGTCCAGTTTGCCGGAATCGTGGCTGCCGGGGAATATCAGTTCAATGTAACGATTCCCGCGGTTCCTGACGGCGACCAGCCGATCGTTGCGGACATCGGTGGCGTAAGTACGCAGTCCGGACTCTTGATTTCCGTGAAGAATTGAAGAGAGCGCCGGTCAACCCAGCGCCTGCTCCAGGTCGGCGATGATGTCTTCGGGGGCTTCGATTCCGACCGAGAGGCGCACCAGCCCGTCGCCGATTCCCATGCGCTCGCGGTGCTTGGGAGACAGCTCGCGGTGGGAACTCATCGACGGGTAGAGCATCATGGTGTGGACGTCGCCGAGCGAGGTGGCGCGCACAATCATCTGCAGCGCATCCATGAACCGGAAGACCTCCTGCCGGCCCGCGCCCTTCACTTCGAAGCTCACGATAGCGCCGTAAAGGTTGGGCGGGAAGAGGCGGCGGATGGCGGCAGCGTCGGGGTGCGCGGGGTCGCCCGTGAAATGGACGCGCGCCACTTTGGGATGCGTGCTGAGCCACGAGGCGATGCGGCATGCGTTGGCGCACTGGCGCTCCATGCGCAGCGGGAACGTTTTGATCCCGCGCATGGTGAGGTAACTTTCAAACGGACCCAGCACCGGGCCGATAGCGCGGCCCAGGCTGCGCAGCGCCTCGGTGTGCTCACGATCGGTGACGACGGCGCCGCCCATCACATCGCCGTGGCCCGCCAGATACTTGGTGACGCTGTGGACCGCGAAGTGAGCGCCCAGTTCGAGCGGACGTACGATCAGCGGCGTGGCGAAGGTGTTGTCCACCACCAGCGCCGCGCCGGCCTCGCGCGCGATTTCGGCAATGCGGTCGATTTGGCCTACGCGCAGCAGCGGGTTCGAAATCGTTTCGATCGCGATGCAGCCGGGCTTGCTCTCCGCCACGGCGGCGCGGAGGGCGTCGAGATCGCACACGTCGGCGAACTTCACGGCCACGCCGGACGGCTCGAACACGTTCATCAGCAGCCCGAAGGTAGCGCCGTAGAGCGCGTCGGCGGCGACGATCGACCTCCGCCGGTCGGCGAGGGCGGTGTGAATCGCGGTGTGAATCGCGGCCATGCCGGAAGCGCAGGCGAGCGCGCCCGCGCCGCTCTCGAGCGCGCACATCAGTTCTTCGAGAGCCGCGGCCGTCGGGTTGTCATAGCGGGCGTAACAGTAGCCCTGCTCCTCCTGGCCGAAGATGCGGTCGAGCTGTTCCATGGATTCGTAGAAGTAGCTCGACGAGAGATGGATGGGCGTGGTGACGGGGATATGGGTCCCGGGTTTTTTGCGGTCGCCCGCATGCACGGCTTTGGTGTGGATCTTCAAGCCTATTTCCTTTTCCAGCGGATGCCGCTCTTGGTGTCCTCGAGGATGATGCCCTGCTCGAGGAGCTGCTCGCGGATCTGGTCGGCGCGCGCGAAATTCCGCGCTTGCTTGGCGGTGGTGCGCTCGGCGATCGATGACTCGACCTCGGAATCCTGGATCTGGTTGCCCTGCACGGTGGGCCGGAGCACGTCGAAGATGGAATCGAACCGTTCGAGAAACGCGAGAGCCGCGGCGGCGTTGCCCGCGTGGAACTCACCGGCATCCATGGCGCTGTTGAGATCGCGCACGTATTCAAAAACGGCGGCCAGGGCTTCGGCCGTATTGAGGTCGTCGTTGAGGCTGTTGGTGAATGCCTCGGAAGCCGCGGCGGTGCGCGCGGCGAGCTGCGGATTCACGCCTTCGGCGAAGCGGTCGGTCTCGAGTCGCAGCTTGAAATTGCGCAGGCGCTCGGTGGCGATCGCGGCGGACTTCAGGCCGTCGAGGGTGAAGTTCAACTGCTTGCGGTACGGCACCGAGGCCAGCAGGTAGCGGATGGTCTCGGGCTGGTAGCCGCGCCCCATGAGGTCGCGCAGGGTGTAGAAGTTGCCGAGCGATTTCGACATCTTCTGGCCTTCGACCAGCAGGAATTCGGAGTGCAGCCAGAAGCGCGCGAACGGTACGCCGGTGAGCGATTCCGATTGCGCGATCTCGTTTTCGTGGTGCGGGAAGATCAGATCGACCCCACCGGCGTGGATATCGAGCGTCTCGCCGAGGTACTTGATGGCCATGGCGGAGCACTCGATGTGCCAGCCGGGCCGGCCCGGACCGAGCGGCGTGTCCCAATACCTCTCGCCTTCCTTGGGCGCCTTCCAGAGGGCGAAATCGCGCGCATCGGCCTTCTCGTATTCGTCCATGTCGACGCGCGCGCCCGCCAGGTTGCCGCTGAAATCGTTGTGCGAAAGCTTGCCATATCCCGGGAAGCTCGAGATCTTGAAATACACCGAGCCGTCGCTCCGGTAGGTGTGGCCGCCGGCGGTCAGGCGCTCGATGGCATCCACCATGTCGTGAATGTGGGCGGTGGCAGGAACGCGCCGCTCGGGGTTTTCCAGCCGCAGGTTCTTGCAATCGTCCTCGAAGGCCTGGATGTAGAGGGCGGTGTACTCTTCGAGCGACTTGTGCTGGGCGGTGGCATTGCGAATGATCTTGTCGTCCACGTCGGTGATGTTCATGACGTGGTCGAGTTTGAATCCGCTGGCCCGCAGCCACTTGCGCAGCAGGTCCACAAACGTGAACGTACGGAAGTTGCCGATGTGCGCGAAATCGTAGACCGTGGGTCCGCAAGTGTACATGCGGACGGTGTTGTCGCGCGCGGGCGAGAATTCTTCCACTTGCTGCGAGAGCGTGCTGTAGAAACGGAGCGCCATATGCGGGGATTTTTCAATCGTACCAAAGGCGGCGCGACTGCGTGACCGCGGTTCGGTCAGCGGAGCGCGGAAGCCTTTTGTTTCCACCGCCAAAAACCCGTTCGTGACCGAACCGCGGTCTACACCGCCCTAATTAATTATCTGTTCGGCTGCATCAGCCGGGTGAGGGCGGCGTTAAGCTCGACCTGCTCATCAAGTGCATTTCCCAGGCGCTCCGCCAGGTCCGACAAGACAATACGAATGCTCGACGCCAACTCCAGGTATTGTTCGTCAGTCTGCGCACGCAGGCCTTCGGTCAGGGCGGCAGCGAGTAGTGTCAGGGGGTTATGCGCGTTCATCAGGAGAACTTGCGGCATCAGGTGCTTGACCGCGCTCACCGCAGTGCTGGATTTCGTTTCCCGCAGCGCCGTTTTCAGATCGTCAATCACTTCTTTGGGTTCGCCCAGCTTCTCAGCAGCACGGATGATCTCGAAGAGAATCCGGCCTTTCTGGTTTTCGACAACGCGCCGGTAATACGCGAACGCGGCGATACCCAGGCCCTGGTTCTCGGCTTTCCGTCCCTTGAGGAAGTATTCCTTCTCTGGTCCTATCAGTGCAGTCAGTCGCGCTGAGGTTGGCGGACCGAATTGGGGATACTCGCCAAATTTGTAGATCACCAGGTTGTCTGCCAGGTTTTTGTGCGAGAACGAGATCGCATAAGTCTTCTCGGTCTTCTTGCAGTTACGGCAGCGAAACGTAATGAACTTCAGGTTGCGATCGCCGAGCCGGGCGTACGCCCGTTCCGTCGGTTCGAATAGCCGAATGCCATTGCAGGACTCAGTTTCGCAGTGCAGATCGATCAGGGGCAGGTTCATGATGACGGAAGTGGCCCCGCTGGTGGTGGTATCCGGGATCAAGAAATTCCTGACGGTGGGATTGCTCCCGGGCGGAACTTTCTCGAAGAACTCCTTGAGCGTGAGAGCGTCGGGAGCAGATGTCTGCGGTTGCTCGTTCGGCATGATGGTGCTGCATTGACTATCAGCTTCTATGATAAGGCCGCGCGACTCTTTGGCGGCTTCTACTGCGCCAGCACGACACGGCCGGCGCCGGGTTTGGGCGCGGACGCGGGAGGCAGGCTGACGCGCGCCATCACAGCCAGCGCGGCCAGGTAGAGCAGGCCGCCGACGATCAGCGTCTGCACCAGGCCCAGGTAGATGGAACAGACGAGGGCGCCGACCGAGCCGAGTACGCTCGCGGCGGCGTTCAGCGACCACGCCCAGCGGACCGAGGGCGCGTGCCATTCTTCCAGGCGGGCGAGCGCCGCCGGGAACGGCATCCCCATCACGAACCCAAGCGGCGCGATCAGCAAAACCGTCAGCACCACTTTCCAGGCGAGGGGCAGCCACACCAGCGCGGTCAACAGCCCGGAGACGATCGACGCCAGGAACGCGGCCAGCAAGGCTACCGAGCCGAGCGTCTTGATCAGGCGGCCCTGCTCCTTGCCGATCAGGCGGCGGCTGGCGAAGCTGCCGAGACCGCTCGATACCAGCATCGAGAAAATCACCACTGTGAGCGCGTAGATCGGCTGGCCCAGAAACAGAATGAATTTCTGAATCAGCCCGACCTCGATCAGAATGTACCCGGCGCCGATGAACAGGAAGTACAGCAGGAAGCCCGCCATGCCGCGCTGCCGGGGAAGCCGCGTGCCGAGCACTAATGGCGGCGCCACCAGGATGACCGCGGTAGCGATCAGGCTGCAGAGCAGGAGGCGGAACAGCAGCGGAACCGCCTTGTTGATCTTGTAATCGGCGCTCTCATGCGACGCGGCGCGCAGGTAGGTCCACAGGTCGCGCGCCTGCACCGTGTAGAAGAAGAACGGCCGGTTGTCGCTGACCGGCGAGATGTCGAAAGTGTAGTTGCGCTGAAATTCCGCGGGATCGGGGCTGTGGAGCAAGTCGTAAAACGGATTGCGGATGGACTCGCCCGGCAGGTACACCAACTCGAGACGTCCGCGGGCGATGGTGGCGCGGGCGCGGTCGAGGTCGGCGGCGGAGAACGGACGGCGCGAGATCAGCACGGTGTCGAGCGCGCCCCATCCCTCG
This sequence comes from Bryobacteraceae bacterium, assembly GCA_041484525.1. Classification (GTDB taxonomy): domain Bacteria; phylum Acidobacteriota; class Terriglobia; order Bryobacterales; family Bryobacteraceae; genus JBGPHT01. The sequence goes on along the minus strand of JBGPHT010000005.1, from coordinate 3,728 downwards.
GTCGAGCCCTGCCGCACCACGATGAAGTGGCTGGCAGGGTCAGTCTCGCCCAGTTGGCCGAGCGCTTCGATGCCGAGCGAGAGCAGGCGCAGCGATTCGCGCGGTGGATCGAAGCCCCAGCGGGTTACCGTCACCATGCCGTCATCGGTCAGGTGAGAGAGGTAATCGCGGAAAGCGTCGGTGGTGTAGAGATTATTTTCGGAGAGAGCGAAGGCGCCGGCGGCGGTCGAGGCCCAGGTATCGACGAGCGTAGCCTGCAAGACCTGATAACGGTCGCGGCTGCGGCGCACGAAACTGCGGCCGTCCTCCACTTCGACGTGCACCCCGGGCCGCTTATAGAGGTTACGGCTGAGGTGCGGGAACTTCTCCTGCATGATGGTCTCGGCGATGATGGGGTTGATCTCGACGGCGGTGACGTCGCGGCTGCCCGAGGCCAGCGCGCGCGTCACGTCCCAACCGCCGCCGGGGCCGATGATCAGGGTTTTGGCGGCGGGGCGGATGGAGTACGGCAGTCCCATACCGGCGTCGAGCAGCTCATGCACGTCGTCGGGCGAGAGATGGTCGAGGTCTTTGTTGGCGATATCGGTGGCGGCATCGGCATCGATCACGATGCGGTCGCGGCCTTCCTTCGGCAGATGCACGATGGCGATGCGCGAGAAGGTGTTCCACTTTTCGAAGAACTCATTGGCCAGCGTCTGGCCCTTTGCATGGGTGATGCCGAGGATGGCGCGGCGCTGGTTGAGAGTGAAAAACGCCACCAGGACTAGCGCCAGCGCGACACTGGCGATGCGCCCGATGGTGGACCCCGCCATGCTATGCCAGATGGCGGCGGCGACGGCGAAGACGATGGCGGCGCCGATCACCGCACTCGGTCCCTTGAAGACGTGGAGCAGCGGGATCAGCAGCAGGCATCCGCCGGCGGCGCCCAGCAGATCGAAGAAATAGACGCGGCCGACGTTCTCGATGGTCTCCGAGATGGCCAGCGACACGATGGCGCCCGAAATGAAGAAGGGCAGCGCAGTAGCGACGTACACCAGGCCGAAGTCCCAGAATGTGAGGTCGTCGCCGCGGCTGACGATGACGACTAGCGCCAGCACGGTGAGCAGGCTGTTGACCGCGCTCAGCCGGCCCAGGCGGGCGAACAGCGGGATTTTCCATCCCGCCACGACGTAGGAGAACACGCCGCCGAGTCCGAGGCCGAACATGGCGATGGAGATGGCAAGGAACGCGAAATGGTAATAGAAGATGACGGAAAAAATGCGCGTGAGCGAAAGCTCGAGCAGCAGGGTGGCCATCGTGGTGAGCGCGACGCAGAGATAAACCTGCGACCAGGGGGTGGAGGATGTTTTCACGGAGTTCCCTTCCATGGTAGTGGGTCGCGGGCGCGATTCACAACGCGGCAGGCGGTCTGGCCAGGCACGGTTACTGAATCGCGATCTGGACGGTGTTGGTGACCTCGTTGGGAAACTGGACGGTCACGTTCAACCTGCCATTGGTAACCGTGACGTTTTGCGGAATGGTGACATTCACCTGGTACAGTCCGGCAAATCCTGGACTGAGGCCGGCAAACAGCGGGGTGACGGCGACCGAAGAGAAACCGTCGCCAAACGTCACGATGGGAGTGGAAGTCACTCGCGCCAAGGGTTCCGCCCCGGGCGCGCCCGCCCCGGTGCCTACGGACGGCGACGTCGGACCGAGGCCAATCGCATAAATCGTGAGCGTATCGTTTATTTGTGCGGGGTGCGTCGAAACTCCAGGGAAAGATCCCACGGGCATCGGAATGCTGTAGTCCGTGTTCTGAATGGTGCCATAATCCCCTACGCCAGTGCGCAGCAGGCGTGGGGCGCGTGCGGCGACGTCGATGGAAACGGGGTTGCTATTCAGCCCGTCACGCTGCACCTGCACCAGCGCCGTTCCGACGGGGGTCTCGACCGGCAACTGGAAGGCAAGCTGACCATAGGAAGAGTAGTAGAGCGGCGCCGGACGGCCGCTCACCGTGATGCTGGCGCCGCCCAGTTGCGTGACGAGCGGCGGCGCCGGACCGAAAGTGAATGGGCTAAACGAAAGCTGCTCGCCTTTAATCAACATGATGTCGCCGGGTGTCACGGTGTCCCGCGGGGTGAAGACGGCATTGTCCAACACGCCGTTGAAGTCGATATACGGCGCGCCTTTCGCCACCACTTCGAAATCCACCGGAATGACGGTGGGACTGTTCACCGCATTCGAGGCGAACGTGATGGTACCGGGGTACACGCCAACCGCCATGGCGCCGGCGTCGAACACCAGGCCCTGGGCTGTGTTCTTAATCCAATCCCCGCCCGACACCGATTCGCTCTGCACTGCCAGCGTGCCCTGCCCCACGTTGTTCACGGATACGCCGGCGAAAAACGGCGGCGCGAGCGGCGGCGCGCCCTGTGCCAGACGCACGCGCAGCCGATCGGTGGAAGGCTCGGCGATGGGCTGGTTGGTGACCCGCATGGTCACGGGAATGGTTTGGTTCTCCGCGGGTGTGCCGGAGGTGACGGCAATCGAACCGTTGTAATTGCCCAGCGCCATGCCCGTCACCGGCTGGAAGCGGACGCGGTAAGGGAACACGAACTTGAACGTGCCGCTGCCGCTCAACGCGAGGCTCAGCCAGTTTCCGTTATCGGTGGTAGTGCGAAACGCAACTTGAGCGCTGGTGGTGAACGGGATATCGCGCGAGGCGCCGGGCGCCACGTACACGTCGAGGCCGCCCTTCCGAACCGTCACCGTGATGTCCTGCGGCGCGTCGACAGCGTTCGGATCTTTGACCGTCACGATGCCGGTGTAGGTCCCGGCAGCGAGCGAGGACGGATTGAGCGTCATGTTCAGCGGGATGCAACTCGTCGCGGCCAATGTGGACTGGCACCGTCCGGCCGCTCCCAGAGCGGTCGTAATCCACGGCACCGAGGAAGAGACGCTTAGCGAGAGTGCGCCATCACCGGCGTTGTACACCTCAATGGTCTGGACCGGCGCCGTGGCGCCGGGAATCAACACCGGCCCGACAACGCTGTTCGACAGACGCAGCTTCGGCGCCGCATCGATCGCCGCCATACCGGATATGAAAAAGAAAGAGACGAGTAGACGATTGGATATTAGACCCACTCCAAAGCACCCTTCTTATAGGCCCAGATATAACCGACCACGAGGATCGCGAGGAACACCGTTACTTCCGCCACGCCGAACCAGCCGAGTGTCCGGTACCGTACGGCCCACGGGAAAAGGAAGATGGTTTCGACGTCGAAGATCACAAACAGGATGGCGACGATATAGAAGCGAACGGTGTACCTGCCACGCGAATCGGAGGCGGCTTTGATGCCGCACTCATAGGCCTCGAGTTTTACCAGGAACGGCGCCGACGGACGGATCAGCCGTGCCGCCACTATAGTCACAACAGGAAAGAGGATAGCTACGGTGAGGAAGATGAAGATGGGGATGTAGCCGCTCGGCATGGCAACACTATATCATGCGTCGTGCGCGAGCAGCCATCGGAAGGGGCTGTATGGCCTGCATCTTCAACAAGGCCTGGCATCAGACAATTCTTATCCCGCCCTAAGCCAATAAGGATCACTCTTGTCCAAAACAGGTTTTGACTTCCGACTGAGCAAAAGAAAAGCCCTCCTATAATGAACGTTGGCGAACTGTTCCTTTGGCCGGAGCTTCGCCGAACGCCCCCACAAGGAAGGCAAAGCCATCATACAAGTTGC
>JBGPHT010000004.1:0-108203 GCA_041484525.1 Bryobacteraceae bacterium | reverse complement strand
GCCACGATCAGCGTGCCCCGCGGCTTTCGCCAAGCCATCCGTGTATGCCGCAAAGCGCTTTTCCTGTGGGCCTGGTGCGAAACAATGTCCCATAAAAACATTCTACATCAGTTTTGTTATTTCTAACACAGTAGTACTAGTGTGTGCAGGGAAAAATGGTCCAAATGCAAGCTCCCCTAGATGCAACTCATTTGCAATCAGCCCAAAGGCCGCCGCACTGCCATATTTTCAAACTGAACCACTACCCAACAGACCGGTCGCGGCAGCATACCAACAACCAACAGGAGCCTTGCGCGGCGCGAGCGCTAGCGGCGCAATCGCAAGAGCAGCAGCAAACCGGCGGCGAGCAGAACGACGGTGCCGGTTCGGGCGCGGTGACAGCCTGAAATGTGAAGGAGCGGGCGTCGGTCAGGGCTAGCAGGCCCAGGCTGGTCGGGACACTCGTGAATTGGCTGAACAGCTTTGTGACTAATTCATGTAGCGCCGATCACCTGGCTGCCTTGCCCGGTCCATACAGGATCGTACCGGGCCGCGCGCCGTTGTGCTGTCCCCGGTCCAACACTGCCTTGCCGTTCACGATCACGTATTCCACGCCGGTGGCGTACTGGTGCGGCTTTTCATAAGTCGCGTTATCGACGATCGTCGCCGCGTTGAATACGGTGATGTCGGCCGCCATGCCGGGACGCAGGAGCCCGCGGTCGTACTGGTGAACTTTGGCGGCATTCGCCGACGTCATCTTGCGAATCGCCTCTTCGAGCGTAATCACGTGCTCCTCGCGGACGTAGCGGCCAAGCACGCGGGGAAACGTGCCGAAGTACCGCGGATGCGGATTGCCGGCCGCGAGCGGCCCTTCCGTGGTCACCGCGGTGCCATCGGAACCGATCGAAGCCCAAGGCTGCCGCAGGGCGTAGCGCATGTCGTCTTCGGAATGGTGAAAGTAGACCGTGGGCACGGATCCATTGTTGTTCTCGAGCAATTCGAACAGTACATCAATACCCGGCTTGCCCAGCGCCTGAATGACCTCGCTCATGCGCTTGCCTTCGAACTTCTTGTATGTCGGGTTGGACAGAGAGACCAGCAGCATGCCCTCCCAACCGCCGGTAGCCGTGTAGTGGTTGTACCAGTTCGTGCCCGCGATCCCGTGGTTGATTTCGTTTTCCAGGCGGGGCCGCAGCGAAGGATCCTTCAGCCTCCCGATCATCGCCTGCGAACCGCCCTCGTGCGCCCAGGGCGGAATGATGCTCGACAGATTGTTCTGCCCGGCCCTGTAGGGGTACACGTTGGCCTGCACGTCCTGGCCGCGCGCACGGGCGGCGGCAATGGACGCGGTCAATTCGGGCATCTGTCCCCACATCTCATGCTCGGCGATCTTCAGGTGGATGATGTCCACCGGCACGCGGGCGCGCTGCCCGATCGCGATGGCCTCCGCCACCGACTCGAAAACTCCGCGCCCTTCCGTGCGCATGTGCGTGGAGTAGATGCCGCCGTATCGCGAGGCCACCTCGCACATGGCCACCAGGGTGCCGGTGTCGATCCACGATCCGGGCGGCCCGCTCAACGAACTCGCGACGCCCAGCGCTCCCTGTTCCATCGCCTCCTTAACCAGCGCGCGCATCCGGTCCAACTCCTCCGCTGAAGGCGGTCCGGAGCGCTGGCCGCGCACCCAGGTCCAGATCTCGCTCGACCCGGCGTAGGTGCCGATGTTGGTCGAAATCCCCTGCTTCAAAAGCTGCGCAAAGTAGGCGTCGAAGTCCTTCCATCGCCGGCTGGGCGCCGCCGATCCGCCTTCGCCGAAAATCATCGAGGTCACGCCTTGCCGGATCATGCTCTCGGCATTGCCGTCCTGCACCAGACTGAAATCGGAGTGGTTGTGAATGTCGATGAACCCGGGAGAAACGGTAAGGCCCGTGGCGTCGATAATGCGAGTTGCTGTCGTGGACGTCAGGCGTCCCATGGCGGCGATCTTCCCTTGCCGAATCGCAAGATCGCCGGAGTAGGCGGGATTGCCCGTGCCATCCACGATGGTGCCGCCCCGAATCAGCAGATCGAAGTTCTGCGCGGAAGCAAGTCCCGCGAGTAGCAATAACAGAGAGCCCGGTTTCATAAGGGTGCGCTTTATAGCATATATAATGGGTCGGGAAAAGTGTTTAGGCTGCTGATCTGCGCTGCCGGTGTCTTCGCTGCGGCCGGGATTGCCGCGGAGCCGGCTCCGTTTTCCAAATCGCTCTATCCGATCTTCGAAGAGGCCGGGTGCCGCGGCTGTCACAACCCGGATGGTGTCGCGTCCCTGACCCGCCTGCATTTTCCGGAGCAGACTGCGCCGGGGGATCGGGTGGAGGCGTTCGGGAAATCGCTGGTGCTGCTGGTGGACGCGAAGAATCCCGAAAATTCGCTGCTGCTCCGCAAGCCTACTGCGCGCACGGCCCATGCCGGTGGACAGCGCATCCGGCCCGGCAGTCCTGAAGAGGCCGCGCTGCGAGCCTGGATTGACCGACTGGTCCAACTCAAAGGCGATGAACTGGCCAAGGCGCTGCGTTTCCGCGAAGAGGAGCTTTCGGGCGCCGGGGCGGCGCGGCCGGAGGTTGCCCTTCGCCGGTTGACCCACAGCCAGTACAACAACACTGTGCGCGATCTCCTGGGCGACCGCGGCCTGCCGGCGAACCAGTTTCCGCCCGAGGATTTCGTCAACGGCTTCAAGAACCAATACTCTGCTCAGAACCTCTCGCCGCTGCTTGCCGACGCGTACAGTGGGGCCGCCGAGAAGCTGGCCAGGACAGCGTTTCGCAATGGCAACTCGCACGTACCGATCGCGTGCTCACCCTCGGCCGAGTGCCGCACCGAGTTCATCCGAAGGTTCGGACTGAAAGCCTTCCGGCGTCCGCTCGATGCGGCGGAGTTACGCCGCTATGAGGCATTGTTCCAGAAGGCGTCTGATTTCCGCGGTGGCGCGCAACTGGTAGTGGAAGTCATGTTGCAATCGCCCAACTTCCTCTTCCGGCTGGAAGACACAAAGGATCCGAAATGGCGCCCCTACGCCACCGCCAGCCGCCTCTCATACGCGCTGTGGGACTCGATGCCGGACGATGCCCTGATGGCCGCCGCCGGGCGCGGAGAACTGGACACTCCGCAGGCCGTGGAGAAGGCCGCCCGCCGCATGCTCGAGGATCCCAAGGCCCGTCAGGCACTCGACGAATTTGCCGTCGAATGGCTCCGCTTCGACCGCGTTCTCACTTCCACCAAAGACCGCCGCGCTTTCCCGCAATTTACGCCGGATACCGCCATAGCCATGACGCAGGAGACGCGGCGCTTTGTGTCCGGCCTGGTGTGGGGCGGCCGCGATTTCATGCAGCTCTTCACCGCCGGTTATGGTTACGTCAACGGCGAGCTGTCCCACATCTACGGCGTCGAAGCCCCGCCGAACGATTTCGACCAGGTGCCCTTTCCGGCGAACTCCGAACGCGCCGGGATTCTGGGCCAGGCGCTGTTTCTGACCTTGACCGCGAAGCCGGATGAAACTTCGCCCACGGCGCGCGGCCTGTTCGTGCGCGAGCAGTTCCTGTGCCAGCATGTGGCCGATCCGCCGCCGGGGGTGAATACGAACCTGCCGCCGGTTACAGAAGAGAAGCCTATGACCAATCGCGACCGGATGGCGGTCCACGCCACCAACAAAGCATGCGCGGGGTGTCACAACCTGGTCGATCCGATCGGCTACGGGTTCGAGAAGTTCGACGCCATCGGGCAGCGGCGTGACAAACTGAAACTGATCTTCGGGCTGGGTTTCTCGGAAAACAAGGCCCGGGAAAAGCTCTCCACTGTCGAGTTGGACCTTGACACCACGGGCCAGGTGGCCGGCCTTCCGAATTCCGGCTTCACGTCTCCCAAGGAATTAGGCGCGGTGTTGGCGGCGAGTCCGCAGTGCCAGGAGTGTATCGTCAAACAGTATTTCCGCTACGTGACGGGACGGACGGAGACGCCCGCCGACCGTCCGCTGATCCGCCGGGTGTTCGAAGACTTCCGCAGGTCAGGTTTTCAATTCAAAGAACTGGTAATCTCAATGATGTTGGCGAGAGAATTCCCCGGCGAAGGAGTACACGGCAGTGTCGCAGGCGATCGCTAAGCGCTTCCGGGTTTCGCGAAGGCACTTCCTTAAGGGACTGACTCTGGCGGGCGGCGCGATCCATGTCGGGCTGCCGCCGCTGGTGAGCATGTTCAACTCTACCGGCACTGCGTACGCCGCCGACGGCGTGTCGCAGAAGGCGATCGAGAGCCGGTTCGTTTTTTGGTTCAACGGCAACGGCATTCCCGAGCGCTATTGGATTCCCGCCGAGACGGGAACGGACTTTCGCCTCACTCCGTGTCTCACTCCGCTGGCGCCCTACCGCAACGATATCCATGTGCTCAGCGGCTTGGATAACCAGGCGGCCACCGCGACCGGGCCGGGCAACGGTCACCACAAAGCGATCAGCGGCGTCACTACCTGCACACCGTTCACCGGCCACGGTGCGGGAGGACCATCCATCGACCAGGCGATCGCCGCCAGGATCGGACGCGAATCGCGGTTCAGCTCGATTCAGATCGGAGTCTCGCAGGAATCGTTCGGCGAGAGCATCCAGCGCAACATGAGCTGGGCGGGGTACGACCGTCCGCTGCCCCCGCAAATGCTGCCCGACAAGCTGTTCGATTATCTCTTCGGCGCTCGCGAGGAAGGCTGGGTCAATCGCAAGCGCAGCATTCTGGACGCGGTTCGGGAAGATGCGTTGGCGCTGCAAAAGCAGGTGCCGAAGGACGATGCCGCGCGGGTGGACGAACACCTCTCCGCGATTCGCGATCTGGAACGCGCCGTCGCGGGATTGCCTGCGGAGTACCGGCGCATCGATCCGCCGGAATACGACGGCGATTTGAAGGATTGGCCGCGCATCGCCAAGCTGCAGAGCGATCTGCTGGCGCAGGCGCTGGTGACGCGGCAGACGCGCGTTGCGTCTTACATGCTGACTAAGGGGCAGGGCCTGGCGCGTTTCCCGTGGCTGGGGCTGACCGCCGCGCGACACCACGATTACACGCACGCCGATGGCAAGGCGCCGGGCGGCGATGGTGTCGACGGCCAGCGCATTCTTCGCGACATCACCCGGTGGCACGCCGAAGAATTCGCTTACCTGCTCGGGAAGTTGAAGTCGATTCCGGAAGGCGATGGGACGGTACTCGATCACACCTGCCTGATCTACGCGCACGAGCATGCTGAGGCCAATCCGCATAAGTGCAGCGGCCTCGCGATGATCGTGGCGGGGCACGTAGGCCGCCTAAAGACCGGCGCCCACACGCGCGTGATGGGAACCATCGGCGACCTGTACCTTACCGTGGCGGATGAGATCATGGGAGCCGATCTCGGGAAGTTCCCCACGGCGTCCAAGCGGATGACCGAGATCCTGGCCTAGAAGAGAATCTGGCAATCGGGCAGCGCCGTGCGGAGCTTCGATACGGCCGGCTCGGTCAGGCTGCTGCCTTTCAAGTCCAATACCCGAAGCTGCTTGAACCCCGGCAGAACTGTGGCGGCATCGTCCCGCAACCGGCGGCATCCTTGCAGACTCAAACGCTCCATCTTGGTCAGCGGCTTGAGAGCCTCGAGGCCACGCGACGTAACTGCCGTGCCGCCGAGCCTCAACTCGCGCAGCTCCGTCACCGACCCAACGGCCTGCATGCCCGTATCCGTCAGCAAGAGAGACCACAACCCCGAATCAGTCCGCTGCGTTCCGCCGAGGTCCAGATACTCGATCTGCGGCATCTGCCGGAGGAACTGAAGCGAAGTGTCGGTGAGCTTGTTGCCGCCCATCGTCAGCCGCCGGAGGTTGGTCAGAGAGACCAGATGGTCGAGTCCGGTGTCCGTGATCTGCGCCCAGCCGATGTCCAGCGCTTCGAGAGTGGGGACGCCGGACAAAAACTCCAGTGTGGAATCCGTGATTTTGGTGCCGCGCAGGTTGAGGCGCTTGAGATGCTTCCAGCCTTTGACGATCGCCGTGCTTTCGTCCGAAATCTGCTCGGCGAAATAGAGGTTCAACTCCTCGATTGCGGGAGCCGTCTTGAGCGCGCGCAGACCGCGGTCGGAGATTCGGGTCAGCGAGAGATCGAGACGTTTGAGGCCGGGCATCTGGGCGAGGCGCGGCATGTCGGAATCGGTCACCCAGGCGGAGCGCAGATCCACGGCGACGACTATGTCGCCCTCGCGTGTGACAACGCCGCGCGCCTGCTCAATCCAGACGGTATCCGCTTCCGCCCATGCAGCAGAGACGAGCGCTGCAACCAACCACGCGTGCTTCATGTTTTCCTGCGATTCGGCCGGGCGGAATCGCGGTCCCAGATCACCTGACACTTCGGAAGCGCCTCTTTCAGGCGCTTCGCACCGCCTTCCGTAAGCATCGTGTGGTACAGGTTCACGATCCGGAGATTGGGCATGGACGTCAGGACGCTGATCGATTCATCGCCGACGTCGGCGGAATCCAGATGCAGTTCGCGCAACTGCGGCATTCCCTGAAAGGCGCCGAAGCTCTTGGCGTCAACGGCCGTATAGTCCAGGTTCAATTCCTGCAGATTGCGCAGCGTGGCAATGGCGGCGAGACCGGCAGCTTCGGTGCGGGTGCGAACCAGATCCAAACGCTCGAGGTTGGACAGAGTCTTCAGCGCCTCCAGCCCTTTATCGGAGAAGCGGCCGTAGTTCAGGTAGAGCTCGCGCAAGTTGGCCATCGCACTCAGATGGCGCAGTCCCGCATCGCCGATATCGGTGCTGTTGAGGTTGAGGGATTTCAGCACCGGCAGCTTCGCCAGCTCAGGCACCGCCTCGTCGGAGATGTCGGATCCGCTTAACGAGAGCCGCTCGAGGGCAACCAGGCTTCCGATACCCTTGATGCCTTCATTGGTAATCGGGCACGCCGTGAGATCCAACTCGGCGAGAAACTTCAATCCGGCCAGGTGCGTGAGGCCGGAACCCGCGACCTGCGTGCCATTCAGGCGGAGCACGCGCAAGCTGGTCAGCGCCGAGAGATTCGCCAGGCCGGCGTCGGAAACGGTGGTGTAGCCGAGATCCAGTTCCTGCAGGCCTTTCAACCCGCGAAGATGCTGCAGGCCGAGATCGCCGATTTCAGCCGCTTGCAGATTCAGCTTGACCAGCCCGGCGGCGCCGGCGAGTGCCGCGAGCTGCGTGTCACCCGCGCGGGTCGTGGCCAGCGAGACTTCGCGCAGCTTGCCTCCGGCGAACACCGCCTTGCCGCCGAGCGATCGGAGCCACTCCGCGAGCGCCTTCTCTCCACTGCCGCGAGGCCGCGCCGAATTCGCTGCCGTGCGCGCGGGGGGCGAGCCCACGAACTCGACCTCGCACTTGGGAAGGGCCGTCCGCAAGGCGTCGACGCCTGTCGCAGTCACCCGGCTGTATCGAAGATCGATGGTCGAGAGGTCGCGTAGAGCCGCCAGCGTGGCGAGTCCGGAATTCGTCACCTTGCTGCGATACAGGTTGAGCTCCCGCAGGTGGGTCATGCCGGCGAAAACCGGAATGCTTTCGTCGGTGATCGGCGCTCCCAGCAGGTTCAGTTTGCGGAGCTCCTTCAATTCCTTGAGGTAGGCGATGCCGCGGTCCGTCACCTTGGCGCCATAAAGGTCCAGCTCTTCGAGCCGGGTGAGGCCGCTGATGTGCTTCAGGCCTTCATCCGTAATGCTGGTGTCGCGCAGGTACAAGCGCTTCAGATTGTGCATTCCCGCAAGCGTAGGAATCGCACTATTCCCGAACATCGAGTAACTCATGTCGAGCGATTCCAGGTTCACGAATGGCTCCAGACCGCGCTTGTCGATCTTACACTGCGCACAACGGAGTTCCTTGAGACCGGTCAAACCGCTGAACGTGGCGAACCCGGCGTCGGTGACGTTGAAATAGGATAGGAAATGTAGCGAGAACTGAAGCCGTTCCAGATCCTTCATCCCCGCGATCGTCCGGAGCTCCGCGTTCCCTTCGAGCTTACTGCCCGCTCCTGGCGTAAACGCCGATCCCGGCAGGTAGAGTTCGCGCACGTGCTCCAGGCCGGCGAGATGCTCCAGTTCTTTGGGTTCCATCACGGTTCCGGTCAGATCCACGCCGGTGATCCGGAGTTCGCCCGAGGGAAGTTCGGAGAGCAGGGCGATGGGCTGGCGGTCTCCGTTGACCATCACGCGTCCGCCTTTGCGAATTACCCACTCACCCGCCTCCCGGTCGGTTCCGGCAAACGCGGCGATAGCGGCGAAGGTCAATAGAAGGGCAGTCTTCCTCGGCATCCGGCCCACCACGGCTCGGCTCAGTATACCGCCATGGAAATGCTGGCTTCAATCGGCATGCCACGGATGTGTCGCTATGCCACGAGTGCCCGGGGAGGCTCAATTCGGTCGATGTCCAAGGGTCCACATGAACCGATATTGCCCAAACCTGGTAGCGCTAACGGGAATCGAACCCGTTTCGAGCTATCCGAGCCAGTTTGATCTAGCCTTAAATAGCTGATTACAAACAAACCATAACCGATCCAGTTTGCACGCGGACCCCCACGGATCGAAACGGTGTGAGCAATGTGTGAGCAAGGGCGTTCTGGTTTTACGTTGCCCTTCAGCCTTGGCGCCGCGTTCCACGCCTACCAAGCCTCACGACCAACCGGCGGGGCGTCGAGCCATTCCTGCTCCTTGCGCGACCGCTGCTTACTGGGGTCGCATTGGCCGACCAGTTCCTCAAGGGTATAGTGCGGGCGGGTCCGCACTGGCTCAATAATGATCCTGCCAGCTTCCTCGCGGACATCCACGTCCTGATCGAGACCCATGTGCGCGGCCTCAAGCACGGAGGCCGGAATCCGGACCGCTGCGCTGTTGCCCCATTTCTTGACAGTCCCTTTCATGGTCCCTCCTGCTTAGAAACCCCGTCTATTCAGCTTGCCACGAAATCCCGGTATGTGTCTAAATGTAGATACGAACGCCGATTGCGGGTGTCATGTTTTATAGCGAGAAAACTTGACGGTCCTGATGGTTACCGCTGTTCCCCCCGACACGTTCCTTTTCAACAGGGATGAGCACCCATGGCGCTCTCCGGGGTTGGTGATGTTGTTTGACCCCGATTCTCAGAGCCCCTTGTAGCCTCAATTCTGGCCCCAAAATTGACCCATATTCTGGAAAGCAACTTCTCAAACCCGGTTGCGTATTTACAGAATATTAAACCTAAGGATGTAGTCTGATTCTGAGGATGGGGAATTGTCATGTCCACGCCGACGGAAGACGATCTCGATGCGATACCGGACGACGAGCTGCTGGCTCTGCCGGGCGGAGCGATTCCGCCGGGCTGGCTGACCGAGTTTTTTGGGCGCAAGGCTGCTCTCCTCCACCAGCAGGACGCCGACGAGCTGGCGCTCGAACTGTCCGGTGATTCCACGCGCCATCTGATGATCTTCCCCGGTATGGACCCGAAAGAGAAGCGTCGGCGCGAGGAAGAAGACCGCCGCCGAACCTGGCTCGCCGAACAGGAAATGCAGGAATACCGCGAGCGCTCAGACCGCCTGCTGGCGCGGATCGAGCAACAACAGGTCGTTGTTGAGAAACGCCGGAAGGAGATCGAGGACAACGCGCTCAAACTGCATGACGGCCGCCGCGTCTACGTGGACGGCAGCCAGTACCGCGACGAGCAGGGCAGGGTGCTGGAGGGCAGGGACAAGGACGAAGCTGACTCGCTTCGCAGCACGAAGCCGGATGCCTCAACGTGGCGGCAGAAAACTGAGATCGACGACAGGTACGAAGAATTGAAGCGGCTCAAGCAGAGAGTGCTCGACGAGCGGGAGCAGGCAGAGAGGGGCGGGCAGGATCTGACTGCTGCTGGTGACCGGCTGTCAGGCTACGAGAAGGAATTCCAGAACAATCTTGAAACGACACGGACAGAAATCGCCGCAAAGGCGCCGGCCGATCTGGCGGCGTCGTACAGCACTGAATACCTAGCAGCGTACGGCGATGAATACACCATCTCAACCGTCCCGGCCTTCACAAAAGCGGCGGACGGACAGACCGTCGCTGATCGCAAGGATACCGAGACCGACAATCCCCAAACGCAAAATGCGCCCCGGCCTGTCGGCCAGATCGCGCCGAAGATCTAAATCGTTTTGCAACCCGCTCCATTTTCCTCCAACGCAAAGCTGTCAGATCGGTCCTTGCCGTCAAGGGTTTCACGAGCGCAAACCCTGCGCCCTTGACTGGCTGCGGCCCGATCCGAAGAACCCCCTTGTCCTCATAAGAGGAAAATGGATGTTTTGAAAACGCTATATAAGGAAGGAAGAGCCGCCTCGTTGGGCGGCAAACGCTTATGATCGTGGCTGACAGAAACTCCGAAGATCACCGTAACAGATTCATTCGACTCGGGTTATACTCAGGCATGAAGCTTTTCCTCGCTTTTTTCGTCCTGATGACGGCGCAGGCGATGAGCCTGAAAGACTTCAACGCCAAGCCCGACAAAGAGCAGGCCGTCTACGTCGGGGACTTCATCGACAAGATGACCACGGACCTGCGCGCGAAAAATCCGCAACTGGCGATCGACATCCGCAACTGGTTCGCGGTCAAGCCTGCCGGCAAGCCGCTGTCGGAGGGCATGGAGCGCCTGGGCGTCGAACTGGGCGCACTGGAGACTCTGGCCCACGACGGGAAGGTCGATCTTTCGAAGATTCAGGTCGAGGGCGTGATCGTCAAAGTGGTGAAGGACAAATTCCCGCCGCCATCGCAGAAGTAGAATCCGGATCCGCCCGTCGCCCCCGCATCGAACAGAATTGATAAACTACAGCTACGCAGGGAGGGCATGTGTTCAAGACCACCCGCATAGCCGCCGTTCTGGCATTGGCGTTCGTCTCTGTTCCCGCGCACGCCCTCAGCATGAAAGATTACGAGGCGAAGTCCGATGCGGACAAACTTCGTTATCTGCAAACCTGCATCGGCAATCTGGTCAACGATATGGCAAAAGCCGACCGCCCCTTGTCGCTGAAGATCAGGAGCTACTATTACGACAAGGCGCCCGGACGCCAGTACCCTGAAGGCACCTACGATCTGCTGGGCCGGATCGTTGGGCTTGAGCAGCAGGCGGAGAAGGACAAGAGCATCGATCTCGCCTACATCGAAGTCGAGGATGTCGTCCTTCGCACGACTGCGGCGAAGTTCAAGATCCCCGTGCCCGCTGATTTCCAGAGAAAGGCCGACACTCCCGTCGCGCCCCGCCCGGCTGCGCCAGCGCCAGCCGCGCGGCCCGCGGCACCCGTGGACGACGATCCGATAGGGCCGGGGGGCTTCATCAAGCCGCCGACGCCAACCACGGTGCAGCTCTGCGTACCGGCAGACCTGGAGCCGTCATGGGAGAATCCTTCGGCTGACCCCGAAATGGAGGCGTTCAGGCTCCTCGTCGCACACTATGCCCTTGATCAGGGCAAAGCCGGGGATCAGTACAGGATCAAGAGCAACGCGTTCGACACCTTTGAGCGCGCCCGGCGGGCTGCGTCCCCCTATACCCCGCTTCCGAATGTCCTTGTCGATGCCGTGCGAGCAGGGCAACGCTGCCCGGACAGCGACCACCTCTACGACCTGGGCCCCAAAGCGCCGACGCCCGCACCGCCAAAGTGAAATCTCTCTTGATTCCGCCGACGTGTTTGCTGCCGTGGCATGCCCCGCCGCCTTGCGCGCTATGGGATCATAATCAACATGGCCGACGATCCGGTCGATAAATTCCTCGCCGAGCAAAAGACGCTCGAAGCCCATCGCCACGAGCTGATAAAGGAAGTCCTTCGCCAGAAGGAAGCCGCCATCAAGGCGTTCGACGACAAGCTGGCTAAGCTGGGGTATGACGGCGACCACGCGTCGAAACGCAGCCATCACAAGGACGACGCCGAAAAGAAAACGTTGGAATAGCCCATTCGCCGCTGTGATCTGCTCTGGCCTTGGTTATCCACATGGATAAACCAAAAACGTTTTGTTGCTGATCTGTTCTGTAATACAATAACCCTTGAGCTAAGCGTAGTCGCTGTAATACACGTTAGAGAGAAGAGGTCGCCTTGCGCCCCAAGACATCTGCGCCACGTACCGAAATCACAAACGTGCGCTTCACGACCGAAGAACGCTCTGAGCTAGAGAACGCCTCCCACCGGAAGGGCTTTCCGAGCATTAGCGAGTACATCCGCTTCCTCCACAACGCCGCTGAACACGCGGATCATGCTGTCAACGGCAAGCCTACCCAAACGGACCGCTTCGAGTTGCCGAAGCAGTTTTCCCGCACAGAACTCGGGAGAATCTTCCACGGGGATTCTCTAGGCCTGATGCATAAGGTGTTGGAACCTGCGAGCGTCGATCTCATCATGACCTCGCCGCCGTTCGGGCTGGTGCGTAAAAAGTCCTACGGCAACGAAGACGCTGACAGGTATCTCAAGTGGTTCCGGCCGTTCGCCGAAGGCTTCCGTAAGATCCTGAAGCCGTCGGGGAGCCTCGTCATTGATATTGGGGGATCGTGGAAGGCGGGGACACCCACCCGATCTCTTTACCACTTTGACCTTCTGATCATGCTCTGCCGTGAATTTGGGTTTCACCTGTGCCAGGAGCACTATTGGTGGAATCCCGCCAAACTGCCCACTCCGGCCGAATGGGTGAACGTCCGGCGCGTGCGCGTCAAAGACGCAGTGAATTGTGTCTGGTGGTTATCACCCACACCGTGGCCGAAGGCTAACAACCGGCGGGTGCTCGCCCCATACAGCGATTCCATGCTCGATCTGCTTGAGAACGGATACGAGGCAAAACTCCGCCCCTCCGGTCACGACATCTCTGAAAAATTCGCCAAAAACAACGGTGGTTCGGTACCGCCGAATCTGCTGGCACTCGCCAACACGGAGTCCAACGGATACTATCAGGATTATTGCCGTGAGAACGGTCTGCCGATTCATCCCGCCCGTTATCCGGCGACTCTCCCCGAGTATTTCATCCGGCTCCTGACCGATCCCGGAGATGTTGTTTTCGATCCGTTTGCAGGCTCCTGCGTCACCGGAGAAGCCGCCGAGTATAGCCTGCGGCGATGGATCTGCTGCGAGATAGAAAAGCCGTATCTCGAAGGAGCATTGGCACGATTTGAAGAACAGCCTGAGCGCAAGAGCAAGGAAATCTTTTACCGTATCTCTCCTCCTTGCGCCGTACCAGTCGATGAGCAGGAGATCGTTCTGCCTGAAGATGGAGGCCGCCGCCGCCCCGCACATATTCAATCGCGCACCAAGACTCTCGCCGCGCGGGTTAATGGTGACCGGCACAAAGCGCGCGCGGTGAGGGGGCGTGCTTGACAATGCCGGCGCCTTTGAATGAAAGGCTTTCCGTCGAACATCTGCACCGGACATTCCTTGAGGCTTTGAATAGCTCGGTTACGTCCCACAGCGACCTCGATACCAAGCCACTGGAGGTTGATCTCAAGAATCCCTTACCACCAAAGCTCCGCGTCTATATTTACAACGCCACGTATCCGCCAGGCGGCCGGACCATGGGCGAGCATAAAATTCAGCTCATTGTTCCGGGGCAGGAGCGTGGTGCGCGAGCGAATTTCGACAGTTCAGGAGGGCGCATCCCGCTTCTCGTTGGGTACCGGTCCGATCTGCGGATTTTTATGCTCTGGGACGCCGAACTTTACGTGGATTTTTCCTACTCCCGAAATGTTCAGGTCATGCCCGAAACCGTCTACGAGGCGTTCGCGCGGGGGATCGGAAGACAAAAGCGCAATCTATGGACCGGGGACGGCGAAATCGTTTTCGCAGCTGATGCGAGCCACCTCGGTCAGGCCATACTTGAGCGGCAGCAGGAAACACTGAAGCGTCTGTTGGGAGGAAAAGCATGAGCGGACTCGCCAGCTTGCCTCTTAAAACCGATTACCGTAAGGGACGTGACGACATCGCTCAGGACTTCTACCTGCCGTGTATGCGTATCGCAGAACGCTATGACAGGGCGGTCGGGTTTTTCAACAGCGCGATATACGTCATCGCCTGGCCGAGCCTTAAGGACTTTGTCGCGCGCCACGGAAAAATGCGCCTCATCTGTTCGCCGGTCCTGCCGCCGGGCGATATTGAGGCCATGGAAAACGGATATTCGGAACGGTTCGAGCAGGAAAACAGTGTCAAGTTGCGCGATGACATCCGCTACATGCTGACGACTCCTTACCTGTACAAACCTACTGCGGTGCTCGCGACGCTCATCGCTCTTGAGGTGGTGGACATCCGGATTGCCTTCATGAAGAAAATCCCGCGCCACGAGCGACTGTTTCATGACAAGCTCGGTCTTTTCCACGACGGCTTCGACAATACCCTGGCATTCAAGGGATCAATGAATGAAACCTGGGCGGGTCTCTCGGCGGATGGGAATTTGGAATCGGTCGATGTGTTTCTATCCTGGGAACACGCGCGGGAGGCAAACCGCGTCAAAGAGAACGAGGTTTATTTTGATGCCTTGTGGAAGAACGAATACGAGCATGAGGGTGTCACGGTCAAGAAGTTCCCGGAGATTGCCCGGTCGGAACTCGTGAGCGCCGCGGATGCCAAGCGCTGGCCCGATCTGGTTGATGAAATCTGCCGGGAGATCGAGGCGGCGGAGCGGTTCGAAGTCCAACAGGCCACCGGAGCAAAAACGCTCCGTCCGCACCAGAGCGCGGCGCTGCAAAGCTGGGAAGGGCAGGGCCGCCGCGGCATTCTCGAACACGCCACCGGCAGCGGCAAGACCTTTACGGCGATTTGCGCGATGCGTGATGCTCTTGGTCGCCGGGAAGTACCTCTCATACTGGTGCCCAGCGAATTGCTGCTTGACCAGTGGTACAAGGAGCTAACGGAAACTCTGTCAGATCTTAAGCCGGAGATCCTGAGGTGTGGCGCCGGGCATACGAAATGGCGGGATGACGGCCTCATCGGACCGTGGACTCGTGCGGGGTCCGAGGCGCCGCGCATCGTCCTCTCCACCATGCAGACGGCGGCCATGGGCGAGTTCAGAGCCGCGATCAGGCAGGGAAGTCATATCTTCCTAGTGGCTGACGAGGTCCACCGCGTTGGAAGCACTAACCACCTGCAATTGCTATCGCTCGATACGGGTCCGCGATTAGGGTTGAGCGCCACGCCGCGCCGCGCCGGAGATCCCGATGGTACTGCTCGAATTCTGGACTACTTCAACGGCATCGTACCACCGCCCTTCACCCTGCAGGACGCGATCAAATCAAAGGCGCTAACCCCGTATTTTTATCACATTCATACCGTGACACTGACGGATACGGAACAGCAGGGCTGGGACCAAATCACCAAACGCATCCGCCGGCTGTCTGCACAGAACGCCTCTGCGAAGGACCCGGACCCTAACGCAGACTTCCAGATCAAGAAACTTCTCATCGAGCGCGGAAGGATGCTAAAACAGGCGGAATGCAAGGCGCCGATGGCGGCAAATATACTCGCCACAAATTACCGCCGCGGGGATCGCTGGATTGTGTACTGCGACGATCTCGATCAGCTTGCGGCTGTGCAGGCCCAACTAGCCACAAAGGGTCTCGAAAGCACGGAATATCACTCTGCCATGACCGGGGACAAGGAGCAGACTCTTCGCCTTTTCGAAGCAAATGGCGGTATCGTTGTTTCCATCCGGTGCCTTGATGAAGGAGTTGACATTCCGTCCGTGTCACACGCCCTGATTCTGGCTTCCTCCAAGAACCCGCGTGAGTATATCCAGCGCCGCGGACGTGTTCTTCGGCGTGCGGAAGGCAAGAGCGTGGCGAACATCCACGACGTTCTCGTTCTGCCAGCCGCGGTGGAGATGCCAGACGAGGGGGAAGACCCGCGTTTGAACATACTGGGAGGCGAGATAACCCGCTCCCTTGAATTCGGCAAGACGGCCCTGAACCCGGCGGCCATCACAGATCTGGAACGCATTGCCTTACGCTTTTCAAAGGATTATAAGTCGCTCTTGGGCGCAGGATACGAGGACGAAGAATGACACCGGAACAGGAATTGCTGGACACCATAGAGGAAATCCGGAAAAAGAAGTTTCCAGAACTTCCTACCGATCTCGTCAAGCAGATCGTTCTGATCGAAAGAGACTTCACGGATAATCGCCAGGAAGCATTCAAGCGCATCTCCGGCATCATAGACGAGCATCTGAACAACAACCCGGCTGCAAAGAAAGCGGAGGGCTGATCCAGTGCTTTCCATCCGCAGTATCTCACTCACTGATTTCGGTCCGTTTAAGGGCGATCAGCGCATTGACTTCCCCGCTGAAAGCGGTGTCTCGATCATCTATGGCGAGAACATGCGCGGGAAGACAACGCTGCTCAACGCGATCCGGTACGCGCTTTTTGGGAAAATTATTGCTCGCGGGGCAACCGAGATAGTGCTGCACCAGATTGGTAACTGGGAGACGGCAAAAGAGAAAGGCAAGTACGGCTTCAAAGTCGTACTCGACTTCGAGCACGAGGGTTGCAAGTATCAACTCACGCGGGAACATCGCCCGCGCGCGGGCATCACGACGCCGCAGACCGACATGGACTATCAGCAGGACTGTTACCTTCGGAAGGATGGCACTGTGCTTGGCCCTGATCAGCGCGATTCCGAACTCGCCCGCATCATGCCGGAAACAGTGTCTCGGTTTTTTCTTTTCGACGGAGAATTGCTTCAGCAATACGAGGAGTTGCTGCGGAACGAGAGCGACATGGGCCGCAACATCAAAGAGGCTATCGAACGAATCCTTGGCGTACCCGTTCTCACCAACGGCCGGACTGATCTCGGCGAACTCTGGAAGGATGCTCAGAAACGGGAAGCGAAAGCAGCACAGAGGAACCAGAAAACCCAGTCACTTGGCAACAATCACGAGGCGCTGCTTAAGCAACGGGACGGGCTCCAGGAGGAGACCGACCGGCTGAAAAAGGACATGGAGGGCCTCAGGATTAGCAAGGCCTCGAAGGAAGACCTGCTGCGGAAGACGGAAAAAACGAAGAGCCTGCTCGACGAACGCGGCCGCCTGCAGGAAGAAATCACCAGTGCCGATACCCGGCTCAAAGAAAAGGACGACAGGCGAAAAGAGCTTCTCACGGTGGCATGGAAAGGGCTTTTGAACATTCGCATACGCGCCACCCGTGACACCTTGGAGCAGGATCTGCAGAACAACCGTGACGCCTATCAGCGCGGGCTGGTATCCGCCGACATGGCCGAAAAGTTCCGCAAAGCTCTCGATGACGGCCAGTGCTCGACCTGCGGCCAGGATTTATCCGTAACCGCCAAGGCGCGTCTGACGGCTCTCGTTTCCGAGGCTCTCCCGAAAGAAGAGCGCGCGCAGGTTGAGGCGAAGATCCAGCAACTCGAAAGCCGGATCGCCGCGCTCAAGCAGAGCGAGGCATCAAGCAACGCTGACGTTTTGCAAGAGGTGCAGGATGCCATCGACGATCTGAAGATCAAAAAAGCTACGGCGGAGGACCGTCTGACCGAAATTAGGGAACAGACTAAAGATCTGGATGAGACGGAGGTGCGTAGACTTTACTCGGAATACGAAAAAACGCTCACCGACATGGGCATCCTCCAGGAGGGAATCAAGAAGCAAGAGGAGGCGCTCAGGACGATCAACGAAAACATTAGCAAAGTTGAGGCCGAGATGGCGAAATTTGCCGATGCTGATCTTGACACCGAGAGGGCGCGAAAAGAACTGTGCGAAAAGTTAAGGTCACTTTTTGCCGGGGCAGTGGATTCGTATCGCGAACGTCTCCGAGGCAAGGTTGAAAAAGACGCAACCAGCCTGTTCCTCAAACTCACGAGTGAGCCGGAATACACAGCCCTGACCATCAACGACAGTTACGGGCTTACGATCGTGCACCAGGACGGGTCGGCGATCCCGGTGAGGTCTGCCGGCGCCGAACATATCGTTGCCCTTTCGCTTATGGGCGCACTCCAGCGAAATGCTCCGCTACGGGGACCCATCGTGATGGATTCTCCGTTCGGTCGTCTCGATGACGTGCATACGACCAAGGTCGTTCAGGCGCTTCCGAGCATGGCAGATCAGGTAATGCTTCTCGTCTACGAATCCGAACTCGAACCTAAACAGGCTCGCAACGACCTCAAAGGCAAGCTACGCAAGGAATACAAGATCGTCCGCCGGTCGGCCCGGCATTCGGATCTTGAAACGATGGCATAAGGATCAATCTATGGCGGAAGACAAAAAGACGATTGGGCTCACCGACGCAAATAAGGTGATCATGGACCAGGTGGTTGAGAAGGCGGGGTTCAAGCGCGACATGGACGCCGCGAAGTTCGCCTTTGCGTTGGCCGTAAATCGCGGCCTTGAGCCAGGGCATATCGAAGGCGCGGGCACCATCTGGAACGTCGGCAGTTTTGACGAGGGCGGGGACCTCAAAGCGTTGATACAGAATTTGTTTCCGAATGCCGATTCGCCCTACCGGGCGCTGGAATCCCTCATGAATACCGGATTCGGCTTACTGGCAGCGGAACTCAAGGCCAGTCCGGGTCTAAGGATCGAGGATCTGCTCAAGAGGGAAACGGCGGTAGGTTAATCAAGACCCGTGTCGGGCTGGTGAGCTTCGTGCGTTGCACTGAATTGTTGATTTAGAGAAACAGGGACTCCCATGGCGACACAACGCTCTAAACATCAATAGCCGATGATGAAACTTGATCAATACGTTGTGAAGGAGTACGACCTGACGGTCTCAAGCACGACGTTGACGGTAGTGAGAACGGGCCGAAGATCCCATCTGAAGGACGTTTCGAGTGGTCACCCCCTGGCCCATCATCTCGCCGGACAATTGCCGTATTTTTATCGCGAACCCGAAAAACTCGCTCAGGAATTTGCCGTGGAGATGGCAAAGCGTCGCAACGCGTTGGACCTTCTGTATGATCTCACCGTAAAGATGCCAACGACGCCGAAGTTTCAGCAGAGTCACTGTGGCGAAATACTTTCGGCGCTGTTTCTTGAGGAGGTTCTCGGACTGCGTCGCTTAATGTGCAAGCTCACGCTGACCACGGCCGAGAATACGAATGTCCACAAGATGGACGGATTCTTCGTCGATACCACCAAGGAGCCTTTCACGTTTTATGCAGTTGAAGCGAAGTCGAGCATCCTTCCCACTCCGAAAACCCCCGCTAAAGGACACCGGTACGGTATCCTGCGTCAATTGATCGGCTCTCTCGAAAACTACGGCGCAGTCGACGAACGATTCGACTTCACGACCGTGCGAGACAATCTTGAAGCCTCATTCAGTGAGGCTGAAGCAAAAACAATTAAGTCTGCGCTGTTTCCACCCGGTCCCGTGAATCTGGTGCGCTTGGGCATGGCGGTGATCAACGAGTCCACTGTGGACTCAAAAGATGATGATTTCATTTTAACGGAAGGTTGTCCGGTACCCTTTAGCTTTCGCGCCGTTACGGTCGCAGATCTCTCCGGTTTGGCGCAGACCGCTTACGACAAGGTCTTAAAACTAAAAGGATAGGCAAATGTTTAGCGTTGAAGAGATGTCTACCATCCTCGAATCAGCATGGTTTTTAACCGGTCGTCGCGAGCTGGAACGGGATATCCTTCGGTCACGCCTAGGATTAGATCTGGTTTCCACGCGGGGAGAGGATCAACTTCATTCCCTTCGTCGCTTCACCGGCGCGGTACTTGCAAGTCTGTCCAAATGGGAGAACCCCCGCGACGGAATAGCCCGTCAGCTCTGTCTTTCCGCTGCGGACATCGAAGCCGCACTCGCTCTTTTGCATCTCGATGATCTAAGTAGCATGAGCCACCGACGTCATGTGCTGAGATCGGCAGTACTTTACGACGTGGCGGGAATGCCTGGTGTGGCGGCCACACTGGCTCAGCGGGATGGATTGGCAACCGATGCGAAAGATTTCTTCAGTCGAGGTGGAAAATGGGGCAGGCTCTCGTCGGCGGAACCGCGCGGCACGAATCTGGATTCCACGTCCCTGGAACATCCTGCCGACGGTGACGAACTCGTGAACGCCGCGCTGGGAGACGTACTCGGGGTTTATTCGACGATACTTCAGAATCCGACCGAGGAGCCCGCGCTTGCACGTTCGGACCTAAGACTTCTGGATTCCGTAGTTGGGCGTTATTCGTCTTTTCTGTCGCGTGACGAATGTTCCGCTTTGCGGCGCTCGTTGGAGCTAAGATCTCAAAATGCAACCCTGCGGCTTGCGAAGACTTATTCATCTCTTCAGGAGCCCGCTCTACGAAATCTGCAGTTGCCCGCTGAAATGTGGCCCGTTCAGCGCAGGGCTATGGAGGAAGGGCTTCTATCCCCCGAGATTCTGAGCTTTGGGCTAGCTGCACCCACTGGCACAGGCAAGACGGCCCTTATGCGGCTTTTGATTGCGGATTTTCTTGAAAAGAACCCGGGCAAGAAGGCTGTCTACGTTTCGCCCAGTCGCGCGCTTTCGGCCCAGGTAGCCCATGATCTTTCAGAAGCCCTCAGCAGGGTGAATAAGAAAGTCCTCGCTCTTGGCGCTCACTTATCCCTACACCCAGTTGAAAATCTAGACCCCGAAACCGCCGACGTACTAGTCTTCACTCCTGAGAAGGCCGATCTCATCATGCGGATAATGCCTGAGAGCCTCGCCCAAGTGGGGCTCGTAATTGTCGATGAGGCGCACCATATTGAACAGGGAACCCGTGGCATACTCCTTGAGTTCTATTTATGGAGGCTTCGTTCTCTGGTGCCTTCGGATAGCCGTTTTGTACAACTGTCCGCCGTCGCTCCCAACATAAAGGACATGGTCGGATGGCTTGGCGGCAAGGAACAAAGCAGTCGGTCTCTCACGCTGGACTGGCGTACCAGCCGCCTTCGGATGGGAATCTTCGAGCGACGGACTGACGGTTCCGCAATCGTTCAGTTTGGAACGGAAGCTCCGTACGTCCTCCTGCAACGGGGTGAGTGCCCCTCAGACCCCATAGAGAATCTCGCAATGCTTGCCAATCGTTTGGCGCAACGTGGAATCGTCTTAGTCCTGACGACTAGCCCAAGCGCTGCTGAAAAGATAGCGGAGGAAGTGTCAAAACTCCGCGAACCCTCGTCAGCTCAGTTAGGTGACACAGGTGATCGGCTAGATGCCCGTATCGAGAGAGAACTCTATCCGGACGCACCGCTTCGTGAACAGCTAAGGAAACGAGTCGTTTATCATCATGCTCAACTGCCTCCACGCGTGAGGCTATCGATCGAGCATTGTGTGGCGGATCGGCAAGTGGATGTTGTCTGCGCTACCACCACTCTGGGCGAAGGAGTCAACTTTCCTTTTTCGACTGTGATTGTGGATTCTCTTGTCGGAAGGGGATATCAACTTAGTCCTAGATCCTTATGGAACATCGCTGGACGGGCGGGACGTTTCGGAGTCGATTCAGAAGGCCACTGTATTCTCTTCCGGCCGTCAAGGTGGAAGGCCAAGCTGTCGGAGTATTCGCTCGAAGATTATCTTAGAACTAACCTCGCGGACATCCCGCCCGTGCGGTCTGCGCTAGCGAACGCAATCACTGACCTCAAGCAAATGGTCGATGAGGGCTCTGTCGATTTCGAGCAACTTTCCAACATTTCGCTGGGAGAGATTCAGAAGAAGGGGCACTCCTCTCGTGTTTCTATTGGACCCGTGCGCGGATTACTCAACGTGATGCGGGTTGGCTATGCTCATGCCAGTACATCGAAGACGATCTCCGTGGAGACAGATACGGCTCCCGAATTTGACAGTGACCTTCTCGCGTCTCGACAGATGAGCGGGGAGGAGAAGTCGTTTGCCCAGAAGCTCGGAAGGCAGCAGCGTCGCGTAATACGCGATGCTCTTCGAGAGGATGCAGATCTGGTCACAATCGCAGCTCGAATTGGCTGGGCACTGGAAACGCAACAGAACCTTTATGAATGGCTAAAAGGACTGGAGGACTGGAGGCTGACGCAGTTCGGTGAAATGGTGCTCGGAGGGAAGATAATGCATCCAGAGCGGCTCGGATATCTCTTGGGTCCTCTTTCAAAGCATATGTCCGAGTTCGAAGGTGAATCACTGGGTGGGTACACCTCTTATATTGCCGTGAATTGGCTTAGAGGATTACCCCTCACGGAGATACAGAAAGCCCAACAGAAAATGGATTTTGGCCGCCTCGTTCGGGTCATTTACAGTCGAATTCAATACATGTTGCCGTGGGCGTTGTTCGGTGTCCACGAACTCATGGGTTATGAGGCTAAGCGCCGACGTATCAAGGTTGGCGACGGTGTTAGGGACCTATCCGTCCTTGCAGCCGAAGGAGTCCCCGATTTCGATGCGCTCACGCTGGTGATGAGGCTCGATATCGAGCGCGTTGATGCGGCCCGTTTAGCAGCATCTTATCAGAGGGGGAGACCCGAGACGGACGTTGTCGGCTGGCTTCGTGGTCTTCAATGGGAGCGTGTCGCCGCTATTGTACGCGGACAGGACAATAGGCGGCTCGATCCGGACCTCCGCAGGTTATGGGAAACATTGAGCAAATAGGTTGGCGATGGAGTCGGGGGAGAGAGCCAACTAAGGCTGCCGTTTATCAGTCTCTGGCGTACACTTTGTAACCATTAGAGGAGTGACCCCAATTAACAAGCAGTCTTTATTGGTCGAGCAGCTCCGCGCGTGCTACTCCGAATTCCAACACTCAGCCAAACTCCCCAAACGTCTAGCTGTCAAAGCGTCGCCGCCACTGTTGGTCGTACCTCATGAACGATGGCAGTTCGCGAAGCTGAAGTTGCTTATTGTTGGGCAAGAGACTCTGCACTGGCGATACAACCCAAAGGATATCGGTAACATCGGTAACCTAGATGCCCCCATCGAGACCTTTAGGGAATTCCTGCTAGCGAAGAACGGCGTTGGAGCGATGTGCGATCTATATCGTTGGTATGCGTTGGGGAGAGTCAATCCAAAGATGAACTCCCCGTTCTGGCGAGGTTTCCGAGCGATCGATTCGGCGATCAACGGCGCTGAGGACACAGCACTTTGGACGAACGTGTTCAAGATGAATGTAAATGGTTCAGTGATGAGGAACTGCAGGGCCGCGGAAATCTCTCACTTGCAACGAGTACAGCAGGGCATCCTATTCAAAGAAATAAACATTCTGAATCCCGATGTTGTCGTGTTCTTCTCCGGGCCTCAATATGATTCGGCAATTCGGCGGGAGTTCCCAGACATGAAAATCTCGGCGCTCTCCCGACGCGTGCCGGATTCAGCAGTGGGGATAGTCCGAGCTACGGGGTTACCCGTAAGGACCATTCGGACGTATCATCCCGAATACCTTCAGCGGTCTCGCCAGCTGGGCCTTCTCTCAGAAATCAGCTGCTGGGCCGCCAGGGAAGCTTAGTTCTCCCCTTTTAACGTCATACCGGACTTTACGAGATCAACTTGCAGGCACCGTTGCATTCGTCCAGGGCAAGGAGATTGTCCTTCCACTTTCCGTCCGCATGGGTGCGCAGATACGGAGCTTTCAAGCCATCGCCGCGTACGACGCCGACATACACCTTTGAACCCGTGCTGCGGTCGATGGTGTAGTAGGCTTCTTGTTTGGAATCAATGCGGCGGATTGCTTCCTCGCGTTCCATACGCCAGTTGTTGGCCGTGTTGCCGATGTGCGTGATGTGCTCGTGGGAGCTCATCCGGTCCGGCTTATTGATGCAAGTGACCTCGAATTCCTTCATTTCCATTTTCCTTCCTTAAGGGCCGAAGTTGTGCTGGTTATCGTGCCCTGATTTACGTCGCCCCACTGGCTCCGATTTTCACATCGCAATACTTCAGTCCTGCGAAGTCCTGAGCGCTGTAGTTACGGCTCATCAGTGCAGCCCGCCCGCCCTGCGCTGCCAGTAAGAGTTTTACATCTGTGAAAGCAGGGCCGCCATGGAGCAGACGGATAGTTTCAGCCACGACAAGGCTTGCTGCGGTGGCCCCCACAAACGGCACCGCGACCGATTTGCCCGCCAGGTCGTAGCGGCCACAATCGTCACCGCCCAGGTGCGAATAAGCGGCATTTTCGCGAGCAACGCGTTCCTGATGCTCGATTCGTTTGGCCTCTTCCTCCGCGGTAAGGTCCGGCCACAACTCTCCAGGCGTCCGCGGATTGGGAAGCGTATGGAGACTGATCGTGTCGAAGTTATTCTTTGTTCCGCCAAGACCACATTCGATCACCTGCAGAAATTCAGCGGCTGCAAGGTCTCTGCGTACGGGGTTTGAATCGAAGCCACAGAGCGCCAGCCTGGGTTCGTCCGTGCGACAGCGGAAAGTGGAATCGAACCGCCGTTCAATCAGTCTGGTCCTAAACCCGCGTTCCTCCAACCACACGCTACAGGTCCGCGTCTTGTACTGACGAAGACTGTCGGCGTTAAATACAAGACCGGTCTCGATGTTCTCGGGCTCGACCTTGTCGAAGTCATTGAGGAAGATTTCAACCGCTCCGGGGTCCGAGTAAGGCAGGGTCGCAAGTGACCACAGATAGGCATTGCCTAAATGTCCCAATCCCAATACCCACAGCTCGCGAGGAAGAAACTCAACCTGAAGGCCGAGGGCCGCAGGATCACCAATGTCAAGGTCCGGACGCCACAGGGAAAGCCCAACGACGCGGCGGGTTGCCTCAATGCTGATTTCCGCGAACGAGAAAAACAATTCGGAAATCGCAAGCGAACCAGCAAGGACGCCTGACAGGGAGCAATATTCGCGCTCGGGCAGTCGTTCAATATCGTTTGCAGGACCGACCTTTGCGATCCAGCCGTCAAAGGTGACGCGCAGCGCGCCCTTGGTTGGAGGCGCGTTGCCGAAAATAACCGTGCGGCCTTCCTGCCCATGACCCCTCAGATCTGTCAGGGCATCCGGCCCCAAGAGGCAGGCAAGGGCCTGTCCGAATGTCCGTTTGAGTGAGGGCCACACCAGGAGTGGTGCCTCGGCCAACTTATGCTCAAGAACGATCCGAACGGCGCCAGGAAAGCACCGGCCTGCGATGTTGGCAGCCGTCAGGACCGCAAGCTGCAAGGTATACGACTGCTCCACGTCTGGGCCGCAAAGAAGGTTGACGGCGTACTTCTGCCGACGCCAGAGCGCGGCCTCAACGCTCGTTTGATCTCGGTCGACGAAAAATTTAGATATGCGGGACAGACTTTTATCCAGAGTTTCCATTTCACATTCACCAGGGTCTCAGACTGACTCGCCGTGGTTTCCCGGATACGCCGTGCGCGCGCCATTTGAAGTCGCCGAGGTACTCGTACACGCCGACAGCACTTATCGACCACCACGGTGTGCGCGCGAAGTTTGGAACGATGATGGCGGTGTGGCCGGGGACCGGGACCATGGGATTTCGTTGATCGATAGAACTCTGCCGGACATCCTTGCCCGGATGCGTGTGCACGTCGGCGAGAACCTGGAGTTTCTTGTCCCTGCAATATTCCCAGAGCGCCGCATATCCGGCCGCGTGGAAGGCGATCGCGCCAAATTGGTAAGCGTTAGGATCGAGAGCGTCATAGCAAACGTACGTCGTTACTCGCGCGAAATTGCCACGCTGCTGGCCCAAAAGGAATGCTCCGCTTTCGCCTTTGCCCGCGCCCTGCCGGCGCAATCGTAAAATCACCTGTGTCCAAAGCAGGAGAGGAATGCGTATAGCCGTGATCGCCGGATCAGACGCCAAGGTAATCTCCGGAGTTGAATAAGGATTGAAACTCTTCCAGACAGTCCACAATCGTATGGTCACTGGTCCAGATCAAGTGTGGCTGTTCCGTGATCCACTTCGGATGCCCTTTAGCCGCTACCCGGTCGTAGGGATGATAGAAGGCCAAACCCTTCTCCCAGTCCGTTCTGAACACCATTGCGAAACGGCTGCCCGGTTTGCCCTTGGGCCGCTTGGCAAAGTCGAGTAAAGACTTGGTGGCCGAATCCCAGAACGTACCGGTCGGGGGAACTGACCTGTAGCCGGTGGCGTCCAGAGAAACGTAAAACCGCTCAGGCGCGTTTGCTCGCGCTGGCGAGGCAATCCAGAGGATCACCTTCGGCCACGCCACAGCATCCGGCAATATCTCCGGTCCGGGCAGACCCCACAGTCCTTTTGCCGCGCCGTTTCGGAACTCGGCCGACAACAAATCCTCTTCGAACAGACGCTGATCCGGCTTCTGCATGCAATCACCCCTGGGGCGTGACTTCTTTCACGAGGTCGAAGCAGATAGAGCACTTCTGTGCGTCGACCAGCTCGCCCAGGTGCTCATCAGATCTTGGCTGGTCCGTGGTTTTGCAGACCTGCAAGACATATTCGGCAGCGGCAGCCGCGTCCAGGTGGAACTTCTTGCGCGCCCACTGTGCAACGACCCCGACCGTTGCCGCCGGGGAGAACTTTCGATGTTTGGTCTTACCGCCAAAATTCACTTCAACCGCGACATGCCGGCATCGGTGGCAATGCACATGCCGATGCCGTCTGATTTCAAGCACTTCCAGCGTCAGGCTGACATCCGCGGGCGCGTGCTGGTCCGCGCCGTCCTCCGCATCGTCCGGCTCTCTTAACGCCTCCTCGCATTCGCCGATGAAAACAAGAATGTCATCCTGGCTGTCCTTGATGACATCCATGCGAATCAGCACCTCCCGGAGGGTATCGCCGGGGCTGGCTACGACTACCTTGGGCTTGGTGCCCTGACCGTGAAGAAAAAACTCCAGTTCCTCGTTTGCCATGAAACATCACCTTTCAAAAGGGCTCTCGTCACGGAAAGCTTGCATTCGCCCGGACGAAATGCCATATTCGCTGTCTGTAGGGACAACGGTGTTATAATTTATGAGCATCGTTGCATACCGCAGCGTATTGCTTTTAGCGCGCCTGTTGTCCATACAGACAACAGAGTACGAGATTTTGCCAGTCTTGTCAAGGAGGAGTGGTTGGCTCAGCCGGCGTTGGGTTATTTGCTTCAGAGTTTGCGTGAGGAACGGCGACTGTCCCTGCGGGAGTTGGCCCAGCTTGGAGACATAGATCACGCTTACATCTATCGATTGGAGACCGGGGATAAGGAGTCTCCGTCGGAAGAGGTTCTATCGAAACTGATCCGTGCATTGAAGGTGGGAAAGCGTGAAGCGGACATGCTTCGGTATCTCGCTAAGCACACTGAAACCGACGCGGCACTGGTAGCGCATGTCCTCAAGGAGCCGACAGTTACTTACGAGATATTTGCCTCAGTGGCAGGCGCAGCTTTTCGTGGAACAGCCCGGCCTGACTACCCGAAGCTGATCGAGCGGGTGCGGAGAATCCTGGATGAAGAGAATCACGTTTGATGAATTCGCAACGGTGCTCAAGGCGCGCGAGCTTGTCGCCAAAGTAGATCCGACCGAAATCCCGGTGCCGGTGGAAGCTTATGCTGAGCACGTAGGCGCGGTTATTCGTCCGCAGACCGATCTTGAACCGGAAGAACCGGGCTGGTCCTTCCTGAACGGGGGCAAACATTACATCTGCGTCAATGCGGGAGACCAGCTGGAACGTCAGAGATTCACGATATGCCATGAGCTTGCGCACATCGTCCTGGGTCTTCCTTCCGATCATAAGGCAGTGTGGTGGAGTTACGCCAAAAGGCCCCTTGATGAAATCACCTGCGATGTGTTTGCAGCGGAATTGCTTCTCCCGTATCGGCTATTCAAGCCGGTCGCGGAAAAGGAGCTGATCAGCCTTGCTACGGTGGACGCTTTGGCTGGCCGCTTTGTAGCGTCCATTACGGCAACCGGATCTCGATTTGCTACCGTTGTCAGCACACCATGTGCCTTTGTCTTGTCGGAGCAGGGAAAGGTGAGATACGCTTCGAGATCGACATCCCTGCGTGCCGCAAATGCCTGGATTCCTCCTCGGACAGATTTACCGGATGGCTCAGCCTCCGCAAGGGTGCGCGCTGGTGACGCGTGTAAAGGGTCAGAGGAAATCGCCGCCGACGTTTGGTTCAGTGAATGGGAACGTGGCGGCGTTCTCCTTGAGGAAGCACGGCATCTGGACCGATGGGATCAAACGCTGACGCTGCTGTGGTTCGAGGATGAGGAAGTCCCGCCGCCAGCGAAGCGCGAAGGCTGGGAACGCGACGAAGAGGACGAATTGTTACCGGAACTGGATGGGAATCTTCGTTGGTCTAGCAAGCAGCGCCGCTGAAAGGGGATAGATGGCATACATCAAAAGAATCGTTTGCCTGGCGAATTCCTTCAAGACAGGCGGCAGTTGCATAGCGGGCAGGGAGGTTCTCGGAAACGGGAAGTATGGCGGCTGGATTCGGCCTGTCAGCGATAGGCCAACGGCGGAAGTAACTTTCAGAGAATACAAATATCGGAACAATTTAAGTCCGAAGCTTCTGGACATCATTGATGTGCCGTTGCTGAAAGCTGCTCCCCATAACCATCAGACGGAGAACTACGTCGTCGATGCAAATAGCTGGTGGGAGAAGGTCGACGAACTTCCGTGGGATGACCTGGAACGTCTACGCGAGCGGCCAACAGCGCTTTGGATCAACAGCGATCGCACCAGTGCAGGTGTGTTCAATTGCATCAGTCTGGCGGAAGCGTCCACGCAAGATAGTTCACTGATGCTTCTCAAGAAGAACACATTCGTTGTGGAAGTCGCCTCCAAAACCTGGGATGGCAAGACGACGCCAACCTACCGAGGAGTTTTCAAACACAGGGGCATCGATTACACATTACAACTGACCGATCCCATTGCCACCAGCGTCTTCGGGGCGAAGGGCGAAGGCGAGTACGAGTTAAACGATGTCTATCTCTGTATAAGCTTGACCGAACCATGGAAAAAAGACAACAATCGATGTCACAAGCTGGTGGCGGCGATCATCAAGAATCCGCCGTTGTGAAGGAAACCATGCAAGACACCGTTTTCACTATCGGACATTCGACGCAACCGCAGGAACGTTTTCTCGACCTCCTGCAGCAGCACGGCATTACGGCGCTTTGCGACGTGCGCTCGAAGCCCTACAGCCGGATGAATCCGCAATTCAACCGCGAGACGCTGGAACAGGCTTTGCTGGCGCATGGCATTACATATCGATTTTTGGGAAAGGAGCTCGGTGCACGGAGCGACGACCCCGCTTGCTATGAAGGCGGAAAGGTGCAGTATACGCGGCTTGCGGAAACCCCGTTGTTCAAAGATGGCATTAAGCGTGTGCTTCGTGGAATGAAAGAACAGTTTCAGATTGCCCTTATGTGCGCCGAGAAGGAACCACTCGAATGTCACCGCACGATATTGGTGGCACGCCACCTGGCGGAGCTCGGGGTTCATGTCGAGCACATTCTTGGAACCGGCCAACTCGAAAGTCACGAAGCTGCTTTGAGCCGGCTGGCGCGAATGCTCAGCTTGCCAGAAGAGGATATGTTTCGTTCTCGCGAAGAATTATTGGCCGACGCCTACCGCAGACAAGCGGAGCGCATTGCCTATGAGGTGATAACCGAGGCTACAGATGGTGCGACAGCGAAGGGTACGGCCGGATGAAACTCTTTACCATCGGCTTCACGAAGAAGTCCGCCGAGACTTTCTTTACACGGTTAAAGAATGCTGGAGTCAGGCGTTTGATCGATGTCCGGCTGAACAACGTCTCACAGCTTGCTGGCTTTACCAAGAAGGATGACCTCCGCTATTTCACGAAAGCCATATGTAACATCGACTACGTGCATCTCCCCGCACTCGCACCGACGGCCGAAATTCTTGATCCGTATAAGAAAGCGAAGAACGGCGATTGGGCTCTGTACGAACGGCAGTTTCTCGACCTGATGCGGTCACGGCATATCGAAACCTCCATGTCTCGCGATGTTCTCGATGGTGGCTGTTTACTCTGCAGCGAGGAGAAACCACACCATTGTCATCGCCGCCTAGTTGCGGAATATCTCAAAGAACATTGGGCGGACGTGGAAATTGAACACATCCCTTAAGCAGATCCTGTCTCAGCGTGCGCGCCTCTGACCGCTTTGCTCGCGCACAGCACTCCTCAGCGATAGGCTCAAGCTGACTTCTTGCGCCATTCAGATTTCAGTTTCGTCATCCCGTCAAAGGCAGCCAGCTTCGCTTCATTCTCGGTCTTGAAAAGCCGTTGCGAGAATCGCTTCTTCTCCGTCGTCTTGTCTTCGATAACAGCTCCCCACTGAGTTCCCTTCGAGAAACTTACAATTACAAAGCCGTCGGCCTTTAGATAAGGGTTTCCCTTGGCGGAGGTCTTCCAGTTCCTGTCCAACCATCCCGCTCTCCTTTTTGCGCGGTTCTTGGCAACACGCTCGCGATCTTTCGCTCCCTCATAATCTTCCGACATCCTGGCGGCGCAATCGCAGCCCGCGCCGATCAGGCCCTCGAATCGAGGGTGCTGCATGTAATGGACATAGCGGATTTCCTGCGTTTCGCACATCCCGCAGACGCCTGACAGATCTTCGAGGTCCTCGAAGTCTACACACGTCCATCCCTTATGCGGGATGCCCGGATCGCTCCATTTGCCGCGAGACCTTTCTGCCATGGAATCCTCGTCTACCTGTCAATGTGCCATATCTGGCTCTGAAGGGCACGGCGTTGTTCTATAAAGACTCCCATTCTTCTTGGCAATCCCTTCGTTTGTCGATCCTGTCAAGCGCTGCCAGTCTTAACGCTGCATCATGGCAGAGCGCGCCGGTCGTTCAACGGGCCGCCCGCACCAAGGTCCCGTGTTGCCCGTTCGGTGAGCAACATGTGCGTGAGTATCTTGGATTCATTCCGTCATTCGCCGACTGGGTGAAGGCGATCCGACCGAAGCCGTGGATGGGACGCGCTCAGAACCTTGAAAGAGAACCGCAAATAACTGCCGTTACATAGCGGGCTGGCAACAGCACCGGGAAAGCGGGCTATCACGTGAGGGGGTTAACATAACCCGATGTGATAATGTATCTTACGGAAATTGTAGATCCGTTTTGCAGGGCAGGGGCCTAGTTCTCGTTCGCTGCTCATCCCGCCGATATCAGAGATTGCCGCTATTCGGATACCTTGCAGCTCATTTGTTCTTTCTTTGTGTTGCCATCCTTGTCTACGTAGATCGCGGTGCCCGTCACTTCCATATCACGACCTAAATCGGAATCCTTCACGACATGGACCGCGACGTTTTCAAAGGTTAGCTTAACTTCGTGCAGTTGCGTCGCATAGGTCTCCTTGCAGGCTTCGATGGCTCTCTGATTAGCACCGTGTTGTTCTGAGTAGGCTCTGTACCATACATAGGCGTAGGAACCTAGGCCAATTACTATGGGCGCCAACACTAGCGCAGCAGTAAGTCTACTTGTAAACAGTTTCATCCGCTGCGTCCTGTAAGTTTGTAGCTTTAGCTTCTCTTGTTAGAACTGCGGCCGAAAACACTTAGTACAACAATGGCGGCCCACAGTGCGCTGTTCAGCACCGAGAGGGAGATGAGATAGAAGCCATATAGGGATTCAAAGTGATGCCAAAAAAGAATAAGTGGTGAGGCTATAATTCTAAACAGAACACGCGCCCAATGCAGTTTTAGCGGAGAGTCGGCTAACGCCCAAGCTAGACATTGCACCAGCCAATGCATTATCAGCACGGCTACAAATACGATACCTTTGGTTTTTGCTGACCCTTCCACAATATTTCTCACTGTGCTTCATGTGTCACAGTTGGCGAGCTTGGGCCGTTTGCGTTTGGGGTAGAAGGAAGCGTATCCCTGGGAATTGGCGACATGGGTCGGCCAATGCCCATGTTCTTGATATCATTGAATTGGCGTTCTGAAAAAGTCTCGCAATTCGAAACTACACCACCATAAAAGCCTTTTTTAGTGAGTTGCGAATCTAAGAGTCTCTGAACTAGCGAGTCCTCCTCTGGCGTAGTTGCAAGATAGTAACCCTCGACGAAGGGCCCGCCAAGATCGATGTCAGAGTAAACTTCGCCATTCCACAAATGGGGACCCATCACTCCAAAGCTGTATGAATGATAGTCGCCGTTTGGATCGCCGACATTAATACTTTCGTGACCTGACACCTCTTCTCCATTTATGCTTGGTCCTTCAACCCACACGTCGAGACCGAGATGGTCCGTGTAACGGCTTGGCTCGGCGAATGCATAGCCGTACAGGTTCGATCCAGCGTTGAGTCCCATCGGATCAGATTCAATATAGCGGCCCAACGTCGAATCATAGTCCCGCATCATGTTGTAGCTGAGCAAATTCTCCGCGTCGGCGTACTGGCCGGGGAAGCGGTGGTTCGTCGGGGTCGTGTTCGTCGGCGTCGCGTAGGTTTCGCCGAACGGTTCCTGCTCGCGATCCCAGACGAGGGTCCGGCTGGGGTTTGTGACCTTCTGCGGGTTGTTTACCTGGTCGGAATGTACGTAGACAATATTGCCAGAAGAGTCGATCTGGGCCAGCATCATGCCTTGCATCCAGACATATTCAACGATGGTTGCGGCGTTGCTGTCGTTGGATTCGCCGATAATGTGTCCGGCGAGGTCGAATTGGTAGTCCGTCGTGGCACCGGTGATGGCTTTCTGCACGCGCTGGCCGATCGCGTTGATCTTGAAGGTGATGGTCGGGGAGCCGACGGTCATCGATTCCAGCCGGTCGCGGCCGCCGAAGGTGTTGGAGACCGCCACTGCACCGTTCATTACCCGGTCGTCGGTCAGCATGTTGCCCGACGCGCTGTACGTGAAGTGCCGCGTATTGGTGCCGTCAGTGATGCTGGCGACGCGGTTTTTGCTGGCGGTGATGGTCGAGGTCTGCGTCGTCGCGCCGTAAACTCGCGTCAGGCGGTTGGAGTTGTTGTTGTTTTTGCGCCCGTCCCGTTCCGGTCCGCCGGGCTCTACTCGACCGCCAACGCGAGAAAGTGCGATGGCGTCACTCCCCGAGCCCCCTTTGTGGGGTCTCGGCCATGCGGTGACGATCCCTGGCGCGAGGAGCGAATGGTTGAACGTAGGCTGTGATGTCAGGCCGTCGAAGGGCATTAGGGTTTTCCTCAGTCGCACGGTTTCTCCAGCGAAGCCCGGAGTAGTCTGGCTGCTAAGGCGTGTCCTGCTTTTGCCCTTCCAGACTTTTCAATCGTTTATCAAGGGCGTTCAGCGCCGCTGCGATTTGAAAGGCAAGTAAACTCACAAAAAACATGGTCGCGTTTGCCGCATAGTATGCAAGGTCAAATGAAGACTCGTGGCCCTCACTAAAGTGCGGCAGAAACAGGTGAAAGAATCCGCCGGCCAGGCCCAAAAAACCCAACAGTGTAATTAACTTCGAAAAAGATATGGCCTTGTAGAGGGTCATCTGATTACGCCTTCCTACGCCTACGGAACTTCTGTTTCCGGTTTGGGTTCTGATTCTATCGGTTGTGTCGTTTCCTGTTGAGTCTTTTGTTGTCTTACTTTTTCTTCTTCCCTCTCATGCAGGTCCACCGGTTCGACCCCATCTTCAGATGACTGAACTGCCGGCGTTGTGGCGGGAAAGGACTGAAGTTGGCTTGAGGCGGGAAATCCTGGTGAATACCAGTTCGCAGGCACCTGACATTCGTTTGGTGATTGCGGTACAGTGGGTGTTGGTGCGACGTCGTGATGCTTGTAATAGCCCTTAGTGTCCCAATAAACATCGGCCAATATCCCAGCCAAAGCTATTCCAGAAACGACTTGCAATAACGTTAGGTGACCGTCGGGATCAATCCCCTGCGTTGGATTTTGTCCCGCATAGCCAAAAAGATTAAGCCCCCCTCTAAAACCAATTCTGTCAGATTCAATATAGCGGCCAATTGTCGGATCATAGTCCCGCATTAGGTTGTAGCTGAGCAAATCCTCCGCATCGGCGTACTGGCCGGGGAATCGGTGGTTTGTCGGCGTCGTGTTCGTCGGCGTGGCGTAGGTTTCGCCGAACGGCTCCGTCTCGAAGTCCCACACAATGGTGCGACTCGCGTTCGTCATCTTCTGCGGTGCGTCGACCTGGTTGCTGTGGATGTAGAAAATGTTTCCGCCGGAGTCGATCTGGGCCAGCGGCAGGATACCCATGAACACGTATTCGACGATGTTAGCGGCATTGCTGTCGTTTGACTCGCCGATGATGTGGCCGTCGAGGTCGAATTGGTAGTCGGTCGTCGCGCCCGTGACGGCTTTCTGCACCCGCTCGCCGAGTGCGTTGATCTTGAAGGTGATCGTCGGCGTTCCCACCGTCATGGATTCCAGCCGGTTGCGGCCGCCGAAGGTGTTGGAGACCGCCACCGCGCCGTTCATCACGCGGTCGTCGGTCAGCATGTTGCCCGACGCGCTGTACGTGAAGTGCCGCGTGTTGGTGTATTCTTTGCGCCCGGCCCGTTCCGGTCCGCCGGGCTCTACTCGACCGCCATCGCCGGAGAGTGCGATTGCGTGACTCCCCGAGCCCCCTTTTCGGGGTCTCGGCCATGCGGTGACGATCCCTGGCGCGCGGAGCGAACGGTTGATTGCGAGGTGCGATGTCAGGCCGTCGAAGGGCATCTATCTATTCTGATTTGTGTTACGGGTATCTAGTAATCTCCAGCCGCCTTCCGAGCGTCGATCTCTTCCTTTGCAATCCCAATCGCTCGTTCTACATCAGTCTTTATGACGATGTTCGCATCCACCAATGCGTCAATGATGAGCGCTGCGAGACTATCACTCGTGGTGCGTCTTTGGCCTTGCCGCGTTGAAGCCTTGTTTTTGTTTTCGTCCTTCATGAGTCACACCCTGATCATTGCTCTTTGCGCCCCCGCCGTTCCGGCGGCCGGGCTCTACTCGACCCCCATCGCAAGACAGAGCGATGGTGTGACTCACTTTGCTGGTTCAAGACATTGTTCATGCCAAATACCAGGGATTCCCTCTAGCTCGTAAAGAACGTCGCCGCCATGGTACATGTAGTTTCGCTTAACCTTCGCAATGTGTCCGGCAAAGTCTAGTTGATTCGGCTGAAGTTTGTTGTGCAGTTTCCATGAACGTGAAAAGTCCTCAAGCGTGGCACGCGTGGCGACTCGTACCATGGTTCCCTCTGCATATTTTGCGGGATCGTATGCCATCTTGGAATCCTCTTTATTTCGGAGTCGGTGCGGTTTTGCGCCCCGGCCTGCGGCCGCCGGGCTCTACTCGACCACCATCGCCAAAAAGGCGATGGTGTGACTCCCCGAGCCAACCCGCCACAGAGGCAGGCTGTCTCGGCCATGCGGTGACGATCCCTGGCGCTGTGAGGTATCGGTAGACGGTACGCGGTGATGCCAAGCCGTCGTGGGGCACAATCTTTCCCGGATATATTTATGCGTCTGGAGTGTCTTTCCTCTGCCAAACGATATCGTTGACGTTCAGCCCCAATCCTTTGACAATGATGCCGATCGCCTGCGTAATGCTTTCGACGTCTGTGAAATCGCGACTAAGGTACAGTGTGGTAGTCCCTTCCTTGTGTCCCCTATACCTCTTGAGAGCAAAAGTTAACTCATCCAGTGACAAGAGAACACCTCGAAAGTCGCCTAGTCCGTCGACAATGTCCTTAAAAGTAAAGCCAAGGCGTTTTTCAAAATACGCCGGCGGGTATTTTAGGACCGCCTGTGGTATGAGATCTACGGAAAGGGAATCCCAATCAAATTGTTTGATCATTGGGGAACCTGCGTCGATCTCGTTATCGTAACAGGTAGCACCGCGTAGCCTCCGCCGTTTATTGGCACGCCCGGCGTGATGTTCCCATACCACCTTGCTTCGCCTCCCGGACCAGGAACACCCGACCCTGGCTGCGGTGCAATCGGTGTCGTAAATTCAATGCCAGCCTCTCCAGCAGGAAGCGGGCCGCGATATGCCTGAACTGTTGGTCCTAGCCCACCAAGTGGGGTCAGTCCCCAAACCTGCCCAGACTGCTGCTGCAGCAAGCTATCGTTATAAGTCTGCGTAGGCGATTCCAGCCGATGGTAAACCTGCGGTTGGTCATCTTCGGGCTTGCAGTCTGGGTCCAGATGAGTAGCCAGGTACACAACACCAACTACTGCGCCTGCTACCAAGTCGAGCGGGGCATCGACCAAAGCCGCCGCGACAGCCAGCGCGCGTTGCAGGTTCGTGTCGAGGAATAGCCCCGTCGGATCAACCGCCTCCGTCGGGTTCTGCCCCGCATAGCCGTACAGGTTGTATCCGCCGCCCAATCCGAGCGGGTCGGCCTGAACATAGCGGCCGATTGTCGGGTCGTAATCCCGCATCATGTTATAGCTAAGTAAATCCTCCGCATCCGCGTACTGGCCGGGGAAGCGATGGTTCGTCGGCGTCGTGTTTGTGGGCGTGCTGTAGTCTTCGCCGAACGGCTCCTGCTCGCGGTCCCAGACGAGGGCGCGACTGGCGTTCGTGATTTTCTGCGGTGCGTTGACCTGATTCGTGTGGATGTAGACAATGTTTCCACCGGAGTCAATCTGCGCCAGCGGCAGGTTGCCCATGAACACGTACTCGGCGAGGTTAGCGGCATTGCTGTCGTTTGACTCGCCGATGATGTGGCCGGCGAGGTCGAATTGGTAATCGGTCGTGGCACCGGTGACCGCTTTTTGCACCCGCTGGCCAATCGCGTTGACCTTGAATGTGATGGTCGGCGTGCCCACTGTCATCGATTCGAGCCGGTCGCGACCGCCGAAGGTGTTGGAGACCGCCACCGCGCCGTTCATCACTCGGTCGTCGGTCAGCATGTTGCCCGATGCGCTGTACGTGAAGTGCCGCGTGTTGGTGCCGTCGGTGATGCTGGCGACGCGGTTTTTGCTGGCGGTAATAGTCGAGGTCTGCGTCGTCGCGCCGTAAACTCGCGTCAGGCGGTTACTGTTATTGTCGTACGTGTACGTGCGCGAACCGTAGGCCCCGGACGCGGTGTGAAGGCGATTCAGACTATCGACTGTGTAAGTTTCATCTCTTCCTGCTGCCAGATTGTCGGTGATGCTAGTCAGGTTACCGGCGTTATCGAAGCCGTAGGTCAGATTCTGGATGTCGGTACCGCTATAGGTGGTGACAAGGTCGTCCAGCCAGTAGTTGTTGTCGAATGTGCGCGTCTGGGCTTCGCTGTTGCCATACGTGAAGCTGGTGACCGGGCCGAAGGGTTTGTGGACGATGCTCGATGCCAGCGTCGTGACCGAGCCGCCGGAGGTGGGCTTGGTGGTGACGGTGGTCAGGTAGCCGCTGCTGTCATAGGTGTAGTCGACGTAGCGGCCCGACGGGTAGATGATTTCCGTCAGGCGGTTGGCGAGGTCGTAGCTGTAATAAGTCGTGTAGGTCTGCGCCCCGATGACGCGCACTTCCTTGGTGATGTTTCCGAAGGAATCGTAGGTGCGCGCCGTGCTGCCCGATTCGTCGGTGAAGCCGGTCAGGCGGCCGACACCCTTGTTGCCCCCGGTCGTGTCGTCATACGTGTAGGCGATGGCCTCGCCGGAATATCCGGTGAAGGTTTGAGCGGTGATGCGGTCAGCAGCATCAAACGTCTGCGCGCTGGCGACGCTCCGCGCGTCGGTTCGGGCGGTGAGGTTGTTGTCCTCGTCGTACGTGAAGGAGTCCGAGCCGGTGTCGGGGGATGATTTCGCGATGGCGTTGCCGAAGGCGTCGCGCGTGTAGGTGGTGGAGTAGGTCAGGAAGTCGGTCTGCGCGGTGACGTAGTCAAGGTTGTTGTATGTGGGCGAGGCGGTATGGGTAGTGCCGCTGGTCCACAGCGGATCTTTCACCGTCGTGGCGCGGTTCAGAGCATCCCACGCCTGGCTGTACACC
Source organism: Bryobacteraceae bacterium (assembly GCA_041484525.1). GTDB lineage: Bacteria > Acidobacteriota > Terriglobia > Bryobacterales > Bryobacteraceae > JBGPHT01. The sequence goes on along the minus strand of JBGPHT010000004.1, from coordinate 70,508 downwards.
TTGCTGTTGGCGTCGGTTACGGAAGTGCGGTTCCCCTGCCCGTCCCACGCAAAAGACGTGGTCTGGGTGCCGCCGGCAGAGCCGACGAGAGTCAGCATGTGCGCAAGAACATCATAGGTGGCGGTCGAGGATTTTTTGGTGGTGCCGCCGGAATCCTTGATCGTCGTCGTCGTCGCCTTTCCGGCGGCGTTGAGCGTGTAGTTGATCGTCTCGCCCGCCGTATTGGTGACGGTGGTCAGGCGCTGCGCGTTGTCGTAGCCGAAGGTGACGGTGCTCGAATCGGGCAGCGTGATGACGTGCGGCTGGCCGGAGGCGATGTAGGTGATGCCTATGACCTCGTTGCTTGGCGATGCGACGACCGTCCTGCTGGTCAGGCGGTTGCGGTTGTCGTATACGAGGTTGGTGACGACGCTGTTCGGGTCGGTGATCTGCGTCGGCTGGCCGGTGCCGTTGGCGGTGTTGATGGTGACGGTGTGCGAAAGCTGGTCGGTGATGCTGGCCAATGCGCCGCTGCTGTAAGTGTAGGTGTTTTTGACGGTCGTGCCTGTACGCGGGAAGGTCTCTGTCAGCAGCTCGCCGGTGCCGTTATAGGTATAGGCCCAAACCTCCGTGTGGCCGTTGGTCGAGCCTCCCGTCGTATCGGTCAGCGTGTGGCTGGTCAGCGTGCCGTAGGTGGCATCATATCTGTCGTCGATGGTGACGTTGGTTCTGGTGATCGTGTAGGGCTTGCGGACCCAGGTCGAGTCATAGCTGATCGTCGTGGTGCGCGCGATGCCCGCGCCGTAGGCCTCGGTGATGCTCGTAGGCAGGCCGTGGCTGTTGTTTGTGTAATGAGTCGAGTTGCCGTTCCAGTCGGTGGCGGTGGCGATAAAGCCGTTGGCGTCATAGGTGAAGCTCCGCGTGGCCGCAACGACAGGGGAGCTGGCGGCCCGCGCGATCGAGGTGACTTTCTGCACGCCCTGCTTGAACGCGACTGTATAGGTGTCCTGTTCGCCGAGCGGGTTGGTAACCACCCGCGTGATGGAGTCGGGATATGAAACCTGCACTTCGTTCGCGCCGCCCGCAAGCTCGGACATCGTGCAGCGCCCGAGGCTGTCATAGGTCCAGCTCGCGTAGCTGTTGCCATTCTCGTCCGTGATGCCCGTCAGCGCGAAGGGATAACTGGTGTTCCCGTAAACATAGGTCTGGCTGGTCGAGGGGCTGGTATTGTAGGTGACCGACGTCAGTTCGTTCTGGCTGCCGACCGCACTGTAGCCGTAGGTCAGCGTTGCCGAATCGGGCGTCGACACGCCGGTCAGCAGGCCGCTCGTGTAGCTCAATGTCAGCGTCCGGCTGTAGGAATCCGATACCGAGGTCAGCGCTCCGCTGGTGTAGTTCATCGTCTGTGTGTAGCCGTTCGGCAACGCGATGGTGTTAAGCGTGCCCGTGCTGCCCGAAACAGTGTAGGTCTCGATCGTGTCGTCATGACCAGTCAGCGTGTAGGTGCTGCCGGAATTGGTGAGGGTGGCGTCAACATCGGTGTCGGTGCTCCAGACGCCTCCGCTCAAGGTGAAATTGATGATCTGGCCATCGGCGCGCTCAGCATCGATCTCCGTAGCGGAAACGACGCGCAGATAACGATCATAGTTGCTGCGCCAGTTACGTCCGAGGGTGGTAGACAGCGTATCCGGCGTGGCCCTGCTGTTGTAGTAGCGGATGAAAGCAAGCGGGTTCTGGCCGACCGTACTATAGTCCGCAACCTGATCGAACATGTTGCCGCTTCCGACATCGATGGGCTCACCAACCTGGGTAAGTTGGTTGCAGCAAGTGCGGGGCTTCGTGGACGGGCCTGCAATGTCTTTTGGCGGAGCTGGTGGGGTCGGGTCAGGAACCTGTGGGATGGACGCCGGCCGGCCCAGTTGTTTCGCGCTGTACCAAACGCCGCAATTGTTTATAAAGCCGTACAGGGAGCCCATGCCGGGGGGATTACCCGAAGCGGCCGCATCATAACTGCATCCTCCCCAGTTCACACTGGCGATCGTAGGCTCGTGAAGGGAAGAGTCTTTATACGCCTGCAACAGCCAGCCCGTGAGATTTCCGGACGAAAAAGAAAACTTGTAAGTCTGTAAATAATTGCCACTGCCCAGACCGCCTACACTGCCGGCGTTCAGCGTCCATGATGCAAGATTGGTCGAGTTCAGGTTCCCGGAGTAGCTTGCCGAGATACCGCTAAAATTCGCCGTTCCGGTGAGGTAACCGTCGGTGCAGGGGGGAGTGCTCCAGCCCGTGAACGTATGGCAGACAGTGGTGCCCCACGCCGAGCCGACATATACATAGGTCCGTGCCTTCGCCGGGCCTGCGTCGGTGGCCGCAAAGATCAGGGCCAGAAAAGAAAGAAGCAGCAGACCGGCGATGCGCCCACGTTTGTGTCCTGCGTAGGTCTGTGACTTCATGAACCCCTCCCCGGCAAAATAATGTGTAATCGATCTTGCTCATCGCCACCCGAAGATGAAGAGCAAGAAGAGCAGCCTTTCATCACGGAACCGGCTGTAATGTAATCTCCACTTCGGCAACCGCCTGGTGTGTAACCTTTTGTGCAGATTCGCTTGCAACGTCCAACATGGGCGCCAGGAACGCATTCGGAACTGCCGGCAGAAACAAGGTGACGTCACTAACTGACGGTTTATCAACAGACGGCGAGGCCTGACCAAAACTCGGCGACCAGAGTGTTCTGTAGAAGGAATCTGCTTCGCCTTTTGTAACGGCATAGAGATAACCTTTGGAGGTCTGGAAGTGCAGCAAGATGCTAGTGGGAGCAAAGAAAATGGCGACGGTCAGGGTGTCTTGCTTCCCCTGAGCGGTCGTGATTGAGATTGGCAAAAGGCATTTCGTGTTGTCAGTGCAGGTAACGGACTGCAGTTCGCCCGCAGGATTTAGTTGCTGAACCTTCACCATGAGCGAAGCGGAAAGAGCTGCCTCGCTGTGAAGCGACACAAGTAAGAGGACAGAGAGGAACAAAAAGCGGGGAACGCGCCCGCGCCTGTGGGCTGCCGGTTTAGACGAACGCATGAGATTCCTTCCCCGCAAGACTGGCGCTTAAAATATGTCGGTATCCAAGCCGAAACAGAGGATGCGAGTCAATAGCCCCTGACGAAAAAAGGGAGAAAAGTCTGCATATGGCTAACCACGGGGATTACAGAACGCGAGAAAATATACGCGCGTATTCAGAGGCGCGGAGAATCCATGGTTTTCGAAGGCTGGGCAAGCTGACAGGGCACTATGATGCGCTACCGATGAAATCCGCCCCTTGAGAGTGTCATCCGCCATCCCGTCGCTGACAGCGGGCACGGGCGCGACGGCGACGATGCCGCACCTTCCCTTCCACCTCCAGATCGATCGCCGCAAGGATGCCGGTCTTTGCCTTTTGCAATTCCCTGAGTTGACCGGGATCGCTGACAGGGGCAACGTCACCAGCCAGGCCATGCTCCAGATGGATGATATGTTTCAATGCTTCATTCAACACCCGGCGAAGCGGCGAGGTCCTGGAGTTGCTCTCGCCCCTGTGCCCCATAGTCAGTTCACAGTCACCGTCGCTGGAGCAATCGACCCGGCGAAATATTCACACATCCCCGCCTGCTTCACGAGCGCCACGCCCAGCATGGCCGCGTGCTCCGGCGGGAGGACAAACGCCAGCCAGCCGTGTTCGGGATGGTGCACCTGGAGAATACTGCCGTTTTTGGCGGCTGCCATGTCCACCCACCATGGCGGGGTGAAGATGGCGGTATAGGTACCCTTTGGCCTGCTATCGTAAATATTGTCGTCTGGCATAGCACCCTCCGTTATTCACTCACAAACCACGCATCAGAACTTCGTTCCCGGCACCTCGGGCCTTCTCGGTGCCGACACAGCCTTGTCGGCAACAAGACTGTTCCCATCGCTCGGGCCGGGCCGGTTGTAGCGCCGCCCGCCCGGACGTGGTCCGGCGCGGGCGTCCGCGCCAACCGCTCTTTCATCCCCTCCGGCATCCCCGTCAGCTTCGGCAGTTCCCTCTGCCCCGGCTTCCGGCGCAACCTGCCGCTCGCCCTTGTCGAGATCGAGTAAGGCATTCAGTTGGGCCTGGCGGACCAGCAATTCCTTAAGCCGCGCCTCATGCTCGTACGGCCTGCCCGCCTGCTCCTCAAAATCTGCCAGCATTTTTTCGGCGCGGGCGGCGCGCTCCCGCTCGTCGGTCGCAGCCTTGTCGAGGCTGCGCAGCGCATGCTCGATGCTCTGCATCGTTCCGACAGGGTTCTCCGCGTTCAGCTGCGCCTTGTAGATGCCTGCACCCCGGATGAACAGCTCCGGCAGGCGTTCCTCGTCGGAGCCGATGAGGAGCGTGGCCCCCCTGCCCCGGCTCAGGATCTCGAAGCCGCGGAACGCGCCGCGCACCTGCAGGGTCAGGTCGTCGCACCACGACAGGATGGCTATGGTGAGCGCCGTCGCTCCGTCCTCGCGCGCGCCCTTGCCGGAATACACGCGCTTGCCGACCGTCATGGAGAACTCTTCCCCGGCATGGCCGTCGCGGGTTGCAGTATCAGTCGCAAGCCTGTCGATCCGCTCCTGCCGCTCTTTGATCTCGGATGGCAGCGAACGGATCTGCAGGCGGATGCTGTGCTGCTGGTTGCGGTGCGCCGCGCGTAACTGGTCGAGCTTGCGGATTTCGGTGTCGGTTTTAACTTTCTCCATCACGGCGGGATTGCCGGAGGCAATCGCCTTGATCTCGGCGTAGGTCAGCGCGCCGCCGTCGAGGTCCTCCGCTGACCTAACCGATGTCTGCCCGTTCATCACCTGCTGGATGAAGCGGGCCTTGGTCTCCAGGGTCTGCCACATGTAGGCATCGAACGAGCCTTCCGTCACGTAGCGGAATATTTTCACTTCGCCGTTGAGATTGCCCTGCCGGAGAATGCGCCCCTCGCGCTGCTCGATGTCTCTCGGCCGCCACGGCGCGTCGAGGTGATGCAAAGCGGCGAGGCGTTTCTGCACGTTCGTACCGGCACCCATTTTTTCTGTGGAGCCGATCAGGATGCGTATCCTGCCGGCGTTCACATCATCGAACAGGGTTTTCTTCTCGGCATCGCTGTCGGCGTCGTGGATGAAGGCGATCTCCGCTTTCGGCACGCCGCTCTCCAGCAGCTTCGTGCGCACTTCGTCGTAGACGTTGAAATTCGCCGGGTGCGGGGTTGACAGGTCGCAGAACACAAGCTGGGTTGACCTTGCGTCGCGCGTTTCGGTCCAGACAGTTTTGATCCGCTGCACCGCGAGCGCCAGCTTGGTATCAGGTTCCGGCTCGGCGAAAGGCTCGACCAGGCGCATGTCGAGCGCGGCCTTGCGGCCGTCGCCGGTGATCTTCAGCATGTTGTCCACGCTCGGATCGACCCGCGACGTGCGAAGTTTCTCTGCACGCTTGGTGAGGGTTTGGATAAAGGCTTTCAGCGGCTCGGACGCGGGAGCCGCGGCGATCTGCGGCTTGCCGCCCGCCACTGTGGGACGCGGCAGGTTCAGCATGTCGGCCGTCTGCACATCGGCGAAAGTGCGGAACATCGACAGCAGCTCGGGCAGGTTGATGAATTTAGCAAAGCGCGTGTGCATCCGGTAGCCGGAGCCGTCGGGGGCCAGTTCCAGCGCCGTGACCGCTTCGGCGAAGTTAGCCGCCCACGCGTCGAAATGCGCAACCCCCCGCTCCTTCAGCAGGTCGGGTGCCAGATAGCGCAGCATCGTGTACATCTCGGCCATCGAGTTCGAGATCGGCGTGCCGGTCGCGAACACCACGCCGCGCCCGGCATTGATCTCGCGCACGTAGCGCGTCTTCATATACATATCGAGCGCCCGGTTGCTTTCGGAATTCGGCAACCCGGCGATGCGGTTCATTTTCGTGGTGTAGAACAGGTTCTTGTAGAGGTCGGCCTCATCAACGAAGATCTGGTCGACGCCCAGCTCCTCGAATGTGAGGGTATTGTCCTTGCCTTCGCGGTCGGCGCGCTCCTTGAGCTTGGCGACGAAGCGCTTCTTGGCCTTTTCCAGTTCCTTGACGAGCCGCCGGTTGTCGTCTTTCCCGGCCTTGGCCTCGAGGAGCGCCGCCTCCAGCTCATCAACCTGTTCCTCAACAAAACGTTTGAACAGCTTGTCAGACACGGGTAAAAACTCGAACGAGCGGTGCGAGACGATGACGGCGTCATAGTTGCCGCTCGCGATCCGGGCCATCGCCCGCTGCCGGTTGCCGGTGGCAAAATGCTCGCGGCCCGCGATGAACAGGCGGGCCTGCGGATAGACCTTCAGGAACTCCGCACCCCATTGCTCGACCAGGTGGTTGGGGACGACAAACATCGGCTTTTTGGCGAGGCCGAGCCGGCGCATTTCCATAGCGGCTGCCGCCATCGTCCAGGTTTTGCCCGCGCCGACAACGTGCGCCAGCAGCGTGCTGCCGCTTTGCACGACCCGCCAGACGGCGTCTTTCTGGTGGCGGGAGAGGTCCCCGTCGCGCAGATGCTCCCGGTTCATCCCCGGCAGCAGCAGGTGTGAGCCGTCGAAGCTGCGCAGGCGCAGATTGTTGAAGCGGTCGTTGTATTCGCGGGCCAGCCGCGTGGCGCGGGGGCCGTCTTCCCAAACCCACTCCCGGAAGCGATCCTTGAGTTGTTGTTGTTTTTCGCGGGCGGCCACCGTCTCCTGCTGGTTGATGACCCGCGTTCCGTTTTCGCTCTCGTCATAGGCTGTCGGCACGCGGCCGTTGAGGGCCTGTTCGACCAGCTCGGAGGCACGGAAGCGCGCCGTGCCGTGCGTCGTCGTGTTGGCGACGTTGTATTTCTCGCCGCCATCGATCTCGACCGTCCAGGTCGCGATGGGCGCGGCGTGACCGACGCGGATGTTGGTGGACGTTGTGTCGAGCAGCGCCGCCACGAATTCCCTGATATCGCTTGACGGAATCCACGAGGACCCGAGGCGGGCCTCGATGTCGCCCGGCTCCAGGTCGGCAGGCTGGACGGCTTTAAGAGCGTCGAGATTCCGTTCGTAAGAAGGATCGAGCCCCGCCGCCGCCGTGGCCACCGCCAGCTTGCGGCGCACGTCGCCGCTCAGGTAACGGTCGGCGGTTTCCCACTGGCCGCCCTCCGGGTTGCCGTAAGCAAGGCTGCCCAGCTCGCGCTGCAAACTACGCGCGGGACGGCCCGTCACCTGCTCCATGCGCGGCCAGTGAATCTCGCCGGTCTCGTTCAGCGAAACGGCGAGCGCTTCCGCCGCCGTCTCGACATGGGCGACGGGCTTATAGCGCTCCAGCGTCCGCCGCTCGAAGATGGCGGCCTTGCTAGCACGCTTCGTCTCGGGATCGAAGTTTTCGAGTGAGAGTAAGAGAGGCTGGTCGGGATCGCCGGCAAAGGCCTTGATGTTCTCGCGCGACGACAACGCCCCGTACCGGCTGACAAAGGAATCGTAGATGTCGTTGAGGAGTTTGCGTGCTTCGGTGATGCGTTGCTCGGGCGCATCGTCGAGCTGCGTACGGAAGACGACGCGGATGGCGTCCCGCACCGCCAGCATGCCGCGGATGCGCCACGCGGTGGAACCCGGCACTTTAGCGGTCTCGAATACAGCGCCCCTTCGGATCGCCAGCAGCCCGTCGCGGATGGCGTAAGCGCCGTCCTTCACATCCGCGCTGTCGATGTCAGCAAGACTGCTGTGTTCGGGGGGAGGACGGGCGCGGTTAGGTAGCGTGCGCGGGGCGCAGATCTTTTCCGGCAGTGATGAGACGGCCTGTTGCAGGCGCTCCGACGTCAGGTCGCCCGTGAGCGTCGGCTCGCGGTCCCGGTACATCGTGCCCTCCAGCCGCATGGTGCCGAGCATCATCTGTGGATGACGGGCGAAGTACTCATTGACGGAGGTGGGGCCGTCCGGGGTATCAATAGCAGCCAGGTCCCGCCACGAGCCCCGAGTTCCGGTGGTGCCTGGTGCTCTTTTCTGTAAAAACAGAATATCGGTCGTGACTTCCGTGCCCGCGTTGGCCTTGAACGCGGTGTTGGGCAGCCGGATCGCGCCGACGAGGTCGGCACGGTCGGAGAGATACCGGCGCATCGTCGAATCCTGCTTGTCCATCGTGTAGCGGCTGGTGATCAGCGCCATCACGCCCCCGAGTCGCAGCTTGTCGAGCGACTTCGCCAGGAAATAATCGTGGATCGTCCGCGTCACCGGGGAGTTCTTATAGGCGGGATCGTGCACGGGATAGTTGCCGAAGGGAATGTTCCCGATCACCGCGTCGAAGAAATTATCCGGCAGGTGCGTCTCTTCAAGCCCCTTGGCGAAGATCGTCGCGTCCGGGTAGAGCTGTTTTGCGATCCGCGCCGTGACGGCGTCCAGCTCGACGCCGGTGCGCCGGCAGCCGGGCAGCAGGGAGTCCGGCATCAGGCCGAAGAAATGCCCGACACCCATCGAAGGCTCAAGGATCTGTGCGCCGGGTGCAAGCCCGAAGCGCTCCATCGCCTGCCAAAGCGCCCCGATAACCAGCGGTGATGTGAAATGCGCATTCGGCGTCGAGGCGCGCGCCGAGTCGTATTCCTCGGGGGTCAGGTGTTCTTTAACGTCGCGGGCGATCTCCTCCCAGTCGCTGCGGGGATAAGGATGGAAGACGTTGGATAGCGCACCCCAGCCGCTGTAGCGGGCGAGCACGGCCTTCTCGGGTTCGCGCGCCGCGCGACTTTCGTCCTCGACCTGCCTGAGGGTGCGGATCGCGGCGATGTTGTCTCTCGCCTTTTCCTTCAGCCCGCCCTGCCCGATCCGATGGGCTTCGTTTATCCGGAAGTCGCGCGGCGGAGGCGCGGGCGCCTGCGGTGCGAGGTCGCTGTCCTGGAATTCTCTTGGGTCGAGTTCCCGGAGCTTGTCGTCCCGGTCAGGCTCGCTGCCGGCGGGAGGTCCCCGCTCGTGTTCTCCCCCTGGTTCCGGCCCTGCGGCAGTGCCCACTCCTGCGTCGCCAGTTCCCACGCCGCCGGGTAGTTCATTTTCTTCACCGACACCAGTTCGTACAGCAGGTCGCCCGTCGTCTCCTGCGCCGCGAACACCGCCTGATCCAGCCGGCCCTTCAGCTCCAGGTCCCGCACCATCTGCTGGCAGTTGTCCCGCCAGTGTTTGAGGATCGCTTCGCCGAGCGCCGTTCGTTCCGTCGTTTCCGTCACGGGCTACCTCCGCTGCTGTTACCTGCGCCGATTCTACGGGATCGTCCGTGAACAGGGCAAGCTGGTTGAAATGCGCCATTATCGACACACGCCCGGCTCTGCTCCCGCGAAATGCCTGCATCGCCTTCTCCCGGCGTTATCGCTACAACCCCGCGTTTAAGGTTTCTGGGTATGCGTCCTGTGGTTGTATCTAAGTCCAGCCTATGCCCCAAGGTTGAAAAATTGGTTAATGGGGTGTAGTGGAAGGGGCTTTCAGGCGTGCCCGGGATTCTTCCAGTGTTTCGGCGTGCCGCCGGGGCCGGCGGCCGGGCTCTAGGCGCTTTGCGCCCCGAGACAGGCGTCTCGGCCATCCGGTGACGATCCCTCACGCAAAGGGGAGTGTCTCATCTCCGGCGCCGGCTATTCGTACTTGCTTATGCCGGAAAAGGATGCCTCACAGCTGCCGTTTGCACCGTTATAAGTTGCACGGTCCACTTTCAGCTACCGCGCACCACCCTCGGACAGGTATTTGACGATTGCCCTACGCGCAAAAAGTTCTCGTAGACGAGTAATACCTAACATTACCTAACATGCTCTATCTCCTCCTTCTCACTTGTTGAGATCTCCCCCGGTCGGCCGAAAGGCCTCCCATCGGCTCTTGGGCGGTTAACGGTTTAAGCTGGCCAGAAATGTTGAAGGTTATGCCAGTTTCTTTCAAGCCCTATCAGCGTCCCGCCGATTCTGCCGCCGATGTGAAGATCACGTGATGCGCGCAGCACGCCGCTTTCCTGTACATAGATATCGCCGTCGACTTTGAGGCCCTCAGGCAGATGGTCAAGATTGGTGTACGAAACGTTCATATCCCCGTGAACAGTCAGATTATCCGGAAGCCTCATGAGGCGACTTCCCGCTCCGGTAAGATCCAGATCCCCATCGATAACAATCTCTTTTTCCCCCGCAAGTACGGCTTTACCCACCGCGTTATACAATTCCATAAGTCCTATCGTGCGCCTCTTCTCAAGTCTTGCCATCTCTTCCTCCTTCTCAAATACTGTTGACGATCTACCCCTCCAGCGATGACTGACAAAGTAAATGTCAGCCCGCTGTCGGAGCGTTGCTCAAGGTTGGCCATGTTGTGATCGGGAGACTTCCCAAGCCCGGACATGAAAAAACAACCTCGAAGCGTTAGCTTCTTAGTTGTTTTAGCAACTGTGCCGTATCGGACAGGCGAGAAACGTAAAACCGCTCTGTCGTCGCAAGAGCCGTCACGCAACAAAGCTGCGGAAGGGACATCTTGACAAATGCACTAGGCTTGAGGCACAAACTACAGAGAAGGTTGTCTTATGTCAATAAGATTCATCGCTGCACCGCACAAAAGCGGCTGCTAATATAAGAGACCTCTGATGGACGGCGCGTGCCGCGAGCGCCGGTCGCGCCGGAGCAGAACAGACCGGCTCGGGGATACACAAGGGAGGCGCGCGCCCCCTTGTGCGCCCGGACCCGCAAAGAGTTGCCACCGTTCACATGGGAACGCTCTATTTCCCGAGCGGCGCTTAATGTAGCACCAGCGTGACGATCCCTGCCGCGTAAGAGTCAAAGCAACCCGATCACGCTGCCGAAGCTAAGGCACACTGCACATCGGATTCTTGCGCCAAGTAACAGATATAGAACATATGGTTTTCCGTTTATCTCGCGATTGTAGCCGGTCGCGCCTTCGCGTCAATTTCCAGAGATGGTTGCGTTCCGGGTCCCCGCCCATAACGACAGACCATCTTGGATGACCCGTCGGCTCAATCGACCGGCTCTCTCCTGCGTGTTGTGAAAAACCACTTAACCAAGGAGAACGTAATGACTGACACTACATCCATCCCTCTCAACAAGCTCGTCCTGTGGAGCGGCAACGTGCGCAAGACCGCCGGTTCCGATACCGGACTTGCCGAACTCGCGGCCAGTATCGCTGCCCACGGCCTGATCAATCCCCTCACGGTCCGTCCCGGCAAAGGCGGTAAATTCGAAGTCGGTGCCGGTGGCCGACGCTTCGCCGCCCTGCATCTGCTCCTCAAGCAAGGCGACATCCAAGCTGATTACCCCGTCCGCTGCGAGGTCCGGGGCAAGGACGATAACTTCCTCGAAATCAGCCTCGCTGAAAACGCCGTCCGCGAGGACATGCACCCCGCCGATGAATTCGAGGCCTTCCGTGATCTCGGCGACAAGGGCATGCCCGCTGCCGATATCGCCGCGCGTTTCGGTGTCACCGAAGCGGTGGTGAGCAAGCGCCTGAAACTTGCCGGCGTCAGCCCGGTTATCCTCGCTGCCTACCGCGACGGCAAGCTCGACCTTGAACAGGTCATGGCTTTTGCGATCAGCGACGACCACAAGGCGCAGGAAAAACTCCTCAAGGCCCTGCGCAACATGGACGACGATCCCCGCTCCATCCGCCGCGCACTGACCGACGGTGAAATCCCCGCGTCGCACAAGGTCGTCAAATTCGTCACCCTCAAGGCCTACGAGAAAGCCGGTGGCCAAATCCGCCGCGATCTCTTCGCCCAGGACGACGAAGGTGTCTTCCTTATCGATCAGGAGCTTCTGCGCAATCTTGCCCTCGCCAAACTCGAAAAAGCCGCTGACGGTCTGCGCAAGGAGGGCTGGAAATGGGTTGAACTCCGGCTTGAGCAGGACCATTCCGAATGGTCGCATTGCTCGCGAGTGCATCCCGAGCTGGCACCGTTACCTGCGAAACTCGCCAAGGAACTCGCATCCCTGGAGCAGGAACACGACACGCTTGAGACGGCATGGGACGCGAATGACGACCCGGACGCGGAATATCCTGAGCGTCTGAATGAAATCTCCGAGCGGATCGACGCGATCAATGAGGACCGCGAGGATGTCTGGCTGCCCGAGGCCCTGGCCATCGCCGGTGCGGTTGTCCGGATCAGCTACAGCGGCAAAATCGATATCGACCGCGGCTTTCTACTCCCGGCTGATCGTCCGAAGAAAGCGCCCGCGACCAAGACCGTCACCAACGACGACGGCTCGGTCGAAACTGTCGAGGTTGCGGAAAAGCCCACCCTGCCCGCTTCCCTGATCGAAAGCCTGACGCTCCACAAGACGGCGGCCATCAGTGCGGAACTCCTCAACCGTCCTGATATCGCCCTGGCAGCACTCGTTCATACTCTCGCAGCGCAAGTGCTCCTGGACACTGCATCGGGGAACAACTGTCTGCAGATCTTCGCCACCACCAAATCCCTGCAAGGCACCGAGGGCACCAAAGCTTTCGATGCCATCACTTCTGCTGGGGAGAGCTGGGGCAATACGATCCCCGGTTCACCTGATGCGTTGTGGACATGGTGTCTTGAGCAGGATCAGCAGGTGCTTCTCGATCTTCTCGCCTTCTGCATGGCGCGCAGCATCAATGCCGTGCGGACGAAGAAAGACAGCGCCGACGATCATCGGTTCGCTTACGCCGACAGGCTTGCCGCCACGCTGAAGCTCGACATGAACGCGTGGTTCACGCCGACCGCCGGGAACTACTTCACCAAGGTCAGCAAGACCGGCATTCTCGAAGCCCTGACCGAAGCCAAGGGCGACATCGCACCCGCTTGGAACAAAGCCAAGAAAGGCGAACTCGCCGTCATCGCGGAACGCCAGATGGCCGAAACCGGCTGGCTGCCCGTGCTGCTGCGCAAGGCCGCCTGACATCCTTTCGCCAGATGGCCCGTCATGACGCGGCGGGCCATCGCGTGAACGGGCCGATGGGCTACGCGCCGAACGGGATCAGGATGCCGCGCCGCTTCAGGCGTTCATAACGCCATTGTTCATGGTCGGAGGTATTCAGCTGGCGGAGCTTCGGCTTTATCAGCTTCTGTTGAACCACAGCCATGCTGTGGGCGTCATCGCGCTCGTAGTAGTCCCTCATCAGCTGCAAATCCCAATCGCGGCCGTCGCGTAGGTGCCGCTTCGTGAATTCCATTTGTCTATCCGCATCGGGCTGCGTCCCCGCTTCGGCGCGCGCGGCATAGAAATTCGAGAGAATCCGGTACTGAGGATAGGTGTCTACCGCCATGGCGTCCAACGCCTGTCGCGGGAAATCCAGCAGCTTGCGGGCGCGTTCACCTGCCACGCCCTCTGATGCTTTCGCCAGTGTCGAGGTCAACAGCAGCGGCGCAATCAAATCGCCCGAGGGTTTCTGCTGAATGTTGCGGCGGATGAAAGATTCGAGCAGGTCGATGGTCCCCGGAAACACCTGCACGAATACGCGCCAGCAGCTGATTTCCTGCCAGTTGTATCGGGGCAGACGAAATTGCTTTCCCTTGTCGAACAGCTTCATCGCGCGGATGAAGCGGAGAAACTCCCCGACTTCGAGGCTTCGCCGAACTTCCGGGGGCGTGCTCAGAATCCTGCCGACCCAGCCTGCCGTTTCGGGACTATCGCGAAGTGCGAGACGCCGGCCTTCGTCATCTTCCGCCCAAAGATTGCGGAGGTAGGTCCACTGTTCGCGTTCGGAGGCCAGCGATTTGATTTCTGCAATCTCGCTCAATACGCCTGCCGGAGGTTCGATCACGCTCAGCAAACCGAAGGCGCGACTCAGGTCGGAAACCGCCACCGGCGCAGAGGGCCGCCGCTCGGCCCGCCATACAGACGAGGATGAACCGCGCACCCGGTCCATCTCCCTTGTGATCGCGGCGCGGAAATGCGCGTCGTCGGTGCCGATGCGCTTAAATTCCGACAGGGCGAACGTAAACTCTTTCTGATGCCGCAGCCGCTCCCACTCCGGGTTTTCCATCATCCAGTCATGCAGAACCCGGAACCGGTATCGCTGCGCTTCCGAGTGTGGCCGCTCGACATGGACCAGCACAACCGGTTGAATGCCGATGCGGTCGATCCACTTGAACAGCGTTCCCGTCGTGACGGTGAATTCTTGCGCGAGCTTGACCTGGACAGCGAAGTTGAAGGGATCGCCTTGGCTTTCCTCGACCTCGGCGACGAAATCTACGCCCTGGTCGGGAACAGGCTCGGCGATTGTGAAATAGGGCAGCAGGAGGTTCCGGGCGAGCGCTTCGCCGATTTTTCCTGTAGCCACCGATCGGGTGCCCACGATATTAGCCCCCTGAACAGATCTTACACGGCCTGATCGATGGAAGCACGCGCGGCCAGACGCTTACTTGGTCTGTGAATCCTTGCCCGGCGGCGGGGGAACAGCGGGCGGGACCTTACGATTGCGCAGAATCTCCGGCGGCGGGACGGCGGGAGCGTCGTCGTGCCCCTTCCTGTAAGCCGCGATGATCTGGCGCGGCGCACTCTTCAGAAGGGCTACGATGCGGCTCAATTTTCCAGCCAAAGCCTGCCTCCTGGACGGAACGCGGTGCCGTAATCAAAGGATATCGCCTTTGCTGCCGGTTTAGTCCCCGATCATTGGACGTTGTGAAAATAGCAGGCCGCGCGGACCCTTCCATTCCTGCCGCCGGTTCTCGATCCATTTCTTCAGCCGCGCACCCTGGACATGGTGAATGCGCCCGCCCGTCACGACCTCGAACAGCGCGGAGGTCGTCGGGATCGGAAAGCCGCAGCCCGGATTGCCGCGCACATGAGTCAGGTACAGGTGGGCCGCGTCGTATGAACTGTCGGCATTGACATCGAGGCTGTACCGCTTTCCCTCGCCGTCCGTCATGGTCACCGTGCACCACTTGCCCATGGAAACAGCATAGCGAAGAAAAGGCGAACACGGGCCACCATCATATATATAAGGTGTCCTGTTCTTTGCGCCCCCGTTGTTCGACAAGAAGTTCGGCGTGTCCGCCGGGGCCGGCGGTCGGGCTCTATTCGCTACGCTCACCGAGACTCGGGGTCTCGGCCATGCGGTGACGATCCCTCACGCGAGGAAGATTCCGCAACCCTATTCCCAAGTCGCGGTTTTCAACAACCCGGCCAATTCCGCACTCGAATAGTTCTTGCGTGGATTGTAGGCAGGAGCCAGCTTTGGCAAATCCAGATAACGCATGCCCATAATTCCGCCAGAAGAAACCTTTCTGGCGTTGGTTGGGACAAATGAGTCGACAAGATAATAGCGGTTTGGATCGGCCCTGAGGTCGTAATAGGGCGTTTGCTCGATTGTATCGATGATGCGCTTGCGCCGGTCGTCGTCAAGCGTTCCGGATTCTTCCACAAAGCTGAACTCGCCACCCTCGCACGACGCGATGGCGATCGCCTCCACGGTCCCTACATAAGCGACGGTCTTTTGTGTGTAGACGCCGATGAAACGATAGTTGCGCTTACAGCGTCGTGACGGTGGCTCATAGTAGATTCCGAAGCGCACGTTCTCGGCGATTGAAGTGCCGCAGGGGAAAACGACCAGAAACTGATTGCGTTCCTCAAGGAGACCCTCCTCAGCGAGATAGCCGTCATAGTCATCGACGATAGAGAGAAGCTCGCGTTCGTACTCGGCACACTGCGCGCGCAAAGCCTCGACGATCTGTGAGAAAGTGACAGCCGCAAAAGTCACGCCCTGCGACGCGGCCTCCCCGGCTAGCGCCTTGCGCTCCGACTCCGCAATCGGCTCCCTGGTAAGGCCGATGAGGATCGTGCCCTCGCCCCGGCTCTGCGTGTGCCCGGCGATGCTCTGGAGATGGCGTCGAATCTGATCAGCGTCGAGAAACCCTCCGCGCTTCGTCTCGATAAAGATCCTCATTGACTGCTGGGCGATCAGCGCATCCGGAACACTCGCGTCCCCCCTGATCTGCTGTTCGAAGGTCAGGCCGATGGACAGCTCAGTCTCCAGCAGCGCGCTTAGGACACGCTCGATCTTGAACGGAGACGACTGGTAAAAATACCGCAGCACGAGCAGCGTGTTGTTGGTTGCATGATTCTCGGGCTGAGAGAAGCGCTGAAAATGGGATACACGGGACAAGGGCTCACTCCGGAGATTAGATCATTTCACAATTTCAGACTGGCTGACCGCTCCGCACTTTACGCATTTTCCCAACTTGAATCCCTGATTGGAACACTCAGGTAGCATAGCGCAGCCGACGTTGCCACACTTCTTGCACCTGTACAGATTGTTTATGCACTTGCTTTGGGCCGGCTGTAGCTTCTTTCCGGGGCATACTGGCATAACAACTACCTCTGTTTATCGATAAGCGCCCCACCCTATCACGATCAGCGTTCCGGCCCAAATTGAACTATCCCACCATCCAGTCGGGTGACGATACCGCGCGTCGGCGCAAGCCTCGCACCTTCCCCGTTCCATCGATGTCCCCTGTCCCTTTCCGTGGCCGTTCAGCATTGACGCTTATCCTGCCGGTCCTGCCGGCGTCGTCAACGGGTGCCCGCGCCGAGTGACCGTGTAACCCGTTGACCCCGCCTGCCCCCAGGCCCGGCGTTTTCTTTCCGCGTAGTGAACAACCACGAAAGGAAACAACATGGCAAAACTTACGAAGGAGCAGTCCCGGAATCACCTGGCCGCGCAATCGCTGCTGGAGAAGGCCAAACTGACGCTCGACGACAAGATCTTCGTCTATGAAAACTGGCACGAAGGTGCGGAGCACGACAGCTCCCGGTCAGGCGCGTTCTTCACGCCGCTCGACCTGGCCAACGACTTCAAGATCGAGGTTCACGGGCCGAGAATCCTCGACCTGTGCGCCGGCACCGGCATCCTGTCCTTCTGCTACCGGCATTTCAAATATCACGATCAGCCGGTCGATATCACCTGTGTCGAAATCAATCCCGCCTATGTCGCCATCGGCAGGAAACTTCTGCCGGAAGCAAACTGGATCTGTGCCGACCTGTTCGACATCTGGCAGGATCTGCCGCGCGACTTCGACAGCGTCATCGGCAATCCGCCCTTCGGTCGCCTGATGACCGACCGCAAGGCCCCGCGCTATACGGGTTCGGAGTTCGAGCTGAAAATCATCGATATCGCCGGGCATCTCGGCACATACGGAGTCTTCATCCTGCCGCAGGGCTCGACGCCGTTCCGTTACTCCGGAGCGCAGTACTACCAGCGTGTCGATAACGCCAAGTTCGAAAAGTTCTTCGCCGAGACGGGCATCGACATCGAAGCCGGTTGCGGCATCGACACCACCGTTCATCGGGACGGCTGGCGGCAAGTGAACATCGTGACCGAGATCGCCTGCTGTGAATTCACCGAGCCGGTGAAGGCACAGGGCGACCTGTTTGATCTGCTGGGCGGGAAGGCCGCCGCATGAGGCGGTCTCCCGAGTCCGTCTAGCCCGGACGGCGCATGCCTGACGAAAAGGCCGCTCCGCCTTTCTCTCGTGCCAGCCGCTGCGCTGCTAAACGGTTTTCTGCCGCGCATAGGTGCTTTCAGCCTCGTGGAGACTTGCGCACCGCTGATCATTCATGCCAGAAAGGCGCTTGCAGATTACCGCAAATGAAGAAGCTTATACACTACAGGGAACGCCCTTATGGCCGCCGATAGACTAAAAAGCCTTGCCTCCCGTGCGCTAGGCCTCTGGCGCGTGGTCAAACTCTTCCGCGAGGTCGGTCACAGGGGAATACCAGCAACAGCCGACCACGTCAGGGCGCAGACCACCCGAATCCTCGACGCTCTCGATCCGGTAACACGCATGGTTTCAGAGATCAATGAAGCGGGTTACGCGGCCAACGTCCTGTCCCAGACGGCCGGCGCAGCAGTTGCCGCAGCGGAATCCGCAATCGAAAAGACAAGCATTGTCCTCGGTCACGCCATTCTTGACGAGGTGCTGACGGAGTGCTGTCAGGTATCGGCCCGGCTGATGCCGGAGAACTGGACGGGTCTGGTGCAGAACCGTAAGGTCACTTTGGGTGAAGCACTCCGGACTCCTGCCGCGGAGATCGGCGGTCAGTTCCTCGCGGACTACCTCGATCAGCTCGGCCGGGAGTCAATGCGCACACGCGTCGACATTCTGAATCAGCGATATCAGCCTGCGCCAGCCTTTGAATACGAACGGAGGCCCTACAGGTTCGACCGGGAACGGCTGGAAGCGATTGACCTTCACCGCCAAAGCATCCTCCACAAGCTGGAGCTTGCCCGCGAAGCCGAAGCCCGCGAAGCGGACGATCTGCTCTATCTGGAGGCGACATGTTTCTATTTCATATACATCGTGGCGCACAAGCACGGTATTGCACTTGACCCCATGCGCGAGGCTCTCGATCGTCTCAGATCGAAGAGTATTAGTCCCGTGCAGCTCTCATACGAAGGCCTCCTGCTGGCCACATCACTGCCCTTTGCCGACGAGCAGGTGTGGAGCGCGGGGGGACAGGTGTTTGCGACTGCCAATGGAAGGTCGCGCCAACTGCCGCTGCTGATGCCGGCAGCGACGCCAGACGTATCTTCGGATCACCGGCAACTCGTCTTCGTGAAATACCGGCAGAGGCCTGGTGTCCAGCTAGCAGACTGCGAGGGCATATTCTCCCAGATCGGCGATATCTGGATTTCGCCAATCGACGGTTCCAACGCGGAGTGCGTGCTGGAAGGCGGTCCCCGCCCCGGCCTTGTTCCACCCGTTGCCGGATTATTCCCGGAGGAGCTGGAGGGGATCACGAGCCCGCGGTTCGACCCCGATGCGAGGCTGGTTTACTTCATCGCCGCCGCCTGGACGACCTCGGGCGCTATCTATGTTCTCGATCTGAAGAGCCGCGAGGTTAAGTACTTCACCGATGGCAACGCTTTTGTTGTTCTGCACGGCGAACCGCATCGCGGCTCACTCCTTGTCAGCAAGCATCGTTACTATGAACCGCCGAATCAAGGCTCCTACGATCACCTCTGGCTCGTCTCCCCGGCGGTCGAAGTGGGTGAGGATTTCGGCGAGGACATTGACGCCGCGCTTGTGAAGCTTTACGGCCCCGGCGGACGAAAGCGAGCATTCCCGCACCTCCGCTAGGAAGCATTGTCAGCACGAAGGTCCCTCACCCACCGCCTGAGGCACAGCACTGAACACGAGCCGGTCACTGTTATTCGGCAAGCATCTGGTGCCTCCGTATATCTTTCCGGCAAGCGCAGCCCGTCCACTGCCCCTCACAGTGCGGAGGTTCCGCCGAGGAACACCGCGAGATTGCCGTTAGAGCGGTTCTGTTTCCTGCCGCATCTGCAACCCTTGTCCGTTCCCGCCTGAGTCACGGTTTCTCATAACCTTGCCGCGATCATGGGCCGGTCGGCGGGACCCGTCAACGGCGCTGCCCGCTCCGTTCGTCCCTGCGGTCCTCCCGTGTTGGCCGTTTCCCTGCGGTGACGGGTCCCTCAATCCGCCCGGCCTTTCAATGCCCGCGTCATGAGAAACCCCGACGCAAGGAAAGGAACAGACAATGCAGAATACAGAACGGCAGGACATCTACACCCGCATCACCGCGAAAATCGTCGCTTCCCTGGAAGCGGGCGTCCGTCCGTGGATCAAACCGTGGAGCGGAGAGAACGCGGCGGGGCGGATCACGCGCCCGCTGCGCCACAACGGCATGCCCTATTCCGGCATCAATATCCTGATGCTGTGGGCGTCAGCCATCGAACAGGGCTTCGCCTCACCAAGCTGGATGACCTTCCGGCAGGCGATTGAACTCAAAGCGTGCGTCCGCAAGGGCGAAAAGGGTTCACTGGTCGTCTACGCCAACTCAATCACGAAGACCGAGCAGAACGATGCCGGGGAGGATGTCGAGCGCGATATCCACTTCCTGAAGGGCTACACCGTGTTCAACTGCGATCAGATCGAGGGACTGCCGGAGCACTACTACGTGAGGCCGGAACCGAAGTTCACGCCTGTCGAGCGGATCGCCCACGCCGATCATTTCTTCGCCGCCACCGGAGCTGAAATCCGTTATGGCGGCAACCGGGCCTACTACGCGCAGGAACTCGACTACATCCAGATGCCGCCGATTGAGGCTTTCACCGACGCTGAAAAATTTTACGCTACGCTTGCCCATGAAACTTGTCACCTGACAAAGCACCCTTCACGGCTTGATCGTGAATTCGGACGCAAGAGCTGGGGCGACGAAGGCTATGCTCACGAAGAACTCGTTGCCGAGCTGGGAAGCGCTTTCCTGTGCGCTGATCTCGAGATCACGCCGGAGGTCCGCGACGATCACGCCTCATACATCGCCTACTGGGTATCGGTCCTGAAGAATGATAACCGCGCGATTTTCGCCGCCGCCGCGCACGCGCAGCGCGCCGTCGATTATCTGCACAGGCTGCAGCCAGAGCGGAAAGCCGAGGCCGCCGCTTGACTAAGAGGCTGCCTCTTGCCGAGGCGCGGGCGGCCTTCGTTCAATAGGCTATGGTCTATTGTTTTGGCTCTATTCAATAGAGTGCAGGCTATCGGCATTCACTGGGGGGGCGTGCCAGGCGCGAAGGTGCCGGATATGGCGCGATAATAGCGACATTTAGCCTTCAGGGACGCGGTCTGATTGCCATAAGTCATAGCGCGGAACATTACGGGCCTTTCTGGTAGAGTGTGGCTTTCACCTGTGCCAGAATCAGGCTTGGCTAGGCACCCTGGATTTTCTGCTACAAAATGGCCGTAAGTTCAGATCTTGAGAGTGTGTGCTCGGAAGTGTGACCTGTGTTCATCACCCGACTGCAGAGGGACCAATAATGAAGATATTACTCGTGGACGATGACGAGCTGTTTCGAGGGTTGGCGAGCAAGGCGCTAGAGAAGGCCCAACACCAGATAACAGTGGCGTCAAACGGGGATGAGGCAATCAAGGCAGTTCAGAACGGAGATGAGTTTGATCTTGTTATCACGGATATGTTCATGCCCAACAAGGATGGCATGGAAGTCATCAGACAGATCAAGGCTCTGCGTCCGTCTGTGAAACTTATCGTCGTCTCCTCAAGCGGGGCCGCCGAATATTCGTCCTTCAAGATCGCGGAGACAATCGGCGCGAATGGCAGTCTGCAGAAACCCTTTACGCCGGCGCAGCTGCTTGAAAAAGTCAGGGAGGTTACCGTGGATGAGGGGAAGAACCGTCAGCCCAGGACGGGGAATTAGCGGTCCGGCTTTATTTTCCGTTTCCCGACACGGTCCGCAGAAGACTGTCTTTGACGCGGCCATATTCAGTTTCGATATCAATGAAGATAGTTTGACGGTCTGCTGCCGTCGCAACTTTCATCCCCTGTGCCCGCTCGCACAGCAACCGCAGCGTCTCGGCTCCAAGCATGGCGGCGCCGCCCTTGAACTTGTGCGCCGCATCCGTCCACGACTGGTTTTCACCGTCCTTGCAGTTTTTCCGCAGGAGTTTCAGGGTAGCGTCTGATTCCCGCAAGAACATATGAATGAACTGATTCAACTCGTCCTGATTGTCGGAGAATTCCTTCAGTCCTGCCAGATCGATCAATGTGCCGCCGCGCTTCCTGCTCCTGTCGTCAGCGCGACCGTCCCCTGCCTCATCAGGAAACGTCACCCATCGGGCCATCAGATGGCGTAGTTCGTCCGGATTGATCGGCTTGCTGATGTAATCATCCATCCCCGCGTTAAGGCAGCGTTCGCGCGTACCCACCATGGCATCGGCGGTCATGGCCAGAATCGGGATGTGATTGGCGTTAAGCTTTTCCCGATCGCGGATTTCCTTCGTGGCGTCGTATCCGCTCATCACCGGCATGTGGCAGTCCATCAGGATCATGTCGTAGGGCTTCTTGTCCAAAGCCTCCAGAACGGCTCTGCCGTTATCGACGATTTCGTAGTGTCCGAGCCCGATGCGGGGAAGAAGTTTTTGCAAAAATATCTGGTTGAGAAGATGATCCTCCGCCACAAGGATATGCACATCCTCTATTTTCTTTCTTTGCTCCGCCGGCAGGCGGGCGATCTGTCCCCTGCGAAAAGCGCCCTTGTCGATCATGGGCCTCATTTCCGCCGTTCCAAATGGTATTCGGAACCGGAAGCATGAGCCCTTGCCCACTTCGCTCTCCACACCGATCTCACCGCCCATGATCTCGATGATCTGCCTGGTGATGGCCAAGCCCAGCCCGGTGCCGCCATAACGGCGCGTGATCGAGGAATCCGCCTGCGCGAATTTATCAAAGATCAGCTCCTGCTTGTCCTTAGGAATGCCAATGCCCGTATCCGTCACACCGCATTCTATGATGGCCCTGTCCTCGCCCTCGCGCAGGCATTTGATATCGACCGTGACCGATCCTTTTTCCGTGTACTTGATCGCATTGCTGACCAGATTCATCATGACGCGGCCAAGACGCACGGGATCGCCGACAAAATAGGACAGATCCTCGGTCGCTAGGTGATAGGACAATACCAACCCCTTTTCACTGCTGAGGGGAAGTATGGTTTCCATGATATTGTCGACAACTTCCTGCAGGGAAAAACTGATGTTTTCAAGCACCAGCTTGCCCGCCTCGACCTTCGAGAGATCGAGAATGTCATTGACGATATCCAGCAGGTTCTCAGCCGATCTGTAGGCGACGCCGACCATGTCGCGGTATTCTTCGTCAAGATCCTTGTCCTCATAGAGCAGGCGGTTCAGGCCGATAATGCTGTTGAGCGGCGTCCTGAGCTCGTGCGACATGTTGGCGAGGAATTCGGATTTTGTCTGACTGGCCTTTTCCGCCTGCTCTTTGGAGATCAGGAGTTCTTGTTCCAACCGCTTGAGTTCAGTTATGTCACGCGCCGTGGCGTACATGAACCCGCCCGGCTGGGGCACTGAATTCCACGACAGCACACGCCACGAGCCATCCTTGTGCCGGTAGCGGTTTTCGAAAAGAAGCACCTTATCGCCGGCAGCGACCTGTCTCTCGACCTCACGGAGGGTGGCGGCGTGGTCGTCGGGATGCACAAAGTCGAGGAACGGCCGCGCCAGCATCTCCTCGACGCTCCACCCCAGCGTTTGTGTGAAGGCGGGGTTGACGCGCTTGAAATATCCATCCGACCTGGCGATGCACAGCATATCCAGAGAGAGTGTGAAAAAATGGTCCCGTTCCGCTTCCGCCCGTTCACGCTCCGCCATCTCCTCCCGTAGCACAGCATTGGCCTTTTGAACTTCCTGCGCCCGTGCATAGATCTCGGATTCCATCTGGCTCGTCCGCGTTTGCAGCTCCTCGGTCAATTTCGCCTGTTCGCTGCGTTTTTGACTGAGTTTCACAAACTCAGTCACATCCTCGACCCGATGAATGATGCAGCTGATCTCACCTTTGTCATCAAGGACAGGCGCATTGACCGGACTCCAGTGGCGTTCCTCAAAACCGCCGCCTTCGGAATCCGGCCGGCGGATGTCGTATTTCTGCACGGCCATGGCATCCGCAACCTTGTTCTTTAGAACCCGCTGCAGCGATGCTTTCAGGTTATGCGTTCCCGTCGCTGCCGGGTCGTCGGGGTTGTCGGGAAAAACCTCAAACAGGTGACGGCCGATAATTTTGTCCCGCACCGTCATTGTCGCCTGCAGATAGGCGTTGCTGACCGCGATGATGTTCAGATCGGTGCTGAGGACAAGATAAAGGCCGGGCGCCGATTCAAACAGCATCCGGTAATCGGGTGTCTGGTTCTGTACTGCTTTTGCTGATGCCTTCTTAGCCATGCCTGAACGTCTTCATCCCTTTTTACGGCGATACAGTCATCAGCCGGGTCAGCTCTTGACGGTTGCGCAACTCTAACATGGGAATCAGGCCTGTCTCAATCAGCTATTCATGCGTGGAAGGCACCACCATACAAGAGTATTCAGTACCCCTGGGGCCTCGGCACTGACCAGCCAAGCACCCGAAAAAGTCCTTGCAGAGAAAGTATTCTTTTTCCATGATGGCAACATGAGCGAGGGAGTTGTTGTCGGCTACGCTGCCGACATGGAGATGGGTGTTATCACAACTCAAGACGGGAAAAGGTATTTCTTTGCCAGGCCGGACTGGCTTTCATTGGACGTTAGTCCGGCAGCAGGCTTGGTGGTCACCTTTGAAGCCGCTGGACCGGCTGCCGTGAAGATAAAGGCTGCAGGTCGGGCATCCCAATCGTGACCTGGCCGTGAGTACACGACAACGCGTTATTGAATAACTGATTGTTTTATATGACGACTGATAATATTATGGATTTCGAATATGGAAGTAGTTCAGCATTACAACCAGAGCCGGTTTATGGGATTCGTACCCCATATCAGAAAAGACACAGGTGAATGGTATATCGTCGAGGTCTGCCTGACGGGCAAGACCGATCATAACGCCGCCTATATTGCCTTGAAGCTCAAAGAATATTTCGATGGCAGGGATGGGATCATTTTCATCTGCAACAGCAAAAACGTTCTGGTCCTGGCTCATATGGGCAGAAACGTGGAGGGCGAGTCCATCTCAAACGGCATTCATGAAAAACTGCCCCAACACAGCTGCACGGCGCAGACCTCGGACGTAACGCCGGATGGTTTGGTGAAGATTCAGCTTCGTCTCGAAGCTCTTGAACAGGATAATGAATCGCAGCCGCAGGTTTCCCGGCTTTTGAGCGCAAGGCAGAAAAGGGCAGACCGTATCGTGATGGTGGTCGATGACGATGCGTTCATGCGCTCCCTTGCCAGCAAAACCTTCAGAGCCAAAGGCAGGGTTATCGGTTTCAAGAATGCCAACAAGGTCCTTGAGGCCTATCTGGAATACCTGCCCGACATCGTGTTTCTTGACATCCATCTGCCTGACGGTTCGGGCATGGACCTGCTCGTGGAAATCCTCAGTTTTGATGCAAGCGCTCACGTGGTCATCCTGAGCGCCGACAGCGTCAAAGATAATATCGTGAGTGCCAGGGAACGCGGCGCCAAGGATTTTATTGCCAAGCCCTTCACGCTGGAGAAACTGGAGTCCTGCTATAGCAAGTGTCCTACCGTGACTAGCCACGGGACAATGAAAGCCGGCTCCTGACCATCTTGTCAATTCGCGAAATCCAATGACTGGAATGTCCTGAAACTCTGCCACGGACTGCGTTGCCGTGGCAGGTCTAGAATTGCGTTTTGTAATCTTTTTCGTTACCCGAGCAGTTGGCAGGATAATGCTCGAAATAGCGCAGGCAGGCCTCTTCAAGCGCCTGCATCAGTTCATCGCCGTACTCGCCCCCTGTGCCGGCGACGCGCCCCATCAGCAGGGCCCGTAGGGTCGTATGGAAAGCCAGCACGATCTCGATGGCATCCTCGTCGGGCTCGGCGATCACTTCAAGAAACTGGAGCAGCTTGTCGCTGATCCGTGTGATCAGGGGATACCGGAACATGCCGCCATTGGCTTTCAGCTGCATGGCGGGGTACAGCATGCCCGCGATCAGTGCCTCGTTATCCTCGCCTTTCGGAGGGTTGCTGGCATATTCAATCGCGCGCAGCATGGCGGCCAGATACATTTCAGCCAGCGGCTGAAAATCCACGGTGTTGTTTTCAAGCACCGCCTGCGCCTTGCTCAGGATGTCATCACCTAAGCCGCCGTAACCCGCCTTGGTCTTGAGTGTATTCACCGGCTTGATGAACTCGGCCTTGCGGCGCGGCTTCTGGTGAAAATGCGTGACCTCAGGCTCTTTCGCTTTCATGAATTGCCCGCTGCATTATCTAACCCGTCATCGTTCTCTGAAAAAGAATCTTGCTCATCCAGGAACTGAAAATCGACGACCTCCCGCCCTTTGGGCGTAGCCCTTACGTTCATCTGAACTGGCACACCGGGCTCGATAGTCGCCTGCCCGCAGCGTGCCAGACAGTTTTTGTGGATGAAAACGTCCTTCAGCCCGTCATCAGCCAGCACAAACCCGAACCCTTTTCCAGGGTTGTACCATTTGACCGTTCCTGTCAGATGGAAACAGTCATCACCGGGGGTTTCAGGGACAGAAGGCGGTCCAAGAGGCTCCGGTCGTTCGCCAGTCTCAAGAATCCTTACGACCTCTCTAACCTGCGCGCCTTTGGAGCCACGCTCTATCCGGCAGAGCAGCCAGACCCCCTCGCCCAGCTTTTCCACGCCGGCCCGTTTCAGGGTGGTTATATGCAGAAAGGCGTCATAGTTCGCATTCTCGGGCTCGACGAACCCGAATCCTTTCGGGACGTTGAACCATTTCACACGCGCCTTTACAGCATCGTCCGGCAAGATGTTTTGCAGTGCTGCCATGTCTCGAACCCCACCGTAGGAAAAACACAGGCTCCCCATCGCACTTCAGACACTCAACCATTGCGATTATGAGCTAGGGGGTTGGCAAAGATCATCGCAGACATACGAGCCAGCCCCGGTACGCAAGAGCGGGTCTATCTCTTGAGTCTGGGGCTTTTATGCTAAGTTCTCGTAAAGTATTGGTTGGATTTTACTCAAATTGTTTTTCAGGATGCCGCGCGCCGGTGGCGCGGACGAGCCTTTGCAATCAGGTGCCCGTGGCCTGCTTTCCGGTGCCCGGCTTCGGTGCCGGCCTCCATGAAATACCGGATCGCGAAATCCCTGATAGCCGTAGCTCTCGTAACCCCTTTTTCCTTCTTCCGGTCGATGTAGCTGTAAAGCTCATCGAGTCCGCAGCCCTCACGGGCGGCGATCTTCTCTACGGCTTTGGCGACAACCGGCGACAGCCTGACTGTCGTCCGGCTGTCTCTGATGCGGATGTTGAAGCTGGGAAGCGTTTTCTTCCCGTCCGTGGTAACAATAAATTTTGTGTTTTGTCTAGCCATCCGAACCCCTGCTGCTTCTTTCAATCTGGTCTGGCTTCCACCAGTCGGGCAGCCGGGCAATGTCATCCGCAAAAAAAGTCCCTGAAGTCGTCGATCAGGGCCTGCAGGCGGGCTTTCGCGCGCTGCCACCCCGAGAGATACCTGTCGTCAGGCAGGATTGTCATTCTCCGCTGTGCCTTTTGTTCCGGTTGATCCAGCCACCGATTTCTATCAGGCAGGCCCGCGCGACCTCGTCTCTTGCGCTCTGGTCTTCCCAGGACAGGCAGCGCCGGAATTGCATCGTTGCCCGTTTGATTGGCTGGCCACAAACATATTCCAGATGCCGCAGGGCGTCCAGAACCTCGTAGGACCGGGACGCGCCGTCAAGGTATCGGCGCAGGGTCATCAGGGGGTCATGCAGCTCGCACGCGGCGGCCATGTCGTCCTTATAAGGACAGAAGGCCATACTGCTGTAAATCTGCTTCCAGCTCATCGCCGATTCATGACTCAGGACAGGAATGGCGTCAAGAACAAAACGAGAACACGCTGCAAGGCCTCTTTCCGGTTGACCGGCTGCCGTCACTGCCTTTTAATCGTCCGGCAACGAACCAACCATCTGCTCATGGCCGGAAGACACAACAAGAAGAAGCCCGAGGACAATTTCTACTGCGATCTGGGGAGCGCCATCCGCCTCGCCCGCGTTACCGCGGGCAAGAGTCAGACCGAGGTCGCCGAGCATCTGGATCTTACCTTCCAGCAGGTGCAAAAATACGAATCAGGAAAGAACCGCATCCCGGTTCAGGAGCTTGCCAGCCTTGCGGCCTATCTTGATGTGCCCCTCGCCTACCTCGTTGGCTCCGCCGGGTCCGATGGCGCGTTCAAGTCGTTTGCCGAACAGTTCCGCGCGAACGGCTTCCATACGCTGCTGGAGTCGTGGGCGGCCATCAAGGACCAGCCGATGCGTGCCGCCGTGATCAACCTCGTCAAGCGGGCCGCCGCTCTCAGCCGCTGAAAAGCGCCGATCCTCCGGCCTTATCGCACCACATCGTCCGTTCCCGGAAGCTTCGTCATCTCGTAGCGCAGGATGCTGCAGTAGGTCGTGAGGAGAATCCTGAAGGTGGCGTCGATCATCGTGACGATTTCTTCAATGCGCGTGTTCTCCGCCTCGCGGCGCATAGTATCCATCGCCTCCAGAATCCGCTCCGCCTGGGCGAAGTCGTACCGGTAATTGTCGTTCGTACAGCTCTCCAGCTCTTGAAGTTCAGGCGGCTTTGGCATTCATCAGGTCCCCTTCGTGGCGGCGCATTCCATCGACCGGCCCGTGAAGTTCCCTTCGATAGAGCGGCGGGTTATCTAAGGGGATGATAGCGGCCCGCGTAAACTACCGTTTGTGGTAGGGGTTGTGATTTTCATGAAAATCACCTGTAGGTTGTATCGCGCTTGCCGAGTGACAAATATTCAGGCAGACTCTGTGTGGGCCATTCCGATTCCGGAGTTCGGCCCGTCTGTGTTCACGACTGTCTGAAGGAAACCCAATGACCTAGAAAAAAGAAAACCCGCCGAAGCGGGCCTTCTAGAAACTGAAGCTCTGTGAGAGCGATGTGACAATCCAATCTTACAGAGTCCGGCACCGGACGCAAGAGGTTTTTTGCGGCGTTTTTGCATGGCCTCAATCGGGCAGGTCTTCTCTCTCTCACCAACGGGAGCACCGTTCTTGTCCACACTGATCGCACATTCGCCTACTCACAAGCATTCCCGCCTGATTCGCGTGGACCAGGGCCGCTGCGTCACGGGCGGCGCGGCGGCGCGCGCTTGCTGTGGCCCGATTCTTAATAGACACTTTTCCCGTGGCCCATCCGATTCCGGAGTCCGGCCACTTCTGTGTTCACCACTGTCTGAAGGAAACCCGATGACCTAAAAAGAGAAAACCCGCCGGGGGGCGGGCCTTCTAAAAACTGAAACTGCAAGAGCAGCGATGTTGCAATCCCTACTCTGGCAGAAACTTCAAAAAACGCAAGCGCTTTTTGCGGCGGTTTTGTGCGGCCTGAATTCCGATGGTTTTTCTCATAACCAAGGAGAAAACCATGAACATCGACAGACAACCCCCGCCGATAGAAGAGGTCGTGCAGCGCCTGGCTGCGCGGATGGCCCGCTCTGGCTTCCGCATCGAACAACGTCCCTCCCCCGCCGTGATACCCAAAGACGAAGAACGCCGGCAGCGGTCGCTTCGATCCTGCCATCTGCCCGCCGAAGCGAAACCACGGCACACACCGCCGCGTGACAGTGGCGCTTTTGTGCCGGAGATGTCCGCGCGCATCGAGGACGACCGCAACCTGACAGACGGCGCGCGGCGCTGCGCCCGCAAGCTCGCGGAATATATCTACCGGAAGAACCGCGCTGCGCGTTCAGGTGACATCACTGTCACCTGGTTGATGCGGGCGCTCGGCAAGTCGCGCCGGACCGTGCAACGGTATCTCCGCCAGTTGGAGCGTGAGGGCTACATCGCTGTTGCAGTCGTCCACGCACGCACGCGCATGTGCGCCGGATTGTTCGTCGAACTTCTGGCCCCGCTGCTGCCAAGGCATCACCGGCAAAAATGGCCGCAGAAGCTAATGGATTCAGATGCGCCACAAATGTCACAGAACAATAGAACCAGATATAAATACAGTCGTGAATCATGGGCGCTTCGCTGCATGGACGGTGTGTTCCGTTCTTTTATGAAAACGCTCCCCCCTCTTCCCGTGATTCCAATTACCGTCTGATCTCCTGTTTTCTAGGAAAGTTGCTTGGCGGGAGGGTGGCTTGTTAAGCAGTGCGCCCAGGCCAAGAGGCCGTCGGGCTCTAGTCGAACCCCCGCCGCAAGAAAGCACGGCGGTGTGTCTCCCCGAGCCCCTTTCAGGGTCTCGGCCATGCGGTGACGATCCCTGGCGCGAGAAGGATTGCGGCTTCGGGTTCCAGTCAAGTTCTTGCAGGAATGCCGGTGCCTTCAGTCCGCAGAGGCAATCAACGCTTTGAAAAGAGAACCGAAGAGCGTGGGGAAGTCTGGTTTCTTAACGTTTTGATCGTCGGAAGTCCATTGGATCAGATAGAGCAGAACAAGATCGTTATAGCTGTCTAACCATTGGCGGACGTTTTTCTTTTCCGGTACGGCCAGCATGACTTGGCGAAATACATCGCTCCCCTGCCGGTATGCTTGTTCCTGTTCTTCAACTGAGTGCCACAGAAGCATAGCCCGGACTAACGTCATACACGCCTTTTGGAAATCAAAATCGTACCCTTCCGCGCGAAGCGGATTGATCATGCCTACGATAGCGATGAATGCGAATGCCACTGTTAAGCCGATATCGCTCGGAAGGGGCTGTCCAGGCAAGCAGATGCAGTTCGCTTTGTTTTTCTCCGTCGCGTCGAACATGATATTCAGCGCAGCACAGCACACCGCGCTGTCAATCTGTTCCTCTAGGGTCGATGGCTCCTTAAAAGATTTGGTCCCTATGGATGCTTCCTTGAACCACTTCAAGTCATCATCGAGTCCGGTTGCTACGCGCAGCAGCAGTGCCTTAGTCACTGGGCGCGAAGACAAATCGTATCCAGCAATCTGCTCAACTGCAGTGGGCTTCGATGCTTGATTAAGACCGAGCCGCGTCCTTAATCTTTCAAACATTATGGCGGTCTAAATGTATAGGTCTGAAATTAACGTTCATCGATAACTGCTCTGTAAACCTTCCCAGCTTTTCCGGCGATTAAACTACCGGACGGAGGATTTTGCAAGCGCTACGCGGCCTTCAGGTGGGCACGGCAGTCCGCCAGCAGCAGCTTGACCGGGAACTACCTGTTGATCCTTAACTCTCCCGTCAACAAGTGGATCGGGCCCCTTCTGGCTGAAAACCACCACCACAACCGCGCACGAAGATGGCGATGACCAGCAGCCTCAACCCCTGTTTTCTTGGGTTTTGGCTGGCTTCAATCTAACGGTAGTCCCCGTGCATCTATACAACCGTAGGTGTTAACCCGGTTTTAACGGGAAGCGCCTCAGGATCAAAGTATGATCCTCAAGGGCAATCAACGCGGCGGTGGCCAGCAGATGGCGGCACACCTGATGAACTCGTACGATAACGAGCGCGTTGAAATTGCCGACGTGCGCGGTGCCGTTGCGCAGGACCTGTCCGGCGCTTTCGCCGAGTGGGACGCCGAGGCCCGCGGCACAAGATGCCGCAAATTCCTTTACAGCCTGTCCCTTAATCCCGACCAGTCACAGGGCCACCTCACCCGCGAACAGTATGTTGAACTCCTCGACCGCACCGAGCGCAGCCTGAACCTGGTCGGTCAGCCCCGCGCCGTCGTTTTCCATGAAAAACGGGACAAGGATGGCGTGCTGCGCGAACACTGCCACGCTGTCTGGTCGCGCATCGACACGGACAAGATGAAAGCCGTCCAGATCGCGCACGACCGGCTGAAGCTGAGAACGGTCGCGCGAGAGTTCGCCCGCGACCACGGGCTTGAACTCCCCGACGGCCTGAAGAAGGACGGCAGGCGCGACCGCTTCAACGACCGCGCGAAACAGGAGAACCTGGGAGAGCGGCAGCAGAAGGAGCGCACCGGGATATCCAAGGAACAGCGCATGGCGGATATCGCCACCTGCTGGAAGGAAACCGGCAACGGTGCAGCCTTCGTGCAGGCGCTTGAGGCCAAGGGTTACTACCTCGCCCGCGGCGACCAGCGGGCCTTTGTTGTCGTCGATCTCCATAGCGAGGTCCACAGCCTCTCACGCCAGCTTTCGGGCGTTGCGAAGTCAAAGGAATTGAAGGACCGCCTCGCCGGCTACCCGCTCGACAAGCTGCCGGACGTGGAATCCGCGCAGGCATGGGCGAAAAAGCAGCGCATCGAGCGCGAAAAACAAATCGCGCAAAAACAGAGCCAGCAGGAGAAACAACCCTCCGAGGTTGAGATTCGTCTCGCCGCTCTGAAAGAACGGCAGGCGGCACGCCGCGCCGAAATCGATCGGCAGCGCATCGACCTGATCGCCCGTCACCTCGGGGAGCGCGACGGGCTGAGGGCGATGCACGAATCCGAGAATACGGGCGTCGTCGGCGCGCGCCTGCAGAAACAGCCCAAGGGAATTCTCGCGTTCCTGACGCGGATCACCGGCATACAGATGATCACGGCTGCCCGGCACATCAAACAGGACGAACGCCGGGCCGAACAGCAAAAGGAGCAGGCCGCTGCTTTGCGGCGCCGCCATGACCGCGAACTGAAGGAAGCCGACCGGCATTACGGCGCCCTCGACCGGCTGGAAGCGCGCGAAAACAGGTCGGCCCGGACGGCCCTGCACCGCGAGGAATTCCAGAGGATCGCCGATCTCGTAAGGAAGCCGCCGGGACGCGAGCTTAAACCCGAGTTCGACCGCGTGGCGAAGCCGGTTCTGGAACGCACGGGGACGGATGACGGCAGGACGCCGCAAGAAGCGAAAGCGGCCGAAGGAAATAAACAGGAGAAGGGAAAACTGGTCAGCCTGTTCAACCGGTTCGTCGAATCCCTTCATCCCGAACCGCCCGCCCCTGCCCCGCAGCCCTTCCGGGCGGATTTCGAGAAGGCCGCAAAACCGCCCATCGATCTCACAGAGGAATTCAACCGCGAAGTCGAGAACCGGCACAGCCGCGAAGACCGCGACCGGGACCTTAACGACGGCCCCGATCGCACCTTCGATCCGACTGACCCCAAGCGCTAGACGCCCTGCCCTTAGAGGTTCGGGCGCAGGATGCGGCGTTGCCCCTGCACCTTGCGGATATCGTTGAGCTGCGCGTAATCCTTGCACTTCCGCTGTTCGCAGTATCCGATATCCCTGCGGATTTCCGCCGTCAGCGCATCCAGCCGACGGTTGTTCACTCTCCACAAATCAGCTTTAGACATCAGTCTCATGTTTTCCTCCTGTGTTGAGGCCCCGGCATGGAGCCTTTCATGGGGAAGCGGACGCCCGGAGCACAGACGGACTGTCAACGAATTGCTCTTTTGCGCCCCGGCCAAGAGGCCGTCGGGCTCTAGTCGAACCCCCGCCGCAACAGAGCGCGGCGGTGTGTCTCCCCGAGCCCCTTGGAGGGTCTCGGCCATGCGGTGACGATCCCTGACGCCATTTGAGGATGCGCACAAGTGAAAATCCGATTGCATTTCTAAGAGGTTACCCATAGACCGGGCGAAAACGGTTTAATCCTTTGCACCATCTCGAATTAATGCTAACTATTTCTTAATTACTGCCAGCCTATGCTGGAATAGAAGGCCAAGAAGGATTCTTGGTCACAGTACTTTAGGAAAAAGGAACCACCCATGACCAACGATGTCGTGCTATCGGCAGCACTGCGCAATAACCTGCTTTCGCTGCAAAACACCCAAAACCAGATCAACCTCCACCAGCAACGGCTTGCCACGGGCAAAGAAGTCAACTCTGCCCTCGACAACCCGCAAAACTTCTTCGCCGCGCAATCCCTGACCAACCGCGCCAATGACCTGTCCAACCTTCTGGACAGCATCGGCCAGAGCATCCAGGTCATTCAGGCCGCCAACAACGGCGTGACCGCGCTGACCACTCTGGTCAGCCAGGCTCAGGCTCTTGCCAATACCGCGCAAAGCACGCTGGCGGGCGCATCGACGCAAGCAACAGTCACAGGCAATGCGAATCTGGGTACCAGCAAGTTAAACACTCTCTCGGGGATTTCGACTGGTGATAACATTACGTTCAACGTAACAGATCCGAACAACGCTGCTGTTAACGCCATCACCAACCAAGTTATTACGATTGGCGCGACCGACACAGCCGCCGATCTGGTAACGAAAATCAACGACCTGAACACAGCCCTTAGCACACCTGCCATTAACGCGTCACTGGATAGCGGCGGTCACCTGATTTTGACCGCAGTTAACGGTGGCGTCCTTAACGCCAAGTTCCTCGCCGTCGCTCCTGCTAACAGTGCTAACCAAGCTACGGCAGCAGCTCTCGGCTTTTCAAGCATCGCGACGCTTAACCAAAACGGCGCAGCCGTTGCCAACAGTACTGTTGATTTTACGCAGACAGCCTCGAATACAATTTCCTCGAAAGCTCTGTATGCCACTGTCAGCGGTAACGTTGTATTTGCGCAAGGCAACACCCTGCTTTCCGCAATACAGAACTCATCTGGTGTGGGTACGACAACTGTAGTGGCGGCCGATACCCTTACTGTCACAGTTGGCGGCAAAACGTCCAACGACTTGCTTCATTATGCGGGCACTACCGGTGCGACAGCGTCTATTCAGTCGGTAATAGATGGTATCAACCATGACAGCAATATTAACACTTTGGTTTCGGCCAGCTTCAACGCCACGACCGGGCAAATACAACTTAACCCTCTTGGCGCTTCCGCGACGGACCTCCAGTTGAAGTTTTCTAGCGCCGCCGCTGACAAACTGCCGTTGGGTTTTGGCACCAACACCTTTACGCTTGCTGCAGCTGGTTCAGCGACTGAAGATGTTCGTTTCGGCGCCGCCGCCGGGACGCTGGCAAGCCTGCAGACCCAGTATAACACCACCCTCACCCAGATCACTGCTCTGGTTGGGGATACGGGTTATGCCGGCACCAACCTGCTGAATGGCAACAGCCTGACGACGTTCTTCAACGAAAACCGGACCACTTCGCTGGTCACGTCCGGCGGCACGTTCAACGCGGCGGGCCTGAGCCTGACGAACGCCAGCTTCCAGAGCTCGTCTGCGATTTCCACCTCGATCACGCAGACTCAGGCAGCTTTGACCACGATCCGGAACTTCGGCAGCACGCTTTCGACCAACCTGTCGATCATCCAGAACCGTCAGACCTTCACGACCAGCCTGATCAACACGCTGCAGACGGGCTCCGACGCCCTGACCAACGCCGATCAGAACGCGGAAGGTGCTTCGCTGCTCGCCTTGCAAACCAGGCAGTCGCTGGGCATCACCTCGCTGTCCCTCGCTTCGCAGGCGCAGCAGGCGATCCTGAAACTGTTCTAGTTCGCAGCAGAACGGCAAAAGTTCAATACCAAAACCGGCGGGAGAAACCCGCCGGTTTTACTTCGGACTCGCGCAGCGTAGCTACAACTTTCACTCGATACGAATAAACCGAAACGAGACACCCGCTTCTATTGTTATGAATCTTCAGCCGTCATAGTTATAGATATTGCTTCCCCGATTCGAGAGGTCAGCGCGCGCGCCCAATAGCGGCGAGGACCCCATTTTACGTCTTCCCCTGTGGATTCTTGGCGGATAGACTGAGAACTCCGCAAAGATGCAAACAGGAACAATCCCATGGCTCTGACCATCGATCTCAAAAAGGGTGAACAATTCATTATTGGAGACACTGTCATCATCAACGACAGCCACAACCGAAAATTCGAAGGCGGAGCCCGTCTGCAGATTTTAGGCGATGCGCCGGTACTACGGGCAAAAGACATCATGCCCGAGCAGGAGGCCAATTCGCCTTGCAAACACATATACCTCCTCGTGCAATCGATGTACCTGACGCGCACTCCTGAAAAATACGCCGAGTCTTATTTCAGTCTCATGCGGCAGATTCAGGAAGACGCGCCCGGCACAGCTCCCTATTTCATGAGGATCAACGAAATGATTAAGAGCGGCGCGTTCTACAAGGCATTGAAAGAAGCCAGAAAGCTTGTCGATTATGAACAGGAGTCCCTACCGGCCCGGTTCCCTTGAAAACAGGGAGACGTCAAAAAGCCCCGATAGTCAGTTCACCGTCGGACCAGTTCAGGCGAAGTGTTGATGAAGATAGAGGGTCATCCTCACGGGAAAGCAGAAGCTGCCGTCGGTAGACGCATACGAGAATGGATGCTTGCCGCTGCGCAGCCCCCTGCCCGTCCGAAGCAACAGGCAAGCCTGAAACCAAGTGACGCCCCCGGCTTACAGGTTCGGGCGCATGATGCGGCGCTGGCCCTGGGCCTGCCGGATCTTCGCGATTTCCGCGTAACCCTGCCGGATCTCCTGATCGGCGGCGCCGATTTTCCTGCGAATTTCAGCCGTCAGTTGATCCCGCCGGTGGTCGTTCACTCTCCACAGTTCGGCTTTTGAAATCAGTTTCATGTTTTCCTCCTTGTTGCGGCTCCGCCATGGAGCCTTTCATGCCTCACGGACGGCAGACCGTCGGACGGACGCAATGCCCTAACACGGGACGAGCGCATGCGAGGAAGGGAGCGGGCCGGGCTTGCGGCCATGAGTACGATGGTCTGCGACCGTGGCTTTTTGAAAGGCCCTGCGGTCCAAGACACGGAAGGAAAATGTTTTTACTGATTATTAACAGCAGTGTTTGTGCGCCCCGACCGTGCCGGTCGTGCGGGCTCTACTCGACCGCCGTCAAGCAGGGGACGGCGTGACTCCCCGAGCCGCCTTTCGGGCGTCTCGGCCATACGGTGACGATCCCTGGCGCAGGAGATAGCAGCACATTCCGTAACCCCGAAACTTGACCCGAGCACGGGGGCCGTGCAGGTTGAAGCGGAATTTGGTGGCAGCGGAGATGAATAAAATGAGATTTGCGGCGGTTATAGTTCTGGCGATACTTCTGGTCCCGGTTGTCGCCGTCGCCGGGCCGCTTGAGGACGGGAAGGCAGCATTTGCTCGTCACGATTATCAGACCGGCTTGAAGCTGTTACTGCCCCTCGCCGCGCAAGGGAACGCGGAGGCCGAGAATATTTTCGGCTACGCCTACGAAAAAGGGTTCGGCGTGAATAAAGATGATGCCGAGTCTGCAGGTTGGTACCAACACTCTGCTGAGCGCGGTAATGCAGCGGCACAATGCGAAATTGCGCTCATGTACGACAGCGGCTTTGGCATGCCGAAAGATCACGTTGAGGCGGTTAAGTTGTTCCAAACCGCAGCCGAGCAAGGTAACGTCGCTGCGCAATTCTATCTCGGTGGCATGTATGAAGAAAACAGAGGTGGTGTGCCGCAGAACGAAGCCGAGGCTTTTAAATGGTACCTAGCAGCAGCGAAGCAGGGCGATAATTCTGCCCAAAAGGCAACGGCTTTGATGTACGAATTCGGTAAGGGAACCCCACAGGATTACATCGAGGCCGCGAAATGGTACCGCAAGGCAGCTGAACAGGGTGATGGCTCCGGCCAGCTTGCACTTGGCCTACTATACGCGCACAGCACACCAGCGAACTTAGAACAGGCTTATGCTTGGCTCAGCGTTGCGGTCACTTTAAACAATACTGATGCAGGGTTCGCGCGGAATGAAGTTACCAAGCTTCTCAGCCCCTCTGCCTTGGTGGAGGCAGGAAAGGTATCCACTCGTTACATTGCAACCTACGGACACCTTGCCCCGGTCCCGCTGATGCCTGATTGCGAAGCCGACCTGTCGATATCAGCCGGAGTCCGGACTGCGCCGGATAACGAAGCCCCTGCCCCGGCTGAAGCAACAGGCAAGCCTGAAACCAAGTGACGCCCCGGATTACAGGTTCGGGCGCAGAATGCGGCGTTGCCTCTCCACCCTGCGGATATCTTCAAGCGCCAGGTAATCCTTGCGCCGCCGCGCTGTCAGTTTTCCCATCTGGAATTCTCTCATCGATCGTTCCTGCCCAGAAGAAATAATCGTAGAGCAGAAGCAACCAGAACGAAACGCCCTCACCGACCGCAGCACAATAACTGAATGCCGTACCAACAGCCCGGTTCCGGTGATCCGTGACCGTCTGCCACGCGCGCGCAATCGTCAGCATATCGGGATGATCTGCGGTGAGACCGGCTTTCGATGCGACCCTCAGAATCGCATGCTCCGGCAATGGCCTTTTCATCTCGATGAAATACAGGCCGCGGATAATACGAGCCCCGGAATTATCGACCCGCTTGCGGTCCGCCTCAATCATCTGCCCCATGGGGTTCCCATCTGGCCCCAAGATCGCGCTTACGCTGCTCTGGCTTGCGATATATTCGGCGAATCCTCGTGCGTCAGGTCTCTGCAATGACCGAATGATAGCGGGCAGATTGTACTGGGCCGCCGCATTTTTTGATGCCCGCACATCAAGACCGATGATGGTTCGGGTATACTCATCGTCGGCCTTAAATCCCTGGTTGCAATCGGAACAGCAAGGCACCGTCAGAAGATTGGGCGGAAATGGCTGTTCGAGCAGCAGTTTTGGCGGCACATGATCGACCGTCGATTTCTTGAGCTTGCGGCAGTAGGCGCAGGTCCGGTGTTTGTTCTTTGCGCTCATGAGTCTCGCTTCAAATGCCCCGGCTCGGCCCCGAGCTTTTCCTGTTATTCGCGTTCGATGATACCCCGTTTCCATGCTTCGCGTACATTCTGAAAAGGCTCTGGTGGGCAAGACACGGAAGGAAAATGCTTTTACTGATTATTAACGCCAAGGTTGTAGGATTGATAAAACACAACCGGAACGGGGATCGGGATGACAATTCAGCTTGTGAGGAAACCGCCGATCGGCCACATCAAGAGCGAGCGGCTGAAGATCACGCTCCTGGGCAACCACACCTTGAAGCAGAAAGCCTGCATGCTGATGCAGGTCAAATTCTGGCTGCATCAGGAGCATGGCATCGATAACGCCGGACCCACCGACGTTTACCTGTCGCTGCTCGATCCGAACGGCTATCCCCTGACCACTTTCCGCGACGAGCGTTCCGTCTCGGACTACAGCCTCGTTATCGATTCTCCCTATCACTGCGCGGCTGATTCGTACCAGCCCTGATCACTTTTTCTTCCTCATCGTCCCAGGTTTCGCCGTCTTCGAGGATGATCGTCTCCGTACCGGCGGCGACACACTCGCTCCACATCAGGAAGTTGAAAACCTCTTCCCACCATGCCTTGCCTGCCGCGTCACCCGCCGCATGACATTCGTGCACTTTCACCCGTGCGTTCTCGAAGGCCGGTCCGCTCGCGCCCGCCTTTACTTCGGCCTCCAGCTTCATCCCCGCGTCGTAGACAGGCCGCCTGACCACAACTGGTCCTTCCTGCAGATCGTCGTCTTGGTTGAAGGCCATAGTTCCGGTTCCGCAATTTCCCGGTTGCGGCCATCATAACCGATCACGGACACCGCCGGGTCCTGCCGCTTCAGCGCTTCATGCACTCGTGTCCAGTGCCATAGTTTCCTCGTCGCGCCGGAATCCATTCATGCCAGCCTTTATCTGTGAATTTCTGCCTGAAAACCGGCCCTGATGCCCGCAAGGGTGTCCCCAGCTTCCGCGCTGCGCTTGTGCAGCCGGGTGATGCCCCTCCCTTGACGTGCGGTCCGCTTTCGCAGGGCTAACCGAAATCACAGGCTGGCATTGAAGCCGGCCCGAACAGAAAAGGAAACCAAATGTCTCTGAAGAACACGAAAAAAGAAGAAGCCGCTGAAACGAAGAATCCCCCGGTCGGAAAGGTCCGCGTCGGCCTGATCACGGCCAGCATCTGGGCAAACAAGACGGAAAAGGGAACCTTCCACAACGTCACTTTCGAGCGCCGCTACAAGGACGGCGACCAGTGGAAGAGCTCGCACAGCTACAACGCGGACGATCTTCTCGCCCTCGCCAAGGCGGCCGACCTGGCCCATACGCAAATCGTCGAAGCCCGCAACGGGGACGGCGAATGAAACACCGGGGCGGCGGCTCTCACACGGGCCGCCGCTCCTTCACGGCTTTCACATTCACAGGAGATGACGATGCAAAAACTGACAGACGCAACACCGAATACCGAGACCATGGATACCGTCGAACTCATGACGCAGACGAACATCGGTAGTTATTCCGATGAACCGGCCGATCCCGGCAGGCGCAATGCGGTTGCCCGCCGCATTGTCGAGGTGACCGACGAGGACGAGAACCTGATTCCCGAGTTCGTCTCGCTCGATCCGCTTCCCTTCGCGTTTCGCTGACCGGACAAAAAGAACCATCGGGCTGCGCGAGCAATCGCGCAGCTTCGTTATGTCCCGCCCGCCCGTTCGGGACTCGCGCCCTCACCCCCTGAAGCATGGCCGCTGCGCGGCGGAAGGCGGTATGATCGTCCCAAAGCCGTGTATATCTGTCCGCAGTGCAACCAGCTCGTGCCGGACCCGGTCAAGCGCAAGTGCCCGCGCGGCCACCTGCTCTCTGACCGGCATCTCCTGGGCTCCACGCGGGAACAATCTTTCGGGGCGTCGTTCTTCAACACCCTGATCGCCTGCGTCGTTATTTTCCTCGCCACGACGGCAGTCCTCGCCCTGCTCAAGAAACCCAGCAGCTCGGCCGGGTATATCCTTGTGGTCTTCATCGCCGCCGGCATTCTGGCTCTCTTCCGGGGCCTGAAGTGGAAAAGACAGGGCGGCCCGGTTGCCCGGCTCGTGCCGCGCGCGACCGGCATGGCCGTGGCGTGCATACTCGCCGGGGGCGCGCTGTTTGTCCTTGGCCTGGCGCTTGGCCTGATCCGCTAGAAGAACTTCAATCGAACTTCATTTCCCCGACCTTCGGAATATCGTCCTTCTCGAACATCGTGAGATCGACCTTGTCACCTTTCGAGACCAGGCGTGCCGCCTGTCGCCCGAGGCATTCATCGAAGATATTCCGCACTGTGCGGCCGTTGCCGAAGCCCTTTTTGCCGATCTCAAGCGATTCCATCAGCTCGGAAATCGCAATCTGCGCATCGAGCGACAGCCTGACCGCGTATTCGGACCCAATGTGAACGAATATCTTGAACAGCTCGCCCGCGTTGTAGTCCTCGAAGTCGATGTACGTCTTGAATCGCGATTTCAGGCCGGGGTTGGCGTCGATGAAGTATTTCATTTCCTCCTTGTAGCCCGCCACGATCACCACCAGCCGGTCGCGGTAGTCCTCCATCGCCTTCAGCAGCGTCGCGATCACCTCCTGCCCGAAATCATTGGACGACCCTTTGGCGGGCGCGAGGCTGTAGGCTTCGTCGATGAAAAGAACCCCGTCCATCGCCCTGCCGATCACCTCCTTGGTCTTAGGGGCGGTGTGCCCGACATACTGTCCCACCAGATCAGCCCGATCTACCTCGACCATAGTTCCCGTTCTCAGGACGCCCATTTCCTTGTAAATGCGCCCCACCATGCGCGCCACCGTCGTCTTGCCGGTGCCGGGGTTGCCCCTGAACACCAGATGGTGCGGCGCTTCGTAGTGAGGCATTCCCCTTCTGTCCCTTGCCTTGCCCAGCCGCACCATATTGATCGTCTTTCTCACCTCCGCCTTGACGGCGGCGAGCCCGATCATCCCGTCCAGCTCCCCGAGGATCTCGTCCGGTCCCTTCCCGTCACCCGGCGGCCTCGGAGGTGTCATCGGCGGCAGGATTCCGGGATTCTTTTCGGGCACCTGGTCCGGAACAGTTTCGGGCAGCTTTGAGGGCGTCAGGTAAGAGTCAAGGCGCTTCCACTTCTCGTACGCTTCAGGGTCGACCTTCTTGAGAGCTTCGCCCATTCCGGTCGTGCCTCCCTCCGCCTTTTTCTGTTTCGCGCGTTCCGTGTCCTCGATGGCCCGCCGCATGAAATTCGTTACCGCCTCGCTCCATGTCGCCTTCGTCCCCGGCACCTTGTCGGATGGCTTCAAATCCGCTCCTGGCTCCTGCGGCAAATAGGGAGTCAGCGACGGCTTCCCCTGGGGCCAGATATTCATGGCGTCAGGGATCTCCTCCTTCTTCTCGGCGGGCGGATACGGAAGTCGCCCCGGCGGTTTCGGGGGCGGTCCTGGCGGCCTTGGCGGGGGCGGCGGTTTTGGGGGCGGTGTTATCTCGCTCTCCGACCCCCTTCGCCAGAACCAGCGGTTGAATTTCTCGCGGAAGCGCGGATCGCGCGAGTAATACCACCACGGCATGTACTCGAAATACGGACAGATCTTCAGCAGCATCGGGCGCTTGCTGCCGCGCCAGACGATCTGGTTCTTTTTGTCGGGCGACAGCATGCGCGCAACCTGGTCCGGGTCGCGCAGCGCGCGCTCGGAAGCACTCTCCCTGATCTCGCCCCCCATCTTCTGGTAGTTCACCACCACGTGCTGACCCAGTCTCTCGGCCAGCCACGCGACCGTCGGGGGATGAGTGATGCCCATGAATTGCACGGCCTCGGCATTGCCGATGAAGCCGCCCCATGATTCGGGATAGACCTTTTCGAACTGCTCCAGATCCTGTCCGATCACCCACAGACGGACGCCCACGCTGCGCATGGTGGGCGCAACCGTCTCGATACCGTCGAGTTTTCCAAGGCTCGGGAATTCATCAATGGCGAGCAGGATCGGTGGATTCGGGACCTTGTTCGCGCGCGTCATCATGTCCACAGTGAGCAGCACGAACATGCGCAGCCACCGCCCCTCGATGCCGCTGACAGCGTTCAACGGCAGGCACAGATAGATTGAAATAGCCCGGTTCTTCAAGTCTTCGAGCAGGAAGTCGGACGACATACTGATGCGCCGGATCTCGGGCATGTC
The DNA here is from genome assembly GCA_041484525.1 of Bryobacteraceae bacterium. GTDB lineage: Bacteria > Acidobacteriota > Terriglobia > Bryobacterales > Bryobacteraceae > JBGPHT01. The sequence goes on along the minus strand of JBGPHT010000004.1, from coordinate 28,396 downwards.
GAGGAACGAGGTATGTTCCATCGCCATGGTCAGGACGGCACCGCGCTGGTTGGGGGACATCTTCGACAAGGAATTCGCGGAGCCGACGATGACATGGCGGTACGGTCCTTCCGGACATGCCTTCATCATGACCAGAAGGGCGTCGAAAGCATCGCCCCGGTGGTCCCCGCCAGCTTTCGTCAGCACCCCATAAGCATCAGCATCGCCCTCCATGATCAGCTCGCGAAGACGGACCAGATTGCGCTGTTCTGCCGGCCCCTGGAAGATGTACAGGAGCAGCCCCGAAATAAACGTGCGGGGCGCGTCGTCCCAATAAGGATCACGGCTTGTGCTGGGAACGAGGGCCTGGGCGACCTTTCGGGCGTAACTGACGGGACGGTCCGCGTCGTATGCGGCGACCCGTTCCATTTCGTCGAAGATGTTGTAGGACGCGCTCTGAAATCCCGGCACGATATGGAACGGATCTAGAACGAATACATCCTGTCCCATGCCCCGGACACCGCCCCCGCCGTTGCCCCTTCGCCTCGCTGTAACAGCTGCCAGTTCGCCCTTGGGATCGATGATGAGGGCGCTGCCCTCGTGAATACAGAGGTTGGGAATGAGAGCCCCGGTAGACTTTCCAGCCCCCGTACCGGCGATGGTGACCATGTGCTTTTCCGTCTGGATTCCGATGGGCCGCAGCATCCCGCCGATGAACAGCTTGGGGCGCCCGAGGAAGATATCGGCGTGCTTGAACTCGTTCCCAAGGACGCCCAGTAGACCGGCGAAGCCGCCCGTCGCCTGCCGTCCGAATTTAAACTCCCTCTCCCGCCAGTCGCTCAAATTCGCATAGGCCCTGAGGAAGAGCGGGCGCGTCCGGTACACCTTCCACCCGAAGGGATTCCACCGCCCCGTCAGCTTCCACAACCGCGATAAGGCGAAGGCCCAAACGACGTATGAAAAAACGAAGGCGAACACCCAGGCAAACAGGGCGACAACAACGCGCCACGTTGTCGGGGGATCGGGAATCGTAAAGAACCCGGACCAAATATGAAGCAGCACCCACCGGCCCGGCAACGCGAATGCGCGGAAATAAAACCACTCGATGAGGTCGAAGACCTGATGAGGAACGGCGCGGACAAAAGGCTCAAGAATTGCGGGTGGTCCGACAATGAGGAGCCAGCCCCCGAGGACAAGGATGACGACGATGGTCCAGCCCCGCATAGGTGATACTCAAATCTGCCACAATTTCGGGTTGTAAGGCTTCCTTAAGTTTTGCATGTTCTGATGTATTGCATTTGAGGCTAATTTTATCTATGATGCGATTACGTCAACCAAAGGTTGCTAGAGAGTGGTTCACCCGCAGGGTGAAAAGCGAAGAGAAAGTCATCGCCAAGATGTGCGCGTGTTCCACGCGCCACCGTTCGCCTGACGGCTCTCTCATCTTGCCAAGGGGGTCGCTTCGCCCCCCGTTGCATCCCCCAGACCAGGAGCGTTGCTCCGTGGACCTCACCAGACGCGCTTCGCCTTCTGGACTTCCGACCGGGAGGTGTTTCACCCTCCGGCCACCTGACCGCTGTTTCGACAGCGGCTTCGACCAGGAGAGCCTTCGTGCCCTCCATGGACCTCCAGACCGCGGGAGACTTCGCTCTCCCCCCGGACCCCCATCGACCAGGCGTTTACCGCCGTGGACCTGCACGAGGGCTGTGCGCCCATCGACCGCAGCGGGGCTCTCGCGCCCCTGCCCCACGACCCGGCGGCGTGCCGCCCCGGTGCCCCTGCCCCACCGTGCCGATGGGATGCGCCCGCCGGAGGCGACTGCCATGAAAACCGGGAGAAGCGGCAGCCAGAAACGGCAGACCACGGCAAGGATCGCGATCAACTGCACGCCCGCGCAAAAGGCCGAGATCACGAAAAAGATCGACGCGACCGGGCTGTCGCCTTCGGCCATGTGTCTCGCCGTCCTGCTTGATGTCCCCCTGCCCTCGCGCCGCCGCCCGTCTGTCGACACGCAACTCCTGGCGAAGGTGCTCGCAGAACTGGGCAAGATCGGCTCGAACATCAACCAGATCGCCTATCACCTGAACGCCGGTCGCCCCGGCGATGTCACCGAGGGGAGCATACAGGCCGCCATGAACGAGCTTCTGGAATGGCGTTCGGCGCTGATGCAGGCCCTCGGCTTAGAACGCAACCGCAAGCCGCCGGCATGACGTTGAGCCAATATTTGAAGGCGTTGTAATCACCCTTTCTCATTCCCCTCAAGGGGACGCCGGGGCGGGCGGGTTCCCCCCACGACGGCGACACCTGCCGTCTCCCCCCGCAAGAGGGTTTTCAAAACGCGCCGCTGAAAACCCCCTTCCGCATCCCCCGTAGGCGAGCGGCATGCGCCCGGATTGTCTACTTGTATACTTCGCGACAACCCGACAATGCTCAAATGCAATGCCGGTGAAGGCCGCTTCCTGGCAGAGCCCCTGCCCCGCTTCCGATGCACGTTTGGTCGGGCAGGCCGCCCGTTGATCATCGCGCCCCCCGGTTGCCCTGCGGTCGGTGCCTCTCATTGTCTACTTGTCTAATCTGCGACAAACCTACAACGCGCAAATGCTACGCCACTGAAAGCCCTTGCCCCGTTGACCACGCGCCCCTTTGGGGCTAATCTTCTACTTGTAGACAACGAGCGAATCAGCCTTCCAGCCAATTCAGAAACGCTCGCAGTCGCACAGTCGCACAGTCTCGAACCATCCAACGCTCGCAGTCGCGAACTCTCGAATCCCGCTTCTCTTCATCTCTCAATGTCTGGAATTCTCGGGCGCTCCAAAGCTCAACATAGGCAAGTAGACATGCATACAACTCTCGTTCGCGCACAATCTCCAATGCTCCAACCAGCCGCCTAGCCAACTCTCAAAGCCTCAACCTCGCACAGGAGGAAACCAGCCATGTATACAGTTGCTCTCATCGCACAGAAGGGCGGGACCGGCAAGACCACTCTGGCCGTATCGCTCGCCGTTGCCGCCGGGCAGGTCGGGATGACCTCGATCATCATCGATCTTGATCCCCAGGGCACCGCCTGCAACTGGAAGGACCGCCGCAAATCCGACGGCCCCGTCGTCATCGACGCCCAACCCGGACGGCTGGCTGCCGCCCTCGCTAAGGCTGAAGAGAACGGGGTGGACTTTGCCGTTATCGACACGCCCGCGCGCAACGAGCAGTCCGCCCTTGCCGCCGCTAAAGCCGCCGACCTTGTGCTCATCCCGTGCCGCCCGCAGGCCTACGATCTTGAGACCATCCCGAACACCAAGGAGATACTCACCCTCGCCGGTAACAAGCCGGCGATTGTGGTCCTCAACGCCGTTCCCGCCGTCGGCGATCGCCATGAACAGGCGCGCGAACTTCTCGGCCGCCTGCAGATACCGGTCTGCCCTTACACGCTCGGGCACCGCGCCGTGTTCGGCGATGCCGGGGCGGTCGGACAGGCTGCCCAGGAGTACGACCAGAAAGGGAAGGGCGCGGCGGAAATCCTACAAGTCTACAAGTATGTTTTGAGCACTCTCGTTCAACTGTCGAAAGACAAAACCAAGCAGGAGCACCATGAGCAACAAAGCAAATCTGAGAGAGCTGCTGGCTGAGACCGGCGGTAGCGCCCGTCATCCCAGGGCCGTCATCCAGCAACCGGCAACGCCCGCCAACACGACGGCTCCGGCGCAGCAGGGCAGGGCGGGTACGAGCCCCATCACTGTACATTTTCCTAAACAGGTGAGGGACCAGCTCAAGATTCTCGCCGTGCAGAACAACAAGACCCTGCACAGCCTGGTAGCCGAAGGCTTCAACGATCTGTTTGCCAAATACGGCAAGCCCGAAATCGCCCCGACAGAGACGGCGGCGACAGCGGAATGACCGGCTGAAATCCACGGCCTGTTCGTCGTTTGAGCGTTCCAATGGGCGCATTCCGCCTTTGAATCTCCCAGGCCTTCTTGCATCCGATCCGGCTTAAAATGGATCGGAGCCCTCTATGGCTGGCGAACCCGCTCAGCACACGACAATCACCGTGCCGGAGATCGCCAGACGCCTCGACGTGTGCGAGGAAACCGTCTACCAGATGCTCAAGTCTCACGAGATCCCCAATCTTCGTCACGGCCACCGCTTCATCGTTTCCCGCACCGCCTATGAGCATTGGGAAGCCACCATAGGGCAGGGCGGGGCCATTGACATCCATGACAGGGCCGATGAAAGCTGCGCACGGCGGCGAGAACTTTTGAAGATGCTGGACCTTAAAGATCTATTAAACCCGGAAAACTAACGGGTTTTGTGTGTACAATCGGGCATGGCCATCCGCAAGAGGAAGTGGAAGACAGCCGAAGGTGTAAAGATAGCCTGGGCCTACGTCTTCGACGCCCCCGGTTCCACCCGCGCCAACAGGAAACAGATTTTCGAGAGCGGCTTTGACTCCAAGAAGGAAGCACAGGACGCCGAGACCGCCCGCCGCGTCAAGGCGCAGCGCGATTACGAGCTGCAATCCGCCACCCCGGTGGCGATCCCCGGCACGCTCGCCGGTCTGCTGAAAGAGTTTTTCAGCGAGCACGGCGCGAAGGCCCTCGCGGCCAAGACACTGCAGCGCTACCGCGAGATGGCCGACTATCTGGACGCGGATCTTCTCGCCATGCCGCTGCCCAAAATCAAACCGATTCACCTCTCGCGCGAATGGAACCGTTTGCTCACCAGCGGGGGCAGGGGGCGCAGACTGGGAAAGCCGCTCAGCCGCAAGACCGTCCGCAATATCGCGGGTCTTGTGTCGAGCGCCTACACGCGTGGCATGCGTTGGGGCATCGCCGAATTGAACCCTGTGCAGGCGAGCGAGCCGCCCGTGCCGAAGAAAAAGGAAGGCATCGCCCTGTCAGTCGAGCAGCAGGAACAACTAATCGCCGGTGCCACCGCGCCGTGGGGCATGGATGTTTTTCTTGAACTCGATGCCGCCACCGGGGCGCGTCGCGGCGAGCTGCTGGGGCTGCAATGGCCGGACCTGCAGGGCAACCAGCTCATGATCGGCCACTCGCTTTCGCAGGTCGGGCAGGGCGTGTTCCTAAAAGAACCGAAGAACAAGAAATTCCGGACTATCACCATTCCGCCGTCAGCCCTGAAGAAGCTGCAGGCCCACCGGAAAAAGCAGCAGCCTTACCGCGAACATTTCGGCGACAGCTATCAGGGCGATTTCATCTTCTGCAATCCGGACGGCTCACCGCTGAAGCCGGACACGATCTCGGCTTCCGTGTCGCTGTTGTTCCGCAGCCTCAAGCTGCCAAAGGGGGCCAGCCTTCATTCACTGCGCCACACCCATGGCTCGCACCTGCTGGCGGCCGGCGTGCCGCTGACTGATGTCAGCAAGCGGCTCGGTCATTCCAGTCCGCATGTCACAGCCACGATTTATGCTCATGCACTGGAGGGCAGGGACGATCTCGCCGCAAAGGCGTGGGAAAAGTTTCAGAATGATTCCAAGCCTGTAAAGCCAGGCCGCGTAAGGAAATCGGCTTAGTGAGCAGACTGGCTGAGCTGTGCCGTGGTTTACCGTTTATCGTTTAGGTAAACCTTAGGTTTACAAAAACGGAGTTATTTAAACTTGCCTTTGGTTTACGAATAGTGTATTTTGTAAACCATGGGTAGTCAAACTCAGGGAAAGCTAAACTGGCTTCAGCGCAGCCTTCCGGAAGGGCTGGTGGTTGATTCCGGCTGGCTGGAACGGCACGGTGTCTCGCGCCAACTCCGGCGCAAATACGCCATGCACGGCTGGCTGCATCCCCTGGCCCGTGGTGTCTATTGCCGGTCCCCTCTGCCTGAAACGCTGTCATCAGTTCCGTGGCAGCAACTTGTCATCTCACTAAATTATCTTCAGAACCTTTCCGTCGCAGCGGGCGCCAGAACGGCGCTTGAGCTCCAGGGCTTTGGCCACTACGTCTCGTCAGGAGGCTCCCGAGAAGCGCATCTTTACGCCAATGAGGAATTGCCGGGATGGGTGTCGCGCGTACCGGTGGACACAAAGCTCGTTCTGCATAACGCGCGCAAGCTTTTCAGAAACCGCGACGTCCCGGCCTACTTCACGAAAGGGGATGCCGCGCAGCCGCCCCCGGAGGACAACGGCTTCGCGCAGCAGCCGTGGGGGCAATGGAAATATCCCCTCACCCAGTCGACGCCAGAACGGGCCATCCTCGAACTCCTCGATGAAGTTCCCAAGCGCGAGACCTTTCACCAGGCGGATGTCCTGATGGAGGGACTTCGCAACTTAAGCCCGCGGCGTCTTCAGGCGCTTCTGGCCGACTGCCGGAGTGTGAAAGTGAAGCGCCTGTTCTTCTGGTTCGCAGAACGCCACAATCATGCGTGGCTCCAGAAACTCGATCGCGCGGGCATCGACCTTGGCAAAGGCAAGCGCATGCTGGTGCGCGGCGGCAAGCTCGATCCGAAATACAACATAACGGTGCCGGAGAACCTCGATGCCGGCGTCTGAACAATACCGTCGGCAGGTGGCGCTGCTGGTCCGCACGATACCGCTCGTCGCCGCCGAGACCTGCTTCGCGCTGAAGGGCGGCACGGCCATCAATCTCTTCGTGCGCGACATGCCGCGCCTCTCCGTGGATATCGATCTCACGTACCTGCCGGTGGAAGACAGGGCGACGTCGCTCGCCAATATCGACGCCGCGATGCAGCGGCTGGAGAAGCGCATTCGCGATGGCCTTCGCGGCGCGAGGGTGACGACCGTAAAACTAAAACCCGAAAACATCGTCAGCAAGATATTCGTGGAAGTGGACGGGGTCCGGATCAAGATCGAAGTGACGCCGGTCCTGCGCGGCTGCGTCTATGATCCGAAAACCCGGTCCGTCTCGGCGGCCGTCGAAGATCAGTTCGGTTTCGCTGAAATCCAGGTCGTCAGCTTCGCCGACCTCTACGCCGGCAAGCTCGTTGCGGCGCTCGACCGCCAGCACCCGCGGGACCTGTTCGATGTCCGCGATCTGCTCGCGAACGAAGGCATTGGCGAAGAGTTGAGGAAAGCATTCGTGGTCTACATGCTCAGCCATAACCGGCCGATGGCTGAAGTGCTCGCCCCGACGCTCCAGGACATCAGGCAGGAATTCGAGCGCGGTTTCGAAGGGATGACGGAGAAACCCGTCACGCTCGATGACCTCATTCGGGCGCGTGAAGACCTTATTGCCGAGCTTGTCGGCAAGATGCCCGGCGAACACCGCCGATTCCTGGCTTCCTTCAAGCGGGGCAAGCCGGACTGGGAAATCCTCAACATCCCGCACGCTGAAAAACTGCCCGCCGTACAATGGCGACTTCAGAATCTCGCGAAGATGGACCCCAAAAAACGCGACCAGCTCATTAGCAACCTGCTCAAGGCTCTCGGGATGGAGGAGTGACGCGGGGCATTGCGGTAAGGAGGCGCGGGTGCGGTCCTAAGACACCGCAGCGTCGGCGTTAGTTCAGAACTTCAAAATTGTGTGAGCAAGTGTGAGCAAGCAGGCTGTAAGTCTATGAAAACTTGGTAGCGCTAACGGGAATCGAACCCGTATTTAAGCCTTGAGAGGGCTCCGTCCTAACCGTTAGACGATAGCGCCACGAGTGAAATTCCAGTTTACCAGAACTCGTGGCAGCCGATTCTCCCCACCGCGCCACTCCGCCGCATAATGGCGGGATAATAGAAGAAGAATGCGGCGGTTGTTCCTTGTCTTTCTGTTGCCGTGCCTCCTGGCGGCCGACGACCACTGGGTGAAGTTCACCTCCGGACCTTTCGAGGTCATGACGGATGCGGGTCCGCGGGCCGGGCGCGAGATGTTGGTGCGCTTCGAAGAGTTCCGCGCTGCGCTGGGCGCGATCCTCGGTGAGCCGGACTTGCAGACCCCCCAACCGGTCCGCATCATGCTGTTCAAGAACCCCAAGGGGTGGACGGCAGCGACGCCGCTCGTCGAAGGCCGCGACCGTTTCAACTTCGTCCTCGCAGACAAGGCGCCGATCCTGCCGGCCGTCAACACCGAGCTGATCCAGCTTTTCCTGAACACCACCACGCGCATGCCGGCGCGGTTTGAGAACGGGCTGATCGCCTTGTTCTCAAGGCTCGAGGTGAACGGCATTCGCATCACGGCGGATGCGCCGCCCCGCCCGGATCTCGACTGGGCACGCATTCATCTGCTGGTTACCGATCCGCAATACTTCGGCAAGATTCGTGTGCTGCTCTACAACCTGCGCCGGGGCGTGGATGAGGAGCCGGCGTACCGTAACGCCTTCGGGAAATCGCCCGCGGAAATCGAGACGCAGGCGAAGCAGCACCTGGCGGCGGGCAATTTCGAAACCGCCACCCTTCCCAATCGGCCGATGGCCGCGGGCGATTTTCCGGAGCGGCCGGTTTCCGACACCGACTCCCGCCTGGCGCGCGCCGACCTGTTGGCGGGTGCCCAGTCGGCAGCCGAATATGAAGGACTGCTCCGCCTGCATGAGAAGGTCGCGGAGTCCGAGGAAGGACTCGGGCTGCTGGCGCTGCGCGATCGTCGCAGCGACGAAGCGCGGCGGCATTTCGCGGCGGCCATGGAAGCGGGCAGCGGGAGCGCGCGGTGCTACATCGAATATGCCAAGCTCGAGCCGGACAATGAAAAGGCCACCACAGCGCTGCTCAAGGCGGCGGGCATCAATTCCAAATTGGATGAGCCGTTCGCGCTGATGGCGAAGCGCGACACCGATCCTCGCAAGCGGCTGGCGCACTGGAAGGCGGCGGCGGAACGGAATCCACGCAACACGGCGTACTGGCAGGCCCTGGCCGACGCGTATCTCGCGGACCACAATTATTCCGACGCGGCGAAGGCGTGGACGCAGGGCGAGCAGGCGGCCATCGATCCGGCCGAGCGCGCTCGCATGCGGCAGGCGCGGATCGCCATCGAAGCGCAGCGCCTGGATTACGAGGAAGCCGAGAAGCGCCGGCAGGCCGAAGAGGACGCGCGCGATATCGACAGGCTGAAGACGCAGGCGCGGGCCGAGTTGCACGCGGCCGAAGTCCGGGCCAATGGCGGCGCGCCGCAACAGAACGCCGCCGCCGTTCCCTGGTGGGATGGCCCGCAACCTCCGGGCAAGGTTCTCGGCTCCCTGAAGCAGGTGGACTGCCTGGGCAAGCAGGCGCGGCTAGTCATCGAGGGCGAGGACCATAAGACCCTCAAGCTGCTGATTGTCGACCCTGGCCAGATTGCGATTTCGGGCGCGGGTGAGTTGACGCTCGGCTGCGGCGTACAGAAGGCGCGGCGTATTTCCGTCGAATATTTCCCGAAGGCCAACGCACGCCTGGGGACCGTGGGCGAAGTGGCCACCATCGAGTTCCAGTGAGCCGCACGCCGGACGCTGAGAGACTCCGCTGGCTGGTGCTCAGCGTGTTCGTGCTCTCCACCGCCATCAACTTCCTGGACCGCCAGACCCTTTCCGCGCTGGCGCCGCTGGTGCGCGCGGAATTCCAACTCACCGGCGAGCAGTACGGCTGGCTCGTGGCCGCCTGTTCCATCACGTACGCCGCCAGTGCGCCGTTCGCGGGTATGCTCATCGATCGCTTCGGGCTGAATCGCGTCATCAGTTTCGCGGTGGGCGTGTGGTCGTGCGCCGGTATTGCGACCGGGTTCACAAGCGGGCTTGCCGGACTGGTGGGGTGCCGCGCGGTTCTGGGTGCGGCCGAGGCGGCGGGCATTCCGGCTGCGGGAAAAGCCATCCATCAATATCTGCGCCCACCGGAACGCGCCATGGGCAACGCCGTGAACCAGGGCGGGGTCAGCCTCGGGATGGTGCTGGCGCCGCCCTTGGCAACGTGGCTGGCAGTGAACTGGGGGTGGCGCAAGGCATTCGTAGTCACCGGACTGCTCGGGCTGGCGTGGATCCCGGTGTGGCATCGGATGGCGCGCCTGGCCCGCAGCGTTCCCGCTTCCAAGCCCGAGCGCGGCGCCGGCGTGGACCTGCTGCGCGAACGAAGACTATGGGTATTCGTGGCCGCGAACGCCGCCAGCATGGTCGGGTATGTGCTCTGGACCTACTGGACCACGCTGTACCTGGTAGACGTGCATCATCTGACCGTGGTGCAGGCGGCCTGGTATGCCTGGATTCCGCCCGTGTTCGCGACAGCGGGCGGGGTCGCGGGCGGGTGGCTTTCGCTGCGGCTGGTCGAGCGCGGTGTGGCGCCGCCGGGGGCGCGGTTCCGCGCCTGCTTTGCGGCCGCGGTGCTCTCGCTCGGAACCGCGGTGATTCCGGCGGCCCCGAATGCGGGGTGGGCTGCTGCCGGCATTTCGTTGAGCTTCTTCGCGGTGGCGGCGTTCAGCGTCAATATGTACACGCTGCCGCTGGACGTATTCGGCGGCCAGCATACGGCGTTCGCGGTTTCCATGTTGACGGCGTCGGTGGGTGCGGTGGCCGCACTGATTTCCCCGCCCATCGGGTACACCATCGACCACTATGGATACGCGCCCGTCACGACGCTGGCCGCCTTCATGCCCCTGGTGGCCTGCGGAATCCTCTGGAAATCGAGGGCCACGCGGTGAAGGAGCGGCTGAAGCGCTGGATCTTCCGGCTGCTCGGCAAAGATCCCGACGGCGTGGTCGCGACTTTCTGCAGCGGCGATCCCGACCTGTGCCAGCGCATGGCGGAAGAAGTAAAGCGGCTGGTGCCCGAGCGGCGGCACTTCGTTATCACTCCCGAGAACTGGACAGAGCTGCGCCGCACGCTGCGCCGTTATCGCATCGGCCTCGCTCCGGTGCTGCTCGGCGGGGAGCACGGCGCGCTGCGGCGCGCGGCGTACCGGATGGCCCCGCGCAAGATTCTGGCGTACAATTCGCGACTCGAGCGCCACCACCTGAAGCCAAGCATGGCGTCCTTTCTTTTCTGGCGCGGCGTGCCGCTCGACCGCATCTATCTGCGGCCGCGGTGGTGGCCGTTCCCGAAGCGCGACAAGACCATCGTGCCGCAGGGGCATCGACGCATCGACGGGCGTCCTTGCTCCGATGGCCGCCGGCGCGTGGCCGTGCTGTCGCCCTATTTCCCGTATCCGCTGGCGCACGGCGGTGCGGTGCGGATTTACCATCTGCTGCGTGAGATGGCGCGCGAATTCGACGTCGAGCTGCTCGCATTCACCGACGGCGACGCGGCGCCCGATGCCGGCCCCCTACTGGAATTCTGCGCGCGCGTGGTGACGGTGCAGAAGCCGCGATACCGGGAGCCGCGCTGGTCGACGCTGTTGCCGCCGGAGGTGCGCGAGTTCCGCTCTCTCGGAATGCAGTTCGCCATCGACGAGGAGCGGCTGGCATTCGGCTTCGAACTGCTGCAGGTGGAGTACACGCAACTGGCGGAATACGGCGGCGACGTGCTGGTGGAGCACGACGTGACCTACGACCTGTTCGCGCAGATCGCGCGCCGCGAGGGCACATTCGCAGCTTGGTGGGATTGGTTTCGTTGGCGGCGGTTCGAGCGGCGCGCCGTGGCGGGATACCCGCAGGTGGCGGTGATGTCTAAGAAGGATGCGGAGCTGCTGGGGACCGGCACCGTGATCGAGAACGGCGTGGACCTGGAGCGTTTTTGCCCCCAGGCCGAGCTGCCAGGACAGCGGCTGTTGTTTGTCGGGTCGTTCCGCCATTTCCCGAACGTGGCGGCGTACCGTTTTTTCACGGGCGAAGTGTGGCCTCTGTTGCGCGACAAATTCCCGCAGCTCACCCTGACGGTGGTGTGCGGGCCGGACCACCTCACCTACTGGCGTGCCTTCACCGACTCTCCCGAGCCGCGTGCGGACGACCGCATCCGGCTGCTGGGGTTCGTCCCTGATGTGAGGCCGTTATACGTGGAGTGCAACCTGGCGATCGTGCCCACCACGGTTTCGGCGGGCACCAACGTGAAGGTGCTGGAAGCGATGGCGATGCAGCGGGCCGTGGTCTCGACGACATCCGGCTGCGCGGGATTGGGGCTGCTGCACGGGCACAGCGTGTGGGTGGGGGATACCGCCGAGGCGTTTGCGGCAGGCGTGGCGACGCTGATCGCCGATGCGGAGCGGCGCGAACAAATGGCGCGCGCCGCGTGTGCGCATGCGGTGCGAAATTTCGATTGGCGGTCAATCGGCGAGAAGCAGCGCGAGTTGCTGCGCGCCCCGTAACTACGGCCTACTTCCCCACCACCAGCACGTGAAAGCTGTCGGGCAGCACGGGCGCACGACCCTTCTTCTGGCCTTCCTTCGCCTCCGGCGCCGGCCCGTACTCCGCTGCCAGCAGGTAGACGCGGTGCGTCTTCTCGTCCACCGCCATCGTGCGAGCGCCGCGCTCCGTGGTCACGTTGTCGACAGCCTCGTACTTGCCGTTGACCAGCTTGACGATGGTCAGCGTGGCGTCTCCCCCATTCGCGCTGAATGCCAGACCGAGCCCGGAGTCGAAGCCGCCGCCGTCTGTCGCCGGGCCGATGGCCGGCGTGGCAATCACCTTCATGGTCGGTATGTCCACCACCGCCATCATCTTGTTGCCGCACACGGGAAACAGCTTCTTATTCTTGACGTCGATCGAGAGGCCGGTCGGCCCGTCGCAAGGCGCCAGCGAAGCGCGGCGAGCTACGTCCGGCTTGGCGGCATCGATCTCTACAATCTCGCTCGATCCCTCGAGGTTGACGTACACTTTGCCGGCGCCATCCACAGCGCAGAACTCGGGCGCGGGCCCGATCGGGAAGGTACCCACGATCTCGTTGGTCTTGGCGTCGATCGCGGTGGCGTCGTTGCCGGTGTGGTTGATGGCGAATACGCGCTTGGTTTTCGGCTCGTAGCAGACTGCGTCGGGATTCTTGCCGGTCGCCGGCTCGCCGACCTTCTCCAGTGTCTTCAGGTCGAAGACGGTCACGCTGTTGGATTGTCCGTTGGTGATGTATCCGCGGTTGAGGTCGGGCGCAATCGCGATGCCGTGCACGCCGTGCAGTTGGGGAATCGTCCCCACCACTTTGCCGGCGTCGGGATCCACCACTTCGACGCTGGTGCCGTGAGAAACGTAGAGCCGGCGGTTGGCGCTATCCATCGTTACGTAGTCCCAGCGTCCGTCGCCGCCGATCTTGATCTTGTTCAGAACTTTGTAGCCTTCCGCGCTGAACGCGGCGGCCGCCACCAGAGATAGCATCAGAATCTTTTTCATCGTGTTACTCCTTGTTCGTTAGTTCCGGCCTCCTAAGTAGTAGTGAACGGCCGGAGTCACCACCAGCGAGAGAACCATCGAGGCGGCGATACCGCCGATCACCGCGATGGCCAGGGGTTGTAGCATTTGCGAACCGGCGCCCAGTGCCAGCGCCAGCGGAACCATGCCGGCCACGGTGGCCAGCGCAGTCATCATGATGGGACGCAGCCGGCGCTCGCCGGCGCGAATCATACTCTCTTCGGCCGGAACGCCGGCGGCGCGGAATCTTTGGTCGGCGTCCAGCAACAGGATGCCGTTCTTCGCTACAATGCCGATCACCATGATCAGGCCCATGAAGGAAGACAGGTTGAACGTCGTCTTGGTAATGAGCAGCGCCAGGAACACGCCGCAAGTGGAAAGCAACGCCGAGGAGATCACCGCGATGGGCGCGGCGAACCCCCCGAATTCAAATAGCAGCACAATGAACACCAGGACAATCGCCAGCGCCAGGACAAACGCCAGATCGCCGAACGATTTCTGCTGCTCCTCAAATTGGCCGCCGTACTGCACCCGGATGGCGGGAGGCAGTTTCATGTCCTCGATCGCCTTCTGCACCTTGGCCATGCCGTCGCCCAGGTTGATGCCTTCGAAGCGCGCGGTCACGGTGACATCGCGCTGCAGGTTTTCGCGGCGAATTTCCGTCTGGCCGGGGATCTCGACGATATCGGCGAGCGTGCCGATAGTCGCGGTCTTGCCGGTCCCGCTGACCAGCATCGTGTTGCGGATGGCATCGAGCGAGGTTCGCGTCTCCGCCGGGAAACGCACGCGAATCGTATAGGAGCGGTCGTTGACGACCACCGGTGTGGACGCGGGTTCCCCCTGCAGAATGGCGCTCGCGTCCAATTCCACTTCCTGCGGCGAGAAGCCCGACCGCGCCGTGACCACAGGGTCCACGTGGAACACTGTGGCCGGACCGCTGATGGTATTTTCGATGCCGTCGAGTATGTCGACCACCCCCGGAATCTTCTTGATGGTGCTGCCGACTTGCGGAGCCCAGCGGTGCAACAGTTCCGGATCCTGCGAGAAGAGCTTGATGACGACCGGTTCGGGAGCGCTCGTGAGGTCGCCGATCATGTCCTGCAAGAGCTGCGGGAATTCCACGTCCAGAACGGGCTCGGCCTTCTTGATCTTGGCGCGTACGCCGGCGATCACTTCATCGCCGGCGCGATCGCGGTCGCGCTTCAGCTTGACGGAAATGTCGCCGGTGTTGGCTTCCGTAACCGTTGCTAGGCCCAGTTGCAGACCGGTGCGGCGCGAAGTGCTCTCCACTTCGGGAGTGGCGCGCAAAATCTGCTCCACGTGCGTGATGACGCGGTTCGTCTCTTCGAGCGAGGAACCGGCCGGCATGATGTAGTCGATGATGAAGCCGCCTTCGTCCATCGCCGGCAGCAGGTCGGACCCGGTGTTGCGATAGCAGACGTAGGAGCCGCCGATCAGCAGGATGGAGAAAATCGCCAGTACTATCGGACGCTCGAGCGAGATGCGCAGGACGCGCTCGTAGGCGTTCATGACGAAGGGCGGCACGGTGTGGTGCCCCGGGCGGCCGGAGCGCTGGCGAATGAAGTAGTGGCTGAGGGTCGGGGTCCACGTGAGGGCGAGCGCGAGCGACGTCAGTAGCGCCGTTCCGACCGTGACTGCCAGCGCGCGGAAGAACACGCCGGTCACCCCCGTGATGGAGATCAGCGGCAGGAAGACCACGATCGGCGTGATGGTGGACCCCACCAGTGGAGCGCGGATTTCGCGGATCGCGCTGCGGATGGCTTCGGCCCGCGATTGGCCGGAATCGCGGTGCATCACGATGTTCTCCACCACCACGATGGCGTCGTCGATCACCAGGCCGACCGCAGCGGCCAGGCCGCCCAACGTCATGAGATTGAAGCTCTCGTTCATCAGGCGCAGCATGACGAAGGTCACCGCGATGGTGGCGGGAATCACCAGGCCGGCCACCAGCGATGTGCCCCAATCGCGCAGAAACAGCACCATGATGAGGGATGCCAGAACCAGGCCGATCAGGATGGCATCGCGCACACTCCTGATGGAGTCGCTGACGATTTCCGATTGATCGTAGAACGGGCGCAGCTCGATACCCCGCGGCAGGGTCTTCCGGATCTGCTCCATCTCGCGATGAACCGCACGCGCCACCGCAACTGTGTTGCTGTCGGGCTGCCGGTAGACATTGAGCAGCACCGAAGGCTTGGCATTGGCGGTGACCACGGTGTAGACGGGCATCACCGAAGGACCGACGGTAGCCACGTCGCCGATCCGCACGGGCGCGCCCGCCGGTGTGGTCTTGATGACAATGTTCGCAATCTCCTGCGGGGTCCGCGTCTGGCCGCTCACCAGGCTTAGCACCAGTTGATGATTGGTCTCGATCAGACCCGGCGAGTCGATCATGTTGCTACGCGCGACGGCGTCGAGAATGTTGGGAATAGTGACGCCCGCCTGGACCAGCTTGGCGGGGTCCGGCTGCACCTGGAATTCCGGCACCTGCCCGCCCTGCACCACCACCGACGAAACGCCCGGCTGGCGATTCAGCCGCGGCTTGATTTCGTAATTTGCCATCTCCCAGAGCGTGGTCTGCGGGATCTTGTCCGAAGTCAGGCTGTAGCCGACGATCGGAAACGCGGCGAAGGTCAGACGGTTGGCCGTGATCTTGGCGGTAGGCGGCAGCGTGGACTGCACGCGCGCCAACGCGGCGTTGACCAGTTCCAGCGTCCGGTACATGTCGGCGTTCCACGAGAAGAACAGGTCGACTTCCGCGGTGCCGCGGCTGGTAATCGACCATAGGTGGTCGAGGCCGGGCACCGTGTTGACGGCCTCTTCGATGGGTTTCGTCACGGTAACCAGCATCTGGTCGATGGGAAAAACTCCGTTGTCCGCTCCCACCACGATGCGCGGGAAATTTGTGTCCGGGAAAACCGCCACCGGAATCGTGAAGGCCAGATAGATTCCCACCGCGACCATGGTGAGAATGACAAAGACGATCGGCTTCGCGTGGCGCGCAGTCCAGTGTGGCGCGTCCGCATCGGTGACCGGAGGGGGTGTCGAAAGATCGCTCATTTCGCTTTCGGCTTCGCCTCGTCTTTCTTCTGATCCTTACCGCCTTTCGTTTTGTCCGCCGCCGGCTCGTCTGCCTGGTCCTCGTCGTCCGCTTCCTCCACGCTGGTATCGACGATCCGCACCTTGGCCTTGTCGTCCACTCCCATGCCGCCCACCACCACCACCTGGTCACCCGGCCTGACGCCGTTCAGGATCTGGACCTTGTCGCCCTCGCGGATTCCCAATTCGACATTCTTCTTGTGCGCCGTCGAGTCAGAGCCGACCGTCAGCACGGCGGTGCCGCCTTCTTCTCCCGGCAGAATGGCGGTCGCCGGCACTACGGTCGCATTCTTGACGGTCTCGGCAACGATCGTGACATGCACGCTGGCGCCGGGTTTGAGGAGCTCTCCCGGATTCGCGACTTCCACCCAGACCTGAACCGTGGTGCTGTTGGCGTCGGTGGCAGGGCTCACGACGATGACCTTGCCCGGCACGTCCAACCCACTATCCGACTGGCGGACGATGGCGGGCTGGCCCACCTTGACGATGGACGCCTGGTTCTGCGGAATATTCACGCGCGCCACCACGCGCGAAATGTCCATGACGGTCAACAGCGGCGTACCGGCGCTGGCAGTCTCACCGGCCCACAGCGGGCGGTCCGCCACAATGCCGCCAATGGGGCTCACGATCCGCGAATAGCTGAGCTGCGCCTCGAGCGACTGGTAGTGCGAGCGCGCGGATTCCACCTGCGCGGCGGCGGCCTTGATCTGTTCGTCCTTGGAGACGGCTTGCAGGGCTCGCACGTGCTCTTGCGCGGAGATGAACTGGCTGTTCGCCTGGGCATAATTCACGCGGGCTTCATCCACCTGACGGCCCGCCAGCGCTCCTTGCTGGAATAATTTCTCACGGCTGTCCAGCACTCTTTTCGCCGCGTCGAGCGCCTGCCTGGCCGCGTCGATGTCGGCTTGCGCTTTGACAACGGCCTCGGGAACGGTGGCGCCTTGCGTCGCGCGGAAGTTCGATTCGGCCTGGTCCAGGGCGCCCTTGCTTTCGGCCAGCGCCGCCGTGAGATCGCGGTTTTCGAGAGTCGCGAGAAGTTGGCCTTCCCTCACGTGGTCGCCGCGGTTGACATAAAACTTCTGGACCGGCGCCGTAACCTTGGGCGTCACGGAAGACTGGTTCAGCGGAAAAAGCACGCCATCGGCGATCACCGCGCGGCGGATCGTGTCCTGGGTCGCGACGGTTACCTGGACGGGCGCGGGCGCCTCCGCCTGCTCCTCCTCTTTCTTAGAGCAGCCGGACGCGGCCAGCAGACTCAAGGCGATCAGGAAAAGTGTGGATTTCGATGGCAGCATCAGAACACCCCCGTGATCGTCTGCAGGTTGGCCAGCGCCAGCCGGTAGCGGACCATGCCGTCTTCGTATGCGATGCGCGCCTGCACCAGCGTAGTCTGCGCATCTTTGACCTCGATCACCGATACTTCGCCCGCCTGGTAGCGCAGCAGCGTCAGGCGCAAGCTCTCGCCGGAGAGATCCATGGAACGCCGCAGGGAGGGTATTTGCGAGGCGGCAAGATCCGCCTCCAGATAAAACGAATTGAGATTGGAAAGAAGCTGGCGTTGCGTCGCGCTCAGTTCGACGCGGGCCTGCTGCAGACGCAGTTCCGCCTGCTTGACCTTGCTCTTCGCAGCGCCCCACGTCCACAGAGGGATGGTCAACTGCGCCTGCGCCACCGAGCCCAGATTCAGCAGGCCGTCTCGATTGTGGACCGCGAACTCATTGGAATTCATCCCGTAGAAGTAGTCGAAAGATAGCGACGGGAGAATGGCGGCGCGCGCCGACTTGATCTCGAAAGTCTGCTGCTCCACCGTGGCCTGGGCGGCGCGGATATCCGGATTGTTCCTTCCGGCGAGGGCTTGAACCTCGGGCAGCGATAGCAGCGGCCGGGCAGCTTCCAGGTCGTCGACCACCGAAAAGTCCTGGCGGAAATCCGGAAACAGCAGCACCGCAAAACCGAGGCGGGCCTTGTCCACGTTGAGCTGCGCTTCCTGCGTGTCACGCTGCCGCTGCAAGAGTTGGACCTGCGCGATCACGGTGTCGGAGTGCGCCACCTCGCCTCCCGCTTCCTGCTTCTGCGTGATGTCCACAAACTGCTCGACCTCGCGCTGGCTCTGCTGCGCGTTGGCGTACTTGCGCGCGGCCGCGACCATCGTGTAGTAGTTCTGCACCACGGTGGCGATCAGCCCTCGCGCCGCGATGTCGGTCCTGGCGCGCGCCACGGCTTCCGCGGCTTGGCTCGCCCGGTAGTCCGCGAACTTCGCCGGCGCGTAGATATCGCCATGTACCGCGGCCTGGTTGTTGTAAATGTGCGGGCCGTCGTTAGACACGAATACGCCCGAAGGAGCGCCGTTCGGCTGCGTATAGATGTACTGGCTGATCCCGCTGACACTGGGCAGCAGGGCGGCCTTGGATTGGACTCTGTCCTCATGCGCGATCTGCGCGGCCAGGTTGGCGGAGAGGAATTGCGGGCTGTACTGCCGCGCCCGCTCCAGTGCATCCGTCAGCGTGAGAGTGAGTGGTGCGGCCGGCGGATTTTGGCCGTATGCGCACATGCAAAGGGCCAGAGCTGTAGCCGCAGTCAGCGGAGTTCTGCGCATCGAAGAGCCTCTAGTATAGAGTTTCACAGATGAACGCACGATTAATCACCGCAGTTCAACGCGGCAGCGTCACGGTGAAGATGCTGCCGGAGAGCGGCTGGCTGCTCAGTTCCACGACGCCGTGATGCGATTCGGCAATCCACTTCACGATCGACAGGCCCAGACCGAACCCGCCTTCCTCGCGCGAGCGGGCCTTATCGGCGCGGTAGAAGCGCTCGAAAATGTGGGGCACGGCCTCGGGCGCGATGCCCGGGCCCGTGTCGCCCACGCGCAGCCGGACACCATGCTCCTCGGCTTCGATAGACGCCGAGACTTTGCCGCCCGCGGGCGTGTACCGGATGGCGTTATCCAGCAAATTGACCGTCAGGCGGCGCAGCAGCACCTCATCGCCGCGAAACGGCACATCGTCATCCGCGCGGTATTCCAGTTCGATCCGGCGCGCGGCGGCGAGCGCCTGAACGGAGCGGCAGCATTCGGCGAGCAGGTCGGTGAAATAGAATTCCTTTACCTGCAACTGCACGTGCCCGGCATCGGCGCGCGCCAGATTCAGCAGGTCGTCGACGAGACGGGAGAGGCGGCGCGACTCGTCCAGAATAATGGCCAGAGATTCGCGGTATTCGGCGGACGAGCGGTCGTGGGAGAGCGCCACGTCGGCCTCGCCGCGGATCACGGAGATGGGTGTGCGCAGCTCATGCGAGGCATCAGCCACAAAACGTCGCATCCCCTCGAACGACAGGTCGAGGCGCGAGAGCAGCTCGTTGAAAGACTGCGCGAGGGTCGTGAGTTCTTCGGCGGCGCGTCCGATATCGAGCCGCGTCTCGAGGTTCTTCTCGCTGATGCTGCGCGCCTGCGACGCCATGCGAACCAGCGGGCGCAGCTTGAAACTGGTGAGGAGATAGCCGCCGATGCCGGCCAGAGCCAGCGTCAGCAGCACCGCCGGCGGAAGCGCGGCTTTGAGTGCATCCAGATGCCGGCCCACTTCGTCGAGCGATCCAAACGCAATGACGAGGAACTCGCGCCCGCCGGCCTGGACGCGCCGCACGTTGGCGACTGCGCCATAACGGTGGTACTGCGAGATCTCGATCAGCAATTGCGGTTCGGTTCCGCTCGACCGTGCGGCCACGTCCGCCAGCTCGGGATGCTCGCCCGGGGAGCTGGCCGCCAGCATGGTCCGGTCCGCGAACACCGCCACCAGGTTGCCCTGCATCTCGGCCACGGCTTCGGTAGCGGCTTTGGAAACATCGCCATGCATTTCCTGGTATTCGTCCAGAAAGAGCCCCGCCGCGATGCCGGCTTCGGACGCGACCGTCTGCTCCACCTGGCGGCGCAGGGCCATCGAGACCACGCCGTACAGGAAGGTGCTGAACACGATGAACAGCACCGAGAACAGCGCCAGGTACCAGATGGTGAGTTGCAGGCGGAAGCTTCTAATCATCGGCGGCCCCCGGGACGTCGGTAAGGATATAGCCCTCGCCGCGCCGCGTGTGGATCAGGCGTGGAGCCGCACCTGAATCGAGCTTAGCGCGCAAGCGCTTGATGTATACATCAATGATGTTGGTCAGCGGATCGAAGGCTTGATCCCAGACGTGTTGCGCGATATCTTCGCGGCCCACCACCCGGCCCTGATTCATCAGCAGGAATTCGAGCAGCGCGTACTCCTTGGCGGTGAGGACCATGGTGCGGCCTCCGCGGGTGACGGCATGGCTACCAGTATCGAGTGTGAGATCGGCCGCGCACAGCACCTTCGGCCGGAGTCCGCTCGAGCGGCGCGCCAGGGCCCGCAGGCGCGCCAGCAGCTCCTTGAAGTCGAACGGCTTGGCCATGTAGTCGTCGGCGCCGGAATCCAGGCCGGCCACGCGATCGTCCACGGCATCGCGCGCGGTCAACATAAGGATGGGGGCGCCGAAGCCCGAACTACGCAATTCGCGGCAGACGGCATTGCCATCCTTGAGGGGCAGCATGAGGTCGAGGATGACCAGGTCGTACTGATTGATAGCGGCGTGGTACAGGGCTTCCTCGCCGTCGCGCGCGATATCGACCGCGTACGACTGTTCCCGCAGTCCTTTGGCGATGAAGCCGGCGACCCGGGCTTCGTCTTCGACCAGAAGAATGCGCACTGTTACATTTTGCGCAACTACACATGAACACACAATGAACGTGAGTTTCGGTGACAGGCTACACAACCTCGAAATTCACGCGGACGGGGCAATGCGGATTTCACAAATCGTTTACAAGGTGGGCACATGAGGCGGGAAGATCGCCCGGTAAGATCGTTTGTGGGTACCCTGCTTGGCAACCATTCCCATTCTGCGCGAAACCGCGCCCGCCGAGGATTTCACCTGGCAAGCCGTGGCAATAGGCGAGCGGATTGCGTCCGCCTGTCTGCTGGCCGCACTGGCTCCGTTCGTGGCAGCTAGCGCGGCGGCGCTTTGCTTGATGTCGGGACGCACGCCCCTCATCGCCCACCGGCGAGTTGGATGGCGGGGCACCGGCCTCTGGATGTTGAAGCTTCGTACTATGTGGGACGGCGAGGGGCGGAGCGACGGCTGGATCGAATACGTGGACGACGAAGCCGGTCCGCAGCGCAAGCAGGCCGGCGACCCGCGCGTCTCCAATCGGTTCGCGCGCTTTTGCCGGCGGCACTCGATCGATGAGATTCCGCAACTCTGGCACGTCATTCGCGGCGAGATGTCGTTGGTGGGCCCGCGTCCGGTCACGGCGGCGGAACTGCGCCGCTATTACGGTTCGGCAACCGAAGAAGTACTCCAGGTGCGGCCCGGGATCGCGGGGCTGTGGCAGATCTCCGGGCGCAACCGCCTGACGTACGCAGAGCGCCGCCGGCTCGACCTGCAACTGGTGCGCGGCCGATCGCTGCGGCTCTACGCGTCCATCCTTATTAAGACGATCCCGGAAGTGTGGAGCGGCGCCAACACCTGGTAGAGGTTCGGCGCTATTGGTCGCGCAGCGTTTCGGCGGGATCCAGGCGCAGGATGCGGCGCGCCGGGACCAGGCTCGCCACCACCGCCACCAGCAGCAGAATCGCGGCGGCGCCCACGAATGTCATTGGGTCCGTCGGACGCACGCCCCACACCATGTGCTCCATCCACTTCACGGCGATGCGCGATAACACGTAGCCCGCAGCCACGCCGATCGCCGCCAACAGCACTCCCGGCCGGACCATCGCCGCCACTGCCTGCGGCACGGTGGCGCCTAACGCCATCCGCACACCCAGCTCATGCGTGCGCTCGGTGATGGATTGGGAAATCAGCCCGTAGAGGCCGATCGCCGCCAGCAGCAGCGCCAGGCCGCCCAGGATCGAAAAGAGCGCGGCATGATACCGCTGGCCGCTGGTGATGCCCGTCTGAAGCTGGTCGATGGTCCGGAATTTCGCCAGCGGCAGAAGCGGATCGACACTCGCCACCGCATTCTGCAACTGCGCCGTCAGGTTGCCGATCGGCCGGTTGGTGCGGACCACCCATTTCGGCGGGAACCATGTATGGATCACCTGCACGAAACCGTCGCTGACCTGGGTGACGGGGACATAGACCGTGGGATCGATCGAGAGCGGTCCGAAATCGCCGAGCCCGCTGTGCTGCTCCACGTCGCCCACGATGCCGATAATCTCGCGCGGAATTCGATCGAGCGACACGTGATGCCCCACCGCATCCCCATTGACGAAGAACTTCCGCGCGAACGATTGGCTGACCATCGCGACCTTGGCGCTCTCGGCCGTATCGGCATCCCGGATGGCGTTGCCCTGCAGGATCGGAATGCGCATGGTTTCGAAATAGCCGGGCGTCACGTAGACCACCTCGCGGGACCATGACCTCTTATCCGCCATCGTGCCGTCGAGCACGCCCACCCCATAGTTGAGCGGCCGCTCATAGGGGAGCGTCAGTGCCACCGCCGCCGAATCCACGCCCGGAATTCGCCGGATCTGCGCCAGGCTGCCTGCATACAACCGGCTGACCGCTTTCGCCGTCTGATAGCGCGCGTCCTGCAGCGAGGCCTGGGCGGTGATGACGTTGTGAGGATCGAACCCCGGATTCAGTCCGTTCAGATAAGCCAGCGTCCGCACCATTAGACCGGCGCCGACCAGCAGCACCAGGCTGAGCGCGACTTCGGCCGCCACCAGCGCGTGCCGCGGCCAGCGCCGGCGCGTCCCGGCCACGCCGCGTCCGCCCTCCACCAGCACTGCGCGGATATCCAGGCGGCTGGTCGAGACCGCCGGCGCCAGTCCGAACAGCACGCTGGTGACGACGGCGATGGCGAACATCGCGGCCAGCACGCGCGCATCGAGCGCGATGGGGTGCCACAGCTCGAAGCGGTCCGCGCCCAATTGCTTGAGCCAGCGGATGGCGAAGAGGCCCAGTCCGACGCCGACTATGCAGCCGCCAAGCGCGAGCACCAGGCTCTCCACCAGCAGTTGCCGCACGATGGCTCCGCGGCCGCCGCCCAGCGCCAGGCGCGTCGCGATCTCCCGGCTGCGCGCCGCCGAGCGCGCCAGCAGCAGGCCCGCGATGTTCACGCAGCCGATCAGCAGCACCACCAGCACGGCGCCCCAGGTCAGCAGCAGCTCCGTGCGTGAGTCGTCGGTGAAGCCCTTTTGCAGCGGAATCAAGCGCTCTTCGAAACCGATGGTGTTGCGCGAGTACGGGAACGCGGGGCTCTCGAAGATGCCGCGGCTGAGCGCTTTCACCTGTTCCGATGCCTCGGCCCAGTTGACGCCCGGCCGCAAGCGCGCGATCACGCCGTAGTTGTTCCCGCTGCCTTCGCCCGTGCGCGACGGGCGCAGGGGCGTCCAGACATCGATCGGCGCGTCGCTGCGAAACTGGCGCGGCATGATGCCGATCACGGTGTACGGCTCGCCCCGCAGGTTGATGGCGCGGCCCAGCGCGCCGGCGTCGCCATGGAAAATGCGCTGCCAGAAGTCGTAGCTGAGCACCGCGACCGCGGCGCCGCCAGCCACGTCCTCGGCAGGCGCGAACTCTCGACCGTATTGCGGCGGAACGCCCAGCACGCGGAAGTATCCGGTCGAAACCCGCTGCTGCTGCACGTACTCCAGGTGACCCAAGCCCGCAAAATTCGCCCCGTTGTACGGCGCCCAGGCCGCCACGTCGATGGCGCGCGCGCCGTCCCGCACGGTTTCGAATTGCATGCCCGCCTGGCTGGTGTCGAGCTCCTGCTTTCCATTCGACAACTGGACGGACGCCACCACCGCCAGCCGCTCCGGTTGCGGATAGGGCACCGCTCGCAGCAGGACGGCGTCGAGGACGCTATAGATGGCGGTGTTGGCGCCGATGCAAAGTCCGAGAGTGGCGAGCACCGTCAGGGTGAAGCCCGGGCTCTTGCGAAGTTGACGGATGGCAAACCGGCAGTCGCTCCACAGGATCATGTCGATTGGACGCAGTATACCGCCATCCGGGTAGCGATTGTTTCGCATGCACATTCCACCGCTTGGGGGCCGTGTTGTTGAGCACCGACGGCGCCCGCTGACGGTTGTGCCAACCAGCCGGCCCGGGTAAGCTGAATTCAGGGCTTTGTGGCGAGCGCCCTTCCAGTCCTGAACCCCCTCTGTTGGCGGTTTGAAACGTCGCGAGGAGTCGTGTCTATGAACGATGCTACGCGCGAGAATTCCGTGTCCGCCTTACTGGTGGGCGACTATGAAAGCGACCGTCTCCTGCTCCACGACGTGTTCCGCAAGCCCGGCTGGCGCCTCTTCGAAGCGCGCGGGCCGCGGCGGGCGATGCAGTTCCTGGAGCGCAGTCCGGTGCAGGTGGTGATTGCCGAGAGCCGCACGCCGAAATGGAACTGGCAGCGGATACTGAGCGATCTCCGGCGCCTGGCGCACCCGCCGCAGTTGATCGTGACCTCGCACTTGGCTGACGACTATCTTTGGGCTGAGGTGCTGAACATCGGCGGCTATGACGTCCTTCCGCAACCCTTCGAGCGCGACGAAGTGGAGCGCGTTGTGGCCTCCGCGCGTCGCCATTATGAGGCGCAACCGAAGCGCCCGAGCCGGCCAGCGGCCCTGCTGCCGGCGGCGGGAGCAGCGTAGGGAATTCCTGCCGCGCCGGGGGTCCGTGAAAAACCTCAAATCACTGCTTGACAGGTCCGGTTGTTCGCATTAGCCCCATTCCTTGTAACCCCAACACGCTGCATATAGATATAATCCTTGACGGTATACTAGATATTGGGGCAAGATTACGGAGGCGTTTCTACCGCAGGAACCCAAGGAGGAATCAACAATGGGCCAGCTTTCCGTGGACCTTAGCGCGAGAATAGAAGCATTGAAGACCAAAACTACGGCGAAACCGAGATCGGGAGTACCCTTTCCGCGCCATTTCACGGCCCGTCTGGAGCCCGGTAAAACCCCATACGATGAAATTCAATGGGAGACCCGTACCGCGTCGATCGGTAATGATAAAGGCTCTGTTATCTTCGAACAACGAGACATAGAAGTTCCGGTGGACTGGTCCCAGACCGCCACCAATATCGTCGCCAGCAAGTATTTCTACGGCAAGCTCGGGTCCCCGGAGCGCGAGGGCAGCGTGGCCCAACTGGTGCAGCGGGTGGTAGACACCATCGCGGAGTGGGGGAAGAAGGACGGCTACTTCAAGACCGCCCAGGACGGCGAAAACTTCCGCTTCGAGCTGGCACACCTGATGCTCACCCAGAAGGCGTGTTTCAACTCGCCCGTCTGGTTCAACGTCGGGGTCAAGGAGACTCGCGGCTACGGCTGGATCTATGACGAGGCCGCCGACCGCATCAACAAACTCGAATCGGGGGTGCTGCGGCCGCAATGCTCCGCCTGCTTCATCGTTTCGGTGAAGGATTCGCTGGAATCGATCCTCGACTTGGCTAAGACCGAGGGCATGCTGTTCAAGTGGGGCTCGGGCACGGGCACCAACCTCTCCGCGCTGCGCGAAGAGGACGCGGTGCTGTCGGGCGGCGGCCGGGCTTCCGGACCTCTATCCTTTATGAAGGGCTTCGACGCGTTCGCCGGCGTAATCAAATCCGGCGGCAAAACGCGGCGCGCCGCCAAAATGGTCATCCTCAACGCCGATCATCCGGACATCGAAAAGTTTATCTGGTGCAAGGCGAAGGAAGAGAAAAAGGCCTACACGCTGGTGGAGGCGGGTTACGATTCCTCGCTGGACGGCGAAGCCTACGGCTCTATCTTCTTCCAGAACGCCAACAATTCCGTCCGTGCCACCGACGACTTCATGGAAGCCGTGGTGCGGGATGGCGACTGGTGGACGAAAGCGGTCCACACCGGACAGCCGGCGAACCGTTACAAAGCGCGCGACATCATGCGGCAGATCGCCGAAGCCACGCACCAGTGCGGCGACCCCGGCATGCAGTTCGACACCACCGTGAACCGCTGGCACCCGTGCCGCAACACGGCGCGCATCAACGCCTCGAACCCTTGCTCCGAGTACATGTTCCTGGACGATTCGGCGTGCAATCTCTCATCGCTCAACCTGATGAAGTTCGTGGGGCCCGACGGGCAGTTCGACGTCGAGGCCTTCCGCCACGCCGTGGATACGATGATCATGGCGCAGGAGATCATCGTCGATAATGCCAGCTATCCCACGCAGAAGATCGGCGAGAACTCGCACAACTTCCGCCCGCTCGGCCTGGGCTTCGCCAATCTCGGCGCCCTGCTGATGTCGATGGGCATCCCCTACGACAGCGACCAGGGCCGCGACTACGCCGGCGCCATTACGGCCGTGATGTGCGGCCAGGCGTATCTCACCAGTTCGCGCATCGCCGAAGCCGTGGGACCGTTCCCGGGCTACGCGGTCAACGAGCAGCCGTTCCTCGAAGTGATGCGGATGCACCGCGATTCGGTGGGCCGCATCAACCGCCACAACGTGACGGCGGCTCTCTACGAGGGCGCGCAGCAGTGCTGGAACGACGCCTACGAATCCGGTAAGCGCTCCGGCTACCGCAACGCGCAGGTGACGGTGATTGCGCCCACCGGGACCATCGGGTTCATGATGGATTGCGACACCACCGGCATCGAGCCCGACTTGGCCCTCGTCAAATACAAGAAGCTGGTAGGCGGCGGCGTGATCAAGATCGTCAACAACACGGTGCCGCAGGCGCTGATCAAACTGGGCTACACGCCCGAGCAGGTGGAGCAGATTGTCAGCCACATCGACGCCACCGGCACGATCGAAGACGCGCCGCACCTGAAGCCGGAGCACCTGCCGGTGTTCGATTGCAGTTTCCGGCCGCAGAACGGGGCGCGCTCGATCCACTACATGGGCCACGTCCGCATGATGGCCGCGGTGCAGCCGTTCATCTCGGGGGCGATTTCGAAGACCATCAACATGCCCGAGGAATCCACCGTGGAAGACATCATGACCGCCTACAGCGAGAGCTGGAAGCTCGGACTGAAGGCGGTGGCGATCTACCGCGACAATTCGAAGAAGGTGCAGCCGCTCAGCTCGGGCTCGGGCAGCAAGAGCGAGAAGAAAGCGACCGCCGCCGCAGCAGCAGCCGCGGCAGCCCCCGTCGAGAAGGTGGTCTACCGGCCTGTGCGGCGGAAACTGCCGGACGAGCGCCGCTCCATCACGCACAAGTTTTCGATCGGCGGCCACGAGGGCTACATTACTGTCGGGATGTACGACGACGGCGCGCCGGGCGAAATCTTCATCACCATGGCGAAGGAAGGTTCGACCATTTCCGGCCTGATGGACGCCTTCGCAACGGCGGTGAGCTTCAACCTGCAATACGGAGTGCCGCTGAAATTCCTGGTGGACAAATTTGCCCACGTGCGGTTCGAGCCCAGCGGCTGGACCGGCAACCAGCAAATCCCCTACGCCAAGTCGATCATGGATTACATGTTCCGCTGGCTGGGCGCGAAGTTCCTCGGACCGGAATACGCCATCACCGAGGCCGGCGAGACCGCGACCTTGCGTGCCACTGAACCCGACCCGCAGCAGAACCTGCCGTTCGCGCCAGTCGCCGCCGATGCGCCGATGTGCTCCGAGTGCGGCTCCATCATGACCCGCAACGGAAGCTGCTACAAGTGCGGAAATTGCGGCGGCACCAGCGGCTGCAGCTAAGAGGCATCGAATCGTCCAGTCACTCCGGAGGGCGGGCGGTATCATGTGATCAGCGATGGCTGACGACCCCGCCCTCGACGCTGAACTGGAGAGGTCCCGCGAGACTTCGGTACGTCTCCTCGAATCGCTGGCTCAGAAGATACGCACTACCCGCGCGATGCGCCGGGCTAGCAGTGACCTGCTGGAGCACTCGATCAAAGGCGCGGCCGCGCAAGTGACCCGGCTGGTTCGCCGACGGCCGGGCATTTCGATCATGGTCGCGGTGGCCGCCGGTTTTCTGGTGGGGCGCGCCTTCCGTTCCCGGTGAGACCATCAAAACACTGCGACATAAGTAATTGCGCATGTTGTGGCGATGTGTTCTCATCGAAACATGAGACCTCTCACCATTGCAGACTCGGCTACGATCATCCTCGGATTGCAGGATGAGATTCGCCGGTCGGAAGAATCCCGCTACG
>JBGPHT010000003.1:0-115115 GCA_041484525.1 Bryobacteraceae bacterium | reverse complement strand
ATGGGGTTCTCCTGTTTGAGGTTTCTGAGCCGGCTCTTCTAAGCCGGTCTCGGCATTGTAGCCTTCAGGAGAACCCTTTTCCATCTCAGTCCTTATACATTCAAACAGGCTACACAACCTCGAAATTCGCCAGAGGGCACCCGCGCTACTTCAACACATTGCGGCGAATTTCGAGGTTGTGTAGCCTGTCCCCGTTTTGCGACTACAACGCGCGCGCCAGGCGCAAGGGCAATGTCACCAGCCCCCACACCAGCGCCAGCGCGCCACCCACCGCAATTCCGGCCACGCGGAACGGCAGCAGCAGCAGCCACACGATGGGATAGAGCACCAGCGCGATTAGCGCCAACGGCCAATACAGCACGAACAGGATGCACCACAACAGGAACTTCGCCACGGTCCAGCCTCCGCTTTCACTCCGATCATACGCACAAGGGCAGGCAAATGTTCGAGTCTGGTACGATAAAAATCTTGCCTGATGCTGCGATTTGAGACTGCCGGTGAGTCCCACGGCGAAAGCCTAGTGGCGACGTTGACGGGACTTCCTGCGGGCATACCGATATCCCTCGAAGTCATCAATCGTGAATTGTGGCGGCGCCAGCAGGGGTACGGGCGCGGCGGCCGCATGAAGATTGAGACCGACCGCGCCGAGATCGTGGCCGGCGTGCGCCATTCTCACACCATCGGCTCGCCGGTCGCCATCCTGATCCGCAACAAAGACTGGCAGAACTGGACCGAGACGCTGCCCGTGGAAGACATCGACGGCGTCGAGGACAAGCGCAAGCCGGTGACTCGGCCGCGGCCCGGCCATGCCGACCTGGCCGGGTGCATCAAGTACAATTTTCACGACGCCCGGTATATTTTGGAGCGCGCCAGTGCACGTGAAACCGCCGCGCGCGTCGCCATCGGCGCCATGGCCAAGGCTTTGCTGGCGCAGTTCGGCATCGAAGTGCTGAGCCACGTGGTCGCCGTCGGCGGAGTTCGGCTGGAACGAGCTGCCGAGTGGAGCGAACTGGTCGAGCTCAGCCGCCAGCCCGAGGTGCTGCTCGGCTGCGTGGACGCTGCCACCGAAGTGCGCATGAAAGAAGTGGTGGACGAGGCGTACCGGACGGGCGACACCGTGGGCGGCGTCTTCGAAGTGGTGGCGCGAGGCGTGCCAGTGGGACTGGGCTCGCACATCGCGTGGGACACGCGGCTCGACGGCCGCCTCGCGCAGGCCATCGTCTCCATGCAGGCGGTGAAGGGCGTGGAGGTCGGATTCGCCGCCGCGGGCGCCGCCAGTTTCGGCTCCCAGGTGCAGGATACGATCCACTATGACCGCGCCGGCCACCAGTTCACGCGCGGCGCCAATCGCGCCGGCGGTCTCGAAGGCGGCATGACCAACGGGCAGGACGTTCTGGTGCGTGGCTTCTTGAAACCGATCTCCACCCTGCGCCGGCCGCTCGAGTCGGTCGATCTGGTGACGCGCGAGCCCGCGCCCGCCGCCTACGAGCGCTCCGACGTGTGCGTCGTTCCCGCCGGGGGCGTGATCGGGGAAGCCATGGTGGCCATCGTGCTCGCCCAGGCATTCCTTGAAAAATTCGGCGGCGATGCGCTCTCTGAGACGCGGCGCAATTACGAAGGCTATCTCGAACAGGTGAAGAATTTCTGAACGTATGGTGTATCCGATTGTGAAGTATGGGGACCCCGTGCTCGAGCGCGAGGCCGACGCCGTGACCGAATTCGACACGCCGGAATTGCACAAGTTCCTGGACGACATGTTCGAATCCATGTACGTGGCGAAAGGCGTCGGCCTGGCCGCGCCGCAGATCGGGGTTGCGAAAAAGATCGCGGTCATCGATTGCTCGAACGGGGAGAACCCGGCCGAGAAGATCGTCCTGATCAATCCGAAGATTCTGCGCGTCGAGGGGAAGCAGGTAGGCGAAGAGGGCTGCCTGAGCATCCCCGGGTTTCGCGAGCAGGTGCGCCGCGGCAAGCGCGTCACTGTGCGCGCCCAGAACGTCAAGGGCGAAGAGGTCGAGATGACGGGCGAAGACCTGCTGGCGCGCGCGTTCCTGCACGAAACGGATCACCTCTACGGGAAGCTCTACATCACGCAGATCAGCGCCCTGAAGCGCGACCTCATGAAGCGTAAGATCAAAAAACTGCAGCGCGCGGGCGATTGGAGCTAGGCGCGATGCGCCTGGTCTACCTGGGGACGCCGGCGTTTGCCGTGCCCACTCTCGAGCGGATCGTCGAGGCGGGCCACCAGGTGGTCGCGGTAGTGACGCAGCCCGACCGGCCGCGCGGACGCGGGCAGAATCCGGCGGCGCCTCCGGTGAAGGAAGCAGCGTTGCGGCTCGGCCTCGATGTCTACCAGCCGGAGCGCGTCCGCCGTCCCGAAGCCGTGGAATTTCTGCGCGCCCTCGCGCCGCAAGCCATGGTGGTGGTGGGCTACGGACAGATCATTCCGCAGAACACGATCGACATTCCGCCGCTCGGCATCATTAATGTGCACGGCTCGCTGCTGCCGAAGTACCGCGGCGCGGGTCCGATCCAGTGGGCCATCGTCAACGGCGAAACCCACACCGGCGTCACCACGATGCGGATCGACGCCGGCCTGGACACGGGCGACATGCTTCTGAAAGCGGCGACCGAGATCGGGCCCGAGGAGACCTCGGTCGAATTGGGCAAGCGGCTGGCCGCGATGGGAGCGGATTTACTGGTGCAGACGCTGGCGGGATTGGAAGCGGGCACGATCGTCGCCGAGAAACAGGATTCCGCGGCGGCGACGTACGCGCCCCTGCTGAAGAAAGAAGACGGCGCCATCGACTGGAGCCGGTCCGCGCAGGCGATCCACGACCGGGTGCGCGGCTTGCAGCCATGGCCGGGAGCATACACAACTTTCCGCGGCCAGACGCTGCACGTATGGAGAAGTATAGTTAGACAGACGCAACCGCCGCCTGACCGTTTGCCCGGCACGATCGTCAGCGTCAAACCGCTGCTGGTCGCGTGCGGCTCCGGCATGCTCGAACTCCTCGAAGTCCAACTCGAAGGCCGCAAGCGCATCTCGGCGGCGGATTTCGCTAACGGCCAGCGCTTGTCCGAAAATGAATCCTTAGGAGAGCCCCTCCATTGAAGCTACCGCTCGGATACGTCTACTCGTCCACCTACGCCGGCATTCGCCAGGCGCAGAAGGACGACCTTGCCCTGATCGTGACAGGGCTTCCGGCCGCCGGCGCCGCCGTATTCACCCAGAATCGCGTGCAGGCCGCACCCGTGAAGCTTTCGCGGCGGCACCTGAAGCACTCGCGCGGACTGGTAGGCGCGATCCTGATCAATGCCGGGAACGCCAACTGCGCCACGCGGACCGGCGACGCGACAGCGCTCGCGACTGTCAAAGCTGCCGCCCGCCTGCTGCGCCTGCCCGCGGTGCAGGTGCTGCCGGCATCGACCGGCGTCATTGGTGTTGAACTCGACGCCAAGAAGATCACCGCCGCGCTGCCCCGGCTCGTCGAAGGCCTCGACCCGGCGCGCTTCGATGACGCCGCCCGCGCCATCATGACCACCGATCTGGTGCCGAAGACCGCGTTCGCCGAAACCCGCCTCAGGCGCGGTGTGGTGCGCGTCGCAGGCATGACGAAGGGTTCCGGCATGATCCATCCGCAGATGGCCACCACGCTCGGATTCGTGATGACGGACGCCCAGATTCCGTTGGCGCAATTACGCGCGATGCTGCAGCGTTCGGTGAACCGCAGCTATAACCGCCTGTCCGTGGATGGCGACACGTCCACCAACGACACGCTGGTGCTGCTGGCCAACGGAGCCTCCGGGGTGCGGCCCGATCCGAAGGAAATGCCGAAGCTGGAAGAGGCCATCGCCGGCGTCATGGAGGCGCTGGCGCAGGCCATTGCGCGCGATGGCGAGGGCGCCAAGAAGCTGATCACGATCGTGATTTCGGGCGCGCCCACTAACGACGCGGCCGCGCGTATCGCCCGCTCGATCGCCAATTCACCGCTGGTGAAAACGGCCGTGGCCGGCTCCGATCCGAACTGGGGCCGTATCCTTTCCGCCGCCGGCAACTCCGGCGTGGCGTTCGATCCCGCGAAGACCGGCATCCACATGCAGGACGTGGCAGTATGCCGCAGCGGCCTGGCGGCGCCGTTCTCGGAAGCTGAGCTGAAGAAGAAACTCGACCGGCCCGAGTGCGAGATTCGTCTATCGATTCACGGCAAAGGAAAAGGTACGGCGCGCTTCTGGACCTGCGACTTCACCGAAGGCTACATCCAGATCAACGCCAGTTACCGTACGTAACGCGACCCCGCAGAACGGCTAGTGTTCGATCGAGGCCTGCGAAACAGGAAATGTCCACCCGGCCGTCTGCCCGTTGACAGTCAGCGTGAGCCCCGCCGGGAAGCTATCCTGCATCGTGCCGGAAGGCACTACGGCGTTCACTTGATAGAGTCCGACAAAGCCAGGCGCCAGCCCGGAGAATGTCGCCGTCATCGGCAGGTCGCCCAGCAGAACCTGGGGAGATGCCACCGTCGTCACGACTGGCTTCGACGCGCTCGCGGCGCCGATTGCCAGATTGCCGTTCACCGCACCCAAGCCAGTCGCGTACAGCGACAGCACCTCTCCCGCAACCAGCGGGTCGCCTGCGGCAAGAGCAGTGCCATTCTGATGCACCACCGCCAGAATGGATGGCGTCGCATCGAGGACGCCGATGTCCACCGTGTTGCTCATATCACCATTAGTTGAGACTACGACGCTCGCGTCACCGGCGGGGATATCGCCGGGCACTTGAAAATCGATGCCGCCCGAGGCCGTCGCCAACAGCGGCGCGCGCACGCCTTCCACCGTTACAATCGTGTTTCCGAGAATGCGCGGCAACGGCGTGCCCGATGCGTGGACCGCCGCCGCCAGGCTGCTTCCGCTGACCGTCGCCAGTCCGCCGGGAGACAGCGCCTGCACCCCGCCCCACGAGGAAACGCCTCCTTCGGCGATCTGCGGACCGCCGGTCGAAGGCTGATACCGGGCTGCGGCGATCTCGGACTGCACGAAGCTCGGCCGCGCTGCCAGGAAGTTGCGCATCACCTGCACCGCGTCCTCGAATTCCGCAGCGCCGCAGGAATACAGAACCCCGAGGTTCGTGCACTGCTTGTTGGGATCGTTGGTGGCGGCGGCGTGGATGACCGCGTATTCACGGCTGATCTCCTGGTCCGCCCAACCGCCGGCGCCACCCATCAGCGCCGCCGCCTTGGCCACCGCCTCCAGGTAAACCTGCTGGTACTGCGGTATCGCGACCAGGCGCTGAGCCAGCCGGTTGATGTTCGGGCCGGTCGAAATCCCGTCCATGATGTCGCGCGCAGCGTCGGAAAGTGTGAAGTCCTTATCCCAGGGAACGAAGTAATAGCGGGTGGTGCCTTGAAACTGATAGAGGTAAAAGTTGTTCATTCCCTGCTGGCCGCCAATCAGGCTGTCGGAGCCGGCCAACACTTGTTCCGTGGCTCCATACGTC
This sequence comes from Bryobacteraceae bacterium, assembly GCA_041484525.1. GTDB lineage: Bacteria > Acidobacteriota > Terriglobia > Bryobacterales > Bryobacteraceae > JBGPHT01. Next base: position 109,621 of record JBGPHT010000003.1, on the reverse strand, counting down.
AGGAACTGTTTGGGGTCAAGATACCGGGCGAGGGCCGCGATGAAGGCGTCATTGTTGAAGGTGGAGCTCGCCGGCTGATTGATCGCCTGCACCAGGTTGGTAAACGTCTGGAGATCCGGCGTGTCCTGATCGGTCTTCAAATCGAGGAAAGTCGCGTACAGCGACGGGTCCGTACCCAGATTCTCGAAATCGTAGTTGGCAAACGATTCCCACTGGTAGAGATAACCGCCGGATTCGCCGAAGTTCCGATCCAGGAACGTTTCGTCTTCGTGCTCCACAATGTAGTAGAAGCCGAGAACCTGCCCGTTGAGGTACACCTGTGCGGGCGCCTCGCGCGGCGCCGGAATTCCCATCTTCCGGAAGAGCTTCATGGAGATCCATTCGCGCAGGTTGGAGGCGTCCTGGTTGTTCGCCTTGATCAGAAGAAACGGCAAGCCAAGAAACGTTTGCTTCTTCACATACTTGTCGATATTCAGATCCAGATTTGGCTTGATCGGGCTGCGGCTGCCGCCTCCGTGCGACCGGACGCCAATGTCCATGCTGATTCCATTCCACGCAAAGGTCGCGTGATAGTAAGTGTTCTCGAGGTAGTGCTGCTGGAGGCTTGCCCAGTCGTTCGGATCCATGGTGAGGTTGATGATCTGGACGGTGGAATCGTCCAGAAACGGGTTGGCTTGCGTTTGCGCCTGCAGAATTCCGGAGGCCGCCAGGAAAACCGGCATCCACACCACACCGCGGGGACACCGCCAACTTCGGAAACCGGGAACGGCGCCATGGAGATTCATCGGAATGTTCGCTTTCTCACGCAAGTCCTCTGGGCCAGAAACCAGGGAACGCCGCGGCTCGGGCGATTCCAGTGCCGCACGCGGCTGCGTGGCGGGGTGAAATCTCTTCCCCAAACGTGTTGGATGCGCCCGCTTCGGAGCGCGTCCCATTTAATAGGTCGAGGAGGTCGCGCCGCGTCGCCACGGTGTGGAGAAGCAAACATGGCGTCGCAAACTAACGTTAGTCGTATTCACTTACTCAACCCGTTTGTGGAAAAAATTCCATCCTCTGGCGTTCTTACACGGTGTCTTCACGTACAATTGGCCTGTCCGCATCGTGACAAGCAGTGCAGATGCTGTAATTAGTACTTGGCCCTCAGGTTGCTCCTGTGTCCGTCTCTCGACATTCAGTTTTGTTGTACTTGCTAAAGACAGACAGGGGGACTAGAACTGTATGGCCATAGAAACGGCACGCTTAACAGCGCTAAAGAACTGTTTTCGCTGTGGTGCGGAGTTTCGTAGCACGGATAACGAGCGTGTATGCGAGAGTTGTAGAAAACCCAGACAAGTCGCGCGCACAATCGCGACCCAGCGCCTCAGCTTTCGTGAAGAGCAAATCGTGGAACTCGTTCGTCAGGCGAAGGCGAACAAGGAGATCGCCTACGAATTGCATCTCACGATCGGCACCGTCAAGGAATACCTGAGCCGGATTTTCCGCAAGCTCGACGTGAAGAGCCGGACCGAGTTGGCGGTATGGGCAATTCGCCGTCAACTGGCGGCCTGACAACCGTACCGGCAACCCGCCGCTGACAGCCGCAATTCCAGAAGGACATGGCGGGGATGGCGTAGCCGTCCCCCCTGCTCCGCGCTTGCGCCTTCCGGACGGTCCGCGCGCCGCCGCGGATCCGAAAAACACATCCTCCCCGCTCTTCAATGCAGTCACGGCTGCGGTTCTGTGTCCGGCTCCGAAGTGGTGATATTATGAGGGGCTATTCCGTGACAGCCTGATTATGGACCACATCCTCTCGATCGTCCTTTTTACGCCCCTGGTTGGGCTGCTGGTGCTGCTGTTCGTTCCATCCTCGAATGCGCGCGCCATTAAAGTGTGGGCCAATGTGGCCGCTTTCGCCGGGTTCCTGGTCTCGCTGCCCCTGGTTTTCGATTTCGACCGCACGAAAGATTTCCAGTTTGTCGAGAAGGCGCCGTGGATCCCCTCGATCGGAGCCACCTACCATCTGGGCATCGACGGCATCGGGTTGCTGCTGGTCATGCTCACCACGGTGATCGGATTCCTCGCGATTCTCTCCAGTTGGAACGCGATCGCCGAGCGGCTCAAGGAGTACTACGCATTCTTCCTGCTGCTGCAGACGGGCATGCTGGGCGTCTTCATGGCGCTCGATTTTTTCCTCTTCTTCGTGTTCTGGGAGACGGTGCTGGTGCCGATGTATTTCATCATCGGGATCTGGGGCGGCCCGCGGCGCGTGTATGCGGCGATCAAGTTCATGATCTACACGCTGATCGGCTCGGTGCTGATGCTCCTCGGCATCCTGGCGCTCTACTACGCGCACTACCTGCAATTCCAGACGTACAGCTTCGATATCGCGGAGCTGATGAAAACGCAGCTCACGACCACCATGCAATGGTGGGTTTTCTGGGCCTTCTTCGTGGGTTTCGCTGTGAAGGTGCCGATGTTCCCGTTCCACACCTGGCTGCCGGATGCGCACACGGAGGCGCCCACGGCGGGGTCGGTGGTGCTGGCCAGCGTGCTGCTGAAAATGGGCACGTACGGGTTCCTGCGCTTCTCGCTGCCGCTGCTGCCGGACTCGGCCAAGAACCCGACCATCATTAGCGTGATGGCGGTACTATCCATCATCGGGATCGTGTATGGCGCGCTAGCATCGCTGATGCAGAAGGATTGGAAAAAGCTGGTGGCGTATTCATCCGTGAGCCACCTGGGCTTCTGTACGCTGTGGATTTTCGCGCTGAACCCGGCGGGAATTGCGGGGTCGGTGATCCAGCAGATCAATCACGGGATTTCGACGGGCATGCTCTTCCTGATCGTGGGCGTGGTCTACGAGCGGCGCCACACGCGCGAGATCAAGGAATACGGCGGCCTGCTGAAAGTGATGCCGGTGTTCACGATGGTGTTCCTGCTGGCCGCGCTGAGCTCGATGGGGATGCCGCCGCTGAACGGCTTCATCGGCGAGATCGCCATTCTGGGCGGCGCGTATCAGATGTCGTTCAACTGGGCCTTCTGGGGCGCCGTGGGGATCGCGCTGGGCGCCGCCTACCTGCTGTGGCTGTTCCAGCGCACCATGCTGGGCGAGATCAAGGAGAAGAACCAGGGTCTGAAGGACCTCTCGTGGCGCGAGATCGCGGTGTTCGCGCCGTTAGTAGTGTGGGCTTTCTGGATCGGCCTGAACCCGCAGCCGTACTTCCGCGTGCTCGAGCGCCCGGTGGCACAGATCGTGGAGCGCGTGCGCCCCGGATATTACGCGGAGCGCGGCCTGCCGAACCCGCTGGCAACCCCTACGCCGACCGCCGCCGTCCGGTAACTGCCCGAGTCGGAAACCGGGGACAGGCTTCGAAACTTCCGCGCCGTCAAACCTCTGGGAAGGAGTACGTCCTCTCTCGGAATTTCGTTGCCTGTCCCCGCTTTCCACCGGACGCCACCGCTGGCAGCCCCTTCACACCCGGTTGATGTCCACGTTCTCAAGCACCTTTTTCGCCGCCCCTTGCCTGACGACCTTCAGCATGGCGCGTCCCACCTGCTCGGTGGTGGTCACGTACTTCGGCATTGATGCCCGCAGCAATGGAAGCACCGGCGCCAACAACAAATAAAAAACCCGATAGGTCGTCTGGAAGGCCCCGGGCGTGACGGGGTACGAGTTGGGCGCGTCACCAATGCCGAAGCCGGCGGCGTTCCCGGACACAAGAATATCGCCGCGCGAGCCGATCGCAACGGAGTAGCCGCCGACCCCGACAGCGGAGGAAACCAGCTTCGATCCGCTGGGATCGATGGGAGCGATGAACGGCTGAATCAGGCTGCCGCTGTAAACCGATCTGTTGGGATCGGAGAAGCCGCCGCCGATCGAAGGGAAGCCGCGCCCGTACGCGTAACCAGTAACGACCACGCTGCCATCGGCATCGATCGCGATGCCTCGGCAATCGACTTCGGCGGCGCGCTCGAGGATGAAGGAGTAAACCACACGGCCCGAGGGGTCGAGCTTGAGAACGAAGGGATAGAGCTTTCCGGACGCGGCGGCCGTGGTCTGCGGGTTGGTTGGAAAGTCGGAGGAAGAGGTGTTGGCCGGTGATGTACATATTCCCCACGCTATCCACCGCCATGGCGTTTCCTTGATCGCGGCCCGAACCACCGGGCGTACCAAATAATCGATCTTAGTCGCGGCTGGGTCCAGGCGGGCGGCGAAGAGGGGACCGTTGATGAGAACGCCGGACGCATGAATGTTGCCCGTGGCGTCGTGGCCGAGGGACCGGATCGAGCTGTTCTCCAGAAGAAACGTCGAGAAGGCCGGCGGCACCACAGCGCGCGCGGAGTGCAGAGCGGCAAGCAAGATGAGGCAGTAGTGGGGCCTCATTTCTTCGATTTCAAGATCTCGGCGAGAACATCCGGACCATCCCCGCGAACCAGGTGCGGATATTTTTCACCGCCCGTGTAGTCGACGTGGTGCGTGGCAAAGTACTCCCCGGTCTTGGTCATGAGGTCGATGGGCTTGCCGGCGGCGATGGCGTCGCGCAGCACAGTGGTGCTGAACTGGCGATTGTTGACGGCGATCAGCTTGGTCGCGGGGGCTACGCCTGCCTTGCGCGCGGGACCGCTCATGGCAACATCGGCGATGGTGCCGTCCTCCTTCACCTTGAGGCCGATCGAGTAGGTGAAATCGGCGCCTTTGAATTCGCCCTCGGCGGTCTTCTGATATTCCGAACGCTTGTCGTCAAAGACCAGCTTCCAGCCGCCGCGCTCGATACCGCCGAGCGGAGCATGCGCCGCCGTGGACTTGAGTCGTTGATTGAGGAACCCCGCCCAATCGTAGGGCTGAACGGCATTGAGTCCGGCCACCACATCCTCGAACCTGTAGGTCTTCATGGCCGGCGCGCCACCCGGGCCGCCGTGGAAGCTCTTGCAGAAATCGTCCAGCGACTTTGCGCCCTGGCTGAGCTGGCGGATGAGAACGTCGGCTTCGAGCCAGATCAGGCTGCCTTCGGGGTAGTAGTCGACGCTGCGGCGATAGTCGTTGTAGTCGCCGCCGGCTTCGTAGAGAACCTGCGCGAACGTGGCGGTGTCTTCGAGAGGGCGCCAGGTGCGGCCATACTGCCGGTCGAGCGCCGCCGCAGCGTAAGCCATGTATTCGCGGTAGTCATCCGGTGTCCAGATGCCGCTGCGCGCTGCCAGAACCTCGCCTAGATAGTTGGTGAGGCCCTCGTAGACCCAGAGCAGATCGCCCTTCATGGGAGTGTCGAAACCGCCGTCCTTGCCGTTCGACGTGAGGCCGGCGGGGCGGCGATACTTGCCGTTCCAGGAGTGCACGAATTCGTGCGGTAGCAGTGAGCCGGCGAGCTTGCGCTGGTCGGGGTCGATGAGTGCGCGCTCGCTGAAGCGGTCGTCGCTCGATTCGTGATGTTCCAGACCGAAGTGCGCCACATGGTCGCTCAGCGTGTAGAGGAAATGATAGCCGCGGAAATGGCGCGAGCCGAACAGCCGGCCGGCCTCCGTGACTAAGCTCTTGTACTGCGTAACCACTTCGGGAGGAACGTCGAGCGCCCTGTCACTATCCGCCGCGATGTGCAGGTAATGCGGAATGCCGCCGTCGCTGCCCAGATCGATGGTGCGGTAATGGGCACCGGTCGAGACCGGGGAATCGATGAGCGTCGTGAGGGACGATGGCTGGAACTGGATCTCGTTCCCGGTCTCCTTCTGGATGGGCAGCGCGGTGCCATAGCGCCAGCCATTGGGGACCTTGAGGGTGGTCTGGTATTGCAGATCGTCGGCCGTAGCGCCTTGCGGGTAAAGCAGGAGCTGGTTGAAATTGAGCACCGCCAGCTCGCTGGTGGTGGATCCACCCGACGTGAATCCTTCGGATTCAGGAGCGGGAATGAAGTCGAATGTAATATCGAGCGTGGAGACGCCGGCGGGGACATCGATGTGGAACGCGTACATGTTGACGCTGTCGCGGCGCCACGGTATGGCCTGGGACCCGCCCTTGATTTTGAGGCCAACCAGGTTCGCGATGGGGCCGGTGGGACCGTGCTCGCCGGGGATCCACTCGGGGTAGAGGAGCGTCATGGGGCCCGGTTTGGCGGGCATGGTCATGTGGATGTGGAGCAGGCGGCGCGGCGCGTCGGTGGCATCGACATCGAGGCGGGCGGATTGAGAGAAGAGGGGGGCGGCAAAGAGGACCACCAAAGGCAACAATCGCATTGGTAGATTTTAGCGCGGTGCCGTCACACGTATCAGTGGGTCATTGCGTAGACGACGTAGTTGACGCCGATGCGGATTCCGAGCGCGGAGTACTTTTCCGGGTAGCGCGGATTGTCGGCGTGCTCCCAGGAGTCGCCCAGGTCCATGTCGTGGCAGATGGCGACCATGAGGCGTCCGCGATCGTCGTAAATGCCGCGCCAGTGCGCGTCGTAGCCATCCTTTTCCCAGATCCTGCCGGTGACCAGGTATTGCGCTCCGGGCACCTGGTAGCGGTCGTCGAGATCGAAGACGGTGTGGAAGAGCGGGTCTTCATTGGGGACATCGACGATCGGGCGGTCGGGAAATACCTTCTTCATCGTGTAGGTGAAAATCTCCCATTCCTGCGAGCCGTGGAAGTCGTCGCACATGAAAAAGCCGCCGCGCAAAAGAAACTCGCGGAACTTGGCGATCTGTGAATCCGTGAGCTCCCAATGGCCGACTTCGACCGCGTACAACCAGGGGTAATTGTACACGTCATCATCCGTATCGAGGTTGATGAGTTGCTCGACGGAGCGCGCGTGAACGCGGGTGAGGCGTTGGACGGCGGCGGAGATGTGGCGATCGGAGCGCGGATAATCGATCGACCAGTTGGTGCGGCCCTCGCGCCAGTCGAACTGCGGCCGGAACTGCCAGTCGATGGGGATGTGAAAGGTCGGGTACATGAGGCGCGCGAAGGTCCACTCTCCGGGCATCTGCCAATCGGGCGGCAGGGGAAAATCGTAATACTCCCAGGCCGGGAGTTCGCGGAAGGGCTTTTGCGCGAACAGCGTCCAGACTACCAGCGTGCCGCCGAGCGCCAGGGCCAGCCTCCCACGGGTCCTCATCTGACTCCAGTATACAAGGGGAGTTTCGGTGACAGGCTACACAACCTCGAAACTCACGCGACGGTTTAGCGCCAATGCTGCTCACTGACGCTGCCCTTGGCTCCGCAGGTGGCGAACCGCGGAATGACAGTCCGCTTCGTTTGGACCCTTCATCAGGGCCGGGGGGCGTGCTAACCACGCCGGCGCGCGGGCAGTCAATCCTAGGATGATATGATGACAGGCCAACCATGGTTATCCCAACGACGCTCGCCGATCTTAACCGCATGGTGCAAGACGGGGTTCAGGAGAGCGTTCATTTGGATTACAAGGCAAGTCCGGCCTTGGGGACTGACTCTCGGTCTCGTAACGAGTTGGCCAAGGACGTTTCAGCGTTGGCGAATTCCGACGGCGGCGTGCTGGTCTACGGGATCGAAGAGATCCAGCACCGTCCGGAACGGCTCGACGGTGGCCTGGATCCGCATCTGATTACGAGGGAGTGGATCGAGAACATTATTCGCAGCACAATCTCCCCACCGATCGACGACGTACGCATATACCCGATCGAGGCCCCAACCGGATCGTTCTATTATTCGATTCATTCGGCGAAGACGTATCGCGGCCCGCACCAGGCACTCTTCGACAAGCGCTATTACAAACGCCATAACTTTCAGTCTCTCCCGATGGAGGACTACGAGATCGTGGATGTGCGCACCCGCAGCCGCCGGTATCCTCCGCTCATTACGTTCCGTGTTAGCGAGTATGGTGGCTTTATCGCCGTTTTTGACATACTGAATACCCAAGACGTCATCGCTGAAGACGTGCAGTTCGATTTTTCAATTGCCCTCTCCTGGCCCGACGACAAAGATCTCCCACCGCTGCTGCGGAACGGTATGAAACGCTTTTCGCCGGGACAGCACTTTCGCTTCCGGTATCGATCGTTTCAGGAGTTGCTTGCCGAGAATTCGACGCTCGCGAAAGAGTTTTCTTGTCGAATCAGTTATGTGCATCCCGTGCTCGGGAGCAGGATCAGCGACGAGTGGTACATCAACTTCGAAGCGCACCGTGACAGCATGATTTATCGTTCCGATTTGGACGCATACACAAAGCGCGGCGTCGACGCCCTTGAGCTACTCGTAAGAAGCGTCCAGGAGCTTGATCGAACACTACAGGACTTCAAGACCATCCGCGGTGCGACTGGGCTCGACCTGTCCTTGGGTACCATCATCGGACTCCGTCGCGCAATTCACGACCGAGACCCTGAACGAATTGACCCGCGGTGGCAACGTTGGGATACCTTCCGGGAGGTGCTGAACGTTAACGTTGAAGTGGCCAGTAAACTGGAATCGGCCTGCAGAACTGATAGGCTCACCGTTGCGGGCATAGCAGAGGTGCCTGGCGTGACGCCGGAGTTACTGGTCAAATTTCGTTCGTTATTTCACCTCCCGGAAGACGAGGACGCGTCCGGGGTGAACGCATGATACCCACCTACGGGGTTGGAGATGTGTCTTGGCAGGTACTCTGCGCGGCACCTTTGGCAGCAAAACGCACAAATCTGGTGCGTGACTTCTATCGCGGCGCGGCCCATGAGAAGTCGTGGGCTATGTAATCTGAACACGGCCAGAATCCTCGCAGACGCACAATGCGTTGAGCGAAGTCAGACCTACCGCTGCCGCCGGCCACCGCCTCCGGGCGCTGCGACCAAGCGGCCAGGCATGTCGGCCAGCACGTAGCCCATCACGGCCATCGCGGCGACGCTCTTCTTGAAATCCTCGGGATTGACTTTATCGAGCGTGTCAGCCTCCGTGTGGTGCCAGTCGAAATAGTGGGTGCCGGCGGCGCGCTCGGAGAGGCCGGGCACACCGTCGCGGATCAGCGGCGAGATGTCTTCCCCGCCCCCGCCCAAAGTGATTTCGCCGGCGTTGATGCGGTCGAGAAGTTTCCCCACCTGCTTCAGCATCTCGAGGGATGCCGGGTCGACACCGGCACCGAAGCCGAGCGGGGTTTCGGCGCCGCCATCCATCTCCAGCGCAGCGACCTGGTTCTTGATGTCGGCTGCCACGAAATCGCGGTACGCTACACCGCCCCGGCCGCCGTTTTCTTCGTTCACCCAGAAGGCCACGCGCAGCGTCCGGCGCGGCTGCAGGCCCAACTTCTTCATGATGGCGAGCGCCTGAAGCGAGGCCATAATCGCAGCACCGTCATCCTGTGCACCCTGGCCGACGTCCCAGGAATCCAGGTGCCCGCCGATCACCACCACCTCTTCCGGATGCTCGCGGCCCGGGATCTCGCCGATGACATTGCCGGCGTCGGCGTCGGGCTCCATATGGGCGCTCATCTCGAGGTGCACCTTCACCGGGACGCCGTCGGCGTAGAGCCGCGCCATCATCATCGCGTCTTCAGGGGACACGGCGGCAGTCGGGATCTTGGGCTGCGCTTCGTCGTAACGCATGGCGCCTGTGTGGGGAATCTGCATGGCGAGCGGCGTGATCGAGCGCACCAGCGCGGCCACCGCGCCCAGCGCCGCGGCCCGGGAAGCGCCGCTGCTGCGATAGATGACGGTCTGGCCGTAGCCGTTGTATTGCTGATTGTAGAGGACGATCTTGCCCTGAACCTTCTCTTTGCCCAGTTTGGTCAGTTCGTCAAAGTTGGACACGGCAACCACGTCGGCCGTGATCCCGCCCGGCGGCGTGCCGATGCTCATGCCGAGTCCGAGCATGTGGAGGGGCTTATCGAGCGGCGTCAGCAGGCGCGCCGATTCGGCGCCGCGGACCCAGTGCGGGACCTTGGTGGGGATCACGCGCACGTTGCTCAGCCCCACGGCTTTCATTTGCGCGGCCGACCAGGCGATGGCTTTTTCGAGCGACGGCGATCCGCTCAGGCGGTTGCCGATCCGGTAGCAGAGGTAGGCGAGGCGATTGTAGCCGTCAGTATCCGCCAGCGCGGCGTCGATGAGCTTGTCGGCGGTGCCGCGGTATTGCTCGGTGAGGTCGGGACCGTCTGCGGCCGAAAGAGAGAGGGCGAGCACAAGGGCAAGAAGTACGAAACGCATATTGGAACTATCGCACGAAGGGGATGTACGCGGGGATGGCGCGCCGGTAGGCTTCGAACTCATCGCCGAAGCGCGAGGCCAGCAGCCTGTCTTCGGTTCGGACGCGAATCTCGGTGCCGATGAAGTAGATGGCAAGCGAAACCGCGATCCACGGCCACGGTGTCAGCAGCATCTGGCAGCACAGCAGCGCGGCCAAAAGGCCGGCGTAGATCGGATGCCGCACCACGCCGTAGGGACCGGTCTTCACCAGTCTGTGATCCACATACAAGCCGGCGTGGACGCGGAACTGCCGGCCGAGGTGCCGCACAGACGTCCAGGCGAGCACCAGGCCGATGGCGCCGAAGACCACGGCCAGCGCGATGCGTGTTTCGCCCGGCGGAGCAGGCAAGTGCCACACCATCGCCAGGAAAATGGCGAACGATTCGAGCAGCAGTCCCACGCGCGTGGGCCCAATGACGGCGATCGATTCGCGCGTCTGATTGTGCGGCGCGCGAAACAGAAACGGATACAGCCAGGCGAACCAATAGGCGCCCAGCAGCAGCGGCAAGAGAATCCGGTAATCCATGTCAGGGCCGCAAGATGACTTTGCCGAACTGCTCCTTGTTCTCGAGGCGCTCGTGGGCGGCGCGGATTTCGGAGAGCGGATAGACGCGGTCGATCACCGGCTTGAGCTGTTTGCGGAAGATGAATTTCAGCACTTGGTGCAGCTCGCCCATCGTGCCCATGTAGGACCCGAGCAGGCTCCACTGCTTGCTGAAAAGGTAGCGCAGGTCGAGGCGCGCGTCGTAGCCGGTAGTGGCGCCGCAGGTCACCAGGCGGCCCGCGGGCGCCAGCGATTCCAGGCTCTTCGGCCAGGTGGCGACACCCACGTGCTCGATCGCTACGTCCACGCCGCGCTTGCCGGTGATCTTCTTGACCTCGGCCGAAATGTCCTGCTGGTAATGGTCGATGGCATGGTCGGCGCCGAGTTGGCGCGCCTTGGCGAGCTTGGCTTCGCCACCCGCGGTCGCGATCACACGGCATTGAAACATTTTCGCGATCTGGATAGCGGCCGAGCCGACGCCCGAGGAGGCGGCGAGCACCAGCACATCCTCGCCCGGCTGCAGGTGCGCACGCGCCATCAGCATATGCCAGGCGGTGAGGAAGACTAGGGGGATGGCGGCGGCGTCCTCGAAACTCAGGTCGTCGGGGATGGGGATCACGCTATATTCGGGCGCGGCCACCAGCTCCGCGTCGCCCCCATCCACGCCCGAGCCGAAGAGCGTGTAGCGGCGGCAGAGGCTGTCCTGGCCCGCCACGCACTGCTCGCACTGACGGCAGCTCAGGCCGGGTGAAAGCAGCACGCGCCAGCCGGGCTTCACGCGCTCCGCCAGCTCGCCCACGGCCACGACTTCACCGGCGATGTCCGCCCCCATGATGTGGGGCATGGCAAATTTCAGGCCCGGAATGCCGGCGCGGATGAACAGGTCGAGATGATTGAGGGCGCAAGCGCGGACTCGCACCAGCACCTGGTTCGCCTTGATCTGCGGGTCGGGGGCGTCTTCGTAGACCAGCACGCCGGCGCCGCCGTGCTGGTGGAATCGGGCGGCTTTCATGCTGCAAGGCTAGCATGACCGGGCCGCTCGGAGAGTCGAATCGCCCGCCCCGGCTAGAGCTGGCTGAAGACCACTTCCACGGCGCGGCCTGCGGGTTCGAGCGGGCGCACCTCCACCTGGATTCGCGCCTTGCGGTCGCCGTGCTCGGCCAGCAGATCGGCCAGGACCTTCTTGGCGGCCTCGAGATCTTCCGGATGGTACGGCTGCTCGACGGCGAGGCGGAGCTCGCGCTCATTGAAGCGTTCCAGGATCTGCCGGACCTTCACCTTCTTGAAGTGTTCGCACCGGATGGAACGGACGATGGGAGCCTGCGCCCTATCCTGCGCCAGCGCAAGCAGGGCGGGAACCAGCAGCAAGAGAAGCCTTCGTGGAATGTGCCGCATGGTACGGATCTGTGCAAGTCTGATGCCAGCGGCAACAGCGGAACTTAGCAGGGCGCGGGCGGGAACGCCGGGCGACGGTGTGCGGACGGCGCCACACCTCCGCAACATTTAACGATAGTTTTGTTTGGATACGTTTGGGTGTATCCTGAACGGGGGAGGCAGCCATCGTCAAGTTCTGCGTACTGGCGAGCGGTAGTTCGGGCAACGCCGCCCTGCTGGCGACGGAAAACACGCGCATTCTGCTCGACGCCGGGCTGAGCATGCGCGAGCTTTCGAAACGCCTGGCATCGGTGGGCGAAGATCTCGCCAAAATCGACGCCATCCTGATCACGCACGAGCATTCCGATCACGTATCCGGGCTGCCGGTGCTGGCGCGCAACAAGAACGTTCGCGCGGCGATCTACATGACGCACCGCACGGCGCCCGCCATCGACTGGGGCGAGAGCCGGACCCAGCCGCGCCTCGAGCCGTTTCAGGCGGGCATGAGTTTCCAGATCGGCGATATCGAAGTGCAGAGTTTCAGCGTGCCGCACGATGCCATCGACCCGATCGGTTTCTGCTTCGAAGCGCAGGGGGTGCGCATCGGCGTCGCCGTCGACTTAGGCTACATACCGGAATCGATCAAGTATCATTTGCGGCGCATGGATCTGCTGATGCTCGAGGCCAATCACGATCTGGACATGCTGAAAGTGGGCCCTTATCCGTGGTCGGTAAAGCAGCGCGTGATGAGCCGCGTGGGACATCTTTCGAACCTCGGGATGTCCGACTATCTGCGCGATGACCTGGATTCGTCGACCAGCCGGCTGGTGCTGGGGCACATCAGCGAGTTGAACAATCACCCCGAGATCGTGCGCATGTTCGCCACCGAGGCGCTCGAGCGGCGTGGGCTCGCGACCGAGCTTTCGCTCGCCACGCAGCGGACGCCGTCCGAAGTTTTTCAGTTCTAATTCACCATGATTGCGCGATATACGCGGCCCGATATGGGCCGGATCTGGAGCGACCAGAACAGGTTTCAGCAGTGGCTCGAAGTAGAACTGGCAGCCTCCGAAGCGCTGGCCGAGCTGGGCGTAGTGCCTGCCGAAGCGGCGCGCCTGCTGCGGGCGCATGCCGGGTTCGACGTAGCGCGCATCCACGAAGTCGAACGGGAAGTGAAGCACGACGTGATCGCGTTCACCGCCGCGGTGGCCGAGAGCATGGCGAAGGCCGGGCACGCCGAAGCGTCGCGCTGGCTACATTACGGACTGACCTCGAACGACGTGGTGGATACGGCACAGGCGCTGCTGCTGAGGCAGGCGTCGGCAATTCTGCTCGACGATCTGAAGAAGCTGCGGGAAGCGCTCAGGCGGCGCGCCCTCGAGTTCCAGCACACTGTGCAGATCGGCCGCACGCATGGTGTACACGCGGAACCCATCACATTCGGATTGAAGCTGGCGATCTGGCACGAGGAGGCCGGCCGTAACCTGACGCGCCTCTCGGCGGCTGCCGAAGACCTGCGCGTCGGAAAGACTTCGGGCGCAGTGGGCACGTTCGCACATATCGGCCCGGAGGTGGAGGAGCGGATCTGCGCGCGCCTGAATCTGAAGCCGGCGCCGGTGGCATCGCAGGTCATCCAACGCGATCGGCATGCGGCGTTCGTGGCCGCGCTGGCGCTGGCAACCGCGCTGTGCGAAAAGATCGCGCTCGAAGTGCGGCACCTGCAGCGTACCGAGGTTCGCGAAGCCGAGGAGTACTTTTCGAAGGGCCAGAAGGGCAGCTCGGCGATGCCGCACAAGCGCAATCCGGTGACGTGCGAGCAGATCTGCGGTCTGGCGCGGGTGGTGCGGTCCAACGTGCAGGCAGCCTACGAGGACGTAGCATTGTGGCACGAGCGCGATATCTCGCACTCGTCGGTCGAACGCGTCATCCTGCCCGATTCGACGATTCTCGCCGACTACCTGCTGGACAAAACCGCCAACGTGGTGGACAAGCTGCTGGTCTACCCGGAGCGCATGCGCCGCAACCTCGAACTGACACGCGGCCTGGTGTTCTCGGGACAGTTGCTGCTCGACCTGGCGGCCGCCGGGATGCTGCGGGAGCAGGCGTACCGGCTGGTGCAGGGCCATGCCATGCGCGCCTGGGAGGACGAGGGCGATTTCCGCGCAGCTATCGAAGGCGATCCGGAGATCCGCGCCGTTCTGACGCCCGATCAGATTGCGGAAGCGTTCGCGCTCCAACGCCAGTTGCGCAACGTGGACAAGATTTTCGCGCGCGTGTTTGGGGACGCCTAGGGTTTCAGCAGCGCCTGCCAATTGAGAATCATCTGCAGGCGATCGGTGCTGGGGCGCGTTCGATTCAGAACCAGGAAGCGCGTTCCGGTCGCGTCGACGTCGAAGTGGACTCCGCTGGGGTTCATAGTGTTGATGGACGCCGGCAACGAGACAATCCTTGCCGGACTGGCGAACTTCGGGGGAGTGCCGCGCTGGACCGCGGATGACATCACACCCAGGTCCGGCGAGAGGAAGAACAGTTCGCCTCCATCGCGGCGCCAGCGGGGGACGGTGCCGCCGTTCAGCGAAACGCGAACCCTGCCGCCCGTGGTGCGAGGCGGAGGACCGAACTCGATGGCTTGCACGTACACCTCCTGCCGGCCGGATTCATTGGAGGAAAAAGCCAGGTATTTGCCGTCCGGAGAAAAGGCCGGGCCGACGGTGTTGAAGAGCGGGTTCTGAATCACTGGGTAAAGCTTGCGGTCCTCGCCCGCCGAGGCGAACCAGATCTCGGAGGCCATGTCGCCACCGCTGGTTTGATAGGCGATCCAACGGCCATCGGATGACCAGTCGACTGGCAATTGGAAGGCTCCCGGCGGAAATTCGGCGCGCGTCCCGTTCTCGCCCAGACCGAGGACTCGCAACTGCGGCGCCGTCCGCTGCGCGCTTCCGTATACGATGCGCCGGCCGTCGGGCGACCATACCGGCACGGCCTCCACTCCAGGTTCGAAAGTAATCCGCTCGCTGGCTCCGGTTCGCTCGTCCAGCACCCACAGGTCGGTACCGCCTCGAGCCAGATCGTAAACGTCCGCTGCGATACGCGACGACGTACGGTCCTGCCGCGCGGAGGACCAGTAGTCGCGCGTGCTGTTCGAAAGGGGAGTCACGTGTCCCGAGCGATCGATCCACGTCAGGTTGGATCCGGGCGATCCCACTCCGAACACGAGATGCCCGTCGGCGGAGGCGTCGAATTCGGACCATCCGGTGGGGCTGAAATACGGAACGTGTTCGGCGATGGGAACGGCCACACTCGCCGCCGGGCGATCCAGATCCACTGACTGCGCCAGCAGCGTGGAATCGCGTCCGAAAATCAGGTACCCGCGGCGCGGCGCCTGCGCACCCGGAACAAAAATGGCCTGCGTGTGGGTGCTGGCCAGGGGAGTGACCGCGCCGGTAGACAAGTCTTCCACCTGGGCAAGGAATCCCTGCGGCTGAATGGTGACATAAATCAGGTGGCGGCCATCGGGCAGAAAGCGCGGCCACAACACCCGTTTCCACGGCGTTACGGCGCCGCTATCGATGCGAATCCGGTAAGTGACGGCGCGCGAGCCCGCCACGATCATCTCGCCATTCGTTCCCCAGGTTCCGGACCAGCCTCCCGGCAGATCGCAGATCGGCACGGGTGCCCCGCCATCCGCTGCCATCCGCTTGAGCTTACCGTCGGCGTAGAACGCAATCGATTTCGAGTCCGGCGACCAGAACTGAAACAGGGCGCCTTCCGTACCCGCGAGCGGCGTGGCCGTGATGGAATCGAGACTGCGAAGCCAGATGCGGGAGCCCTTCGCGTCAGCCGCGATCATGGCGATCCGTCCGCCGGAGGGAGCGATGGCGGTTGACTGCTGGGTGATGAAGCGCTGCATCCAGGCGCCTTCGGGTTCGCTGAAATGGAAGCGCGCGGCGGCGAGCGGCGGAGCTGTAGCGCGGCCGCGGACCAGCGCCCATCCCGCCAGCCCAGCCCCGATCGCGCACACGATAGCCACCGCCCAGGGCAACAGCGTCCGGCGGGGCGGCGGGGGAGGTGCTTCGGCCGACTGCGACCATTCGAGCGCACGCTTGAGATCGCGCGCCGTTTGAAAGCGATCGTCCGGGTCCTTCGCGAGGCAGGTGGCGACGATGCGCCGCAGCGGCGCGGGGATCGGCGGCTGCTGCACTGCAAGGTCGGCCGTCCGCCCCGACATGATCGCTCCGATGATGCTGGCGGCATTGCGGCCGGGAAAAGCCTTTTCGCCGGTGAGCATTTCGTACAGCACGCAGCCGCAGGCGAAGATGTCGGTGCGGGCGTCGGCATCCTTGCCCTCGAGTTGCTCGGGCGCCATGTACTGCAGCGTGCCGACAATCGTTCCGCTGGCGGTTACGCCTTGCGTGAGGGTCTCCCCTTCGACTCCGGCCAGCACGGGCCGAATGTTTTTCGCGAGGCCGAAATCGAGGAGCTTGGCGCCGGTCTTGGTGACGATGACATTGCCCGGCTTGAGATCGCGGTGCACGACGCCGGCGTGGTGGGCGGCGTCGAGCGCCGAAGCGATCTCAACGCCGAGCCGGATTGCATCCGCCACCGGCAAGGGGCCCTTCTTGAGAATGCCGTCCAGTCCTTCGCCTTCCAGGAACTCGAGGACCAGGAAGTCGATGCCACCCTCCGTGCCGATATCGTGCAACACGCAAATGTTGGGGTGGTTCAGACTCGAGATGGACTTGGCCTCGCGCTCGAAGCGCTCGCGCAGGCCACCGGAGTGAGGGAAATCCTTAGGCAGGATCTTGAGAGCGACGGTTCGGGCCAGACGAGTATCGCGGGCGCGATAGACCTCGCCCATGCCACCGGCGCCCACGAACTCGATAATCTCGAACGCACCCAGCCGGGTACGCGGCGCCAACGGCATGGCATCAGCGTATCATGCGCCGCGATGTGGGGCTGCGTTCTACGCCTGCGTGCAAATTACATCCGCACCGGCGATTGCAACGTGAACGTCACCACCGTTTCCGCGGCGACGCCTGTCTGTTGCTTACCCGTCGCCGCGGCGCCCGCGGTACCTGCGCCACCTCCGGCCAGGGCTCCGATGGCCGCGCCCGATCCGCCGCCGGCCAGCGCCCCGACGAGGCCGCCCACGCCGGCTCCGCCCCCGATCAGCCCAAGGTTTCGCCTCCTATGCGAACCACTGGCTTGACTCACGTCGGCGGTGCGGATGCGGTATTGCCTGCCCCCATGCTCGAAGGTGTCGAGGGTCAAGCCCAGGAAGGCGCGGCCTTTCAAGCGGCCGGAAGACTTGGCCGCCGTCACGTGGCCGGTGAAACGCGTGCCCCGCGGCAACACCATCCTGCCGCCAACCACCACCGGCTCGGCCAGCGTAGCGGTGAAGCCATCTCCAGCCCGGTTGGTGTGCGTATCGATAGACTGGTCCATGCGAACGTGCAGGTTCGTGCTACCCGGAATCACGACTGCCGGTTGCGCGGCCGCCGCATTCACTCCGGACAGTAGAACTGGTGCGATCCATAGCCAATTCCGCATAGTATCTGCCTCCTACAGAATTGGATGCAACCGCGCGGCCAAACGTCTAAGCTCTTTCCGATTAGTACGCTGCCAGTACCCGATGGCACGGAAATTGCGCGCTATGGTGCGGGTTCGGAGCTATCATTAAAGTATGGAGTTCACTCCATCCAAGTCCCGTCCGGGACTGTTCGGCTCTGACTAAGGCCAGCCGCAACCTGGCGGCGCGCGCGGCGGCAGCGAACAGCTTGCGCGCAAGTCCTCAACCTGACAACTGTATAAAGGAGAGTACTGTGGCCAAAATCATGGAGCAGGTGCATTCCGACCTTCCACACTTAATAGGGCCGTTGCCCGGACCGCGCGCCCGCGCCCTCATCGCGCGCGACGAACGAGTAGTATCGCCTTCCTACACGCGCGGTTATCCATTGGTAGTAGACCGCGGCGAGGGCGCGATGATCGAGGACGTCGACGGGAACCGGTTCCTCGATTTCAACGCCGGCATTGCGGTGGTGGCGGCCGGCCACTGTCATCCTCGCGTGGTGGACGCGATCCAGAAACAGGCGGCGCGCCTGATCCACATGTCGGGCACCGATTTCTATTACGAAGAAATGATCGCGCTGGCGGAGAAGCTGGCCGAGATCGCGCCCGGCAATGTCGAGCGCCGCGTATCGTTCGGTAATTCGGGCGCGGAGGCGATGGAGGGCGCGATCAAGCTGGCGCGCTATGCCACCGGCCGCGACAAGATCATCGCCTTCTTCGGCAGTTTCCACGGACGCACCATGGGCGCTCTTTCGCTGACGGCGCGGAAAGCCGTGCAGCGCGCCGGATTCGGACCGCTGTTACCGGGGGTGGCGCACGCGCCTTATCCGAACTGCTACCGCTGCCCGTACGGCCAGCAGCCGGAGTCGTGCGCGGTCGAGTGCGTGAAGCATATCGAGGACGTGCTGCTGAAGACCATCTCGCCGGCCGCGGAGACGGCGGCCATCGTGGTCGAGCCGGTGCAGGGCGAGGGCGGGTACGTGGTGCCGCCGAAAAAGTTCTTCGACGAGCTGGCGCGCGTCGCAAAACAGAATGGTATTCTTCTGGTTTGTGACGAGGTGCAGTCCGGCATGGGCCGCACCGGCAGGATGTGGGCATCGCAGCATTTCGACGTGGTGCCGGATATCCTGGCCGTGGCCAAGGGAATCGCCAGCGGCATGCCGCTGGGCGCTACGGTGGCACGGGCGGAGTTGATGACGTGGCCGCCGGGAGCGCACGCTTCGACGTTCGGCGGCAATCCGGTGTCGTGCGCGGCGGCGCTCGCGACCATCGCGCTGCTCGAAGAAGGGTTGGTCGAAAACGCGGCGCGCATGGGATCGCATATCATGGGGCGGCTGCGTGAATGGCCGTCGAGGATCCCCGTGGTGGGAGACGTGCGCGGGCTGGGCCTGATGATTGGCATCGAGCTGGTGCTTGACCAGAAGACCAAGGAAAAGGCGCCCCAGCTTCGTGACCGTGTGGTAGACCTGGCGTTCGAGCGCGGACTGCTGGTGCTGGGCGCAGGCGACAGTACAATTCGATTGTGCCCGCCGCTGGTGGTGACGCGCGCCCAGTGCGATTTTGCGATCGAGACGCTCGAAGAGTGCATAAGGACGGCGAACACGACTCGCCCGTGACTCATCCGGGGCACCGCATGAGAATACTCGACGTCGGCTGCGGGATTCACAAGCAGCCCGGTTCCATCGGAATCGACCGGAATCCCGCCAGCCGCGCCGACGTCTTAGCGGACCTCGATCGTTTTCCCTACCCTTTCGCCGACAGCTCGTTCGACCGGCTCACTGCCATCCACACGATCGAACACGTCGACGACGTGATCCGCACCATGGAGGAGTTCCACCGTCTGGTCCGCGCGGGCGGCACGGTGCGGCTCGAAACGCCGCACTACACCGACTTCAGCTCCTTCTGCGACCCCACCCACAAGAGCCACCTCAATAGTTTCAGCTTCCGCTACTTCGGCGAGAACCACGGCGGCTTCGGGTATTATTCGAAAGCCAGATTTCGTGAGATTTCCATCCGGCTGAAGCTACTAGCATTCTGGCGGTGGCTGGGATTCGAATTCCTGGTCAACCATTTCCCGCGCTATCGCCGGTTTTGGGAACACTACCTCTGCTACGTGGTGCGCGGCAAAGTGATGGAGTTCGAGTTCGAAGTGCTGAAGTGATCGGGCTGCTGTACCGCGCGGCGGATGCGCTCCGGCGGCGTGCGCACGCCGGCAACCATGGCCGCATAGGAGAAGATCTGGCGCACCGCTACGTGCGCAAGCGGGGCTGCACGGTGGTGGCGCGGAATTACCGCACACGGTCGGGGTCGGGCGAGATCGACCTCATCGTGTGGCACGGCGCGACGCTGGTCTTCATCGAAGTGAAAACACGTTCGAGCGAAGAGTACGGAACACCCGAGCGCGCCGTGGACGCCGAGAAACAGGAGCGCCTGCAGCGGGCGGCGCGCGACTATGCGCGGCGGGCGAATGTCGAGTGGGAGAGGACGCGGTTCGACATCGTGAGCGTGGTGCTCGAGCGTCCGCCGCGGATCGAGTGGATGCCGGACGCGTTCCCGAGAGAGACGCGGACCGCCGCCACGCTATAATCGAAAATTGTTGATTCCCGACGCTCATGCCGGAATTGCGTAAGGACCCCATCACGGGGCGGTGGGTGATCATCGCTACCGACCGCGCGAAGCGCCCCAGCGATTTCATCCGCCAGCCGGTGCCGCCGGCTAAAGCCTCGATCTGTCCGTTCGATTACGGCAACGAGCATAAGACGCCGCCCGAGGTGCTCGCCTATCGCTCGAGCGGCGGGCGCGATCAGGCGGGGTGGCGGGTGCGCGTGGTGCCCAACAAGTTTCCCGCGCTCGGGATCGAAGGCGACCTCGATCGCCATGGCGAGGGCATGTACGACAAGATGAACGGCATCGGCGCGCACGAGGTGATCATCGAGACGCCGGAACACTCGGCGACCCTGAGCGGCATGCCCGAAAAGCAGATCGAGGAAGTGCTTTGGGCATTCAAGGAGCGGGTGAACGATCTCAAAAAGGACCGCCGCTTCCGCTACATTCTGCTCTTCAAGAATCACGGCGAAGCCGCCGGCGCGTCGCTCGAGCACCCGCATTCGCAGCTCATCGCGCTGCCCATAGTCCCCAAGCACGTGAAAGAAGAGGTGGACGGGTCGAAGCAGTTCTACGATCTGAAGGAGCGCTGCATCTTCTGCGACATCATCCAGCAGGAAGGCGCCGCCGGAGCGCGCCTCGTAACCGAGACGGACCGGTTTACGGTGATCCAACCATACGCCCCGCGATTTCCGTTCGAAACCTGGATCCTGCCCAAACACCACGCCTCGCACTACGAGGATGCGGACGCGCCCACGCTGGCGAATTTCGCCTGGGTGCTGCGGTCCACGCTGCGCAAGATCGATAAAGTCCTGGAGCAGCCGGCGTACAATTTCGTCATCCACAGCGCGCCCGTCCAGGAGCCGCCCATGCCGCACTATCACTGGCACGTGGAGATCATTCCCAAGCTGACGAAAGTGGCCGGATTCGAATGGGGCACGGAATTCTATATCAATCCGACACCGCCTGAAGAATCGGCGCGTTTTCTGCGGGAGGCGGGGCTGGGTTGACACGGGAGTTGAGGCCGGTTGCACTTGTAATGCGCCGTCTGGTATAAACGCTGTTCGTTCCTTGTGCCAGGGCTGGGACCGCTTAACATGCCCGATAAGAAGAAAATACCGGCTTCGAAGAGCACCGACAAGCGAATGAGCAAACCACTGGTAACCAAGCCAACGGCCGCTAAGCCCGTCAAGGCTCCGGAACCGCCGAGGAGCGCCGCAGCGGCTCGTTCCGGCGGGGTCTCGGCGGCGCCGCCGCATAGCGCCGAGAAGCAGTTCAGCAGCTTCGAGGCCGCCATGAAGCTGTTCAACCACCGCAAGTTCAAAGAAGCGCGCGAGCAGTTCGACCGCGCCGTCGAAGGCCCGGAGCGGGATGTGGCGCATCGCGCCCGGCTGCACATGGCGATGTGCGACCGGCGCCTGCCGCAGGCCACCCTCAACCTGGGGTCGGCCGAGGATTATTACAACTACGCCATCGCGCTGATCAACACGCGGAGTGTAGTGGAGGCGCGGCAGCACCTGGAAAAGGCGCTGCAGATCGCTCCCGGGTCGGATCATATCCACTACGCCCTGGCGCTGGCGCAGGCGCTGGGCGGCGACCTGGCAAGCGCCCACGAGAACCTGAAGCGCGCCATCGAGCTCGAGCCGCGCAATCGCATCATCGCCCGGCAGGACGCCGATTTCGCGCCGCTCGCTAATCAGCCGCCGTTCGATTTACTGCTCTACCCCGAGAAGAAAAGCTGGTAAGGGCGCCGGTCCGCCATGGACGATACCTCACCGCTTCGCGTAGTCGCCATGGGCGGCGGGACGGGTCTCTCCGCACTGCTCGAAGGCCTGAAGCACTATGCCCGCGCGAGTGATTCCACCGTGCCGCCCGTCGACATCACCGCCATCGTGACGGTGACCGACGATGGAGGCAGCTCCGGCCGCCTGCGGCGCGAGTTCGACGTGCTGCCGCCGGGCGATATCCGGAATTGCATGGTGGCGCTCAGCGAGGATTCGGCGCTGCTCGCACGGCTCTTTCAATATCGCTTCCAGACCGGGCGCGGGCTCAAGGGCCATAGCTTCGGCAATCTCTTCCTGATGGCGCTCACGCAAATCATGGGCGACTTTCCGGACGCCGTGAAGGTGTCGTCGGAGGTGCTGAAGATCGCCGGCCACATCTACCCTGCGACCGCCGAGAACGTGATCCTCGAAGCCACCCTCGCCAACGGCGCCGTGGTGGTCGGCGAAACGCGCATCAGCCGCAGCCGGCAGCGCATCAAACGCGTCCGGCTGGTTCCACGGCACGCCAAGCCGCTCGACGCCGCCATTCATGCGATCGCGGAAGCGGACGTCATCACCCTGGGACCGGGGTCGCTGTTCACGAGCATCATTCCCAACCTTCTGGTGCACGGTATTCCGGCCGCCATCCGCCGGTCTCAGGCGGTCAAAGCCTATTTCGTAAACCTGATGTGGCAGCCCGGCGAGACCACCGACTACCTGGCCTCGGACCATGTCCGCGCCATCCACCAGCACGCCGGCGGCAAGTTTCTGGACTACGCCGTTTTCAATATTCGGCCGATTTCGTCGGCCATGAAAAAGCGGTATGCCAAGGAGGAGGCGCTGCCCGTCGAGGTGGATATCGACGCCCTCTTCAAGCTCGGGCTGAAGGTGAAGGGCGGCAACCTGGCATACCACTCCGACAAACTGCGGCATGATCCCGCAGTGAGCGCCGCCATCGCCGTGAGCCTGGCGCAGGAAGGCCGTCGCCGCCGGACGGGGAAGAAGTGACGGCGGAAGGGCTTTCTCGTTGAGGAAAGCGTTAGAATGAAACATCTAAGAGCTTCCCAATAAAGATTTGAGCGCAGAGGAAGAAAAACAGCCCGAAGAGCGCAACGCCGAGGGCGGCGAGAGTGGTACTCTGCATGGCAAGCTCGACCTTGAGCAGAAACAAGCCGACAATCAGACAGAGCAGACCACAGGCCAGAAACACAGTCCCTATCATCGCGCTAAAGAATATCTGCACGGTCACCGTCTTCGGCAGTTCATTACCGATCCAAGAACGTGGTTTGAGATGGCCGCCCTATTTGTAGTTGTTGTCTACACGTCCGAAACACGGAGGACAAATAACCTGACCGCTGCTCAGCTTGCACTCAACCGGCAGCAAGCCGTCGGTAGCCAAGCGGCGATAGTGACTTGCGGTCTGAGTCTGTACCCCAACAACATGCTCGCTGTCATGTTTGATCAGCGCGGAATTGCCGCCGCTAAGAACGTGTGTCTTGCTTTTCATGCTGTCAGCAAAAAGGGTTCCTGATCTCGCCGACATTGAGACTCCGATCAGCCATATTGCATGCGAATCGATTCTTTCCGATAAGGTGGTCCGGGGGCCGCAGGAGTACGCGTTGCCCGGGCTTACACCAACCGTAATGGAAGCAATCCGAAGAACGGAGCAAACCGTGATGGTGACCGGAGAGTTCAGTTACGACAACGGATTTGGCGACATCCAGCGCGAAAGGGTTTGTTTGTACTGGCTGAGCGGAATCCCAAACAAGACCGAGGCGGAGGGCGGCGCCAACGGTTTCGTTCCATGCGAGGACCTCTCCGTTCGCCTGACCAACGTTTTGAGAGCCAGAAAAGAGAGCGAGGTAGAAAAGCGCTAGACCCACTCGCCAACGGCAGCAAGGCTGCCGTTTCCGATCAACGCACTTTCAACGCATCATCGGCGGCCGCAGCGGCGTAGACCGGAACATCCCACATAATGGTAAAGATGCAGAGTCCTGTCACAATTGTGATCCTGGCCGCCGGGCTGGGCACTCGTATGAAATCGCGCAAAGCGAAAGTGCTGCACCGCGCCGGCGGCAAGGCGCTGGTCGAGCACGTAGTGGGCACTGCCCTCCACCTGACCGCGCCCGAACGCATCTTCGTGGTGGTGGGGCATCAGGCCGACGAGGTCCGCCAGGCGATCGCGACGCCGGGGATCGGATTCATCCAGCAGCAGGAGCAAAAGGGTACCGGCCATGCCGTGATGGCCGGCCGTGAGCCGCTCGCCGCCCTCGACGGCTACCTGATGATTCTTTACGGCGATTGCCCCTTGCTACGCATCGACACCCTTGAGCGGCTGATCGCCGCCGAGACGTCGGGCGGCGCTGCTGGCGTCATCCTCACGGCCGAAATGCAGGACCCGACCGGCTACGGCCGCGTGATTCGCGACGCCCACGGGCGTGTTGTCCGCATCGTGGAACAAAAGGTGGGCACGCCCGAACAGCTCGCCATCCGCGAAGCCAACATGGGGATCTACTGCTACCGCGCCGACCTGTTCTGGAAACATATCGACGAAATGCGGCCGGATAACCCGGCGAAAGAATACTATCTCACGGACATGGTCGAGATCCTCAACCGCGCCGGCCACCGCGTGGAAGCGTTGCAGATCGACGATGCCCGCGAGGCGCTCGGCATCAACACTCGGGTCGAACTGGCGGAGGTGGACCGCCTCTTCCGCGACCGCAAGGTGCGGGAACTGATGCTGGATGGCGTAACCGTCGAAAAGCCGGAGACGGTCACCATCGATGGGGATGTCCGGATCGGAATCGACACCATTGTCGAGCCGTTCGCCCAGATCCTGGGCAAAACCACTATCGGCGAAAATTGCCGTATCGGCGCCGGCTCCGTCATATTGGACTCTCAGCTTGCTAACGAAGTGGATGTTGGCCCGTTTACCATTATTAGAACCTCGCAGGTGGGGAACCGGGTGAATGTCGGTCCATTCGCGCGCCTGCGCATGGAAAACACGGTGGCCGACGGCGCGCACATCGGCAACTTCGTGGAGCTGAAGAAAACGCGAATGGGCGCGGGCGCCAAGGCGAACCACTTGGCGTATCTGGGGGATTCGACCATCGGCGCCAAGTCGAACATCGGGGCCGGGACCATCGTCTGCAACTACGATGGATTCGAGAAGCACCGGTCGACCATCGGGGATGGAGTATTTGTGGGCAGCAATTCGACGCTGGTGTCGCCTATCGAAATCGGCGAAGGCGCTTATGTCGCCGCCGGGTCGGTGGTGACGGACGCGGTTCCGAAGGATGCCCTGGCGCTGGGGCGCTCCCGCCAGGTGGTGAAGGAAGACTGGGCCAGGAAGAGACGAGCTCTGCGGAAAAAGAGCTAGCTCAGGGGAGGATTTCATGAAGAGGCTGATCGCGGGTTTACTGCTATCCGGCGCGTGCCTGGCGTACGCCGCCGATGTCACCATCCCCATTGAGAAGTTCACGCTCAAGAACGGGCTGCGCGTGATTTTCTCGAAGGACAATGCGGTCCCCGTCGTGACCGTCTACATTGTCTACGATGTGGGCGCGCGCGCCGAGGAGAAGGGCCGGACGGGATTCGCCCACCTGTTCGAGCACATGATGTTCGAAGGCTCGGCCAACGCACCGAAGGGCACGCATTACGCCGTGGTTGAGGGTAACGGCGGCATGTTGAACGGTTCCACCCATCCCGATTTCACGGATTACTACGAGGTGCTGCCGGCCAACAAACTGGCCACGGCGCTCTGGCTCGAGTCCGACCGCATGCGCGCCCTGAACGTCACTGACGAAAATCTGAAGAACCAGAAGGAGGCGGTCAAGCAGGAGCGGCGTCTCAGTTTTGACAACCAGCCGTACAACACCGCCATCGTCGACGTCTGGCCCACGCTGATGTTCCGGAACTGGCAGAGCTCGCACTCGCTCATCGGCTCGTTCGAAGATCTCAACTCCGCTAATATCGGCGACGTTGCGAAGTTCTTCAAGACCCACTACGCGCCGAATAACGCCGTGCTCGTGATCGTGGGCGACATCCAGATCCCGGAAACCAGGAAGCTCATCGAGAGTTACTTCGCGGACATCCCCTCGCAGCCGCAGCCGAAGCGGCCGGATCTCACCGAGCCCGCGGATTTCAAAGCGCGCAAGGAGGTCTACAAGGACCCTCTAGCCAAGGTTCCGGGCGTGATCATCGGGTATCCTGGCCCCAAGCGGCGCTCGCCGGATTACTACGCGCTATTGATGGCGGATGCGATCTTTACGGGCGGCGACAGCGCGCGCTTCCGTATGAATCTGGTGAAGGGCAAGAAATCGGTGGTGAGTTACGAGGCCAACCTGGGGTGGCCGTTCGCGAGTCCGCTGGACTTCCGCGATCCCGAACCGTACGCCATGATCGTCCAGTACAATCCCCAATTCACGGCGGCGCAGATCGAACAGCAGGTGCAGGAAGAAATCGACAAGCTGCAGAAGCAGCCGGTCGACGCCAAAGAAATGGAGCGCGACAAAACGCTGTTGCGGGCGAACCAGGTGCGCGGCCTGCAGTCTTCGCTTAGCCGCGCGCAAGCTCTGGCGCAGTATGAGCTCGCGGATGGCAATGCCGGACTGATCAATACGGAACTGGAGAAAGTGCTGGCGGTAACGCCCGAGCAGGTGCAGGCGGCCGCCAAGAAGTACCTCACACCGGACAAACGCGTGGTGCTCGAAATTCAGCCGGCGCCCGCGGCGCAGCAGAAGGAGGGTCAGTAATGTTCAAGAGATTCCTCGCAGGAGTGGCGGTGCTCGCCGTGGTAGCTGCCGCCCAGACGCTGGATCGCACCAAGGCACCCGATACGCCGCCCATCCCCGGCTACAAACTGCCGCCGGTCTTCGAGACCAAATTGCCCAACGGCCTGAACGTGCTGCTGGTGGAAGACGCGCGGTTCCCGCTGGTGACGGCGCGGCTGACGTTCATGGCCGGGTCGAAATACGACCCGAAGGACGCGCCCGGGCTCTCTGAAGCCGTGGCGTCCCTGCTCACCGAAGGCACCAAGACGCGCAACTCGCGGCAGATTTCGGAGGAGACGGATTCTCTCGGTGGCGCGCTCGGCGGCAGTTCCGGACCGGATGCTCTGACCATCACCGGCAACTCGATTTCCGACAATCTGCCCAAGCTGCTCGAGTTGATGGCGGACGTAGCCCGCAACGCCAGCTTCCCGCAGGACGAAGTGGACCTCTACAAACAGAACCGGATCCAGGGGCTGCTCTCTGAGCACTCCGATCCCGGATTCCTGGCGGGCGAAAAGTTTTCCGAGGTCATCTACGGTTCGTCGCCGTATGCGCATATCGCACCCACCACGGCCTCGGTGCAAAAACTCGATGCCAAGGAACTGGCCGCGTTCCGGGATATGTACCTGACGCCGAACAACGCCACTCTCATCTTGCTGGGCGGGCTGCCGGCACGCGACACGCTGATAAAGATCCTCACCGAGCGGTTCGGGTCGTGGCAGCAGAAGCCGCTGCCCCCGGCGCCGAAGATGGATTTGCCGGCGCCAAAGCGGCAGATCGTTCTGGTAGACCGGCCGGGATCGGTGCAGGCCGATATCCACGTCGGCCGCCTGGCGCCAACGCGCACCAGCACCGAGTTTTTCCCGCTGATGGTGGGGACCGTGATCCTGGGCGGAGGCGCCAATTCCCGCATGTTCCAGAACATCCGCGAGAAGGAAGGGTTCGCGTATGACGCCCATTCCGAATACGGAACGAAGCGCGACGCGGCCCAGGTGGTGGCCGTAACGCAAGTGCGCAATGAGGTGATCGAGCCCGCACTGAAGGCCATGATCTCCGAGCTGGAGAAGATGGCGTCGACACCCGTGCCCACGCCGGAGCTGACCGCGAACAAGAATTACCTGGCCGGGATCTACCTGGTGCGGCTCGAAACTCAGGACGGCCTTGCGAGCCAGTTGAACACGATGAAGACGCTAGGCCTGCCCAACAACTATCTGGAAACTTACGTCACGCGCGTGCGCTCGGTCGAGCCCGATGGCTTGCTGGCCGCCGCTAAGAAATACCTGGCGCCGGGCGATGATGCCATCGTAGTGGTCGGCGACGCGTCGAAGATCGCAGACGCCCTCAAAAAGTTCGGCAATGTGACCGTCGCCAAGGTCGAGTAGCCACAGCCGCGCTACCCGAGATGCTTCGCTAAGAACGGCAGGCCCAGCTTTCCCGAGAAGCTGTGCGGCCCGTCGAAGACTTCGTGCCCGGTGGCATCGGGCACGCCGAAGACCTCGTAGACCTTCTTGACGCGCGCGAAGCTATCGCGCGCCGCCGCCACGGGGAAGATATTGTCGCGCTCGCCCGATTCGGCGAACAGAGGCCGCGGCGCCACCAATCCCGCGACGTCGTACATCTCGGCCCAGTTCAGAATGCCGGGAACGTAGTTATCGATGCAATGCGAGATGCTCATGATGCTCTCGCGAAACGAATTCAGGTAGCTGCTCACCAGCGCGGCGCGGATGCGCGTATCGACCGCCGAGGAAAATACCGTGGCGGTGCCGCCGCCCGAGCATCCCATGCAACCCACGCGCTTGGCGTCGAGCTCGGGCCGCGTCTCGATCCAATCGATGGTGCGCATCACTTCGTAGACGCGCCAGCCGACCATCGTCTGCCCGAGCAGCAGCGCGGAGCCGGCCGTCGGCTGGCAGGCCGATGTCGACAGACCGCGGCTCTTGGTTAATGCATCGCGGCGGCAGCCGAACGCCATCGGCTCGACCGCGACCGCAGCCATTCCGTGCTCGGTCACCTGGATGGCGTAGTCGAACTCATAGCCTACCTTCTCGGTGCGATCCTGCCCCTTCTCGTCGATGCCGACGATGTCGTCGACACCGCGCCCGTGCCCCGGAATGCACACCACCGCCGGATGCGGCGCCTTCCCCGTTTTGGGCGTCAGCAGGTACGCCAGCACGTACGAGCCCGGACGGCTCTGGAAGACGAGCTTCTCGCGCCGGTACCCGGGAAATTCGCGTACCTCGAGCGTCTGCGGCTGGAGCGGCGCGCGCTTGTCGGGGAAGCCGCCGATGAGTTCCACCACCTTCGCCCGCAGGCTCTTCTGCCACGCTTCGGCCTCCTTGCGATTGGTTGCGCGGAAAGCCAGCCGCATCGGCGCCGCGTCATGCAGCGTCTTGGTGTAGAGCACGGGATCGAACGCGCCCATATCGATTTTGTTTTCGAACCCGTCGAGCGCGCCGGTATACTTCGGCGTATCCGCTGCGGCGGTCCGGCTCTGCGAAAGCGCTGCCGTGGCCATGGCCAGCTTCCCCAAGTGTCGTCGAGTCATGACAAACATTCTACGCAAGAACGCAAGAGAGTATTCACCGCCGAGACGCCGAGATCGCCGAGAAAACGGGAAGAACCGATTATCTTCTTAAGAACTCGGCGGTCTCCGCGTCTCGGCGGTGAATAATCTTTTTCGCTCTTTACAAATGAATAATCCCCCGCTGGATCGCCGCCGTCGCGGCCTGCGTGCGATCCTGCACGCCCAGCTTGCTCAGGATGTTCTTCACGTGATTCTTCACCGTGTGCTCGGCAATGCTGAGCGCGTAGGCGATCTGCTTGTTGGCCAGACCGCGCACGATCAGCTCCAGCACCTGGATCTCGCGCGCGCTCAGATCGGGACGCGGCAACTGCGCCGCCAGCGATGCCGCCACCGCCGCCGGCAAGTACGTCTGGCCGGCGTGGACCGCGCGGATGGCCTTGAGCAGCTCGTCGTGCAGCACGTCCTTCGTCAGGTAAGCCTGCACCCCGGCGTTCAACGCGCGTCGAATGTCCTCATCGCCGCCGTAGGTAGTGAGGGCGATCATGCGCGCATTGGGATACTCGGCGCGGATGGCGGTCGCCGCTTCCACCCCGCCCATCCCCGGCATGCGCAGATCGAGCAGCGTAACATCGGGCTGGTGCTTGCGAAACAATTCGAGCGCCTGCAGGCCGTTGGCGGCCTCGGCTACCACCGTCATGTCGGGCTGCATATTGACGATGGTGCTCACGCCCACTCGCGCCACCAGGTGGTCCTCGGCAACCAGGATTCGAATCTTCTCGCTCATGTCTTTTCCGATCGGGGCAGTGGTACCGTGACTTCCACTTCCGTTCCTTCACCCGGGTGGCTCGCGAGGCGCAGCTCGCCGCCCAGCCGTTCGGCGCGCTCGCGCATTCCGATCAGCCCGAAATGGCCGCCCACCGGCGAAAACGCGTCCTGCTGCTCGAAGCCGTGGCCGTTGTCCACGATCCGCAGATACAATTTGCGCGCCTCGGTATGCAGCTTGATCCGGATGTTGCGCGCGCCCGCGTGCTTCAACACGTTGGTCACGGCTTCCTGAGCGATCCGCAGCAGGTGCTGCTCGAATTCCTCAGGCAGCGGGTGCAGCGGCCCCGTGACCGCTACATCCACATCAACCCCCGACCCCTGCGTCCACACCCGCGTTCCCGACTCGAGCGCCGCCGCCAGATCCTGCCCCTCGAGCATCGACGCCCGCAAGTCCATCACCGAACGGCGCGCCTCTGTCAGGCTGTGGCGCGCCATCCGGCGGGCCATGTCCAGGTACTTCCGCGCCGCCGATCGCTCGTCGGGCATGCACATCGCCACCGCATCCAACTGCGACGAAATCCCGACGAAGCCCTGCGCCAAGGTATCGTGGATCTCGCGCGCCAGGCGCGCCCGCTCGTCCAGCACCAGCGCGAACCGCGAGCGGATCTGGCGCAGCCGCAATTGGTAGATCGCCCATGCGGACGCCGCCAGAACGGCCGCGCAGAGCAGCCGGAACCACGTCGTCTCATAAAACCACGGCAGCAATTCGAACGAGTAGGATTGCTCGGACGGCGGGCCGGCCGGCATTTGGGCGCGCACGCGGAAGCGGTATGTGCCGTGCCTCAGGCTGTTGTAGTTGATCAGGCGGCGGTTGCCGGCCCGCACCCAGTCCGTGTCCAGCCCGTCGAGCCGGTACCAATACTGAACCTGCTCGGGCGCGCTGAGATGGACGGCGGTGTACCGGATCTGGATGCGCTCGTTCTCAGGCGTCAGGCGCGCGGGTTTCGCCAGATCCACCTCGTGGCCGCTGGCCGTCATGTCCACCACCTGAACCAGGGGCGGCAGGGAAACGCGCTGGCGCGCCTTCGGGTCGAAGACCGCCAGGCCGCGGCTGGTGGTGAACCAGATGCGTCCGTCGGTGGTGCGCGTGCCGCCGCTGCCGGTCGGATAGCTGGGCGAACATTGCGCGCTGCGCAGCCCATCCTCGACTCCATAGTTGACCGGATCCAGGCGCCGCCTCTTGCCTTCCGCAAACTCGCGCAACTGCCGCTTGGCGATGCGGCAGATGCCGCGCGTCGTGCTGAGCCAGAGCGAGTCGCCATCATCCGCAATGTCCGCGACGTTGTCGCTCAGCAACCCATCGTCCGCCGTAAACTTGAGGATCTTGCCGTCGCGCATGGCATCCAGGCCGCCGCCGAAAGTGCCGATCCAGAGCGTGCCATCGGGGTCCTGGTAGATGGCGCGGATCTGGTCGCTCGATAGTCCGTCCGCAGTCGTGAACTGCCGCTTCTCGCCGTCCTTGATCCGCCACAGGCCGCGGCCGTAGCTGCCGGCCCAAATGGCTCCGTCTCTCCCCTTACCGAGCGTCACCATGGCCGCAGGCAGCAGCGGGCCGCCCGGAATGAAGATGCGAAAGTCTTTGCCGCGCACCGCTCCCAGGCCGCCGGGCGTGGCCAGCCACACGGTTCCCGCGGCGTCCTCAATGGCGTCGAAAACGTTGAGCTTCGCCAGCGGGTCGGGAGCAACGTAGGTAGTGAAGCGGCCGTTGTGCATCCGCACCATTCCGGCGCGCTCGCCGATCAGCAGGTCGCCGTCCGGCGCTTCGCGAATGGAAAAAATCTCGTTGTTCGGCAGGCCGTCGCGCGTGGCGAAAATCCGGTTTCCGTCCGCCGACAACATCATCAGGCCGGCATCGTGGAAACCGACCCAGACGCGCCCACGGCTATCCTGGAAGACCACGTTGGGCTCGTCGCTGGGCAGTCCTTCCGTTCGACCGTACACCGTGAAGACGTCATCCCGGAACCGTTCCAGGCCGCTGTTGGAGCCGATCCACAGGTTGCCTTCACGGTCTTCGAACATGCATCGGACCAGTTCGCGGTCGCGCCCGCCCTCCTCCGCGAAGCTCTTGAACCGCTCGCCCTCGAGGCGCGCCACACCGGAATTGGTGCCGATCCAGACGTTACCGTCGTGGTCCTCCAGCATCGAGCGCACGAACACGTCCGGCAGCCCGTCGGCCGTGCTGAACCGGCGGATCTTCCCGTCCGGCAGCCGCTCGATCAGGCCCTGGCTCCCGCCGATCCACAGGTTGTCATGCCGATCGAAGAGCAGGCTGGTGGCGAAGTTTTCGTGCAGCACGGCGGCGTCGACCACGGTCGTAAACCGGCCGCCTTCCCGCCTGGCGACGCCGGAGTAACCGGCGGCCCACAGGTTACCGTGCCGGTCCACGCGCGCGGTGCGCACGGAAGTAATGGGGATTTCTTTGTCGGATGTGAAATTCGTAAACCGGCCGTTCTGCAACTGGCTCAGCGAAACCCCCGCGACGATCCACAAAGTGCCCGACTGATCCACGTAAAGCTGGCTGATGGAGTTGTCCGGCAGGCCGTCTTGGGTGGTGTACGGGTGGAACTTCTTGTCGATGTAGTGGGCCAGCCCGTTGGCCGTACCGATCCACAAGGACCCGTCGCTCGCCGCCGCCAGCGCGGTGACCGAGTTCGACGGCAGGTCGCCGTTAGCTTTGCTGAAGTTGATGAATTCGTAGCCGTCGAACCGGGCGAGGCCCTCGTCGGTGCCGAGCCAGAGGTAGCCGTCCTTGGTCTGCGCGATCGCCCGGATGGTGTCCTGCGGCAGCCCGTGCTCCTGCGTCCAGACGGTGCGGGAATACTGAGTCAGCCCCCGATGCGGATCGAGCGCCGGCGCGATGCGCGCCCCTATCAGACACAGAACCACGACAACCCAGAGAGTCTTCACGCTGGCAATACCAGTATAAAACCCTCGTGGGCAGCGCTCGTGCCGGCGCCGCCGCGACCATGGTAGACTGTCTACCAACCATATGCCTGACGACCGCATCGAGCTATTGCAAGGGACCCTCGACATGCTCATCTTGCGCACCCTTCTGTTTGGCCCCGCGCACGGCCACCAGATCGCGAAGCATATCCAGCGCACCACGGACGAAGTCTTGCAGGTGGAACACGGCTCGCTCTATCCCGCCGTGCACCGCCTCGAGCGCAAGGGCTGGATCGCGTCCAAGTGGGAGGCGGGCAAGGATCAGAAGCGGGAGTTCAAATTCTACCGGCTCACGCGCACGGGACGGAAACAACTCGCGGCCGAGGAGTCGAAATGGAAAAAGCTGGCCGGAGCCATCGCGCGCGTCATGTGGCCGGCAGAGGAGACTTAATCCGGCGTCCGACGGCCGGCAAGCGTGCCCGCGACACTCTGGGCGGCACTCCAATTACGCAGGTCCCTTGCATACCAGTTGGCGCGCCCGCGAAAGGAGTCCGAGATATCGCGCGTCTCACCGGGATCGCCGGCCAGGTCGAACATGCGTCCTTGGCCGGACTCCATTTCGTAGATGAACTTCCGCGGACCATCGCGCAGGCCCAGCAGGCCGAGGGAATAATCGGCGAAGAAGAGCGCCATGCGTGACTCGCCGACAAGCATCGAACGGCCCTGATAGCTGGACGGCGCGGCGATCCCAGCCAGGTCGAGCAACGTCGGCGCGGTGTCGATCAAGCTCACCACCTGGCTGCGGCGCACCTGGCCCGGAACAACTCCCGGAGCGGCAATCAGGAACGGCACGTGCACGTTTTCTTCATACAAGTGAAACGTGTGCCCATAGTTCCCGGGGTGCTGGCCGAACGCCTCGCCGTGATCGCCGAGCACCACCCACACCGTGCTGCGATCGAGGCCGCGGCCCCGCAGGCCGCGCATCAGCGCACCCAGCGATTCGTCGCCGTAGTGCAGCGCGTTGCGGTAGCGCCCGATCTCGTCGCGCTCGGGAAATGGGCCGGGCTCGGGCGTCGCATAGGGATGATGTCCCGCGATCGGCAGGTACGCGGCGAAGAAGCGCTCACCGGCGCGCAGGCTGTCGATCCATCCGAGAACGCGCGTCACGGTCGCCGGCTCATCCACGCCGAAACTGGAACGGTGGTTGCCGCCGATATCGCCCGCGTCCTCGATCACACCGAAACCGCGATCGCGGATGACAGACTCCATCCCGAGATAGCCGAACCGCCCGGAATGGAAGAGTGCGGTGCGATAGCCCGCCCCCGTGAGCATCTCCGCCACCGACCGGCAGGGCGAGCTCGCGTAGTCCTCGACAGCGGTATCGAAATGCGGATACTGCGAACACAATATGGAGAGCAGCCCCTTGATGCTCTCGGGGTACACCGCGTAGGCGTTGTCGAACACGATCGCGGACTGCGCCAGTTCCGAGAGGTTCGGCATGGGGTCGGGCGACGCGCCGTAGAGGCCGAGATACTGGGCGGCGGTCGATTCCAGGCTGACGAGCAGGATGTTTTTGCCCGCCGCCAGACCCTGGAAGCGTGCGAGATCGACTGGCGGCGCAGGTTCGAAGCCCGTCGTGCGCCAATCGCCCGCGGACGTGAGCGGCGCGCGCGGGATCAACGCGGTCCACGCGTTGCGCGCGCGGCCGGCGGTGTCGATAGGCCACATCAGGCCGGCCGCGAGGATGGCGGACAGGACGCCGCCTTCGACAATCAAGGGGACGCGGCGCGCCTCTGGCTGGGTACCCGGGCGGAAGGCGCGGAAGGCGCGAGTGTCGCCACGCAAGCCGCACATGCCGGCGCGGAAGGCGCGAGTGCCAGCACGGAAGCCGCGAGTGCCCACACGCAAGCCGGCGCTACTCAGCCCTGCCACCGCCAGCACCAGCACAATCGCCAGCGCGTTCTGCCAGTTCGCGTAGTGCCGCATGGAATCGGCCAGCGGCCCACCCGCTGCTCGCAACATGGGCCAAGTAAGCGGCGTCCCCAGCGCGCGCATGACTGGAACATTGATGACAACGTAGACCACGAGCACCCAGAAGACCGCTCGCCGCTCCACTGCCAGCCACATCAGCGCCACCGCCGCATCCTGCCAAAAGTAGGCCGGCGCAATCACACCGTACGCCGCGATGTGGGCGGCTGCCAACACCAGAAAGAGACTCATTGCCGCACCACGTTGACGCGCTTCAGCAGCAGCCACGACACCACGCGAGTCTCCCCGCGCGGACGCCAGATCCAGTCGTGGACGATGGTCACCGGCGCCGGAGGCCGCGCATAAATCGCCTCCCGGTCGCCCTGATATGCCAGCGGAATCACCACCGCATCGAAGCCGCCAGCGCCCGTATAGCGCGCGTGCACGAATTCGACGCCCGTCACCCACCGCGCAGCCTCGCGCAGATTTCCGAGGTCGGCGTCGATCACGGTGACCCGCGCCTGCGGCCATAATTCGCGCACCACCATCGCCGTTCGCGGAAACAGACCGCCGCCGATCACCGCCACGCTTTTCACCGCGGCACCCAGTCCCCGAAATGCCGGCTTGTGGACGCGCACCACCCACGATTGCAGCCAACCCACGCGCAGCACCACCCGCTCCAGTTCGTCCAGCCACCGCACCGGCGCGGGCCAGGCGCTGACGCGGGCGGTCCCATCCCGTTCGAGCCGCCTCCAATGCGCCCCCGGACGCGCATGATGCTCCGCGTGGTAGCCGTCGTTGAAACACAGCGTGTTGTAAAGCCAACCGTAGTGGCTGGTGATGCCGCGCGCATGTTCGTAGTAACCGTGCAGCCAGCAGAGCGCCAGTCCCGCGAGATATCCGGGAAGGTAGGCGCGCGCGAAGAACCGCGGCGCCGCGGCCGCCATGCCGCACCATAGCGCCAGCACCAGCGCCGCCTGCACGCACAATTCGAGTGACAGGCGCGGCCTCCAACGCACGCCCGCATGATGCGCCAGGTGCCGATCCCTCCACAGCCGCTGCGGAATCCCCAGCAGCACGCTCAGATACGCCGCGAATATCCGGTTCGCCGCGCGCGACCGGAAGAACGGCCGATGCAGAAAGTTGTGGGCGATGGTGTTCGAATTCCACCAGACGCCGAGCGCAAACATCGGCGCCCACGGAGCGGCCACGAACACCGCCCCCTGCACCAGCGCCAGTGCGGTCATCAGCCCATCCCAGCCCGCCGGACCCATGGCGCGCCGCCTCAGTCCTTGTAATCCATGACCGCTCGGACGGGCGCGTAATCGGTGCGGCCGCGCACCTTGGTCACACCGAAACCGGACATGTACACGTCGGGATTCTCCGCCTTCTCATCCGGCTTGCGGACCTTGACGTTCCAGTTGAAGCGGCTTCCAAAGGCGACCAGTTCTTTGGTGCCGGCTACAGATTTCAGGTCCGACCACTCGGTTCGCGCGGCTTCCTGGCGGTTGTCCGGCAGCTTGAAAAAGAGGCAGGCTTTCACCGGCGCCAGGTAGTCGTTGCGGTCGCCGGGCTTGGGCAAAGCGAACACGCCGCAGATCAGCATGGTTTCCGGTTTGTCCGCATTCGGCTGCATCACAACCCGGTCCACCCGGGCATACGTGGCCGTCGGGTCGCTGGCGTACGCCACCGCACAACCGGCCAAAATCAAGAGAGCTTTCGCGATCATAGATTCCTCCCGTCCGGCGTAAAGACGGACCATGAGGAGGTACTGTTAACCGGCGAAACGACCGTCATAAGTGGTACTTCGACGGTACCCGGATGCCCCAAAGTCGTTGAATTCCGACCCACTTATCTCTTATACTGTGGGGTCGGTCCCACTTCGAGTCGCACCTCTCACTCGAGAATCCTGAGGAGGATTACCGGATGTTCTCCATGACGGGCACGCTCCGTGCCGTACGACGCGCCGGGTTTCTGCGCGTCCTTCTCACTTTCCTGATGGCTGCCGCCACGCCGCTGCTGGCCCAGGAACAAGGAGGCGGGGAAGCCAGTTTGAAACTACCCGATCTCGGCCAGGCGTCCTTCCTCGGCGGCATCAGCGGGTCCACTTTGCTCATGGGCGGCCTCGTGGTCAGCGCTCTCGGACTGGTCTTCGGCCTCATGATTTTCATCCGGCTGCGCAACATGCCGGTCCACGATTCCATGCGCGAGGTTTCGGAGCTGATTTACGAAACCTGCAAAACGTATCTGGCCACGCAAGGCAAATTTCTGGTTCTGCTCGAGCTCTTCATCGCGGTGATTATCGTTTTCTACTTTGGATACCTGCAGGGCTTCGCAGCCTACAAGGTCGGGATCATCCTGTTGTTCAGCGTGATCGGCATCTCGGGCAGCTTCTGCGTGGCGGCCTTCGGCATGCGCGTCAACACATTCGCCAATTCGCGCACCGCCTTCGCCGCGCTTACCGGCAAACCGTACCCGTGTTACGACATCCCGCTGCAGGCCGGCATGTCGATCGGCATGCTCCTGGTCTCGGTCGAACTGCTGATCATGCTCTTCATCCTGCTGTTCGTTCCGGGCGACCTGGCGGGCGCCTGCTTCATCGGCTTCGCTATCGGCGAATCGCTCGGCGCGGCGGCGTTGCGCGTGGCCGGCGGCATCTTCACCAAGATCGCCGATATCGGCAGCGACCTGATGAAGATCGTTTTCAAGATCAAAGAAGACGACGTGCGCAACCCTGGCGTGATCGCCGATTGCACCGGCGACAACGCGGGCGACTCGGTCGGACCCTCGGCCGATGGTTTCGAAACCTATGGCGTCACCGGCGTCGCGCTCATCACCTTCATCCTGCTGGCGGTGAAAGAACCGCTGGTGCAGGTCGAGCTGCTGGTATGGATCTTCAGCATGCGCGTCATGATGGTGATCTCGTCCGGGATCGGCTACTTCATCAACGGCGCCATCGCCAAGGCGCGCTACGGCAACGTCACCAAGATGAATTTCGAAGCCCCGCTCACCACGCTGGTCTGGCTGACTTCGCTCCTCTCGATCGCGCTCACCTACTGGGTCAGCTCGCTGATGATCCCGACGCTCGCAGGCGACGATTCGCTGTGGTGGAAGCTGGCTACGGTCATCAGTTGCGGCACGCTGGCCGGCGCGCTGATTCCCGAATTGGTCAAGGTGTTCACGTCCACTCATTCGCGGCACGTGCGCGAGATCGTCACCAGCTCGCGCGAGGGCGGCGCGTCGCTCAATATCCTCTCCGGTTTCGTCGCCGGCAACTTCAGCGCCTATTGGCTGGGGATCGCCATGCTGGCCCTCATGAGCGTCGGATACTACATGAGCACGATGGGTCTGGCCTCTCTCATGCTTGCGCCCGCGGTGTTTGCGTTCGGCCTAGTGGCCTTCGGGTTCCTCGGCATGGGACCGGTCACGATCGCGGTCGACAGCTACGGCCCCGTCACCGACAACGCCCAATCCATCTACGAGCTTTCGACCATCGAAACCCTCCCCAACATCAAGGCCGACATTCAGAAGAACTTCGGCTTCACGCCCGATTTCGAGCGCGCCAAGGAGA
This sequence comes from Bryobacteraceae bacterium, assembly GCA_041484525.1. Lineage (GTDB taxonomy): Bacteria > Acidobacteriota > Terriglobia > Bryobacterales > Bryobacteraceae > JBGPHT01. Next base: position 71,094 of record JBGPHT010000003.1, on the reverse strand, counting down.
ACCTGGAAGAGAACGACGGCGCCGGCAACACCTTCAAGGCGACGTCGAAGCCCGTGCTGATCGGCACTGCAGTGGTGGGCGCGACTACCATGATCTTCTCGACTATCGTGGCCCTGACGCACAAACTCACCGTCAACCTGGACAAGCTGTCCCTGATGCACGCGCCGTTCCTGCTCGGCCTGATCGCCGGCGGCGCGGTCATCTATTGGTTCACGGGCGCGAGCGCGCAGGCCGTCACCACGGGAGCCTACCGCGCCGTCGAGTTCATCAAGGCCAATATCAAGCTCGATAGCGTGGAAAAGGCTTCGGTCGCGGATTCCAAGAAGGTAGTGGCCATCTGCACGCAGTACGCGCAGAAGGGCATGCTCAACATCTTTCTGACGGTCTTTTTCACCACCCTGGCATTCGCGTTCCTCGAGCCCTTCTTCTTCGTGGGCTACCTGATTTCGATCGCGCTCTTCGGTTTGTATCAGGCGATCTTCATGGCCAACGCCGGCGGCGCGTGGGACAACGCGAAGAAGGTGGTCGAGACCGAACTGCACGCCAAGGGCACCGAGTTGCACGCGGCGACGGTGGTCGGCGATACGGTGGGCGATCCGTTCAAGGACACCAGCTCGGTCGCGCTGAACCCGATCATCAAGTTCACCACGCTGTTCGGATTGCTGGCCGTTTCTCTGGCAGTGGACCTGAGCGCCAAGCAAGGCAACACGTTCACCACCACGCTGGCCGCCGTGTTTTTCCTCATCTCGACGTACTTCGTGTATCGCAGCTTTTACGGGATGCGGATCGAGAGCGGCAATAAGTAGGGTGAGGCCGCGGCTCTGTTGTCCTCCACAGAGCCGCGGCTGAATCAGCCGTTAGAACATGTTCCAGAGGAACTGATTGTAAACTTCGTGATGGTGTTGCACCTCGGGCGCCTTCACGAACGTCCCCAGCAGGCGCGGGCAGCGATCCGCCGAAGCCTGCTTCAGGTCGGCGTAGCGCGCCTTCACGTCCTCGCCCAATAGCGTCGTAGTCCACGCCGCGTTGCGGAAATTCGCCAACGCGTCGTAGATGTTGTCCGGCAGATACCGTTCCGCCGACCGAATGTTCGGGATGTCGGCGATGGTGCCTTCGAGGCCCGTCTTGAACGCCGCCAGCATGACCATGTACGGATTCGCGTCCGGTCCCACCGACCGCAGTTCCACGCGCGCACTGCGCTCGTTGCCGAGCGGAATGCGAATCATCGATCCGCGATCCACCGCCGAGGCCTTGAGCTGGTTGGGCGCTTCGAAGTGCGGATCCAGGCGCCGGTACGCATTCACGCTGGCGTTCAACAGCAGACAGATGTCGTTGCCGTGCGTCAGAATGCGGTCCACAAACTCCCACGCGCAGCCGCTCATCTTCTCTTCGCCGGCCGGGTCCCAGAATATGTTCTTGCCGCCCTTGCTCACCGAAAGGTTGGTGTGCATGCCGCTACCGTTCACTCCCACCACCGGCTTTGGCAGGAAGCTGGCAGTGAACCCCATCTTGGTCGCGAGCTGGCGGCATACCAGTTTATAGAGCTGGATCTGGTCCGCCGCATTCACCACTTCCGAATAGCCGTAATTGATTTCGAATTGCGACGGCGCCACCTCCGGGTGGTCCTTCTCGTTCTCGAAACCCATCGCCCGCTGGACTTCGGCGCTGGTATCGATGAACCGCCGCAGCGGATCGCTGGGCAGCGAGTGGTAGTAACCGCCGGTGTTGACGTAATCGAACCTGCCGGTCTCGTGGTAGCGCCGCTCGGCATCCGCGCCCTGGAAAATGAAGCCCTCGATCTCGTTGGCCGCGTTCAGCGTGTAGCCTTCCTTCGCATAAAGCCCATCGGCGTAGGTCTTGAGGACGCCGCGAATGTCGCCGGCGTAAGGAGTACCGTCCTTGTCGATCACCTGGCCGAAGATCAGCACCTTACCCGGTCCGAACACGTCCGAAGGCCCCCAGTAGAACGAGCCCCAGTCCATCGCCAACCGCAGATCGCTCTCCCGCTGGGGAGTGAAGCCGCGGATGGATGATCCATCGAACGTCAGGTTGTCCCAGCTCTTGAGCAGGAACTTCTTGTCGTAATCGAGCATGTGCAGGCGGCCTTCCAGGTCGCTGAACAGCACGGTCACGGCTTTGATCCGCTTCTCGTCGGTCAGGTACTTGAGGCGTTCCTCCTGGATCTTTTCCGGCGCTACACGCTTAGTGCGCTCCTCCTTGGCCTTGAGGTTCAGCTCCTCCAGTTCGGTGTAAGACAGGCTGAGAAAATCTTGCAGTCCGTTCAATTTCGTCTCCTCCAGGGCAGTTCGGCCCAATGTTCGATTGTCCGAAACGCACACCCGCCGCCGCAATATCTTTGGGATAGATTCTCTTTATGGCCTCGATCAAAAAACCGATGGGGTGGAAGTTTTATGATGACGCTGCCCCCGGACACGGTTGGTCCCGCCCCCGGCTCTGCGGTAGTATTTACTGTAAATGCAGGCGGCCACCGAGATTACCGCGCCCCCGCAGCCCGCGCGTACCATCCCGCAGGCAATCACGCGCAATATCGCCATCGACACTTACCGCGGGCTCGTCATGCTCCTCATGATGGCCGAGGTGCTGCAGTTGTCGCGCGTCTCCCGCGCCTTTCCAGGCAACGCCTTCTGGAGCTTCCTGGCGTACCACCAGACGCACGTGGACTGGGCCGGCTGCTCGCTCCACGACACCATCCAGCCGGGCTTCTCTTTCCTCGTAGGTGTGGCGCTGCCGTTTTCGATCGCCGCCCGCCTGGCGAAGGGCGGCTCCTTCGGCAGCATGTTCGGACACGCGCTGTGGCGCTCGTTCCTGCTCATCGCGCTCGGCATCTTCCTTCGTTCCATGCACAGCCCGCAGACGTATTTCACGTTTGAGGACACCCTCACGCAGATCGGCCTTGGCTATCCGTTCCTCTTCCTTCTCGGGTTCCGCCCGCCGCGCTGGCAGTGGATCGCGCTGGCCGCCATCCTCTTCGGCTACTGGCTGGCTTGGGCGCTCTACCCCGCGGCCAGCCCCGGATTCCTGGCGCATTGGAACAAGGACGCCAATTTTGGAAACGTGTTCGACCAGTGGTTCCTCAACCTCTTCCCACGCACCAAACCGTTCGTGGCGAACAGCGGCGGCTATCTGACACTGAGCTTCATCCCCACGCTCGGCACCATGATTCTCGGGCTCGCGGCCGGCCGCTGGCTGCGTGCTTCCGCGCCTTCCATTCCCATGCGCCGCCTGCTGGGCGCAGGTGCCGTCGGCATCGCATCCGGTCTCCTGCTGCACGTCGCCGGCATCTGTCCCATCGTGAAGCGCATCTGGACGCCGAGTTGGACCCTGTTCAGCGGCGGCCTCTGCTTTCTGTTCCTGGCCGCCTTCTGCTGGATCGTCGAGATCAAGGGTTACCGCAAGTGGGCGTTTCCGCTGGTCGTGATCGGGATGAACTCGATCGCGGCGTACCTGATCGCGCACCTCTGGGAGCGGTTCATCATCGATTCCTTCCGCATTCACGGCGTCGCACGTGCGTTCCAAGCCCTCGGGACGGGCCTCGAACCGCTTCTGCGCGGCATTGCCGTGCTCGCCGCTTATTGGCTGATTCTTTTCTGGATGTACCGCCGCAAGCTTTTCCTTCGCGTGTGATCAGTCTCCCATGCGAATCCTCGATCTGCTGCTTCGCGGCATCATAGCCGGATTGGCGATCTCGATACCGGTCGGACCCGTCAACGTCCTCTGCGTCTCACGCACGCTGGCGAAGGGGCGCCTGTCGGGTATCCTGTCCGGTCTCGGCGCCGCGACCGCCGACACGATTTACGGCGCCATCGCCGGCTACAGCATCAGCTTCGTAATCTCGTTTCTGATCCGCGAGGTTTCCCGCATCCGCTTTTACGGCGGCATTCTCCTGATCGCAATCGGCATCTCCTACTATTTCAAAAAGGCCCAGATTATCCAGAAGTATGGAGACGGCAAGCCCTCCCGCGCGGATTTTGTTTCCGCCTTTCTCCTCAACCTGACGAACCCGACCACCGTGCTGTCTTTCCTCGCCGTCCTGGCCGGCCTCCACATGAGCGGCGAGCGCGACTGGTGGCTCACGCTCTTCCTGGTGCTCGGCATTTTCACCGGCGCCATGCTGTGGTGGATCACGCTCGCGCTGCTGGCCAATCACTTCCGCGACCGCTTCAATGGACGCGCCATGCTGTGGATGAACCGCATCGCCGGCCTCGCGATCGGCGCCTTCGGCATCATCACCTTGATCCTGAGCCGCGCGTGATAGCATGTAGCGAATCTTGCCTATGTCCCTGGTGCGCGACATCCGCTACGCCCTCCACACGCTTCGCCGCAGCCCCGGATACGCATGCATGTGCATCGCCGTGCTGGCGCTCGGGATCGGCGCGAATGCCGCTATCTTCAGCGTGCTCGATTCGGTCATTCTCGAGGCGCTTCCCTACCCGCATGTCGACCGGCTGGTCTTCGTCTGGGAGCGCTTTCCCAACATGCCGGCCCCCATATCCGACCGCATGTACGTCGCGCCCAGGAATTTCGAAAACTGGAAGCGCCAGGCGGCCGTCTTCGAAACCATGGCCGCGTTCCAGGGCGGCACGCTGGAGGAGACCGGCGCCGATCGCCGGGGCCACATCTCCGCCGGCTATGCTTCCCCCGCCCTCTTTCCGATGCTGGGGGCGAAACCGCGGCGTGGCCGGTTGTTCACGCAGGATGAGGACCGCCCGGGCGCCGATCGCGTCGCCCTGATCGACGACGGCTATTTCGACCGGCGCTTCCATCGCGACCCGGCCGCCATCGGCAAATCGCTCGCGCTCGGCGGCGTGGACTACACCGTCATCGGCGTGCTCCCACCCAAGTTTCACCTGCCCTCATACTTCGAAGGGGGCAATCAACTCAGCCCGGAGGTATGGCTGCCGCTCTCGAACCTGGGGAGGACCGAGGCCATCCGGAACGAACGTACGCTGTGCGTGGCGGCGCGTTTGAAACCTGGCGTTTCGTTGGCGCAGGCGCGCGCCGAAATGGACGGCATCGCCAGCCGTCTGGGGACATCCGGCAGTTTCGGCGAGGGCTGGAAAGCCAACGTCTTTCCGTTCGCCGTCGAAGACATCGGGCCGGAGCTTCACCTGGCGCTGTACGTTCTGATGGCGGCGGTCGGATTCCTGCTGCTCATCGGCTGCGCCAACCTGGCGAACCTGACGCTGGCCCGCGCCACGCTGCGCTCGCGGGAAATCGCGGTACGCCTCGCGCTCGGAGCCACTCGCGGCCGCATCGTGGCGCAGTTAGTCACGGAGTCGTTCGTCGTTTCGATTGCGGGCGCGGCGCTCGGCCTTCTGCTGGCGCATTGGTCGATCCAGCTCATGCTCGCGTTCAAGCCCGAGGATCTCCAGCGGCCCGAGCTCATCGCCATCAACCTGCCGGTCTTTGCCTTCGCCGCCCTGGCCAGCGTCCTGACCACGGTGCTGTTCGGCCTCGCTCCCTCGCTCGCCGCTTCGCACCAGGATCTCAATACCGCGCTGCGGGCCGGCGGGGCCTGGGGCGCATCCGCCGCGCGCGTGCGCAGCCGGCAGTTCCTCATTGCCCTCGAAGTCGCGCTGGCCCTGGTGCTGGTGGTGGGCGCCGGCCTCATGATCCGCAGCTTCCGTGAGATTCTCACGGTCGGAATCGGCTTCGATACGACGCGCCTCACCATCGCCGATATCGATCTTCCGGCCAAGCCCTATTCCGATGGCGCCCGGCAATCCCGCTTTTTCCGCGAGCTGATCGCGCGCGCGGCGGCTATTCCCGGAGTGTCGGGCAGCGCGGTCGTCGACAACCCGCCGCTGCACAGGATCAGCATGCACAACTTCTACATCGCCGGCCGCCCCGACCCGCCGGTATCAGCGCTGCCGATCGCCGACACGACGCACATCAGCGCCCATTACCTGAGGATGATCGGGCTGCGCCTGGAAGCCGGCCGCATGTTCACCGGCGAAGACCTGGCGGTGTCCGAGAAAGACCACGATGGTCCTGTGATGGTGAATCGCTCGTTTGCACAGAAATTCTTCCCGGGCGAGGATCCCATAGGCCACCGCCTGTTGAGCCAAGACAAGAAACAGGCATTTGAAATCGTCGGCATCATTTCGGATTACCGTCCGATGGGCGTCGAAGGCGGCGCGCGCCCCTCCATATTCTGGCCTTACCTCAAGCTCCCGTCCGCCACCCTGATCGTGCGCTCGCAAGTTCCGGCCGCGACGCTCACCGCCGCCATCCGCAACGCCGTCTGGTCGCTCGACAAGGACCTGCCCGCCGCCGAGGTCAAGCCGATGCAGGAATACGTGGACCAGTGGCTTTCGCAGCGCAAGTTCAACACGCTGCTGCTCGGCATCTTCGCCGCGCTGGCCCTGGTGCTGGGCATGATGGGCGTTTACGGTGTGCTGGCGAATCTGGTGGCCTCGCGCATCCGCGAGATCGGCATTCGGATGGCGATCGGCGCGTCGCCCGCCGCCATCGGAAGCCTGGTGCTGCGCCAGAGCATGCTGCCCGTGCTGACCGGCCTCGCCGCCGGCATCGCCGCCAGCCTGGTGCTGGGCCGCTTCCTCGAGTCGCTCCTCTTCCAGGTACACCCGCGCGATCCGCTCACACTCACGATCGCCGCCGCCACGATTCTGATGATCTCGCCCGTGGCGGTTTACGTCCCGCTGCGCCGCGCGACGCGTGTCGATTGCACCGTCGCGCTGCGGGAAGAGTAGCCCCGTGACCGCGGTTCGGTCACGAAAAAAATTCGCGCCTTTGCATTCAGCGGTATAGAGACGATGCGTGACCGAACCGCGGTCACGACAGGGAAAAGCTAACGCACTACCGCGGAGGACTGCCGCACTTCCGCGTAGACTTCCATCAATTTACGAATGTCCGGCAGATCCTTCTCCCGCGTGTTCATCAGCGGCGGGCGCACCGGGCCGGCGGGCATCCCGAGCATCTCCATGGCGGTCTTCATCACCGCCACTTCGTAGCCCTTGGCACGTTCGCGGATGGCATAGAGCGGATGTACGTAGCGCTCCATCAACCGGTTCAGCCTATCGATGTCGTGGGCTTGCCCCGCCTCGGCCAGTGCCAGCGAAAGCTGGGGCGCGATATTCGAGATGCTCGACGTGTATGCCTGGCAGCCGATGGCGAAATATCCCGGCACGCAGTCGTCGCCCAGCCCGCCGAACCACGCCAGGCGATCGCCGTTGAAGTTCATGATCCGCTGATACACCCGGATGTTGCCCTGCCCGTCCTTCCATGCCGCAAGGGTCGGGACGCGATCGCACAAACGCGCCACCTGCTCCGGCGTAAAGACCGCCCAGTCGCGGCTATACACCATCATGGGCAGACTGCTCGCGCGGCCGATGGTCTCGTAGTAATGAAACAGACCCTCTTCGGGAGCGCCCGAATAATAGGGCGGCAGCACCAGCAGAAACTGCGCTCCGGCGCGTTCGCAGCGACGCGCGATCTCGGCGCCCATGGCGGCGTTGTAGCCGGTCCCCGCCACCACCGGCATGCGGCCTGCGACCGTTTTCACAGTCGCCGCGACCACCTGCTCGATTTCGTCGATCGTCAGCGAGTACAGCTCGCCGGTGCCGCCGGCCGCGACCATGGCGCAGAACGGAGATTGTGCCATCTCATCCACGTTGCGCTCGAGCGCAGGTAAATCGAGCGCCAGATCGGTACGAAACGGAGTCACGGGAAAGCCGAAGACACCTTGGAGACTCCTGGTTAATTGGCGGGAATTCATAAGCGACAGTATAAAGTAACAGCATCGCATCATACCGCTGGCGGAACGTTTTGCTTTCTCATTCGTATTACCTGGTGTAGGCAGATCTCGCAGATCGTAAGACAAGAGAGAAAAACCTGGAGGGTAGTTGCACCATGAAGAGGAAACTTGTGTTTTCATTTGCGATCGCCGCGTTGGCGATCGCCAGCGCGAAATCGTACACAGTCACTCTATTCCAACCGGCCACACTAGGAAGCACCGAACTGAAGGCGGGTGAGTATCAACTCGAAGTGGTCGACCAGAAGGCGGTGATGCGTAATGGCAAGATCGATGCGGAAGCACCCGTGAAGGTCGAGAACGGCGACACGAAGTACGGTACCACCACCGTGCGTTTCGCGACCGGCGACGGCAAGATGCGCGTGCAGGAGATTCGCATCGGCGGCACCAAGACTAAGCTGATCTTCCTGGATTCCACTGCCTCACGACCATAGCGCGGTAACTTCCCACGGGCCGCTGTTACACTGAAAGTCAGATGCAGCGGTTCGTGGCCCTTGTGGCGCTTCTCTGCGGCGCCCTGCGCGCCGAAACGGTCCTGGTCCTCCCGTTCTTCAACCACTCGAAGTCGGCCAACCTGGATTGGATCGGCGAAAGTATCGCCGTATCGGTACGCGATTCCCTGGCCTCGGAAGGCCTCCTGGCGCTCGATCGCGATGACCGTCTGGAGGTCTATCGCCGCCTTTCGTTGCGCCCGGGTGCGGAACTCACGCACGCATCCATCATCAAGATCGGCGAGTCGCTCGACGCCTCGCGCGTGATCTACGGCACATACGAGCTGCTGCCCGCCGACGCCGGCAATACGCAATCCAAGGGCTCGCTGCGCATCACCGCCCGCATCATGGATCTGAAACATATGCGGCAGGGCTCGGCGTTCAGCGAGGTGGGCGCCCTCGAGGATATGGCGGAGTTGGAATATCGCCTCGGCTGGCAGGCGCTCGAGCAGATCAATCCCAAATCCGCACCGGCCGAGCGCGCGTTCATGCAGGCGCGTCCCGCCGTGCGCATGGACTCCGTCGAGAGCTACATTCGAGGTCTCCTCGCCACCTCTCCCGAGCAGCGCCATCGCTTCTTCACCCAGGCCGCGCGCCTCGACGGGCAGTACTCGCAGCCGTGTTTCCAACTGGGAAAAATCTACTGGGAGAAAAAGGACTATAAGATCGCCGCCGGCTGGCTGGATCGCGTGACGCGCTCCGACCCGCACTACCTCGAAGCGCAGTTTTTCCTGGGCCTCTGCCGTTTTCAGATGGCGGATTTCGCCGGCGCCGAGCAATCCTTCCAGTTGGTGGCCGCATCCGTTCCGCTGAACGAGGTCTACAACAACCTGGGCGCCGCGCAATCGCGCCGCAACAATCCAACCGCCGCCCTCGCCAATTTCCAGAAGGCCCTCGAAGGCGATGAAGGCGACCCCGACTATCACTTCAATCTCGGTTACGCCTATTGGCGCGCGGGACGGTTTCCGCTGGCGATAGCCAGCCTCCGCGAAGTGGTGACGCGCAATCCAGGCGACACCGAAGCCACCTCGCTATTGGGCCGCGCGCTGAAGCAGGAAGCGCCGCGCCCCGGCGATCCCAAGACGGAAGCCCGCGAACGGCTAAAGACCAATTACGACGAAGCCGCCTACCGGCAGTTGCAGGCGGAGTTGGCGAAGTAGAGAATCCGATTACAGGCGCGCGGCGGCGCTCTTCATCGCGGCCTTCAGCTTGGTGGAAAGATCTTCCGCCTTTTGCGTTTTATCCATCGCCTTCACTTCGATGAACCGGCTTCCCTTTACCACGCCCACGACGATGGCTCCCCCCATGGTGCCGGCGTAGGCGGACGTGCCGATGCCGGGGAGATCCTCACCAGAGACGATCCGCTTCTTCGCAGCCGCCAGCGATGCCGCGTTCTCCGCCGAGGTCTGTTCGACCAACAGGACCGTCAGCACCTTGTCGCGCTCCTGCAACATGCAGGTGGAGCCGGTGGGAAGCTGGGAAATCGGGATCGGCTTCGCTGCGCCGATCAGGGACGCAACCTCGGCCGATGTCAGGGCCGTGCAAGCGGGGTTCGGTTTCTGGGCAAACGCGGGCAAGGCCGACAACAAAATGGTCCCGCAGAAAAGCCATCGGAAGCGCATGGATTCGATACTAGCGAAACCGGCGCGGCAAGTCGAATCGGCGCGGTTCCCCGATCGGTGGGGCCGGATCGGCGCGCGGATCCGGCGCGCCGCGCGGCACATCTCCAGATTGCGAGGACGATGCGGAGGGCTCCAGTGTTAACCGTCTATTGCGCCATTTCGCGGCGTGCGTCTTGGTCGGCCTCTTTTTCGAGTGTTTGCCGGGCCGCCTGCGGAACGATGCGCCAGTTGCCATCCGGCTTCACCGGCAGTTGTTTGCGCTCCGTGTAATAGCGCACCATCAGGTCGCGGATTTCTTCCTGCGATCGCCAGACCACGTTCGCGCCGCGAAACATGCCGTACCCGGCGCTGCCCGCGACGCGGTAATTGTTGATGGCGATCCGCAGCTTCTGGTCCGCGGCCAGCGGTTTGCCATGCCACCGCAGGTTACGCACGCGGCTGCCCTCCGGCTGCGTCAGGTCGATTTCGTAATCCACGCCTTGCGCTATATCATAGTTGAACCCGAGCACGTCGCGGTTGATCAGCGGCTGCTGCCGGCAGCGCGCGCCCTGACATGAAAGGAAATAGCGCGCGGCGTTTTCGAGCGCATCTTTCACCATCCCGCCGGTGCCTTCGATAGCGTACAGCTCGTTGTCGTACGGATAGAGCGCCGCGATCTGCCGCACCGTCACCTGCCCGCGTGGTACCGACGCCCGCGGATTGAACGACGACGTGAACGATACGTCCGCCTTCGCGTAGTAGAGCTGCGCCTGCTGTATGGCATCCACGACCGCGGTATCCTCCACGCGGCTGTGAGTGGCGCTGAGATCTACAGACGAGCGCGCCACCGGCGTGTTCAGATACTGCTCGGCCATCTCGTGGTACGGCCGCGCGATGGCGAGAATATCCGCGGCGGCGGCGGTCTGGTCCGTCACCGGGATAAGGCGGCTGTGCTTGCCCGCGACCGTCCACCCACCCGCGGGCTTCGGCTCCAGCGTGAAATCGATGCGCGCCAGCGAGATGCCCCAATTCTTCGGCTGCGTCACCAGCACGTTGCCGATCCGCTCTTCCGCCAACTGGAGATGGGAGTGGCCGAACACGATGGCGTCTATCTCGGGCACGGCTTCGGCCAACGCCTGTACGACATTCTCGGACTGATCTTCGCCGCGTCCGAGACCCGAGTGCGCCGCCACCAGGACCAGGTCCGGATGCTCGCGCGCCCGTAATTCCACCAGCGTGCGGCGCACGGCGTCGATTGGCGACTCGAATCGGTACGCACCCAGGTTCTCCGGCTTTTCCCAGGTGGGAACGGCCGGCGTCGTGATCCCGATGATGGCCACCTTCACGCCGCCTATCGTTTTCACGAGGTACGCCGCGAACGGCCGCTCGCTCCCGCCCGGCGCCACTGAGGTGTTCGCCGAAATCCAGGGAAACCGCGCCACACCGCGGGCCCGGTCGAGATTCTTCAAACCGTAGTTGTATTCGTGATTGCCGACCGCCATCGCCGCATAGTCCAGGGCATTCATCGCCAGCATCATAGGGTCGCTCGAAGGCGCCGGGGAACCGGAGCGAACCGCACTCTGATAGACGGATTCAAGCGGCGAGCCCTGGATTGTGTCGCCGCAATCGATCAGGATGCTGTTCGGGTTTTGCGCGCGCTCCTGGCGGATCAGCGTGGCGATCTTCGCCAGGCCGCGCGCCGCGGGACGGTCGGTGACGTAGTCGATCGGGTAGAGATTGCCGTGAAGGTCAGTAGTGGCGAGGACGGTGATGGTGACCGGTTGCGGCAGCGCAGGCGCTTCGGCCGGGGCCAGTGCCCACAAGAGCACGGACACGGCAGGCAGGATCGCCTGCGCCACCCAACGCGTCACTGCTTTTTCGGCGGCGCGGCGGGCGCCTTGGTACCCGTCGGGGCGGTAGCGGGAGCCTTCGGGACAGTACCGGCGGCGGGGGCAGCCTTCTTGGCGGCAGGCGGCGGTGGAGGTGGCGGCTCGGGGAAGATGATGGTCGCGGTCTTGATGCTATCGAGCCTGGGGAAGGACTTGTCGGCGTATGCCTTGCCTTCGTCGGTCAGGCGGCCCTGGTCGGGACCACTGTCGCCGTAACCAGTATAGAAACTGGAGACGACCTCCATGCCTTCCGTCACCGTCCCGAACGGAGCAAAGCCCTGGCCGTCCAACTGAGCGCCCGTCGTCCCGTTGTCGACGAGATTGATGAACACCTGAGTGGTCCTGGTGTTCGGACCGGCGGTGGCGAACGTGATCGTACCTTTCTTATTGCTCTGCTTCACGGGATCGTCTTTGATCGCCGCCTTCGCCCACACTTTGCCATAGGCCGGATTCGCCGGGAGGCCGAACTGCACCATGAAGTTCGCGATGGCGCGGAAGAACGGAGCGTTGTCGAAGAAGTGGTTGCGCACCAGGTTATAGAAGCGGTCGGCGCCCAACGGCGCCCAGGCGCGCGTCACTTCCACCACGAAGTCGCCCTTGCTGGTGGTGAACTTCGCGCGGAAGACCTCGGGTGCCTTGGCGGTCAGAGCGGCGGGATTCAGCAGACGGGAAGTCGACGACGCCGACCCACCGCTAGTCCCCGTCTTGGTGGCGGGGGCCGCAGCTTTTGCCGGCGGTGTGGCGGCCTTGGAGGGCGCGGGAGTCTGCGCCAGTGCCAAGCATGCCGAGGCGAGTAGAAAAATGAGTAGCTTCATAACGCCCGATTATAACGAAGAATTGACAGAATTTGCCGCGTTTAGCCTGTAAAGCCCGGCTTTTCTATGACTGCGACACCGTCGCCGGCGCAGGCTTGGCAGCCGCTTTGGCAGCCGTCGATTTGGCGGCCGCTGCCGCCGGTTCCGCCACTGCCGCCATCGCACGGCGAATCATGAACATGACGTAAAGTGCAAATGCCAGCGCCAGCAGCAGCGCGTAGAGCACCAGGAAGAGGCCGTCCACGGTCGCGGCCTGACCGCTCACTACCAGCCACACGGTGGTGGCGAGTGACGCAATAATCATGAAAACGCTGAAGAGGAATAAAAATCCGCGATCCGACATAATCCCAGGTTCCGAGCTCCCTCCGGCGGGCAAACCCGCCCGTCCATATTGTATAGCAAGGGAGAGGGCCGGAGCTACTTGCGCACGCCAACTGTCGCCGCCAAATGATAATGTCCTATTCGTGCCAAGTAGAAATGTCCTGTTGACAGGGTCAGTCTGGAGAGGTGGATTCAGGAACACTTCTCATGACACAACGAGACCGCGACCGGCTGGTCGCATTGAAGAAAACAAGAAAGGGCCTGATCACCCAACGGCAAGCTGCCGAGGATCTCGGCCAGAGCGAGCGACATATTCGCCGGTTGTTGAAGCGGCTGAAGGGGAAAGGCGATGCGGCGTTGGTGCACGCTCTGCGGGGGCGGCGGTCCAACCGCAAGCTGGACGAGAAAACCAAACAGAAGGCGTTGGAGATACTAGGCCGCGATGTCTATCGGGGCTTCGGCCCGACGCTGGCGGCGGAATACCTGGCCAACAAACACGCCATTCACGCGGGGCGGGAGACGGTGCGAACGTGGATGATCGAAGGGAAGCTGTGGCGTGTCAGCAGGCAGGTTGTCGACAAGATCCATCCGTGGCGGCCGCGCCGCTCCCGCGTGGGCGAACTGATTCAGTGGGACACCAGCGAGCACGCCTGGCTGGAAGATCGTGGTCCGAAGCTGTACCTGATCAGCATGATCGACGACGCTTCCAGCCGCCTTCACGCGCGGTTCGTGCTGCACGATTCGACGGAAGAAAACATGCGTCTGGTGTGGAGCTATGTGGAGCTATGTGGAGCGGCATGGCCGGCCGGTCAGTTATTACACCGACAAGGCGGGTCTGTTTCAAACGGCGCCGAAAACTGCGCGGTACGCCGCAGATCTGCCGCGGGACGAGCGCGATCCTTTGCCGCCGACGCAGATCGGACGAGCGCTCCGGGAATTGGACATCGTGTGGATCGGGGCGCACTCGCCGCAAGCCAAGGGTCGTGTGGAACGCAGTTTCCAGACGGCGCAGGACCGTCCGGTCAAAGGCCTGCGTGTGGCCGGGGCAAAGACTCTGGAGCAGGCCAACGCTTACCGGGAAGCGGAGTTCATCGTCTGGTGGAACAACACGATTGCCGTGATTCCGGCCAGCAACGACGATGCGCACCGGCCATTAGGCAAGGAACACTCGCTGGCTGCTTCGTTGAGCTATGTCGAACTCAGACAGGTCAGCAATGGCTATACGATTCAGTTCGACAACCAGACCTACCAGATTGCACGAAGCGACGTTCGTGCGGGTCTGCGCGGAGCCGACGTACGGGTCGAAGTCCGGCTCGACGCCTCTATAGCGGTGCGTTTCGGCAAGCGGTACCTGACAGTCTCCGCGTGCCAGCCGCGTCCCAAAGTGCCCAAGCCCAAAGTGATCGCGGGCCGTGCGCGCAAGCCTGCCGCGCCACGCGCGAAAAGCCAATGGATGAAGAACTTCCACCTGACCAGTCCGGAGAAAACCGCTCTGTCCGTAATCGAGGCACCGTCCCAGGTCCGCGGCGTAAAACCCATTCGGTAGGCCGGGCAACAACGGCCCCGCCAGCTTCGCGTTTACCGTATTCAAAGCCTCCGCTCGGGAGTCTCACCCAAGTAAGCTTGCCATCAAAAGCAAAACCCCCGGAGGGTACCCGCAGGGCCCCGTTGACCGAGGGCTTGCCGCCGTTTACTTCGGAGCCAACTCCGCCGCATCGGCTTTGAATCTTCCCCGTGACCGCGACGTCCCGGAGAATCATCCACACTTTAAACCACACCCCTCAAACCTCACCACCAAACAGGACATTTCTACTTGGCGTTGACAGCCGTGATATACTTCCGTGCACAGAAAGCGAGGTGCTATGAAGCACACACGACTCTTGTTTGTCCTTTTGGGATTTGCTGCGTTGGGGTATGCAGCGGATCCTTTCGTCGGAACGTGGAAGCTCAATCCCGCCAAAACCAAGTTCACCACCGGTGCGGCGCCCAAAGACCAAACCGTCACGATCGCCGCTACGGGGAGCGATCTGGACATAACGATCGCCGGAACAGCCGCTGACGGCTCAGCGATTGCATCACACTACACCGTGCCAGCGGCGGGCGGAACGGGCAAGATCATTTCCTCACCCTATGATGGCGTGAGCAGCAAGCGCGCCAGCCAGACTGAGCGTTCGGTCAGCTATAGCAAAGGCGGTAAGGCCGTCTACACGACGCATTCCAAACTATCCGCCGACGGGAAGACGTTGACCGTTACCGCCAAAGGCACCAACGCCACTGGCCAGGCGGTCGAAGGCACTGTCGTCTACGACAAGCAGTAGGGGCGTTGCCGAGATTCTAGGAATTCCTGGTTCGGAGGATAATGTTAGGTGAGTAATCACACGAATCCGAATGGACCAGGAAAGAACAATCTCTGACGGCGAATTCATCGCGGCTCTACGGCTCGCGGTCGAACATTATCTCGGCGCGGTGGACCAGTGGGAGGCGGCGTATCAGAAGTACTACCGTCTGCCCGGCTATGCGGCGACCATCAGCCGCGATCTGGAGGCGGAGCATCGCACGTTTTGCGACCGGCGGCGCGAGTTAGAGGAGTTGTTGCCGCGTGCCCGGCGCTTGTGTCTCAAGCATGAATTGCGGGATCCGTTCAGCGGATTGCTGCGCATCTCGCTGGGACGGTATGCTCCGCAGCATCGCGTGGATTCGGCAATCGGCCGCAGCGAGCGGAGCGCGGTAACGGAGTGCCTGGTGGAGTTGAGCGGCGCCTGCCAGGATTGGGAATCCGCGCGTCAGCGCGACCAGGAGTCGTTGCTGCGGCGACTGGCCGACTACTTCGAGTGATTTCGGCTTCCCCTCGAGCGGGGATCGCGATAGAGTAATCTCAGCATGACTCGTAACCGATTCCTACCTGTTGCTGCGTTCGCGCTTGTCCTTCTCGCGCCCGCTTTCGCCGCCGACATCACTGGTAAATGGACCGCCTCGTTCGATACGCAGGTCGGCGTCCAGAACTATGCTTACGATTTCAAAGTGGATGCCGGTAAGATTACCGGCACCGCGAAATCGAACTTCGGCGAGGCCAAGATCAGCGAAGGGACGATCCAGGGCGACGAGGTCGCCTTCGTCGAGAACCTGGACTTTCAGGGCCAGACGCTGCGCATCGAATATAAAGGCAAGATTGCGGGCGATGAGATGAAGCTCACCCGCAAAGTGGGCGACGTGGCAACCGAGGAACTCACCGCCAAGCGCGCGAAGTAGTTTTTCACCGCCCCAGCGTTCTCTCCAGGAATCGCGCCGCTGCGGAGTACGAGTCCCGCCAACTTCGCCACAGCAGGAAGTCGTGCACTTCGTCGGGAAAGATCAGCTCTTCGACATTCACTCCGCGCTGTCGCAGGGCGTCCGCCAGCATCACCGTCTGGTTGAACTGCACGTCGCGGTCGTCATCCCCCTGGATCAACAGCACTGGCGACCGCCACGTTCGCACACTCGCCAGCGGCGACGATTCGTACGCCAACCGGTAGTCCGGCTCCGTCACCGGAATCCCCAGTTCCGCCGCCCAATTGTGCACACCGTGGAAGTCCACGCCCGCTTTGAAAAGGTCGGATGCGCGCGCCAGCGCCATCGCCGTCAAGTACCCGCCGTACGATCCTCCCCACGCGCCGATCCGCGCGGGATCAACATCGGCGCGCGTGCGCAGGCACACGCCGGCACCGCGCACGTCGTTGTACTCGCTCGCACCCGACGGGCCGTAGTTCAGCGCCTCGCGGAAATTCAGCCCGTACCCGATGCCGCTGCGGTAGTTCACGGAAAGCACCATATACCCCGCATTCGCCAGATACTGGTTCAACGCGTACGCGTTCGAGTAGTAATACATCGCGTGCCACCCGAGCAGCATCTGGCGCCGCGATCCGCCGTGGAAGAACACCACCGCCGGAGCCCTCGTGGTGCGACCTGGAGGTCGAAACAACTGGCCGTGGATCTCCAGTCCGTCGGCTGATGGAAAGACTACCTGCTCGGGCGTTACCATTTGCTGCACGGGAAAGTCCGCGGGCAGCGTGCTCAGGTTCCGTGCCTCGCCGCCGATTTGGATGGCCGGGTGCAACGGGTGCTGCGCGTCCGATCGCAGGAAGGCCAGCGCATTTGGATCGCTTGTCGGAACGGGTGAGAATTCGAGCCCCTGCCCCGAGGTCAATGGCATCGGCACGGTGCCGCCGGTCGCGGCTACTTTCCAAAGATGCCGCCGGTCGATGTCCTCCTGGTTCGACGAAAACACCACCTCGCGCCGTCCGGCCGACAGCGCCGCGTGTTCCACTTCGAACGCTCCCGGCGTCAGCAAGGCCGCGGGTCCACCGTCGGCCGGCGCCGAATAGAGGTGGGTCCAACCATCACCTTCCCACGGGAACACCAGGCGGCCGCCCGCCGTCCAGAGAATCTGATTGCGCGCCGTCACGCCGCGGAACACCGAGCCCGCGCCCGCACGTGCGTGCCACACTTCGCGGCCTACTCCCGTCTCGGCTGCGGCCACGCGAATCGACCACGGCTCGCCCGTCCGCCGCGCCTCCCGCACCGCGCGCAATCCTGTGCTCGGCTCGCGCAGGAATGCCACGCTGCGCCCGTCCGGCGACCATTCCGGCTCGGAATCGTTATCCGTGCCCGGATCGAGAAACTGGAGCTTGCCGGCGCCTGCGTCGTAGACACCGATGAACGTATGGTCCCCGCGCGCGCTGGTGAATGCGACGCGCGTCCCGTCGGGCGACCACACCGGCCGCGCGCACTGCCCGCGGGTCTTGAAGGCCAGCGACGGTGCGCCCCTTCCGTCGGCCGGCGCCAGCCAGATCTGCCCGCGCAAAACGTACGCCACCTGGTCCCCCTTCGGCGACACCGCGGGCGACGCGCCTTCGCCGATCCGCCGCGGCGCTCCACCATCGAGCGCGACCACCCACACCGCTTGCTCCTCGCCCTTCGGATTCAGCGCCGGATTCGGATACTCGCCGCGCTCATTGGCGCTGTCGCCGCGCACGAACGCGACTGCAGACCCGTCCGGCGCCCATGCCAGTTGCTGCACTTCCTGTCCGTCATCCCGCAGGTACGCCGTGATCTTCCGCGCCTGGTAGGCCGGCGGCTCCGCCACAAAAATATTGCGCACGCCGCGGGTGTTCTCGACCCACGCGACTTTGCCGCCGGCGGGCGACGCTGCGAGCGAGGACGGGAACGCGTACCCCAGCACCTGGTCGAGCGTAAACGGAACCGGTTGTGCCGAGAGGCCGAGCGCCGGCAGAAGGAGAACAACGAATCGCATCACCTTCATTGTAGTGACGGCCCACGATGGTTCGGCTAATCTGGAATGTGCTCCGTTCTCGCATGAAGATTGCGGCAATCCTCCTCGGCGCCGCGATCGCCTTCGCTGCCGCACCGCAGGCCCAGGTCCGGAGGGTACCCCGCAAGTCGCTCGATCGCTCGCTCGAAGATCTCCCGCCAACCGTCCTGCTCGACGCCGTTGTCACTACCCAGGACGGCCGCCCCGTAACCGATCTCCAAGCCTCCGACTTCGTAATTCTGCAGGACGATAGCCCACATGAGGCCGCCCGCGCCAGGTACGTGGACGCGCTACATCCCGTCGAAGGCCCCGTCCCGTTGTTCTGGCCTGATCCGTTTCTCCCGGGTCCCGCCGGGCGTCCCGTAGTATTCATCGTCGACGACCTTCATCTCTCGCGGCGGAGCGCCTCCGCGGTGCGCGGCTGGTTGACGAATTACGTGAACGCGATGAAGCCCGGCGACTCCGCTGCCATCCTGCGCACTTCATCCGGAACCGGCGCTCTGGAGAAGTTCACGTCCGGCCGGCGCACCTTGTTCGCCGCCATCGCCGGCGGCACTCTCAGTTCGCCACCGTCCTCCGCTCTCGCCCGCGGCCCGGCGTTCTCCGTGGGTACGCTCGGCACGCTGCGCTCCGCTCTGGGCGGGCTTCACAATCTGTATGGCCGCAAATCAGTCGTCCTCTTTACAGAGGATCCCGGTCCGCCGCCGGGCGCGTCGTACCAGGAGATTCTGGACGCGGCCTGCCGCGCCTTCGTTGTCCTCTACGTTGTCGATCCGCGGGGCCCGAGCACCACGTTCACCGCCGAGCCGCTGCCGAATTCGCCGGCGCCCGTGCTGCGCGCCACACGTTCCGGTGAGCAGCTTGAGCCCGTCATGGCGCGGCTGGCGCGAGAGACCGGCGGCATGCTACTCGACAATCTTTCAACCGCGCTCGAGCAAATTCTGACCGACCGCGACGGCTACTACATCCTCGACTACGAGCCGCCGTCGCGCGCATTCGAACAGTATTCGAAGGCCAGACTCTTCCGCGAAGTCGCGGTGAAGGTCACGCGGCCGGGATTGCACGTACGGTCCCGCAATGGCCTGGTGCCCCAGGAGACGCCCGGTACTGCGGCGCTCGACACAGCTTCCGCGGAACTGGGGCGTGCCCTCAACTCGCCTTTCGCAACCGGCGACCTCCGTTTCGCGATGACTCCGCTGTTCTTCCACGATCCCAAGAGCGGCCCCTATCTCCAGATCATGATCCATCTGGATGCGCGCGACCTGACCTTCATCCGCACGGCTGAAGGCGTCCGCCGCTGCCTGTTCAACCTTCTGGCGACTACGTGGGGAGAATCCGCGGAGGCAGTCGACCATGTAGGCCACACCTTCTCCGCTCAAATGCCGGAACAGGAATACCAGCGTGCCATTCGCGATGGAATGAGTTGCCTGCTCCGCCTGCAGGTCCGCCGCCCCGGTGCCTACCGTGTGCGCGTTGCGTTGGGCGATGAGTTCGGAGGCCGGTTCGGATCGGCCAGCCGGTTCGTGGAGGTGCCGGACTTCGCGAGCCACCGGCTGTTGCTTTCCGGAATCATCCTGCAGAGCGAGAGGAATCAGTCAGGCGGCGCCAACCGTGTCTTCCATCCGGGCGAGAAAGTCACCTACACATACGACATCTACAATCTGGGTGTTGCCGAGGACCGGCACTCCGAGGCGGGCATCGTGGTCCGCATCTTCCAGGACGGCGTCCCGGTCTTTTCGACGCAGGAATCCACCCTGACGATACCGGCCGGCAGTGAGCCGGGTCATCGCGTGGTGTCCGCCAGCATCAGCCTGGGCGATCGGCTACCCACCGGCGATTACGTGCTGCAAGTGTTGGTCCAGGACAAACTCGCGAGTCCTGCCGTCGAGACAACGCAATCGATCGATTTCACGGTTGGTCACTGATACCAGTATTTCGTTTTCGCGGCCCACTCCGATTTCGGATAGCGCTGGTGGAGCAGTGTGAACGCCTGTTTCGAGTACTCCCCATTGTGCTCGTCCTTGCACCCGTAATGCGTCGCCTGTACGGCGAGGTACAAGGCTTCCGGTGCGCGCGTATCGTCGCTGTGGTCGCGTGCCCAGCGTAGCGCTTCACTTGCGAGATAGCTCGATCCCACGCCGGCCCGTGCCACGATCTGTTGCCACTCGGCATCGCGCCGCGTTCGCTGCTCGGGCGTCAAGAACTCCAGATCGGGCGATTTGGCTTCCGCGGTATTCTGAAATCCGCATCCGCTTCCCCTACCCAGCGTTCCGTGGCCCACGCCCTGCTCCTTTCCCAGATCGATGGCATCGGCTGAGCCGAACAGCAACGTCGGTCCCAGCAGCGGTCTTCGCAGCAACAGCAGAATGCCGGCGATGTGGGCCGCTTCATCGCTGGTCGCCGCCAGATATTCGCGTGAGACGGCGGCGGCCGCCGGCTGCAGTTTCACGACGCGTTCCAGGAACATCCGCCCGTTCTCGCGCCGATCCAGCAGCGTCGAACGCACCCAACCCGCCTGTGCGATCTGGAGTTGGAGATTTCGCGGCAACGCCTGGTTGGCGCTCGCGTCCAGCCAATTCGAAATGGGTAGTTGGCGGTTGAACGCACCCACGGCATCGACATCGAACCTGATGCCGCGCATCGCGGATCGGGCGTCCGGCTCCACTTCAGCATCGTCGTAATTCACCAGCTTTGGCTCGGCCGTCCGCGGCGAGAATTTCAGGAACTCGCTCCAGTTGCGCGCCAGGGCGAAGCGCTGAGAGAGAATCGCGTTCCGCGTGGAGAGCGACAACTTCTGACCGAGCGCCTCATCCGCCCACTTCCGTGCCTCGTCGCGATGCCCCGTCGCTATCTCACGCGCGATCCCGTAATACACCGCCGAGTCATACGCCGGCTCGTTCGGCCGCACCAGCCGCGCCGCCGCCACGACTTCGCTTGCATTGCCATGGACCAAGGCTGCGACCAGCCAGGCGGCCTGATGCGTCTTCTGCCACCGATCGAGCGAATGAGCAGCCGCATCCGGGCGAGGGCGATCGATGGTCAACAGCCAATCCGCCAGATCGCTTGACGCTGCCACCTCCTCCGCCTTTCCCTGTTGCTGGTCCACCAGCACGTTGATGAGGTAAGTGAAGTCGGTGATGTTCTGCGCCAGTTTCTCCCCGCTCTGCTGCCGCATCAACTCTGCGCTCAGTTCCTTCACCTTCGTCGCCGGCTCCACGCGCACACGCACGAAATCCAGCAGCCGCCCGCCGGCTGCGGCCATGTCGCCTCCGCCTTTCGCCAGCGCATCGAACCGCTTCTCCGCTTCGCGTAGCGCTTCGGGCCGGTTGTCCACCGTGCCCTCGCGGAGGTAGGTCCTCGCAATCAGGTACGGCGCATATTTCTGCCACGGCGACGTGCTGTTCGCGGCTACGCTCTCGAAAGCCTCACGCGCCTTCTCCCATTCGCCCATGTAGAAGTACGCCGCCGCAATCTGGTACTCGCGATCCGCCGCCAATAGCGGGTCCATCCCTGGACCCGGCGCCGCGGGTATCGCCTTGCCATCAGAGCAATCGCTGAAGACATGATCCTGCGCAGCTAGCCAGTCCCGCAGATTCGCGCTGTCCTTGCCCCACTTCGCGGCGCGCGCTTCCAGGGTCTGGCTGGCGGTGGCGAACGCGTCGTCCAGGCAGTTAGGATACGACGAGTACATGCCGTTCACGTTCCGCTGCCGGAAGATCTCGTAGTAGTAGATCTGAGTGGCGCCGGGGATTTTCTTCCGCGCCTCCTTCCACACATCCACGCCCGGATGGTCGAATCGTGATGTGCCGGTTTGGGCCCAGCGCGGCAGCCACTTGGCCTCCTCATCGGAAAACGAGCCGCCCGCCAGAATCCGGTACGCGCCCACCAGGTACCGCCGCTGGTTCGACGGCCGGATCACGCCGATGCGCCCTTTGGCGAACTCGCCCACCGGGTCGGCCGGCCCCCACGTAGTGGAAAACACCGGCGCCGGCGGCGCGATACCGCAGCTATCCAGGCCTTCCGGGACCGCCACCAGCAGCACCCCGGCAGCCATCGCCAACAGGTAACGCACTTTCATCGGAATCTCCTGGCCTGTTCCATCGCCGCCTGGTATGCCTCCGGCGTCCACGAGCGCGGATTGAAGAAGTATAGCCGCCGGCCGTGCGGCACGGCGGCCGGTAACTCGTCCATCGAGAGCCCCACGCTCTGCCGGCACATATGCACGTCAAAGTCCCCTCGCGGCGCCGCTTCGTCCGGACCCATCTGGAACAGCATGGGCGTCGCGTCCGTCACCGGCAGATCGCGGATCCAGCCGTCCTGCTCGCACCACGACGCGAGCGCCGTGATCGCTAGCGGCATGCGCGCAGGCAATGCGCGCCGCAGGTCGCGCAGCAGTGCTCCGTACCACGCGCGCTCGCTCGCCCGCGCGTCGAAATCGATCTGCAGCACGCGCACCTCAGGAATCTCGATGGCGCGCAGGATCTCACGCATCGCATCCGCCCTCGGCGGCAGTCCACGCCCGGCCGACTCGATCCGGACGACGGCCATCAAGGGCGTACGGGGGTTGAAGCGCAGCGTTTGGAGGCGTGGCTTGGAGGACACGCGTTCGCCGTCCAGCCACACGGTGCGCGCCAGAAACGCGATCCCCGCGGAGCCCGGCCGGATGAATCGCAGGTCTTCGGGGCGCTCCCATGCCCAGAGCATGACGCGCGGGAAACCGGCCAGCGGGTCGGGCCGCAGATGCGACCAGACCAGAAGCACCGACCCTATCACTAGCGCCGCCACAATCGCGGTACGCAGCTTCACATTCAGGTGTTACTGGCCATCCGGTACGGTTTCAATCACCGTCTTCTGCCGGGGCGCATTGACGTACGGGGTGACCAGGCTCTCACTGCCATCCAGGCCGATTGCCTTGACGCCGAATCGCACGTCGTCGATCGATACATCCTTCAGGGTGTACGTGGTCACCTTGCCGACGTAGACTTCCTGCTCCCAGTAGGGCGCCGTGGTGGGGCGCATCACGACCGAGTAACCCTTGATGTTGGCGTCGCTGCCGTTGGGCCGCCATTGGAGGACCGCGTCGTAGCCAGCGCCGCGCGCGATCATCGGACCGGGCCGCCGCCCGCCCGCGCCGCGTCCGCCGGTACCGGCGCGTCCGCCGTCCGCTGAAGGCGCGCCGTCCGCACCACGACCGCCACCCGTCGCGGTTGCCGCGCCGCCTGCTCCCCGGCCGCCGCGGCCCGCACCCGGCTCGCGCAAAACCAGCGGGGCCTTCGGAGCCATCGCCAGGCTGGCGGCCACCACCGCGTTAATCTTCGCCACCTTCGCGGTGTAGGGCACCGACATGTTCTCGAGCAAATCGGTGGCGTGGTGCTGGTTCGCGTAGTTCTCGTTGGGCGTCGAAATGCGCAGCGCCGCGTAGCCTTCCAACTGGAAGGGCGTGTGGTCGCCGCCGCGTCCGATGCGGTCCTGCATGAAGACCGTGTTCACCGTCATCGAGGGCATGTAGCGCTGCCCGATCTCGCGCGCGTACCTGGCCAGCGATTGCGACACCGAATCCATCGCATCGTCGCTGTAGACCGCCACGGAGGTGTTGCCCATGCGGCCGTTGCCCGACACGTCGGTGCCGATGATGTCGTTGTTCAGCACCGCTTCGATGATCTGGTTTTCCTTCTTCGATTTCGCCGCCAGCAGGTTGCTTCCGATCAGCGCCTGCTCTTCGCCGGCGAAGGTGACGAACACGAGCGTCTTGTCGAACTCGTACTGGCTCATCACGCGCGCCAGTTCCATCACCGCCGCCGTGCCGCTGCCGTCGTCGCACGCGCCGGGAGCCGGCAATTCGGCGTTTCTCTCGAAGTCAGCCGGCGTCAACTGCTGGCCGAAGCCTCCGCCCGCGCCGCCTGCGCCCGCTTCCGATCCCGGGCCCGCGGGCTGCCCCGCCGGCCGATTGCCGACGTTGAGCGAATCGTAGTGACCGCTGACCAGGATCTGAGTTTCCGGCATGGTCTTGCCCGGCAGCACCGCGATGACGTTCCACAGATCCACGTCCTTGAAGATCCGCTGGCCCTGCTTCTTTACGCGGTACTTGTCGAACTTCACCTGCAGCTTCGGGTTGTAACTCTTGAACTCGTTGAAGATCCACTGCCGCGCGGCGCCGACGCCCCGGTCCGGGTTGTCGGGATTCGACATCGTGTTGCGCGTACCGAAGCTGACCAGCTTGGCGATGGTGGCCCGGATGCGCTCTTCGGACACTTCGGTCATGATCTTCTGGATCTGCGGGTTGAGGGCCTTTTCGTCGGCCAGTGCGATGGCGCAGAGCAGACCCGCAACAACAAGGAATTGGCGAGACATCAGCGCGATTATAACCTACTCGTGTCGGAGGATTTCGAGCGGCCGCCGCCCCAGGATGCGAAAACTCGCGGCCCATCCGGCGCCCGCTGCCACCAGCGCCGTCGCCGCCACTGTGGCCGCGCCCATGCGCAGATCCGGATGGTAGTCGATCTCGAGCAGCTTGCTCAATACCAGCGCCGCGAATGCGGAAGCCAGCAGGCTGCCCATCAGACCCGCCACCGCGCCGAGCGCCAAAAACTCCACCGAGAAGATCCACGCGATGCGCGCGCGAGTGGCGCCCAGCGTCTTCAGGATTACGACTTCGTGCATGCGCCGGAAACGCGTTCCCGCCACGCTCGACGCCACCATCACCGCGCCCGCCAGGATGGTGAATGCCGAGATGAACCGGATCACCAGGGCGATCCGCTGCACCACGTCCTCCACGATCTGCATGACGTCCGCCATGTTCACCACCGTAACCGTCGGGAAGCGCTGGTAGACCACGCGCTGCAGGTCCGCCACGTCGGCCGGCCGCACACGCGCGCTGCCGTAGTACACGGCGGGGTAGCCGGCGAGCTGCCCCGGACTGAACAGAAACTCGAACCGCGCCGTCATGCGGATGGATTCCGTGCGCTGGATGCAGGCCACGCGCGTGCTCACGGGATGCTGCCAGACGTCCCACTCGATGGTCGAGCCGGGGTGCACTTTCAAAATACGCGCGGCCTCCTGTTCTACGCAGACCTGCGGACCGCGGCTCGAGGGCGTCCACCATGCGCCCTCGAGGATGTCGGTCTCGGGCGGTTTGGTCGCGACTTCGGTTACCGAACGAGTGCGCAGGAATCGCCGCCCGAAATCGCGGAGGCCGAGTTGCTCGGGAGACTGCCCGTCGATCGCGCGAATCCGCGCGGCCACGGCGAACGCCACCTCGGGCGCGGCCTTGACGCCGGCTTGGGCGGCGATCAGCTCCGCCAGCGCCTTCTGCTGCGTCCCGGGAATATCCAGCAGAAAAACGTTGGGCATGCCCGGCGGAGCGCTGCCGCGAATCTGATCCACCAGCGCCGCCTGCACCAGAAAAACCGTGAGCGTGAACATCACTCCGACACCCAACGCCACCACCGCCGATTGTGACTGGTTCCCCGGGCGATGCAGATTAGCGATGCCGTGGCGCAGGTTGCCGCACAATCGCAGCCGCCGTACCACGCGCAGCAGCACCCACGCGGCGGCGGCGAGCAGTCCGATCCCCACCGCCAGGCCGATGGTGAACACAACGCCGGTGCGCAGCGAGTCGCGCCACGAGCCCTCGGTGAACGTGGCGGCTACTGCGCCGATTCCGGGCAGGATCAAAACGTACGGCAGAATGCGCGGCCGGCGCCGGGTCTCGACATCGCGGCGCAGCACGATGGCGGGCTTCACGTCCTTCACCGCCAGCAGCCGCGGCACCGTGAACAGCATCGTCACCAGGCAGGCGATCGCCACGCCTTGCAAGCCGGCCCACGGATCCCAGACGCGGCTGGCCTCAATCGAGAAATAGCGCGCGATGAATCCCGGAAACGCCGAAGCCACCACCACTCCGAGCACTCCTCCCAGCACGCCGCCGGCGAGCCCGAGCAGCAGCGTCTGCGTCACGTAGATCCGCATCACCTGCGCCGACCGCGCTCCGATGCACTTCATGACGGCGATGGAATCCATCTTCTGCTGCAGGTGTCCGTGCATCGCGCTCGCGACGCCCATGGCGCCGATCACCAGCGCGATCAGCCCGATCAGGCTGAGGAACGTGGTGGCGCGGTCGAGCCCGCGCGTGATGATGGGGTGCGTCTCGGTGTAGTCGGCGAGCGTCGCTTCGGGAAATGCGACTTTCAGGATGCGGCGCAGCTCGCCGACCGTCGGCCCGCCCGCTGGTAGTTTGAAGAGATATCGCTCTGAAGCTCGCGATCCTACACCGATCAGCCCGGTGCGGTCGAGGCCCTCGCGTGTGATGAGGACGCGCGGGCCCACGTTGAGGGTTCCGGTCATGCGGTCGGGCTCGGAGACCAGCGCGCCCGCGATGCGAAAATCCTGACCACCGATGCGCAGCCGATCGCCGGTGCGCGCTTTGAGGCGCAGCAGCAAGTCGTCGGAGACCACTACGGATTGCGTGTCGAGCGCTTGCGCCAGCGGCTGCGGCGGCTCGATCTTCACTGTGCCATAGAACGGATAGACGCGCGGATCGACGGCCTTCACGGAGACCAACAGCGGATCGGGCGTGGCAGCGGATGACGCCATGGTCACGGTTTCGGTGATCCAGGTGCGGCCGATGCCGCGCGCGTCCAGGTCGCGTAGCAAGGTATCCTGCTCCGGGGTGGGAAGGGCGAAGATGCGCGCCGTCAGGTCCGCCGCCATGAGGGTGCGGGCTTCGCGCAGCAACATTCGACGGAAGGAGCTGCTGAAGCCGCGCACGCCAGTGAGCGCGCCCACGCCAACCGCCACCGCCAGGATCACGAAGAGGAATCGGGCACGCGACGCACGCAGCTCGCGCCAGGCGATCTTGAACGCGACCCCTGGTTTCATTGGCTCACGACCAGGCCGTCGCGCAGTACGATACGCCGGCCGGCGGATTCAGCCAGCGATTGCTCGTGCGTCACCAGCACCAGGGTGGCGCCGTGCTCACGATTCATCTCGAGCAGCAGGTCGAGGACGATTTGTCCGTTGGCGCTATCCAGATTGCCGGTGGGCTCGTCGGCCAGCAGGATGGGGGGCCGGAGCGCGAAGGCGCGGGCCAGCGCGACCCGCTGCTGCTCGCCGCCCGAGAGTTGCACCGGGTAGTGATCGAAGCGGCCTTCGAGTCCCACACGCCCGAGCAGTTCGCGCGCGCGTTCGCGGCCGCCCGAATCGCGCCCGGCCAACTCCATGGGCAGCAGGACGTTCTCCTCCGCCGTCAGGGTCGGGATCAGGTGGTACGACTGGAAAACGAAGCCGATCTTACGTCCGCGGACCAGCGCCATCTCGTCTTCGCTGAGCGCCGTGATGTCCTGGCCGTCCAGCAGCACCTGGCCGGACGTGGGAGAATCGAGTCCCGCGAGCAACCCAAGCAGCGTGCTTTTGCCGCTACCCGATGGGCCCATGATGGCGGCAAACTGGCCTTTGGGGATCTCGAGATCGATACCTCTCAGAATATCGACGCGGTGCGTACCGGTGTCGATAGATTTGGTGAGCGAGCGAACCTGAATCAACCTTCCTTTATTATGGCATTCAGATGCGGACTAACTGGCTAATTGCGGTGGCGGCGCTGTTGTGCGGCTGCAACCGGCAGGAAGCTCCCCCGCCGGCACGAAAAACCGAAGTGCCCACCCCGGCCGCGCCCGTCGACGCGCGCCCGGCGATCGCGTGCCTTGGCGACAGCCTCACCGCGGGTTTTGGCCTCGAGGCCGGCCAGAGCTTTCCCGACCTGCTGCAGCCGCAGCTCCCCAACTATCACGTGGTCAATTTCGGGGTGAGCGGCGATACGACACAAGACGGCCTCGAGCGCCTGCCGCTGGTGCTGGCGGCGAAGCCGAAGATTGTGGTGCTCGAACTGGGCGCGAACGACGGGCTGCGCGGCGTGCCGCTATCGGCGGTCGAATCCAACGTGGCGCAAATCATCGAAGCGCTACAGGCGGCGGGTGTGCGCGTACTTCTGGCGGGCATCACACTACCGCCGAATTATGGGCCGGATTACATCCGGAAGTTCGAGGCGGTGTACCAGCGGCTGGCGTCGAAATACAAAGTGGCGCTGATCCCATTTCTGCTGGAGGGGGTGGGCGGACACGCGGGGCTGATGCAGCGCGATGGTCTGCATCCGACGGCCGCGGGGACTAAGATAGTGGCGGCAACGGTTTTGCGGGCTCTGCAGCCGTTGCTGTGAACGGCCATCCGAACGAGCATGCCGTAGCGATCTAGTTCGTGCGGATGCTTACTACTTCAGCGTCGCCAGGAAATCCTCGAGGGAACGATTGAATCGATCCGGACTCTCCATCATCAGGAAGTGTCCCGAGCCTTCCCAACCTTCGTACTTCCGCAGATTCGGGAACACCGTCCGGAGTTGGGCTTCGTATCCCGCGCGCCCCGGTGTTTGCACCATGACGGCCATCACCGGCAGGCCGTAAGTCTCGCCCGCTTTGGGGGCTTGCATGGCGAACATGCCCTCGAACGCCGATACCATCACATGTTGCGGCGCCGAAGTCATCTTCGCGCTAATCTCTTCGCGCATCGCCGGAGTGGTCTTGCCGGAGAACATGGACGCGATCGTTTTCTCCGCTGACTCCTTGTACTTCGGACCACGCCACGTCTGCAGGAAAGTGTCCACTTGCGTCTTCTGCCGTTCGCGCTCGGCGTCGTCCTTCGGCGCCTGGGGAACGAATGCATCCACCAGCACCAGTGCTTGCGCCTTGGCGGGAAACAGCCGCATAAAGGTGACACCCACCGGACCGCCCATGCTATGTCCGACCAGCACGGCCCGCTCGACGCCGGCGTCGCGCATCATTGCCTCGATCGCGCGGGCGAACCGCTCCTGGCTGTAGGACACATCCGGCTTATCGCTCTGGCCGTGTCCCGGCAGGTCGATCAGGAGCGACCGGTGCTTCTCATACACAGGCGCCTGCCCGCGCCAAAACGTCAGGTCGCAAGTCCAGCCGTGGATGAACACCACCGCGTCTTTGCCCTTACCATAACTCTCGTAGTGGACGCGAGCCCCATCGTAAGTGACATCGGCGGCGGCGAGAGATGTTGCCAGCAGCAGAGCCAGTGCCAACCAGTGCGCAGAATTCCACATATCGTCTAACAGGATACTCTACGCATTAGAATGGCTCTAGGTCTCGAATGCCCAATCTCCAAATCCAGGGTTCGAAGCCGGGGCTGCTGCGGCAACTCGGCTTTACCAGCGCCACTGCGCTCGTCATTTCGAACATGGTGGGGACGGGCATTTTCGCCTCGACCGGATACATGGCGGGCCAACTGGGAAACGGCAACCTGATTCTTGCCTGCTGGGCCGTGGGAGCGCTGTTCGCATTCGCTGGCGCGCTCAGCTATTCCGAATTGGGAATCAACTTTCCCAGCTCCGGCGGCGAGTACGTGTACCTGACGCACGCCTACGGTCCGGAGTGGGGCTTCATGACGGGCTGGGTCTCGTTCTTCGCGGGATTCTCGGCGCCCATCGCGTCGTCGGCGCTGGCGATTGCCGACTACCTCGGCTACTTGTTCCCCAGCCTGAAACAGGCGAACGCTACCGTGGTGCTGGGTTCGGGAACGTTCTCATTGCGGCTGGGCCCGGGGCAAATTCTGGCGTCCTCGATCATCGCGGCCTTCACCATCCTGAACTGCTTCGGGGTGGGGCGAACGGCGAAGGTGCAGAACGTGCTCACTACGGTGAAGGTGGTCGTCATCGTGGGGTTCGTGCTGATCGGGTTCACGGTGGGTAACGGAAGCTGGAGCCATTTTTCAGAGCACGCGCCGCGCACGACGACGCTCCCGCTGCCGGCGCAGTTCATCGTCAGCCTGTTGTGGGTGATGGTGGGTTACAGCGGTTGGAACGCGGCCACCTACATCGCGGAGGAAGTGCGGCGGCCGGAGCGGACGCTGCCGGCTGCGTTGGCCGCGGGGACCGCCATCGTGGCGGTGCTATACGCGGGGCTGAATCTGATTTACGTCTACTCGACGCCGGTGGCGCAGATGCAGAACGTGATGGCGGTGGGCACGCTGTCGGCGTCCAACCTGTTCGGATCGAACATGGCGCGGGTTTTCGCCGTGCTGATCGCGATTTGCATCGTCTCCACGGTGAACGCCGAGGTGACGGTGGGGCCGCGCGTCTACTATGCGATGGCGAAGAACCGCGCCTTCTTCAGCATCGCGGCGACGGTGCATCCGCGGTGGCACACGCCGCTGTTCGCCATTCTCGCCCAGGGGCTGTGCGCCATGCTGATGACGCTGACGCCCTTTCCCGAGCTGATCGTTTATATCGGATTCAGCCTGACGCTGTTCACGGTGCTTTCCGTGGCCTCGTTGTTCGTGTTCCGCCGCCGGCGTCCCGACTGGCAGAGGTTGCGGGCGCTCGAATTCGCCTGGCCGCTGATTCCCGCCTCCTATATTCTGGTCGGGACGTGTATGATGATCTACGGTGTAATTTTGGAGCCAAGGGCGTCGCTGACTGCACTGGCCACCGTGGGGGCGGGGGCGTTGGTGTGGCGCTTCGGGTTGAAGGCGCGCCATAGGTGAGGGGACGAACAAGGGGTGGCCATGTCGCTTTCGAGAAGGGATTTGGGGAAGATGGCGCTGGCGGCGATTCCGGCCGCAGGTGCGCTAGGCGCTCCGTATACTAATCCCAAAATCCAGGGTGTGCGCGTCGGCGTACAGTCGTACAGTTTCCGCGACCGGCCGCTCGATCAGGCCCTCGCCGCGATGCAGGAGATCGGCCTGGGCGAGTGCGAGCTGTACCAGGGCCACGTGGAGCCGCAGGGAAAAACGCGCGCCGAGATGAAGGATTGGCGTCTCTCGGTCCCGCTGGATGTCTTCACTTCCATCCGCAGGAAGTTCGACGCCGCGGGAGTCGACCTCTTCGCCTACAACCTGAGCTTCAACGACAGTTTCAGCGACGAGGAGATCGATCGCGGCTTCAAGATGGCGAACGCTCTCGAGGTCGAAGTCATCACGGCGTCGTCGACGCTGTCCGCCGCCCAGCGTGTGGCTCCCTTCGCCGACAAGCACAAGGTCAAGGTCGCGATGCACGGCCACAACAACCTGACCAACCCGAACGAGTTCGCTAAGCCGGAGAGTTTCGCCGCCGCCATGAAGATGTCGAAGTACTTCTACGTGAATCTCGACATCGGCCACTTCTGGTCGGCCGGCTACGACCCGTTGGAATACATCCAGGCGCATCACGGGCGCATCACCAATCTTCACATCAAAGACCGCGTGAAGAACGATCCGCACGCCAACAAACCATTCGGACAAGGCGACACGCCGATCAAACCAGTGCTGCAGCTTCTGAAGACGAAGAAGTGGCCCATTCCGGCCAACATCGAATACGAATACGGGACGCAGGGAATGGACAGCGTCGCGGAAGTGAAAAAGTGCTTCCAATACCTGAAAGACGCATTAGCATAGAACCCGTGCCCATCCGGCACGCCGAGCGCGCCACCAGAGTGCGCTACTGGGTGGTGGTGTTTGCGATCGCGCTGGCCGTGATCACGTACATCGACCGCGTCTGCATTTCCTTTGCAGCGCCATCCATTTCACAAGAACTAGGGCTCACTTCCGTGCAGATGGGGTGGGCGTTCACGGCGTTCGGCTGGGCGTACGCGCTGTTCGAAGTGCCCGGAGGATTTCTGGGCGATTGGATGGGCCCGCGCCGCGTGTTGATGCGGATTGTGCTGTGGTGGTCGTTTTTCACGGCGGCCACGGGATGGGTGGGTAACTTCGTCACCCTGGTGATTACGCGGTTCCTGTTCGGAGCGGGCGAGGCCGGCTGCTTCCCCAACCTGACCAAGGCGTTCACCACCTGGCTTCCGGAGGAGGAGCGCGTGCGCGCGCAGGGTGCGATGTGGCTGAGCGCGCGCTGGGGCGGCGCCTTCACACCACTGCTGGTGGCGGCAGTGATGCAATGGGTCGGGTGGCGGCATGCCTTCGAGATCTTCGGCTGCCTGGGCGTCGTGTGGGCGATCATGTTCTACCTGTGGTATCGCGACGATCCGCTCGAGAACCCGAAACTCAACGCCGCCGAGCGTGACCTGGTGCGGTCGAGCGCCAAACTTGCGGCGGGACACGTCCCCGTCCCCTGGGACCGGTTCTTGCGCTCGCGCCAGGTCTGGATGCTCTGCTGGCAGTATTTCTGCCTGAGCTACGGCTGGTATTTCTACATCACGTGGCTACCGACCTACCTGCAGAAGGGCCGGCACCTCACCATTCCCAATTCAGCCGTACTGGGTATAGTGCCACTGTTTTTCGGCGGACTGGGCAACCCGGCGTCGGTGGTGGCCGGCGGGATCCTGCAGCGCCGGTTACAGAATGTGGCGCTCACGCGCCGCATCCTGGCATGCATCGGCTTCACCGGAGCGGCCGGCTTCCTGGTGCTCTCGACCACGATGGCCGACGCCACGATGGCGGTGCTGGCGATCGGCCTCGCCAGTTTTTTCAACGATCTGGTGATGCCCGGCGCGTGGGCCTCCGCGATGGACATCGGCGGCAAGCATGCGGGCACGCTCTCGGGCGCGATGAACATGTGGGGCAATATCGGCGGCGCGATCAGTCCGCTGGCGATTGGCTATATTTTGTCCTGGACAGGTAACAACTGGAACCTGACGTTCTATTTGAGCGCGGTCATCTATCTGCTGGGGATTGTGTGCTGGCTATTCCTGGATCCGGTGACGCCGATCGAGCCTGCCGGCGCGTGAATCTAATGGGCAGGATTCTTCTGCTGGCGACGCTCGCGATCGGAGCCGGTGCGATCGGTCATGCGCAGGCGCCTCCTGGCATTCCGCCGAAACCGCTGATCGCCAATATCGAAGCCGTGCGGACTTGCGAGAGTCTTACCTCGATTGCGCTACTCAACACTACCATCGAATCCGCTGTCGTCGAACCCGCGACTGGCACGGCTCCAGAAGCGTGCCGGGTGACGGCAACGGTCACGCATCCACCCGCCGGCGATAAGGTCAAAATCTTCATCGGCCTTCCAATGAAGAACTGGAACGGCCGCTTTCAAGGGACCGGTGGCGGCGGATTCTCCGGTGGCAACGCCAATGGCGTGCGCCAGCCGGTCGCGTTGGGGTATGCGGCGGGCGCCACGGATACCGGACATGAGGGCGGCAGCGGCAGCTTTGCGCTGGATGCGAATGGACGGTTGAACTGGATGCTCATCCGCGATAACGCGTACCTCGGCATCCACGAGATGACCGTAACCGGCAAGGCGCTCACAGAAGCCTTCTACGGAAAGGCTCCCCGGTATTCCTATTTCAGCGGCTGCTCGACCGGCGGCCGGCAGGCGCTCATGGAAGCGCAACGCTACCCGGAAGACTACGACGGTGTGGTGGCCGGCGCACCTGCGATCAACTGGACGAAACTGCATGTGGAACAGTTGTGGGGCGAACTCGTGATGAAAGAGGCGAATCATTTCATGCCCCAATGCAAGTTTGCGGCGGCGACGGCGGCCGCGGTGGCGGCCTGCGACGGGATCGACGGAGTCAAGGACGGAACGATCGAAGATCCGAAGCGGTGCACTTACAATCCGCAGGTATTAGTCGGCAGCACGGTAACTGATTGCGGCACTTTCACGGCCGATGACGCCGGCGTGATGCGCAAGATCTGGCAGGGACCGAGACGCAGGGACGGGTCGTTCCTATGGTACGGTCTGATGCCAGGCGCCGATTTCGGCGGCGTGAGCGGAACCGGAGGCACGCCACTCACGGGACGGCCGTCCGGCATCACACTGGAGTGGTGGAGATACTTCCTGACGCAGAATCCGCAGTTCGATTGGACAAGCGTGACCTACCCCGCCTACGAACAGTTCTGGGATCAGTCGAACGAAGAGTTTGGTGCGGTCATCGGCACCGACAATCCGGATCTTTCGGGATTTCGCAAGCGCGGAGGAAAGGCCATTGTGTGGCACGGTTGGGCTGACCAACTGATCTACCCCGAGGGAAGCATCGACTACTACAAGCGCGTCGAGCAGCAGATGGGCGGCCCGGGCAGAACGTCGGATCTCATCCGGCTGTTCATGGCGCCGGGAGTCGGACACTGCGGTGGCGGCGTGGGACCCGCGCCAGCAGGTCAGTTGGGCGCACTGTTGAAATGGGTCGAAGACGGCCAGGCTCCTGAAACCCTGGATGCCGTTCGCCGCGACCAGACGGGCAAAGTTGTCCGGTCGCGGCCATTGTGCCGGTTTCCGCTGGTGGCAAAGTACAAGGGTAGCGGCAGTACGGATGACGCGGCGAACTTTGTTTGCAGCGCTAACTTCTAGGCTCGTAACTTCCACGGCGGTCGACTAAACTTTCAGGAACGCGGGTGGGATGTCTTGGGCTGACACGCTGACCATCGCGTCGCCCTTCTGCGGGCGCGGACGATGGCGCGGCCGTTGTACATCTCCACGACGCCGGAGCCGGTGGATGTGCCCAGGTTCTGGACCAGCTCGCCTTCGCGGCCTGTAACCATGAAACAGAGTCGGACGGCTTGTCTCTCAAGCGGCTTCCGGCCCGCGCCGGCGCGATGTTCAAAGCGCGAAAGAGTAGGCCCCTAACCCTGGTGACAATGTCACGTCTAATCGGCGTGCCCTTCCGGCTCAAGTACATACTCCTGCTCGTCGGCTTTGCGACGGCACACTTTGCGCAAACAGGCCAGCCGCTGGCCCTGACGAACGTCACAGTGATTGATGCCACGGGCCGCGGACCCCAGCCTGGTATGACAGTCCTGATCTCGGCCGGCCGCATCCTGAGCATTTTGCCATCGGCCGCCGCGAAGCTGCCGCCCAATTCTCAGGTAGAAGACTGCAACGGGAAATTCCTGATCCCCGGCCTCTGGGACATGCATGTCCACGTCAGCAATGCTGGCGATCTGGAGTCCCGGTTGTTCGCTGCCAATGGCGTCACCAGCATTCGCGACATGGGCGGTAATCTCGTGATGCTCGATTGGCTGCGGCGCAAGATCGACAGCGGAACGTTCGCCGGACCGCGCATCTTTCGCGCGGGCCCTTTCGTCGATGGGTTCAAGCCAGGACTGCCCGACCGCCTCGCGCCGGCGAATGCTGATGAGGGCCGCGACGCCGTGCAGTACCTGAAGAAACTCGGCGTCGATTTCATCAAGGTCCATACCGGTGTTCCGCGTGCTGCGTATCTGGCATTGATGGCCGAAGCGAAGAAGGAAGGGATTGCGGTAGCAGGACATGTGCCGTTGGAAGTAACGCCGATGGAAGCGTCCGGCGCCGGACAGCGGACCATCGAGCACATGTCGGTGCTCGCCGAAAAGCGGGCCACTGAACTGCTCGACAGCGGAGTGGGGATGGATCGGATGTCGGAGATAGTTGCCGCCGAGATGCCAGTTCTGTTTCGAACACTCGCGCGCAACGGTACGTGGATGGATCCGACGTTCGTTGCGATGCGGCAGTCGGCCTATCGCTACCAAATCGCGAGCCAGCCTGACGAGAGAAGGAAGTATGTTGCTGCGTCCACCAAGAAAGGCTGGGAGCGCACGTGGCCGGTTAGCCAGGAAAGTGCCAGGACCCAGGCCGTCCGGGCTGAGCTTTTTGAGACACAGTTGAAATGGGCGGCACAGATGAAGCAGGGCGGAGTTCGCTTTGTGGCGGGTACGGATACAGGCATCCGCGACAGCTATCCCGGCTTCAGCCTGCATGACGAACTGGAATGGCTGTGTAAGGCCGGTTTCTCGGAAATGGAAGCTCTTCAAGCCGCCACACGAAATCCTGCAATGGTACTGGACCAGGAGAATTCGCTCGGTACGGTCGAAGCGGGCAAGTACGCCGACCTGGTAATCCTGGATGCAAGTCCGTTGGAAAACATTTCGAATACAAAGAAAATTCGTGCCGTGGTGCTTCGAGGCAGATTGTTGACGCGCGAATCGCTGGATGCCTTACTCGCCGAAGTGGAGACTCTGGGGGTCAAGCGGTGATCTTCTTTGGCTCCCGCCTCCCGGCATGAACCGAATGGGACACAATCAACCGCGCCAGTTTACTCCGACGTTCATCTTCTTACGCGCGTGCTCGAAACTGCGCTCGAGATCGATGCGCTGTTGCTCGCGCAGAGCCGCGTCGATCTCGGGTGTCCGCTTCACGCCTGCGGCGTCTTCGATCACCATCGTGCTAACCGAACGGATCGCCAAGCGGGAAGCCGAAACTACAAGCGAGGAGGTGCGGCGGCAGGTCACAAAGTTACTTGTGGAAGCTGGTCTCCAGCTTCGCGAGGAGGGTCCGAGCTTTAAGGAGGGTGGAAAGGAGATGCAGCCAGTTCCCGGAGCAAAACGGCGGCCATATGTACAGCCAGTTCCCCTGCCGACTCTTCCATTTCCGCAAGTTACCCAATTCAAGATCGTCTCGCCCAAGGATTCCCTCCGTGGCCGAATCAACGACAATGAGACCGTACTGGTCGAAACAGACGCGGATGCAGAGTTCGACCGGCGGGGGCTAATCGGTATTCGCTCCGAGCCAGCAATGATGGAGCAAGCGGCAAAAGCGCCTCTGCGTGGTGGGAGGATCAGGTGGCGTCTGCGTCCTAAAGCAGAGGCGAAGGCTGGCGACACGGGCATGGTCATAGTCACAATCACCCGACCAGATGGATCACAGGTTACGGACGAAGTTGCATTTGAGGTCTTGCCGGCGACGGAGGAGAAGGCCAAGAAGGAAAAAGGGTTCATCCCACCATTCAACATTGTGCCGATCAATCCCTACGACAATCAGGAACAGTGGGATTCAGCATGGCCAACACTCGACCCTAGCACAGTGACCGCACAGGATTTGGAATCCATCGCCTACAAGCCGGTCAACCTGAGCGGCGTTATACACGTCTTTTACTCCACGGTATTCGGCCCCTTCAAAGCTCAGAGTGAGAAGCTCAAGAACCAGAATGCGGCGCTCTCAGAACTGTTTCGCACGAATTACGAAGTTTGGATCGGTTATCATGCCATTCTCCAGGAGAAGGGGCGCAACAGCGGTGTCGAAGACGTTGAGATGACAACGCTTGAAGGCCTGCTCGAAACCGACCGGGTGCGGGTTGCTCAGATGCAGGTTAAGCAGGCAATGCAAACGGCCAGCCTTCAACACGAGGCGATGCGGGCGAAGTCAGGAGTGGAGCCGTAGGTTGAGTGGTGGGCGGTCGCGGGCTCGAACCGCGGACCTCCTGCTTGTAAGGCAGGCGCTCTAACCGGCTGAGCTAACCGCCCGGTGAGTTGGACTCCTTCATTCTACGATATCGCGACCGCTATACTGGCGGATCAGGAGCACGCCATGAACTCCGGGCTTTCCCGACGCCAGGCCATCGCCGCGCTCGCCGCCGCGCCCCTGGCGGCGCAGACCACATTCCCCTCCGTCGATACGGCGGTCATCACCAGCCATAACGATCGGCTCACCCAGTTGCTCAAGGATCAGATCGTCGATCCCAACCACCCCGGATATGGAACTCTGGCGCAGGAGGATTGGTTGTACTCGGCCGGTTCCGCCGCCGGCCTGCTGGCAGCTTTCATGGCTTCCTATCTGCATCCGCAAGCCAGGCTGCATGGCGATCCGCTCCTGGCCGATCACATGAAGTTGGCCGTCCGCTTTCTCGAAACGGCGCAGCATCCCGACGGCTCCATCGACCTTCCCACTACCAACTTCCTCTCCCCGCCCGATACCGGATTCATCGTGCACAACACCGCCACGGCGGTCTGCCTGGCACAGCGCGCCGGACGTCGCGAGCTGGTCGCGCTGGTGGATCCGTTTCTGCGCAAAGCCGCTGCCGCCATGGCCGCGGGCGGCGTCCACACGCCGAACCATCGGTGGGTGATCTGTTCCGCACTCGCCCAGGTCAACGAGATTTTTCCCGACGCGCCCTACCTCCGGCGCATCGACCAGTGGCTCGCCGAGGGGGCATCGATCTGGATGGCGACGGTCAGTTCACCGAGCGCAGTACGTCCGTCTACAATGCGGTGAGCGACCGCGCGTTCGTGGTGTTGGCCGCCAAACTCAAGCGGCCGGAACTGCTGGCCCCGGTGCGGCGGAACCTGGAATCGATGCTCTACCTGTTGCATGCGGATTCCGAAGGCGTCACCGAAATCTCCCGCCGTCAGGACAAGAACGAGCACGCCGACATGCGATCGTACTGGTTCCCGCTTCGCTATCTGGCGGCCCGCGACCGGCATGCCGTATGGTCGGGGCTCGCCGAGCGGTACGCGCCGTATGCCAGCCTGCCGGCGCTGATGGAGTATCCGGAAATGGCGGGGCCGCTTCCCTCCTCCGCCCCGCCGCCCGACGACTTTGAGAAGCACTTGCCCGCACTCGATATCGTGCGCTTCCGCCGCGGCCCGCGCAGCGCCAGCATCGTCGGCAACGATTCCGTTTTCTTCACGCTTCGCCATGGCGACGCCTGGATCACGCACCTGCGAATGGCGGGCGCATTCTTCGGCAAGGGACAGTTCCTCGCGCCGCGCGTCGAGAAGGCCGCCAACGGGTACGCGCTGCGGCAGACGATCGAGGCCGGCTACTATCAGCCGTTCGAGCCGCCGCGCAAAGTCGGACCAGGCGATTGGGGAAAGCTGCGCGCCGAGCGGCGTGTCACCGGGATGTGCCGCTTCGAGCAGTCGGCGACGATCGCGGAGACACCCTCCGGATTCCGCATCCGGTTGGCGGCCGGCGGCACTGCCGGAGTGCCGGTGGCGATCGAGATCGGCGTGCGGCCGGGCGCCGCCATCGAGGGCGCCGCACAACCCGACCGCAACGCCCGGGACCGCTGGCTGCTCCCCGAGGGATACGCCACACTGCGCGTTCAGAAAAACTCCATCCGCGTGGGGCCCGGCCTGGGCGCACACCGGTACACAATGGTGCGCGGCGCCGAACCGCCGATTCCCGGCCCCAGCCTCTACCTGACCGCGTTCTCTCCCTTCGAGCATACGATCGAGTTCATCTGCGCCTGAGACATAATTAGTAGAGGAGGGGTTCTGCATGGCCGATCTCCCGCGCCGCGCTCTGTGCATCATGCCGTTCGCGTTCGCCGGGCTGGTCGCCGTGTCG
The DNA here is from genome assembly GCA_041484525.1 of Bryobacteraceae bacterium. Taxonomy (GTDB): domain Bacteria; phylum Acidobacteriota; class Terriglobia; order Bryobacterales; family Bryobacteraceae; genus JBGPHT01. The sequence continues at coordinate 31,831 of JBGPHT010000003.1, read as the reverse complement.
TACCGCAAGGAGAGACCAATGCCTGACGCCAAGTTACAAGGGACCGGTCCCGAGATCGATCTGGTTACGTTCCGCGATGACGGCGAGCGCGTCGAGCCGATTCGCGTCCACAAGACCGTGAAACCGGATGCCGAGTGGCAGCGCGAACTCTCCGCCGAGGAGTTCGCCGTGGCTCGGCAGCAGGGCACCGAGCGGGCGTTCACCGGCCGCTACTGGGACCACCACGAGGCCGGCCTCTATCGCTGCGCCTGCTGTGGGACCGCGCTATTCCGCTCGGCGGAGAAGTTCGAATCCGGCACCGGCTGGCCCAGTTTCTGGGCGCCCGCCGCGGAACAGAACGTCGCCACACACTCCGGCCGCAGCCACTGGATGGAGCGCGTCGAGGTGCTGTGCTCGAAGTGCGATGCGCATCTCGGCCACGTGTTCGACGATGGCCCGGCGCCCACGGGCAAGCGCTATTGCATCAACTCCGCCGCACTGCGGTTTGCCAAAGGCGGGTAGCGCCGCCATTTCCGAAACACTTCGCCATTGGCTATCATGAACCAATGTTCAGCTCGAGAATCTTTCCGATTGCCTTGGTTTCGCTCCTCCCTTTTCACGCTCATGCACAAGGCCGCCAGCAGCCGACTCAAGCCCCGGCCCAGTCGCAGAACGCTCCCGGGGGACGCGGAGGACGCGGCGGTGTAGCCGGTCCCGCGCCGGCAGTGGGCGGCGAAGTGGATGAGACGCCGGTGGTGACGCACCACTCCATCCAGACCAATGGCAAGACGCTGAACTACACCGCGACCGTCGCGCAGATGCCGATCAAAGATCCGGCGGGCGAGACCGAGGCCCACATTTTCTACGTGGCGTACACCCTCGACGGCGCCGACGCCGGTAAGCGGCCGCTCACCTTCGCATTCAACGGCGGGCCGGGGTCGGCCTCCATCTGGGTGCACATGGGCGCGATGGGTCCGCGCAGCCCGCGCTTGCAGAGCGACGGCAGCATGCCACCGCCGCCTTACCACATGAAGGACAACCCGTACACGTGGCTCGACCAGACCGACCTCGTGTTCATCGACCCCGTGGGCACCGGCTATAGCCGCGCCAAGACAATCGAGATCGCGCGCCGCATGAACGGCGTGCAGGGCGATCTGCAATCGGTGGGCGAGTTCATCCGCATGTACATCGTGCGCAACAACCGTGAGATGTCGCCGCTGTTCGTCGCCGGCGAAAGCTATGGCACATTCCGCGCTGCGGGACTGGCGGGTTACCTGATCGACCGCGGCATTGCGTTCAACGGAGTGGTGCTCATCTCGACCACGCTCAATCTCGAAACCATCTGGTCGCGCTCCGACGATCTGGTGTACGCGCTCGAACTGCCGACCTATGCCGCCGACTCCTGGTATCACAAAAAAGTCGCGCCCGACCTGCAGCGCAAAGACCTGAAGAGCTTTCTTAAAGAGGTCGAGGGCTTTGCCATGGGCGAGTACTCGACGGCGTTGAACAAGGGTGACCTGCTGCCGGCGTCGGAGCGCAAAGCGGTCACCGGCAAGCTGGTGCGGTATCTGGGCCTCGATACCCGCTACATCGACGAGAGCAATCTGCGGTTCGACGTGGGGCATTTTTCGCGCGAACTGCTGCGCGACAAGCACCAGACCATCGGGCGCCTGGACGGACGGCTCACGGGGCCTTCCTCCCTCAACACCGGCGAGACGGCCGAGTACGATCCTTCGAACACGCTGATCGCGCCGCCCTTCACCGCGGCCTTCACCAGCTACATGCGCGGCGAGCTGGAGTACAAGACCGACCTTTATTACTACGTGAGCGGCGGCGTCCAGCCCTGGGACTGGGGCGTGCAGAACGGCTTCGCCGAAACCGGCAGCCTGCTGCGCAACGCGTTCTTCAAGAACCCGTACCTGAAGGTGATGGTGGCGGCCAGCTACTTCGATCTGGCGACGCCTTACTTCGCCGCTCAGTACACGTTCAACCACATGGGGCTGCACCCCGAGATGCACAAGAACATCACCTGGGATTTCTACGAAGCCGGCCACATGCTGTATATCGACAGCGATTCGAGCGCCAAGCTGAAGAAAGATATCAGCGAGTTTTACACGAAGGCGTTGCCTATGCCGGACGCTATGTAGAGCCGCGCAGGACGGCAAGCACGGCGTCGTGTCCTTTCTTTTCCGCCCACGCCCGCGGGGTTGCCCAGGGCTCGGTGTCCGCTTCGATGGAGTCGGCACCGCGCTCGATCAGCAGCTTCACGATCTCCACGCGGCCCCACCGGCAGGCCCAGCCGAGCGGTGTGCTCTTCAGCAGATTGTCGCGCACATCCATGCGCGCACCGGCATCGAGGATGGTGGTCGCGAAGTCCACGGTCTCCTCCGGCAGCGACTCCACATCCGCAGCCGCCAGGTCGTGCAGGATCGTCCGGCCGAACCGCGGATGACGAACGTTGGGGTCGGAACGGCCGAGGATCAAGCGAAAGCACGCGAGGTACAAGGAATGATCCGGGTCCACGCGCGCCCGGCGTTCGGGAAGCGGCGACCACAGCATTCCAAACCAGTGCGGACTTTCGCGCGGCCAGTCGATGCGCTCGAGTGCCATGCGCACGATCTCCGGATCGCCGCCGCGCGCCGCGGCCCACAGGAGTTCCTCCGCCAGTGTCGCTTCACGGAATGAACCTTCGCGCAGCCGGCCGGCAGCCTCGTCGTCCAGCATCTGCTTGGCTTGTGCCGTGAGGCGGAGGTGCCCCACCGTGGCCGCATCCGCGAAGCCGCCGTAACGCTCCAGCAGTTTCACCATCGCCGGATCGCCGTCGTACAGCGCGCTGTACATCACCGAACCGCTGGCATAGACCTGCGCGTTAGGGTCCGCTCCCCGCTCAAGGAGCATCTCCGCCATGGCATGCTTTCTCAATCCGGCGGCGTGATGCAGCGGCATGCCCCAGGAAAGAACCACTTCATCCAGGTCCCCCGAGCGCGTCCGCTCGTCCGGATCGAGGCCGAGGTCGAGGAGCAGCGCCAGCATCTCCGGCCGGTCGTGCCTCACCGCGATCGAGAGCAGCCCGCCAGGCCCGGATATCGGATTCACCAGCGCGCCTTCGGAGTGGCGCGCGCGCAGCCAGTCCGCCTCACCCAAGGCCACCGCCGAACGGGCAGTGAGCTCGGCGCCGCGCTGCCGGAGCAGGTCCGCGACGGCCGGATATTTCTCCAGGCCGTCCGCCTTTCTCCGGCCGGTTCCATCCGCCAGATCGATCGGCGTACGATCGCCGGGACCGCGCCGGTTCACGTCTGCGCCATGATCGAGCAGCCACGCCACGAGTTGCCGGTTGAGCCTCGCCGCCGCCATATGCAGCGGAGTCCAGCCGCGGCGGTCGCACGCATTGCTCAGCGCCGGCTGGCTTTCGAGGATGGTGATGGCCCCCGCCTCATCGCCATTCCAGATGGCGTCGTTAAGCGCGTCCTGCGCCGACGTCACCGCCGTATTCGAATCGGAGCCGGCCTGCGTGAGGGCTTCCCGCCGGCGCTGCTCGGCTTCATCGATGATGGCGACGATTTCGTCATAGCCGCGGTCCTCCGCGATGGTGCGGGCAGTGGTCGCGGCGCGGTGCGGATAGATCCCGGCGCGGGCGTCGGCTCCGTGCTCCATCAGCAAACGGACCATCTCCGGCAGCCGCGCGAGCACCGCGTAGTGCAGCGGACGATGCTCGTTGTTCTGCGCCATCTCCATGTTCGCCAGTTCGGGACGGGTCTTGAGCATGGCGCGCGCTTGCGCCATGTCGCCGGCCTTCACCGCTTCCGCCAGGCGCTGCACGGTGACGCCGTCGACATACGCCTTGAGTTTCGGCCAACTGTCGAAGCCGTGGCTGCGCGCCAGCACGAGTTGTGCGTCATGCAGCGCGAACGTCGCGCGATCCGCGTCGCGGAAGTGTGCGTTTACCTCTTTAGCGGCCTCGGCGTCGCCGGCGGCAAAAGCCTCCAGCAGTTCCTTGGCCTGCCGCTTGAGTTGATCGAGATCGGGATGTTCGCGCAGTTTGCGAGTGGGCAGACCGTTCACAAATGAGCTCCTTCCCAGGCTGCGCTTTTCGCGTCAGCCGATGCGCCCGGTGTCCGCTCGCTCGGGCAGAAAAGAGTTCATTGAACCTACGAATCCATCAACAACATCAGGGGGACGCAGTCCTTTCCGCGGACACGGTGGCGTCCTGAAACGCCACCCACAGAATATCACGCGATCCGGCCGGTAGAAATTGCGCCTCGCGGCCGGACGGCGGGCTTGCCAATGCTGCGATCGCGAAAGAGACGTGTCTGTACTACTGAGCTCTCCGATAGATGGGACAATACGCATGGAGGCGTATTAGATGCCGGTTGAGCCAATCGCCAACGGGAAGAACAACGGTGCAGCGCCCAAATGGGCTCCCATACTGGGCCAATGGGACATCGCCGAGACCAGTCAGAAATTCCGGGGCGAAGGACAGAATGCTGCCGCTCACGGCCAATCGTTTTCGATGGGTCTGGTTGTGAGCAACGTCACCATGCAGAACGGCATGTGCCGAGTGCAGATTCGGTTCTCGGGACCTTTCGGTTCCAACGAGCAGGCCGGCGGTATTGTGCTCGGATACCGTTCTCCGGAACAGCACTATGTATTTGCGGAGTTAGGCGCGGCGCGCAGCGCGTATTCGGTTGGAGAATATGTGAGTGGCTTCGGTTGGAGACCGCTGGTTGCCGCGGGCCAACGCGAGAATCTCAAGAGCGATCGAGACTATGTGCTCCAGGTGAATCTCTCCGGCCAGGAATTGAGGGTGCTGGTGGATAGTGTTCCGGTGATTCAGTATCTGCTCGCTCATCCTCTCGAGGGTCGCCAAGTTGGCCTGATAGCAGCAGGTAATCAAGAGGTCTCATTTTCCGATTTCGCTGTCAAGAGTAGTCGGCCCAGGGCGTTCGTCGTGATGCAGTTCGCCGAGCCCTACGACACGTTCTATAAGGAAGTCATCCAGAACCAAGCAGAGGCCGCGGGATTCGACGTGATCCGTATCGACGAGAAGGCTGGGCCCGGCGTCATCTTTCAGGACATCCAACGGGAGATAGAGCAGGCGGAAATCGTCATCGCAGAAATCACTCCCGCCAATCCGAACGTCTTCTATGAATTGGGTTATGCCCATGCGCTGGGGAAGCCCACCATCCTGTTGGCGCGCCGGGAGGCAGAATTACCGTTTGACATTCGAAGCTTCCGGGTAGTCTTTTACAACGATACGATCGGTGGCAAAGTGGAAGTTGAGCGGAATCTCCAAAGGCACCTGGAAGCAATCGCCGGCGGGTAGACTTCGCCGCCCACATCAGTTACGGCAGAACGCCGATCGCCATTCGTCCCTCTGGGCACGACCGCCTTCCTATTTCCGCACCTCAGCCTCCACCGCTTCCAGTTCTTTGCCGGCTTCCGCCCACTTGCCCTGCGCGGCCAATTCGCGATAGCGCCGTAGATGGTCGCGGATGCTTTGCAGGCGCGGATCGCTCGTGGGCGATGGGGCAGCGCCTGGCACAACAGTCGCGGCCGGAACAGGAGCAGCCGTCGACGTCCGCGTGGCCGTCAGCGGCTCGCTCGAAAGCTGCGCCAGAGCCTGATCGTAGGTGTCGGCGTAGACCAGCCGGTTGCCGACGGCCAGCACCACCTTCTTCAATTGCGGCATCTTGGCTTCAGTCGCCTGGATGTAGATCGGGTCCACGTACAGGAATGTGTTCCCGACGGGCAGCACCAGCGTCTGCCCGCGCAGCACCTGCGACCCCTGCTGGTTCCACAACGTCAGGTCTTTCGCGATCGTCTGGTCCTGGTTGATGCGCGCGGCAATCTGCATCGGTCCGAAGATGAGTTCCTGCTTCGAGAGCAGAAGCACCACGACTTCGCCCAGGTGCGCGCCATCGCAGCGCGCCGCCATCAGGCTGATCAGGTTGTCTTTATTCCGCGGCGTGAAGGGCAGCAGCAGCAGAAATTCCACCTGCGACTCGCCCGGCAGTTGCGCCATCACATACGCCGGCGTGACGGGCTCGACGCCTCCCTGGCCCTGCGTAGTCGAGTGCCGCGCCAGGTCCCACAGGTCTTCCTTGTTATAGAACGACTGCGGATCGAGCATGTGGTAGGTGCGGTAGATTTCCGCCTGGATAGAGAAGAGCATCTCGGGATAGCGCGCGTGCTCGCGGAGTTCCGGCGGCATTTCCGACTGCGGACGGAACAGCACGGGAAAGAGCCGCTGGTATGCGCCGATGAGCGGGTCTTCGGGCGCGAACACGTACATATGGGTCTCGCCGTCGTACGCGTCCATGGTGGCCTTCACGGCGTTGCGAATGTAGTTCAGCCGGCCCAGTTCCGTCGATTCGACGGCGCGCGAGTAGGGATGCGCGTCCGACGTCGTGTAGCCATCCACGATCCACACCAGGCGGCCCTCCTTGGTGATCGTCATGTACGGATCGGTGTCCCACTCGATGAACGCCGCCAGTTCCTGCAGACGGTCGCGCACGCGCCGGCGGATCATCATGCGGCTGTTGGGCGTCAGGTAATTGGTCAGCAGGATATTCGGCTCGCCTTCGCGAATGGCGGCCGCGAGGCGCATGGGGAACGACGAGACTGGGAATCCGCCCTTGCCCTCGTAGCGCGCGGTGACGTTGCTCTCGCCCGACGGGTAGTTGAACTCCTCCTGCGCCGTGTGGACGAACACCGGCTCGTGCGACACTTCGCCGTAATAGATCTCGGGCCGCGTCAGCTTGAGGCTCGGCTCTTTCACCACCGCCGGGGCATTGTCGATGAGGAGCAGCGGCAGGCCGTCCGGAGTAATCCGGCTGATCGGCGCCAGCACCACTCCGTAACCATGGGTGTAAATGAATGCGGGATTGATCCAGTTGGCGCGCGCCGCCGGAAGCTGGCTCAAGTCCAGCTCGCGCGGCGCCAGCAGCACCTCGCTGGCGGATGTTCCCTGCAGATGGTAGCGGTCGAGGTCGGTGTCATGGAACACGTAGTAGGGCCGCAGCGCCTGGATCTGCGTGATGGTGTCGTGGAACGCGCGCCAGTCCCACAGCCGGACGTTCGCCAGCGTGTCCCGGTTCTCGGCGACGTTGATGGGCGCCTCGGGCTGCGCCTTGAACTCCACCTCGCGGACGCTCTGCTCGATTCCATAGGCGCTGCGCGTGGCATGAATGTGCTGGTTGATGTAAGGCCGCTGCAGCGAAATCTCGTTGGGGCGGACGTAGAGCGCGGCCACCGCGCGCGGCGCCACGAACGAAATCAAGAGCGCGCCGGCCATCATCGCCGCCATCATCCAGCGCCCTAACCAGACGAACACCGCGGCCGCGAGCGATGCCAGAATCAGAAGCCACTGTAGCGGCAGCGCGACGTTCTGGTCCACCCAGTCGATCCCCACCAGGAACGCGCCGTGCTCGTTGTACACCATCTCGTAGCGGCCCAGAAAGAATCGCACCGCCACGGCGATGAGCAGGATCACGGCGGCTCCGCGCAGGAAGCGGGATTCGAGGCCGCCTTCGAGCCGTAAGATAGTGGGATCCAGTTCGCGCGCGTCGCGGATCTCGGGCATGCGGAAACGGATCTGCCACGCCCGCGCGCCAATCCAGTAAATCAGGATGCAGAAGATCACCACCGCCAGCACGTACCCGCGCAGCAGCAGATAGAAAGGCAGGTCGAACAGGTAAAACGCGAGCGGCTTGCCGAATACCGCATCGTGCCATGCCGTAGCCGCGGCGGGCAGTCCGCGCGACCCGGCAAACCGCACCACCGTCCAGGTATCGATGGAGGCCGCGGCGATCAGGTAAGACAGCACCAGCAGAGCCACGCTCGAGATGCGGGCATAGACCGGATGATCGCGCAACGACGTGCCGGCAAATTTGAGGGCGCGCGCGTGCGCCAGGAACAGGCAAGCGAAGGCGAGCACCGTAGCCGCCGCCACCGGCGCCACAGCGTAGTACAACATGCTCCACCACGTGGAGAGCTGGCCCAGCTCTTTCCACCACTCGATTTCGATTGCGTAGGAAGCCAGCGAGCGCGTGCCGAGAAGCAGCACGAACAGTAGGATCAGCAGCGTGATGCGGGTGGCAGTCGACCGTGAGCGGCGGCCGCGCCCGATCTGATGTGGAGGCATGCCCCAAGTGTAGCGCCGCCGCGCGAGCGCGTTTTACGGCGAACTACACCATCGGCCCCACCGTGTTAGACGCGCTTTGCCGCGCGAAGTTAGCCCGTCAAAATACGAGTACGTAAGCACCCGACTGTTTACACGCACTCGCAAGACCAAGCGCCGCACGCGACGTCCATGGGGGAGGAGAGTTTGGGTAACCATGAACCGGATGCGATGCGGGTTAATCGGAATGATGTTCGCGGCGGCTGCCGCCGCGCAATCGCCGCAGGAAGCGGCCGCGCTGAACGACCGCGCTAATGAGTCGCTGTGGCGCCAGCAATACGTCGAAGCCGAGGCGTTGTTCCGCGAAGCGGCTGCGATGTACGGCGCGCTGGGCAAGGATTTCGACGCGCACCGCGCCGGCCTGCTGCTTAACGTGGGCCAAGCATTGAACGGGCAGGGGAAGAGGAGGGAGGGTGCAGCGATTTACGAGCAGGCGCTCGAACTCCATCGCCGCTCGCTCGGAACCAAACACATCCACACCATCACCAACCTGAACTACCTCGCCAGCACCTATCTTTTGCTGGGCGACATGGATCGCGCCGAGCCGCTGTTTACGGAAGCGCTGACCGTGGCGCGCAGTCTCTGCCCCAATCATATTCAGTACGCCACCGCGCTCGCCGGCATGTCGAACATTCGATCGCGGCAGGGGAAGTATGCCGAGGCGCTGTCGCTCGGGGAAGAGGCGCTCAAGCTTTCGATCGAGCTGGATGGCGATGGCGGCCTCGACACGGCACTCATGTATTCCGAAGTCGGCGAAGTTCACCGCGTCGCCCGCCAGAATGCGCGCGCCCTGCCGCTCTACCGGAAAGCGCGCGCGATTTACGAGAAGCAGCTCGGGCCCGAGCATCCGCGCGTGGCCTCTGTGCTCAGCCAGGAGGGTCTCATCCTGATGGATGACAACAAGCTCACGCTCGCCGAGCAGGCGATGACCCGCGCCCTCGACGTGCTGCGCCGATCCTGCCCGGGCTGCCTGGCGGAGGCGTGGATCGCCGAAAGCAACCTCGCGCTGCTCCGCCTGAAACAGGGCAACTTCGAGGAATCCGACCGCCTGTTCAGCCATGTGTTGTCCGTACAGGAGAAATGTCTGCCGCGTCCTTCCCGCGACTTGGCGCTAACCCTTCAGAGCCTCGCCGCCGTGCGCAAAAAAGAAAAGCTGTACGAAGATGCGGTGCGTCTGAATAAGCGTGCCGAGATGATTATGGCGTTTCAGTAACACCACCGGGCTAGGACTGTTTTCGTTAGATAGCACTCGGGGATTCACCTGAGTTGTGTTGACGGCGCGTTCCTCAGTCGATCTATAATGGGTGGTCACTTTGAGTGATTTGAAACTGATGCGGCTGGTTCGCCACTTGGCTCCGCATCCGGTACGCGCCACGAATGAAGGGTTTCTTACTTGTTCTGCTCGCGCTAGCGAGCCTGGTCAACGCGGATCTTGCGCTCGCCCAAGCGCGTAAGGCTTCTCCCCGAGGTGTCACGAGGGCGCCTGCGAAGAGGCGCGCTTCGCCCGTTCGGATGGCGCCTGCCGTAGATCCGACCGATGGCGACAATGTGGATGGCGACGATCTCACGATCCGGCGCGCGGCAGTGACGGCGCTGGGCACGCAGAATGGCAGCGTGGTGGTGGCCGACCCGTCGAACGGCCGCATCCTGACCATCGTTAACCAGAAGCTGGCGCTCAAGAGCGGATTCATTCCGTGCTCCACGATCAAGCTGGTGACGGCGCTCGCGGCGCTCACCGAGCGCGTGGTAAATCGCGAGACGTTCATCTACACGGCGCGCTACACCAGCTACAACCTGACGACGGCTTTGGCGCGCTCCAACAATCCGTACTTCGCCAAGCTGGGTACGTGGCTCGGGTTCGATCGCGTGGTGAAGTATGCGCAGATGATGGGGCTGGGCGAGAAGGCCGCGCTCGATCTGGCCGGCGAGCAGCCGGGCGTGGTTCCGGATGCGCCGCCCGCGGGCGGTGGCGTCGGCATGATGACGAGTTTCGGCACTGGCTTCCAGATGACGCCGCTCGAGCTGGCGGCGCTGCTGTCGGCGGTGTCGAACGGCGGTACGCTTTACTATTTGCAATATCCGCGCACCGCGGCGGAGATCGTCAGTTTCACGCCCAAAGAGAAGCGCACGCTCGAGATCGCGCCCAACGGGATCGAAGACATCAAGGCCGGGATGCGGGGCGCGGTGGATTTCGGCACCGCCAAACGTGCCAACGATCCGACGGAAACCATCCTGGGCAAGACGGGCACCTGCACCGATTACAAATCGTCGAGCCACATGGGTTGGTTCGGGTCGTTCAACGAGGTCGGATACCACAAGCTGGTGGTCGTGGTGATGCTGGCGAGCACCGCCAAGACCGGCGGCGGCGTAGCGGCGGGCGTGGCTGGCGAGATTTACCGCAACCTTTCCGAGCAGAATTACTTCGTGGCCGAGAACACGCCGAAGAAGACGCTGCCCGAGATCATCGTTTCGAGTCCGTGTTGCGCCGCAGCATCCAAAGATCAGTTGAGATAAGTAGCGCAGGCGTTACCGTGGCTCGGGCGGCGTAGAATCGCCGGCACACGCTCGGGCGCGGTCGAGGAGCAACTCGCGTTCGCGGATGTTGCGGGTGAGCGACGCCGCGCGCTCGAGATCCAGGCGGGCCTCATCCAAGCGGCCGAGCTTGCGGAGACGCGCACCGCCGGCAAGAGGTGGTAGCCCTGCAGCGATGGCTCCGCGGCCAGCGCCTCGACGAGATCGAGGCCTGCTTGTGGACCGAACGCCATGGCGACCGCCACCGCGCGGTTCAGCTCCACAACAGGTGACGGCGCGGCCTTTGCCAGCGTCGCGTAGAGTGCCGCGATGCGCGCCCAGTCCGTTTCCTCAGGTGTACGCGCCCGTGCGTGACAGGCGGCGATCGACGCCTGCAGCGTGTACGGACCCGGCATGCCGCCGAGCGCCTCGGCACGCGCCAGCGCCGCCAGACCGCGACGGATGAGGAGTTGATCCCAATGCGCGCGGTTTTGGTCGAAGAGCACGATGGGCTCTCCCGACGGACCCACCCGCGCCCTCGATCGCGACCGAGTTCCTCGTGCTTGCGTTCGATCCGCTTATTTCGGCGCAGGAGATCGATCGCACGATGCTTGGCCGTGCCCATGAGCCAGGCGCCCGGATTGCGCGGGATGCCCGACTCCGGCCACTGCTCGAGCGCGGCAACGAGAGCATCCTGTGCCAACTCCTCGGCAAGGCCGACGTCGCGCACGATCCGTGCGAGACCGGCGATGATCTTCGCCGACTCGATCCTCCAGACGGCATCGATCGCGCGATGGGTTTCGGTAGCATTCACTACTACCGATCGCACCATCTTTCAATCAATCCGTGCAAGGCGGAGCTTGTCGGCTTCCGCGCGCAGGCGCTCCTCTTGCTCCCTGAGCTCAGGCGTGAACTCTGCACCGAAGTCATCGGCCTCGAATACCTGGCGAATCTCGATCTCGGAATCCTCACCGGTGGGGTTGGGGCAGCGCTTGACCCATTCGATCGCCTCTTCCTTCGACTTCACCTGCCACAGCCAGAAACCAGCGATCAGCTCCTTTGCCTCGGTGAAGGGTCCGTCGATTACGGTCCGCTTTCCCCCGGAAAACCTGACGCGCGCACCTTCGAGCTCGGATGCAGCCCCTGGCCATCCAGCATGATGCCGGCTTTCACCAGCTCCTCGTTGAACTTCCCCATTTCGGTCAGGAGCTTCTCATCCGGCAGAGCGCCCGCCTCGATGTTCGGGTTGGACTTGATCGGAATCATGAATCGCATCGTAATCATCTCCTTCTACTGATACGTCGAACGGGAGACACCCAGATCGACAGCTTCAGCGGCAGGAACTCCGAACTACACGGCAGGGTTGTCAGGACTCCAATACGGCTCGGAGGCGGCGATGAACTCGATCGGCACTTCTTTAATGAATCCCCTCAGCCACTCGGCGCAGTACTTCATGCCCGCCTGCTCCGATACCACGTGGCCGAGAATGATGAGCGCCTTCCTGTTACCAGAAGTCACCATATCCTGGGCATACTCAACCAACTCCCACTCGTGGGTTTCGCCCAGAACCAGAACATCAACTCCTGGTTGGGAGAGCAGCGGGATTCCGGGGTACAAGCTCACGTTGCCCCAACTGGCGGCGACACGGTTGACCGCCATCTTAGGGTCGCCGACGACCCGCATGACGCGAATCTTCAGCTTCGACTTCATGTCTTTGGCGAACTGCGCGAGCGGAGTGCCCGGGAAAAGAAACTGGCGCGGATTCTGCGGATCGGTATGCTCCTCCCACCCCAGTTCCCGGACCATGCCGGTAGCGATGCCATCGGGACGACGCGCGTGCCAATGATCGTGAAAGTGGAAGACGACCATGTCGTGCTGGCGGAGGAAATCCAACTTGAACCGATACGTGGCGTCGTCCGCCAGCGTGTCGACCTTGTCCTGATGCGAGAAAAAGGCCGGCTCGTGGGTGATGACCATGTTCCGGCCGGCCGCAGCCGCCCGCTGCACTACATCGAGCGTGGCCATCATGGTGGTCGCGATCCCTTTCACGCGTGTTTCCGCGGACCCGGCAATGATGTTGTCCACCGTCTGAGCCCGCCAGGGAACGCCAACGTGGGCCTTGATGCGATCGATCGCCTGCCCTGCCGTCAACGCCTCGCCCGTGGATTGTGGCAGCACTGACTGAGCAGCGGAGAGGGCCGCTCCTCCTTGTATGAAGGCACGCCGGGAAACATTCATATCAGATGCGAGTATACTGTGATCCTTGACCATTTATCTCGACGACCACCGGCGTCGCATTAGCCCCTGGATCAGCAGGCTCCAGCACTTCTGCGCCGGGGTCCCGTTGCTGTTCATCGGATTGCAGAAGCTCTTCACCGATGACGCCGAGCGCCCCATGGCCCTGTTGGAAGTGGCGATCGCAGCCTGTGTTGTCGTGACCTTCATCCAGAAGTTGCACGCCGAACGGCGTCATTCAGCGAAACATCCGGGTGCGGCGTCAAACTCGAGGGTCGGCTGGTGCGATCTGGCCGCTGGTATTTGCGCCCGCAGTTTTTCTCCGGCCTGGTTACGATCGGATTAGGACTGTTCCATCACCGTCTTCAACCCTTCGCTAATCGCCGCCACTACCGGCGACACGACCGCAGGCAGCGGTCGGCCGTTTACTTAGTGAACTCCACCGAGCGCGCAAACCTCACGGCGGGATTCTCCCGCAACTGCGCCAGCACCGATTCCGGCACCAGCTCGTCAGTCGAGACCACGGCCACCGCCTCGCCAGCCGTATCGTGCCGCCCCAATGAGAAATTCGCGATGTTGATGCTGTTCCGCCCCAGCACCGTGCCCACGTGCCCGATCACGCCCGGCACGTCGTGGTTCTTCATGAAGATCAGAAAACCCGCGAGCGCCGCTTCGCAATAGATGCCGTCCACCTGAATCAGCCTCGGTTTTTCCATCAGCACCACGCCTTCCACCGCCGTGATACCCGCATCCGTCTCCAGCTCGATCCGGATGGAATCGGTGTGGACCGACCGCTTCTCGTGCGCCTCCACCACGTTCCAGCCGCGGTGGTCGGCGATCTGCATGGCGTTCACCAGGTTCGCCTTCTTCTCCGTCGAGCGGCTCAGCAAGCCCGCCAGTCCGGCGTTGCGCAGCAGGTTGGTGTTCGAATCCGCGATCTTGCCGAAGTACGCCAGGCGCACGGTATGCGGATGGCCGGTCGCGATGTGCGCCGCCAGGTTGCCCAGCCGCTCCGCCAGCGACGCGTACGGCCCCAGCGCCCGATACTGCTCGGGCGTCAGCGCCGGCATGTTGACCGCGTTGATGGCGACGCCGTGCTGCAGAAACTCCACCACCTGCTCCGCGATCCGCACCCCTACGATCTCCTGCGCCTCTTCCGTCGAGCCGCCGATGTGCGGCGTGGCCAGCACCGATTCGGTCGCAAACAACGGGAATCCCGCGGGCGGCGGCTCCACGGAAAACACATCGAGCGACGCGTCCGCCACCTTGCCCGACTTCATCGCTTCCACCAGCGCACCTTCGTCCACCAGCTCGCCGCGCGCGCAGTTTACGATGCGCACGCCATTCTTCATTTGGCTGAACGCCTCGCGCGAGAGCATCCCCTGCGTTTCGGGCGTCGCCGCCACGTGCAGCGTGATGTAGTCGCTCTCGGCGTACAGCTCGTGTAGGTCGACCAGCTCCACACCCAGGTCGTTGGCGATTTTCGCGGTCACGTACGGATCGTGCGCCACGATCCGCATTTCGAACGCGCGCGCCCGTTTCACCACTTCGCGGCCGATGCTGCCCAGTCCCACCACCCCGAGCGTCTTCCCGCGCAGCTCGTTCCCCAGAAACTTCTTCTTCTCCCACTTGCCGGCGCGCGTCGACGCGGTGGCTTGCGGAATGTGGCGCGCCATCGCCAGCATCAGGGCCAGCGTGTGCTCCGCGACTGAAATGGCGTTGCCCCCGGGCGTGTTCATCACCAGCACGCCGGCTTCGGTGGCGGCATCCAGATCGACGTTGTCCACACCCACGCCGGCGCGGCCGATCACCCGCAACTTCGGCGCCCGGGCGAGGACGCTCTTATCCACCTGCACCGCGCTGCGCACCAGCAGGGCGTCGGCTTCCGCCAGGTGCTGCGCATATTCCTTCGGGTTCGAAACGATGGTCGTCCAGCCGGGCTGCGATTGAAACAACTCGATTCCGGCCGGAGCCAGCGGCTCCGCAATCAGGATGTTCATGTGTTTCGCGTTATGCGTTTACAGCTTCGGGTTTCACGGCGGCGCGCTGGTAAACTTCCTGGACGGCAGCCACACCGCTTCCATATTGAACCGCGTAGCCATTGGCGTTGAGAATGATCTCGAGCCCGGCGACCACGGCAAAAAGGTCGGCAAAATCGAAGTAGCCGAGGTGCGCGATGCGGAAGATTTGCCCCTTCATCGAGCCCTGGCCGTTGGCGATCACAGCGTTGAACCGGGTGCGGAATTCCTTCACGATGGTGCCGGAATCCATCCCCTTGGGCGCCTTCACCGCGGTGACGGACGAGCCCGGCGAATCGGGAGCGAACAGCTCGAGCCCCAGCTTGCCGGCCGCCGCCCGCGTTGCTTCCGCCAGCAATCGCGCATTCTCCACCAGGTTCGCCATGCCGATCTGCTTGACGTACTTCAGGGCTTCCCCAAGTGCCAGAATCAGCGCCGTCGAAGGCGTCCAGCTCGATTCGCCCGCGTCGCCGCTCTTCTTTTCCTTCTTCAGATTGAAATAGAAATGCGGCAGCGTGGCGGTATCGGCGAACTTCCACGCCTTCGGACTCACCGACATAAACGCCAGTCCCGGCGGCACCATGAAAGCCTTCTGCGACCCGCCGATCGTCACGTCGAGACCCCAGCCGTCGATATCGAGCGGCATCGTGCCGAGGCCCGTGATCGCGTCCACCACGAAGATCGCGCCCGTTTTCGACACCGCCTCGCCCATCGCGCGCACGTCATGCGCAGCACCCGTCGAAGTCTCCGAAGCCTGTACGAAAACGCCCTTCGTTGCCGGTTCCTTGGCAAGTGCGTCGCGAACTTCCTGCGGACTCACCACGCTGCCGTAGGGTTTCGTGATGACGTTGGCGTCTAGTCCGTAGGCCTTGGCAATCTCGGCCCAGCGCTCGCCGAACTTTCCGGCGCAGCACACGATCGCCTTGTCGCCGCGCGAGAACAGATTCGAAACGGTAGCGTCCATCGCGCCCGTCCCGGAAGCGGCAAACATCAACACATCATTAGTAGTGCCCATCACTTCTTTCAGGTCGGCCAGGCACGAACGGTAGGCTTTCCGGAAATCCTCCGTGCGATGGTGGATGTCCGATGCCATCATGGCGTGCAGCGCCGGCGGGTAGAGAGGGGTCGGGCCGGGAGTCAGTAAGCGTTGTTTTTTGATATACATCGTGCGGGTTAGTCTTCTAGAATAGCAGACATCATGCCCCTCATCGATCAGGTGCAGACCGACATGGTTGCGGCCATGAAGGCGAAAGCCGAGGCGCGTCTCAGCGCGCTTCGCATGATCAAATCCGCGCTCATGAAGTACAAGGCGGACTCGCCGAAGCCCCTCGACGAGGCCGCCGAAATGCAGATCTTGAAGATGCTGGTGAAGCAGCGCATCGATGCCGCAGAGGCCTTCCGCAACGCCGGCCGCATCGAGCAGGCGGAGAAGGAAGAGGCCGAGCGCAAGCTGATCGAAAGCTATATGCCGGCGGCCGCCACCGAAGCCGACGTCGACGCCGCCATCGACGCCGCGCTGGCCGAGACCGGGATCACCTCGCTCAAACAGATGGGTGTCGTGATGAAGGCCGCGCAGGCCAGACTGGCGGGCAGGACCGTCGATGGCAAAGCGATGAGCGAAAAAGTGAGGGCGAAACTTTCATGACGCCGACCGGAGAGAAGCCGCGCAAGCACGTCCCGTTCGTGCCCGAGAGCATGCAGATGAAGGAGTTCACGGCGCGCGCCGTGATTCTCGGTCTCATCATGACGGTAGTGCTGGGCGCCGCCAATGCGTACCTCGGCCTGCGTGCCGGCCAGACCATCGCCGCCACTTACCCGGCCGCGGTCATCGGCATGGCCGTGCTGCGATTGCGCAAGGGATCGATCCTCGAAGAGAACATCGCGCGCACCGCGGGCTCGATCGGCGAATCCGTGGCGGCGGGTGCGGTGTTCACCATCCCGGCGTTCTTCATCGCCAAGGTGTGGGCGTTTCCCGTAATCCCCAAAGGCCTGGGGTTCTGGCAAAGCATGTGGGTGCTGGCGAGCGATCCCACGTATTGGAAGTCGACCTCGCTGATGATCGTGGGCTCCGTGCTCGGCGTGCTCTTCGTATCGCTGGTGCGGCGCGTCATGGTGGAAGATCCGGAACTGCCGTTCCCCGAATCGGTGGCGGCGGCGGAGATCCACAAGGCCGGCCAGACGGGCGCCAAAGCGGCCAAATATCTTTTCTACAACATCGGATTCGGCGCGCTGGTCTTCCTGCTGGGCCAGTTCAAGCTGTTCGCGTCGGACCACGACTTCTTCTTCCGTGTGGGCCAATTGGGCAGGAGCACGCTGCGGCTCGGCCCCGCCAACAGCACCAACATTCTGACTGCCGGTGGAACCACCACGTTCGCCGCGCCCACCGTGAGCCCCGCCTTCATCGGCGTGGGCTACATCATCGGACCCAGCCTGGCGGCGCTGAATTTCTCGGGCAGCGTGCTGGCTTGGGGGCTGCTGATTCCGATCCTCATCTTTTTCCAGGGACCGCACCTCAACCTGCCCGCAGGCGCCACCGACGCCACCTGGCTGGGGCAGGCCAACGCGATCTGGCGCTACATCGTGCGGCCGATCGCCGTCGGCGGCATGATGGTGGGCACTTGCTACACTCTCTTCCGCATGCGCAAGAGCCTGCTGCAAGGTCTGGGCAAGGCGTTCTCGGAACTCCGTGGCGGTCCGGCGCTCGAAACCGTCAGCCGCACCGAGCGTTATATGAGTTCGAAGACGGTTTTCTCCCTGATCGGCCTGGTGTTTGCGCTGATGTGCGTGCTCTACATTTACCTGTCCGGTCTGGTGGCCGGCGGCATCGCGGCGGCGATCGTGATGCTCATCGTCGGATTCTTCTTCGCCACGGTCTCCGGTTATCTGGTGGGTGTGATCGGGTCGTCGAACAATCCGATTTCGGGTCTCACGCTCTCGACGCTGGTGATCGCCGCGCTGCTGATGGTCATCATGGGCGCCACCGGAGTCGCCGGCGTAGTGGCGGTGCTCGGAGTGGCCGCCGTCGTCTGCGTTTCGTCGGCCGTGGCGGGCGAGCTGTTGCAGGATTTCAAGGTCGGCTACATTCTAGGCGGCACTCCGCGCACGATTCAGATCGTGGAGTTGATCGCGGTAGTGGCCGCCTGCCTGGTGACCTACTTCCCGCTGATGATCCTGCACGTCGGCAACATCAATAAGGGTGGCATCGGCTTCGGCGACCGCGAGCTATCGGCGCCGCAGGCCGGCCTGATGGCGTCGCTGGCGCAGGGCATTGTGGGCGGCGAGATGGCCTGGCCGCTGGTGATCGCCGGCATCTTCATGGGTTTCGCGCTGATCCTGTTCCAGGTGCGCAGCCCCATGCTGGTGGCCATCGGCATGTACCTGCCGATCTCGATCACCTCCGCCATCTTCGTCGGCGGCGTCATCCGCTGGATGAACGATTCGCTCGGCCGCCGCGCCGGCCACAACGAAGCCCAGGGCGCGCGCGTCGAGAACACGGGCGTGCTGGTGGCCTCCGGTCTGATCGCCGGTGAGGCCCTGGCCGGCCTGGTGATCGCCACCTTCAACTTCCAGGACTGGCCGTTGCCCGAGTTTTTCAAGGACCCGTCGTACCTGGCCGGCATCCTCGTGATGGCGCTCCTCGCGTTTGTGCTGATCCGCATCCCGATGACCAACGCCGACAGCCCCGACGAACCCGCGCCGCCAGTTGCGATCATGTAAGCATGCGCCCCGCCGACACCAGCCCCGAAGCATGGAAGGTCTTCCTGGACCTCCAGCGGCGCATGCCGCCCGAGGAAAAGCTGGCGCGCGCGCTAGAGATGTCGGCGCTAATTCGCTCTTTCGCGGAGGCGGGAATGCGGGAACGGTACCCGCAGGCGGATGACCGCGAAATTTTCCTGCGGCTGGCGCGCCTGACGCTCGGCAAGGAGTTATTCAAGGCGGCGTATGGCAACGCTCTGACATCCCATGGAACGACTCACATCGACGCTTAAACTTCTGATTGCCGCTTTGGAGCAACTCCGGATTCCCTATCTGGTGGGCGGTTCGCTCGCTTCGTCGGCCCGAGGAATCCCGCGCGCGACAATGGACGTCGACATTGTCGCCGCGATTACGGACAGACAAACGCAACAGCTTTCGGACACGCTCGGCAAGGATTGGTACGCCGATCCAGCAATGATGCGTAGCAGCATCGCCGCCGGACGCTCCTTCAACCTGATTCACATGCCGTCGAGCGAGAAGATCGACATCTTTCCAGTTACGAACGAATTTGGCGAGACGCAACTAACCCGAGCGACTCGCACCACGCTGCCCGGTCTCAGCGAATCCATCGTCTGCCCGGTCGCCAGCGCCGAAGACATCCTCCTTGCCAAGCTGCAGTGGTACCGAGCCGGCGGTGAGATTTCCGACCGGCAATGGTCCGATATCGCGGGGATCATTTCTACCAACCCCAACCTCGACCGCGCCTATCTGGACTCCTGGGCCGGACGCCTCCGCGTCGCCGACCTGCTCGTCCGCGCTGTCGCGCAAGTCGAACGCGAATCCAAAGAGTAAGATTTCGCACGTTGGACCATTTCCTGCCAGAATCCTAATTGAGGGAGAGAAGATGATTCGCAAAACTCTGCTTGGATTCGCCTGTGCAGCCGCCTTTACGGTAAGTGCGATGGCGGCCGACGTTTTCGTTCGCATCGGCCCACCCCGCCCGCCTGTGGAGCGCCGCCTGGTCGCGCCCGGCCCCGGCTACCTCTGGACTCCCGGCTATCAGCGATGGGACGGCCGTGCTTACGTTTGGGTACCGGGCGCATGGGTCAGGCCGCCGCATCCGCGCGCCCACTGGGTGCAGGCGAAATGGGTACATCGCCGCGGCGGATGGGTCTTCGTCGAAGGCCACTGGCGCTAATCCACCACCGGAGCGTTTTTCAGTGGCCCAAATCAGCCGGGCCGTTGTGCGTTAGCCAATCTTCGCCGCCAACTCCACGATCAACGGCAACTGGCCCGCCAGAATCTTCACCCGCGCTTCCTCGAGCGCAAACCAAGATGCCCGGTCCACTTCCGGGAAGGACTGCTTCCGCCCCGACCGAGGCGGCCATTCCATTTCGAACGTATTGCTTCGCATCGCCGCCGAATCGTAGTCGGCTTCAAGCGCCCACGCCCGCACCAGTTTGCCTCCCGCCTGCTTCACTTCGCGCAACGCCAGAAACTCACCCGTGGGCGCAATGCCTGTCTCCTCCTGAAACTCGCGACAGGCGGCGCGTAAAGGGTCCTCGCCCGAATCGTATTCGCCCTTCGGGATGGACCACGCGCCATCATCCTTATTCTTCCAAAACGGTCCGCCGGGGTGGACCAGAAGTACTTCGATCCGGCTGCCGCTGCGTCGAAACACCAATAGGCCGGCGCTGGTTTTTGCCATTCTCTATTCGTAGCGCAAAGCCACCGAGGGGTGGATGCGCAGGGCCCGCAGGGAAGGCACCAGCGACGCCGCCAGCGCCACCAGCATCAGCGCCGCCGCCACCGCCGCATACACCACGGGGTCCGTCGGCTTCACCGAATAGAGCAGTGCGGTCATGAGCCGCGTCAGCGCAAATGCGCCGCCCAAGCCGGCCAACAATCCGATGGCCGCCAGCTTCACGCCGTGCAACAGCACCATCCGAACCACCATGCCGGCCTCCGCCCCCAACGCCATCCGGATGCCGAATTCGCGCGTACGCTGCGTCACCGTGTAGGCCAGCACGCCGTAGATCCCGATGGCCGAGAGCGTCAGCGCCAGGCACGCGAAGACCAGGCAGACGATCGTCGCCGCGCGCCGGTTCCGCACCGAGCCCGCCACCCGCTCGGACATGCTCTTCACGTCATAGAGCGGCAGCTCGGGGTCGGCTGCCTGCAGCGCACGACGCAGCTCCGCGCTCACCTGGGCGCCGTCGCGCGCCGTTTTCACCACCAGGTGGACGGACCGCGGCGTCTTCTGAAGGTAATCGAAATAGATCTGCCCGACGGGGTTCTGGTCGGCCAGGTCGTTGGCCTTGACGTTGCCCACTACGCCCACCACCGTGTAGGCGGGCAGCCGCGTATCCAGCCCGTCCCAGATCTGCGCCCCGAGGGCATTCCCCTTGGGCCAATACTTGCGCGCCAGGAACTCGTCGATCACGATGACCTTGGGGCTCGCCGCCGTGTCGCTATCCTGAAACACGCGGCCCTGCATCAGAGGGATGCCGAGAGCCTGAAAGTACCCGGGGTTGACATTGTTCCGCGCCGGCACCGGCGGATTCTCGCCGGGCGCGCGCGTGTAGCCGCCGATCGTCGCCACACTCGAGTTGTTATTGTTGGTGAACGGCAGGAAGTTGGTTGCGCCCACCGCAGTCACGCCCGGGAAGGTCCGGACCTTCTCGATCGTGCTCGAGATCGTGGTGCGGGCGCGCGCGTCCTCGTTATACCGCGGACGCGGCAGCGTGAATCGCGCGGTGACGACGTTCTGCGGCTGGAACCCGGGGCTGACCGCCAGCAGCCGCGAGAAGCTCAACGTGAGCAGCCCCGCGCCGATCAGCAGGATGAACGCCAGCCCCACCTGGCAGACCACCAGCGCCGAACGCGTCAGCAGCGCGCGCCGCTCCGCCGTCCCTGTCCGCCCGGATTGCCGGAAGATCGAGTTCAGATCGCGCCGCATCAGGTGATAGATCGGCACGCTGCCGAACGCCAGACCAGTAAAGACCGCAACCGCCGCGCTGAACCCGAGCACGCTGCCATCGATCGCGATGTGCGCGCCGCGCGGCAGGTCTTTCGACCCCAGCAGCGCCAGCAGCCGCACGCCCGCCAGTCCGGTCGCGACGCCTAAAACTCCGCCCAGGGCCGCCAGCGTCACGCTCTCCGTGAGAAGCTGCCGAGCCAGTCGCACGCGTCCCGCCCCCATGGCGAACCGGATCGCCAGCTCCTTCAGCCGGATGTTGGAACGCACCAGCATCAGGTTCGCCACGTTCACGCATCCGATGAGCAGCACGAAAACCACCGCCCCCTCGAGCAGGTAGAGGGTAGGCTTGACGTCCTTCACCAACTCGTCCTTCAGGCCCGCGACCTTGGTGTAGAAGTGGGCATCGATCAGCAGCTTCTTATAAGGAGAGCGCTCCGTATTCTGCCGGTTGAGCGCGTCCACCTGCGCGCGCGCCTGCTCCATGCTCACGCCGGACTTCAGCCGCGCGATGATGCTCCAGTTATTGCTGTGCCTCTGATCTTCCTTCGTCTGTTCCGGCCGGAAGGCAAACGGCACCCATAAACGAGCCTCGGAAAGCGGCGATTCGAAGCCCTCGGGCATGATCCCCACGATGCGATAGGGCACGCCGCTGAGGCGAACATCTTTGCCGATGAGGTTCGGGTCGCGCCCGAACATGCTCTTCCACAGCCCGTGGCTCAAAATGACGGAGTGGTCTTTGCCCAGGACGGCGTCGTCCTCCGTGAAGGCGCGCCCCATCAGCGGTGTGGTCCGCAGCACCCGAAAATAGGACGGGCTGACGAACTCGCCGTCGATGCGCGCGGGCGAGCCTTGCGCGCCCACTTCGTAGCCGGCCGTCCCCAGGATCGCCAGCGAGTCGAAGGCCGCCAGTTGCTTGCGATCGAGGTAGTCCGGGACGCCGTTGCTGCCGTTCTCGTTTACCCCCACGCCGGGGTAGAGGTTGTACATCGTCGCCAGCCGCTCCGGCTCGGGAAAATGGAGCGGTTCCAGAATCACCGCATGAAGCACGGTGAAGATGGCGGTGTTGGCGCCGATGCATAGTGCCAGCGTAAGGAGGGCCGTAACCGTGAAGGCCTTTTCCTTCCAGAGCAGCTTAAGGCCGAAGCGCAGGTCTTGTAGCATGTGTTAGATAGATACGTACTCGGCCCCGCTTCGAGTTGCAGAAAAGGCGGTCCAGCCCGGTGCTATTCCCCTCAAATCGGGCCGGGCTCTAGGACTTTCGTAATTCCAGCCGATAAGATACTCGGGGGTGCAGCACCCTCGAATATTTATGCTCGCAATTATCGGCATTCTCGTCGTCTTTCTGGCCGTGTTCGGAGGTTTCCTCCTCGAAAAGGGCAATCCCTACGTCCTGTTTCAGCCGGCCGAGCTCCTGATCGTGGGGGGCGCCGCCGTTGGCATCTTACTTCTGGCCAATCCGCCCAGGGTGCTCCGCAAGATGTGGCGCGGGGCGCTGACGGCAATTCACCCTTCCGTCCACACCAGCGCATCGTTTCTGCGCTATTTGCGCATGCTCTACGAGGTGTTCGGGTATGTGTTGCGCGCCGGTCCGGCCGGGCTCGAAGAAGACGTCGAAAAGCCGGAGAGCAGCCGCATCTTTTCCAACTACCCGGAATTCCTGAAGGTAACGGCCACGCGCGACTTCGTCTGCGACTCCTTGCGCATGCTGGTGATCGGCGCCACCTCTTCGCAGGAACTCGACCAGATGATGGATCTGGACATCGAAGTCCAGCGGCGCGGCCGGCAGGAGCCGGTGAACGCCCTTAGCTCCATCGCCGATGCTCTCCCCGGCCTGGGAATCGTGGCAGCCGTGCTGGGAGTAGTGATCACGATGGAATCGATCGGTGGATCGCCCGAGTTGGTCGGTCAAAAGGTGGCGGCCGCACTGGTCGGCACGTTCCTGGGCATTTTCCTGTGTTACGGTCTTGTCGGGCCGATGGCCGCCCGCCTGGAGAGCCACAACGAAGTCGAGGCTGAGTTCCAGGCTGTAGTGCGGATTGCGATTGTGGCC
The DNA here is from genome assembly GCA_041484525.1 of Bryobacteraceae bacterium. GTDB lineage: Bacteria > Acidobacteriota > Terriglobia > Bryobacterales > Bryobacteraceae > JBGPHT01. The sequence goes on along the minus strand of JBGPHT010000003.1, from coordinate 8,183 downwards.
TTTGCCCGCGGCTCCTCGCCTCTCCTGGCGGTGGAGTACGCCCGGCGGTCGATTCCGGTAGAACACCGGCCGGCCTTCCTCCAAATGGAAGCTACCATCCGGCGCGACGCCAGGATCCCGGCGTCGCCCAAGGCCGGAGCGCAGGAGGGGTCTCTTGCCGGCCAAACCGCCTGATACACCGATGTACCGGCCGTCCCGTGCCCCGTCGCGGACTCGCCACAGTGGCGGCGCATGGAAGGTGGCCTACGCCGATTTCGCGACCGCGCTGTTGGCTCTCTTCATCGTGTTGTGGATGATGAACAGCAGCGCGAAGGTGAAGCAATCGATCAGCGGATACTTCAAGGATCCGCGCGGATACACAGCCCGCCTGGGATCGGGACCCGCCCATTCCGGCGAAGGCCTCCCGGTGGACCGGTCGAATATTGCCGGCTTGCAGGAGATGATCGAACAGGCGCTGCGCCAAATGCCGGAGTTCAAGAAGATACAGAACAACATCAAGTTCAGCGTAACCGGCGAAGGGCTCCGCATCGACCTGATGGAAAACGAGCAGGGCATGTTCTTCGTTAGCGGAAGTCCCAACCCGACGGAGGCCGGCAATCGTCTGCTGCACCTTCTAGCCGAAGAAATCAGCGAGATGCCGAACCAGGTGGTTATCGAAGGCCACACCGACTCGAGCCCCTTCCACGGCGCCGCTCCGGCATCTGGATATGGCAACTGGGAACTCTCGGTGGACCGTGCCAACGCCGCGCGCCGCCTCCTGCACCAAGCCGGTTTGCGTCCCGAGCAGGTCGTCGAAGTCCGCGGCTTCGCCGACCAGAAACTCATCCGCCCGGCCGATCCCAACGACCCCAAGAACCGCCGCGTGTCGCTGGTAGTGCGGTTTACCGACGACAAAGCTCCGACGGGACCTGAGAAAAAACAGTAAAAGCCCATTCACCGCCGAGACGCCGAGACCGCGGAGAACACAAGAATCATAATTGCCCATTGTGTTCTCGGCGTTCTCGGCGTCTCGGCGGTGACAATCTTCTTCTGGCTTACAGTTTAAAAAGCTCCCGCAGACGGCGCGTCTGCACACGGCTCACCGGGATCTCCGTGTGCTTCTTGTCGTCCATGCGGAGCTGGTAGCTCGACTTGAACCACGGCACCACTTCCTTGATCCGGTTGATGTTCACCAGGTACGACCGGTGGACACGCCAGAATAAGTCGTGGTCCAGGTTGGCTTGCAGGTCCTCGATGGTCCGATAAGTAGAGTGGCCCTCGAGGTTAGTCGCCACCAGCGTGATCAGGCCGTTGTCGATGGTGGCGTAAATCACGTCGTTGGCGTCCACGATGAAGCTCCGGTTGTTCGCCCGCACCAGCAGTTTGGTGCGCTGCGGCGAGGGTGCATCCTTCGGAGCCGCGGGCGTCTCGGACGATTTTCTCTCGAACACCATCCGCCGCGCCCGGTCGATGGTTTCGGCCAGGCGGCCCTTGTCGAGCGGCTTCAACAGGTAGTCCATGGCCTCCAGCCGGAATGCCTCAATGGCGTACTGGTCGTAGGCGGTCACGAAGATGAAGTGGGGCAGGTCGAGACCCTTCTCGCGCAGCCGCCGGACCGCGCCCATGCCGTCCAGACCGGGCATATGGACATCCAGAAATACCAGGTCCGGTTCCAGTTTTTGGGTTAGCTCCACCGCCTCCAGACCGTTCGAACCCCTTGCAATCACTTCCACTTCCGGGAAATCCTTCAGCAGGTAAAGCAGTTCGTCGGACGCCAATTGCTCATCGTCAACGACAACTGTCGTGAGAGTTGCTGTCGCGCGATCTCGCATGGATTGGTATTATATCATTTCACCCTAAGGAGACTGCTTTTGCCCAATCCAGACAACGTCCAGATTGCGCCCGCGGAAGGGAAGCTCGGAGTCCTGATTCCCGGGATGGGCGCGGTCACTACGACGTTCATCGCCGGCCTGGAAGCCATCAAGCGTAACCAGGGAAAGGCGATCGGCTCCCTCACGCAGCTCGGCACCATCCGGCTCGGAAAACGCACCGAAGGCCGCAGTCCCGCGATCAAAGATTTCGTGCCCCTGGCGCGCCTCGAAGACCTGGAAATCGGCTGCTGGGACATCTTCGAAGACAACGCGTACGAGGCGGCGGTCAAAGCCGGCGTGCTCGAAATGCAGCACGTCGAGCCCTATAAGGATGCGCTCTCCGCGATCAAGCCGATGAAAGCCGTCTTCGACCAGAACTTCGTCAAGCGGATCAACGGTCCCAACGTCATGACGGGCGGCTCCAAGATGGACTACGCGGAGCGCGTCATGGAAGACATCCGCCAGTTCAAGCAGCGGACCGGCGCCTCCCGCCTGATGATGATCTGGTGCGGATCGACCGAGGTCTACCACCAGGCGGCGCCCGTGCACGCGACGCTCAAAGATTTCGAGTGCGGCCTGCATCACGACGATCCCGAAATCTCGCCTAGCCAGATTTACGCTTACGCCGCGCTCAAACTCGGCGTGCCCTACGCCAACGGCGCCCCGCACCTGACCGCCGACATGCCTGCCCTGCTCGAACTGGCGCGCCAGAACAACGTGCCGCTCGCCGGCAAAGATTACAAGAGCGGCCAGACGTTCATGAAGACGCTGATCGCACCCGGCCTGAAATCGCGCCTCCTCGGCCTGAACGGCTGGTTCTCGACCAACATCCTGGGCAATCGCGATGGCGAAGTGTTGGACGATCCCGGGTCCTTCCGCTCGAAGGAAGTCACCAAGTCGTCGGCGCTCGAGTACATCCTGCAGAAGGACTTGTACCCCGACCTCTACCGCGACTTCTACCACAAGGTGCGGATCGAGTATTATCCGCCGCGCGGCGACGCCAAAGAAGGCTGGGACAACATCGATATTTTCGGGTGGCTCGGCTACCCCATGCAGATCAAAGTGAATTTCCTATGCCGCGACTCCATCCTGGCGGCGCCGCTGGTCCTCGACATCGTTCTGTTCATGGACCTGGCGCAGCGCGCCGGAATGCGCGGCGTGCAGGAATGGCTGTCATTCTATTTCAAGGCCCCCATGCACGCGCCCGAATTGTACCCGGAGCACGACATCTTCATCCAACTCATGAAACTGAAGAACACGCTTCGCTGGATGCGCGGTGAGGACCTGATCACGCACCTGGGCCTGGAATATTACGACTAACCGGTGTATCGTTTCATAACCGCGGCGAAATGGTTTCGCCCGCGGCGTGTCTGATTGTCTAGGAGAGTATGAAAGTACTGGTCATCGGGGGGACCCTGTTCATCGGCCGCCTGCTCGTCGACGAACTGGTGAAGGGGGGCCACGACGTAGCGGTGCTGCACCGCAAGCCGAAGCACGATCTGGGCCGGCGCGTGGATAACGTCATGGCGGATCGCAATGACGCGGATTCGGTGCGCGAGGCGCTGAGCACGCGCCGTTTCGATGTGGTGTTCGACAACGTCTACGATTGGGAGCGCGGCACCACCGCTGCGCAAGTGGAAGCCACGGTGCGCGCCGCCGGCGACCGCATCAGCCGCTACATCTTTCTGTCGAGCGTGGCCGCGTATGGCGACGGTCTGAACCACAAGGAGAGCGATCCGCTGGCGCCCGATTACCACCCCGAACCCTATGTGCGCCACAAGGCCACCACCGAGCGGATGCTCTTCCGGATGCACTCGCAGACCGGCCTCCCGGTGGTCACGTTCCGGCCGCCTTTCGTCTATGGGCCGAACAATCCGTTCTACCGCGAGCAGTTTTTCTGGGACCGCCTGCGCGCCGGACGGCCCATCATCATCCCCGGCGACGGCTACCGCCTGATGCAGTTCGCCTACGTCAACGACCTGGTCCACGCCATGGTGCGCGCGATGGAAGAGCCGCGCGCCGTGGGCGAGGCCTTCAATATCGGCGACCCCAAGCCGGTGACTCAATTCGAGCTGGTCGAGAAACTGGCGAAGGTCGCGAATACGGAAGCCACGCTGGCCCGTATCCCGCGCGACCTGATCGTACAGGCCGGCGGCAACCCCATGGAAGAGCCCTACTACTTCGGCGAGTACTTCGACCTGCCGCCCATCACCGAGAACATCGGCAAGGTGACGCGCATGTTGAAGATGAAGCTGACGCCTTTCGAGGCCGGATTGAAGGAGACCTACCGCTGGTACACGCGCAACCACAAACCGCGAACCGCGGGCTTCGAATTCGACGACAAAGCCCTCGGCCTGGCGCGCGCCGGCTCGCCCGCCAGCGTGTAGGGCCGGACGATCGTTACGCCGGCGCGCCGTTCAATCGCGCAGTCACATGTGCCGGATCATTGCGCCTCCCGAGTAGATGATCCGCCAGTACCTGGCGAATACGCGGCGGGCAGGAGGCCGCCAACTCCAGGCAGTCGCCGTAGCGCTTCGGGGCGCGCCAGTACTTGGCGATTACGCGGCGGGCAGGAGGGCGCCAACTCCAGGCAGTCGCCGTAGCGCTTCGGGGCGCGCCAGTACCTGGCGACTACGCGGTTGGCATGAGGGCCGGCGGTATCGGCTTCGCGCAGTCCACCGCGGCGATTTTCGCGACTCCTGGCGGGTTCTCAGTCGTGGATAACAGCTCGCGTTTCGGGCTGGGGCAACCGCCGCGATGCCGGCATCAACTCCCGCAAAATGTTCCCCGTGACCGCGGTTCGGTCACGGCCGACAGTAGGTGCCTTGTATGCAACAAATGTAAGCGATCCCGTGACCGCGGTGCGGTCACGGGGCTACTTCATGAACCCGCTCGCGCCCGCACCGGTGGCCGAGAGGCAGTCGTTCAACGGATCGTCGAGCGCCAGCAAGCGCCGCAGCTCAGGGCCTAACCCGGCCTGCACCTCCGGACTCAATAGCGCCTTCTGATACTGCTGCTGCGGCTTGTCCGAGCGGCAGTAGAAAGCGTGGACGGCGCGGCGCTCGCGCGCGGTGCGGTTGTCCGTGGCGCCGTGCCACATGTGCGCGTTCATGATCGCGACCGTGCCCGCGGGCGCCGTCACCAATTGCTCATCCGGCCTCGGCTCGAAGGTGCCGGGAGGCGGCAAGCGGCGCCACCGGTGCGAACCGGGAATGACGCGCAGCGCGCCGTTTTCGGTGGTGAAGTCGTCCAGCATCCAAACGCTGTTGCATACCCAGTAGCCGCGCTCGTCGGCAATGGCGCCCGCGTCGGCATGCAGCGGCTGGCGGCAATCGCTATGCGGATCGGCGGAGCGCGCGTTCAGACTGCTCAGCTTGAACTCGGTGCCGAGCACATGCTCCATCGCGGCCAGCACCCCCGGGGTCGAGATGATGCGGCGAAAAATTTCGCCCTTGTTGACCAGGTTCGCCAGGCGGCGTGCGCCGGGTTCCTGCTTGAATTCGGAGCCGGCGGCATCTCCTTCGGAAGCGAAGAGACTGTCGACGGCCGTGCGCAACTCGGCCAGCAGTCCCGCAGACATGAAGCACGGGAAAACCACGTATCCCTGTTCGTCGAGTTCTCTGGCTTCGGATGCGCTCGGTGTCATGTCGCTCCCAGTCCGCGGACCTGCGCCAGCGTCTCCTTTACCTTCCCGGCGAGGCCACTGGCAGTATACGGCTTCTGGATAAAACCGGCGAGGCCCTTACCGGCGAACCGCTGCACGGCTTCCACTTCGCTATAACCGCTGGTGAGCAGCACGCGCACCTGCGGATAGATCGTCTGCAACTGACGCAGCGTCTCTTCGCCGTTCATCACCGGCATCGTCAGATCCAGCAGCACAGCGTCGATGGCCTGCGGCTGCGGGCGATACAGGTCCACGGCCGCCTGCCCGTTGGCCGCGGTCAGGACGGTGTATCCGTATCGCTCGAGGGTGTTCTTCGCGATCTGGCGCACCACTTCTTCGTCGTCCACCACCAGCACCGTTCCCCGCCCCGCGAGGTCGCCCTTCGCCGGTTGAGCCTCCTCGCGCACCGCATTGGCGGAAGCCGGAAACAGCACTTTGAACGACGTGCCCTGGCCCGGCTTGCTGTACACCTTCAGCGCGCCGCGATGCGCGCGCACGATGCCCAGCACGGCGGAAAGCCCCAACCCGCGGCCGGTGAATTTGGTGGTGAAGAACGGGTCGAAGATGCGGGAAAGCGTATCCTCGGTCATGCCGCAACCGGTGTCGTGGATCTCCAGGCACACATACTCGCCCGGCTGCAGCAGTTCGCCGGCGGACGACATGGTGTTGATGTACTGCTTGTCCACTTGTTGGGTCCCGGTGCGCACCAGTACGGCGCCGCCCTCGGCCGCGATGGCCTCCGCGCCGTTGATCGTCAGGTTCATCACGATCTGCTGGATCTGGCCGGGATCGGCGTCGATTCCGGCGAGATCCTCGTCGAGCTGCAGCCGGATCTGCACGTGCTTGGGAATCGAAGCCTGGATGAGGCCGGCGATTTCGCGCACCAGGGCCGAGAGGTCGACCGTGCGCAGCACGAAGCGGCCCTTGCCGGCATAGGCCAGGAGTTGGCGCGTAAGATCGGCGGCGCGCTCCGCGGCCTTCATCAGATCCTCCATCAGCATGTGGTTGGAATGATGCGCGGGGATGCTGTCGAGGACCAGGCTGGCATTGCCCAGGATGCCCGTGAGCAGATTGTTGAAGTCATGCGCCACGCCGCCGGCGAGCACGCCCAGACTCTCCAGTTTCTGCGTGTGGCGGAGCTGCTCCTCCACCCTCCGGCGCTCCGTGATGTCGGTGTTGATCTCGAGAAAGCCGCGCGCCTCGCCGTCGACGCGACGCAAGGCCCACCGGCTGGCCACACAAAGCTGCGAGCCGTCGCGCCGCGTATGCACCATTTCGCCTTCCCAGTGCCCACACGAAAGCAGCTTGGCTTCGAGACTGGCCTGCGGCTCCGGAAACTGGGTCTGGAGCAGCACGCGGGAGATCTGGCCGAGCACCTCTTCGCGCTTCCAGCCGTACATCCGCTCGGCGCCGCTGTTCCAAAACCGGATGGCGCCCGTCATGTCGATGGAGAGGATAGCGTCGTGCGCCAGATCGAGAAGTTGCGCCTGCTCGCGCACGTTGTCGACGGCCTCGCGCGCCCGCTCCACGGCTCGCAGCGCTTCCTCCGTGCGTTGGAGAACGCGGGCCTCCAGAACTTCGGCGGCGCGCCGGAGTTCCGCTTCCAGCCGCCGCCGCACGTGCGCGATCGTGCTGACCAATAGCGCCACGAACAGTTCGACACCGAAGATCAGCAACTCAGCACTCAAGCTGCGCGACCGCCGCTGGGTGAAGAGCGGAACGACGAAGGCAACCAGAAAGCAGACGAGAATTCCAGGTCCGTACCCCAACCACGCCGCACCCAGGATGACCACCGCGTAGAACGCCATCAGATAGGCACTCAGCACCGGATGCGCGCGGCCGAACAGGGGTGCGACGAGCAGCGTGAGAGCAGTGAGGAGCGCTAGACTCAGCACCGCCGCGGCATAGCGCAGCAGCCACTCCGGGAAGCGGGACGTCAGGCGGCCGGTCAACCGGGCAAACATGGCGTGACCGCCCCCTCCAGTTCGAGAAGTCTGCGCTTGAGCGGCAGCCCGCCGCCATACCCGGTCAGGTTTCCGCCGGAGCCGATGACGCGGTGGCACGGCACCACGATGGCGATGGGGTTGGCGCCATTGGCCGCTCCCACCGCGCGCACCGCCCGCGGCGCGCCGATGGCCAGGGCGATTTGCGAATAGCTGCGCGTGACGCCGTACGGAATCGCGAGCAGCGCGCGCCACACCCGCAATTGAAATTCAGTGCCCTGGAGATCGAGCGGAAGATCGAATGCGCGCAGGCCGCCCGAGAAGTAGGAACGCAACTGGTGCGCGGCCTCCGAGAGCAGCGGGTTGCCGTCATTCCGCCCGTCCTCCGCGGACGGCTCGCGATGGAATTCTATCGCCCGAATTCCGGAGACGCTCGACACCAGCCGCAGATTCAGATCCTGGGAAACTTCAACCCGGCTCCATTGGAGCATCCCAATAGTCTGCCACACCGAACCTGTCCGGGGAGGCGGAAAGCGAGTTCTACGATACCAACGGGGACCCCTCACAAATGCTTGCAGTTGAGGGTGGGTGTGCGACATAAAAGTGGAGCCACCCGGCGCAACCTGATTTTTGACGGCCCGCAGGGTCCCGAAGCAAAGGGCCTCAAGGACGGGCAATCCCGCAACGGTCAAGATGTGCGTTCGCCGCACAGCGGCCAGAAGCCTT
>JBGPHT010000002.1:0-121931 GCA_041484525.1 Bryobacteraceae bacterium | reverse complement strand
CCACGACCTCGCTGCTGACGACCCAGAGATCTTCCTGTCGCTCCCGTTTCTTGCGGGTTCCCATGGCCATGCAGTATAGACGCCCAGAACATTCGCTAGGTCACATGTTTTCGCGACTATTACCACAGGCTGCTAGGCGGATTTTATACGACGCCGCCAGCTCCATGACGAAATCGTGCGGATGCTGGCCATTGATGATGGGAACGCCGTAGGCCGTTTCACCAGTCGCGAACAGCAGCGGATAACGGCGGCCGGTGATGGTGGCGGGCTCCGCGCTCAGCATGGCGCGTACGGTGAGGGTGCCCGGACCGGCGCGATGCGAAGCCATCAGCATCGCCCAGTTGGTGGAGAAAATCTTGTCGCGGCCGCGCGGTCCGGTTTGATTGCTGTAGATGCCGAAGAACTCGCCGCTCGCCATCAGAGTCCATCCGCCGAGCGGACGGGAGATCATGTCCATGGGCGCCGCACCCGGCGTCTGGCTGGTGCCGGAGGCGTACCATGGGCCGGCCATTCCGCCAAGGGGCCGCATGCTATCCATGTCGGCATCGGGCAGCGCGAGCATGACTTCAGCCGCGTCGATGCCGTCGAAGGAGCCTAGGCCGGCCCTCCAGCGGTCCAGGCAATCGCCGCACACGCCGCGCTTTTTCGATGCCAGATCGGCGCCGCAGGGACAGCTCGCTTCGTGCGCGCACTGGCCGCAGCCGCCGCGAATGCAGCAGGCGAACCGCTTTTCGCCGACCAGGATTCGCTTGGCGCGCAGCAGGGCATCGGCGGCCTCCTTGATCTCGGCGACGGGTGCGGTGGAAGGATCGGCGGGCCTGGGGCAGGCTTGATGGTCGGCGGTCAAGAGCGAAACGGATTTCGCGTCGATGCCCTTCACGGTGCCGCGTCCCGCCTTCCATCCCGCGTAGCATTCGCCGCAAGAGCCCAGTCCGGCCTGGACGTTCGCCGCGCAGTTGCAGGAGCCGTTGACGCGCGCGCACAGCGAGCAGGAGGGTTTGACGCAGCAGGTGTAGCGGCCTTGGGCGGTGAGCTTGCGGATGGCGGCGGAGAGCGCTTCGCGGGCGCGCTTGAGGTCGGCTTCGGCTTTGGTCGGCTTGCGATTCTTCATCCCGCCTTCGTGCGCCACGCAGGCTAACGCGCACACCAGGCAGGCTACCAGGATGCGCTTCACCGGTCCGCCTCCGCGCGCAGCAGAAAGTCGGCGGTCCACACTTGTCCGTTGCGGCGGAACTGGAGCCACCCGCGGTAAAGCCCGGGTTTGGGGAATCGCGCCAGGAAACGCAGCGTGCTACCCGATTCTTCGTCCGGGTGGGAATGCACGAAGGTGGACGCGCGTCTTCGTGCACCAGCATCAGGTGACCCATCGCGCCCAGGTACGGTTCCAGGCTGCACTCCGGATTGAGCGTGAAAAGGACGCGGACGGTCTTACGCGAGGGCAGGGAGGCTCACCCATGTTCACGGAGCAGTCCCCCGCCTGGCGAGTGCGCGGCGCATCGGTGTTCCGGATGTCGAAGCCGGCGCCTTCGGGCCCGGCCACCGAGAGCTTCGCCGCCAGGATTTGGCCGCCGGCGCCTTTCGGCGCGAGATCGGCGAACAGGCGGTATTCGCCGCCTGCTGTAAACGTATAGGTCAGGTGGAAGGTGCCGTCGGGATCGAGCGCGGGGTGTTCGTGAGCGAAACGTGAGAGGTCGCGGCGGACTACGACCAGGTGCAGCAGCGCTTCGTGTACCGTCTCGAACGAAGTCACGACGGCGTTTCCATTGTCGCGGTCGCGGACTGTGAGGCGGAGTTCCGCGGGCTCGCCGGCCTTCGGTTTCCTGGGCTGGGCTGACACGTCCATGGTGTACCGCGGCGGCTGCGGCTTGCGCTTGCTGGCCTGTTCGGCATCGAGCACGGTGAGCGGGAACTCGACAGGGAATGCGTCTCCGCCTGGTGGATGAGTGATGATGCGCAAGCGGTAGGCGCCGCCGTGCGCGAAGGTCGGATGGATTCCGTAATCGCCGGGGACGCCTTCAGCGTGAGCGGTCTCGGAGAATTTCGCCATGGCGGGCATCTCGGGCATGTCGATCATGGCGTCGGGGGAGGCGCGAATGACGGGGGCGAATCCGGTCAGCGGATCGGAACGCGCTGTATCCTCGATGCGGAATTCGATCTGCGCTTCTTCGCGGGCGTAGAGGCCGTCGGGTGGAAGGCGCAGGGTTATTTGGTAGTGTCCCACTGTCTGTTTCGGGAGGTCGGCGGCGCAGAGGGTGGCTGGGATCAGGACAAGGACCAGGGATTTGAGTAGAGTCACTGGCCGCTCCGTCGAAGGCGCGTTGCAAATCCTCGATTCCCCGACGCTGGCCGCGCCGCGTCTTCGTTCGATTTGCCCATGCCACTCCCCGACAGTCGAGGCTCTAGCGGGAGGCGGATCGACACAGTGGCGGATCTGGCGGTCTGGCCCGCAGCTTGAAGGAGGATGGGGACGGCATCGCCGAGCGGCGCGTCGAAGGGTATCAAGATGTTGACCTGACCCAACCCGATGTAGGCGGGCGTCAGGCCGGCGAAGAGGACCTGCGCGGGTGCGCCGCCGATGGTTGCGGAAAATGTTTCGGACGCGTTCGACAAGGTGTCCAAGGACGCGGGCTGGCCGGTCGGCACGGGCGGGCTTACGCTGCCGAGGCCAGTGACAAAGCAGACGATCACCCGGCCGCGCGATTCGGGGAGGTCCACTGAGTTGATGGTACCGTCCTGATTCAGTGCGATGGCGCGGTCGGAACCGGCGTAGGTGAAAGAGCCCGGCGCGGCGCGCGCAATGGTGAATGGCACTGTCGCGCTCCGTCCACTGGGCGTTACCACGACCGCGGTGGCGGGGCCGGGAGGTGCCTCGTAAGGGAGTTGCGCGTTGATCTGTCCGGGCGAGACGACGTAGAGGGGAATGCGCGCGCCGTTGATTTCGACGGCAACTCCGCCCAGTTCGAGCGGCCACGATGTGCCAGCGGCCTGCGCCGTGGCACCCGCCAAGTTCGCGCCGAACAGCGAAATGATGGCGCCTGGAGCCACTGGTGCGACGAAACTGGCGCCGTTCACGATACCGGCGGAGGAGAGGAACGCGCCGAACGTCAACTTGCGAATGAGATAGTTTTGCCAATCGACGATGTAGAGATCGTTGTTCGCATCTACTGCCAGAGCGCTGGGATAGTTCAGAGCGCTCGCCGTGCCGGCAACACCGTCCGGCCCTCGAGTGGGCAGTCCGGTGCCGGCGACGGTCGAGATGATTCCCGCCGGATCGATGCGACGGATCCGATGGTTTCCCGTGTCCGCTATATATATGTTGCCGAGACCGTCGGGTTTCACGTCCATGGGGGTGTTGAGGCAGGCTTGGTTGGCGGGTCCGCCGTCGCCGCAGAACGACTGCTGGCCGTTGCCTGCGATGGTAGTGATGGCGCCGTCGGCCGCTACTTTGCGTATGCGATGGTTGCCGGTGTCCGCGATCAGCAGATTGCCCGTGCGGTCGATGGCGATGCCCGCGGGCTTACTGAGTCGCGCCGCGGTGGCTAGGCCCAAGTCGCCGCTGTAGCCGGGGAACCCAATGCCCGCCGCGATGCCCAGGCGTCCATCGGCGCCGATCTTCCCGATCCGGCTGCTATGCAGCTCTGCAAAATACAACACGCCGTTCGCGTCGAGCGCGAGGCTGCTGGGCCAGTCCATGGGCGACGAGGTAGCTGGAATTCCGGGCGCGAAGAGATTGTGCAGACCGCTCCCGGCGATAGTGATGATGTTGCCCGCCGCGCTCACCTGCCGGATGCGATTATTCTGCTGGTCCGCGATCAGCAGGTTCCCTTTGGAATCGGGGATCACATCAGCGGGATTGAAGAGGCGCGCGCTGACGGCGGCGCCGCCGTCCCCGATGGGGCCCGTGGGCTCGCAGCGGCTGTTGGTCTGCGGCGCGTCGCCAGTGCCCGCGACCGTGGTGATGACTCCGGATGCGTCGATCCGCCGCACGCGCTGATTGTCGGAGTCCGTGAGATAAATGTTGCCCTTCGCATCCACCGAGATGTGGCTGGTCTGTTCGAAACGGTTGGGATCGCAAGTGTTCTGGAAATTCGCCAGCGCGAGCGCCGCGGCGGTGGCGGGACCGTTGTCGCCGTCGAAGCCGCGAACGGGCGCACCATTCACGAGTGTGCGTCCGGCTATCGTAGTGATAATTCCCGATTGTGCACTGAGGAGCACGGCCGAAATTAACACTCCGGCGCAGACTCGCGAGGGCCCTATTTGCTAAAGTTTACGATGAACTCAGTTGGCTCTTCAGGCTTACTTGTGTAAAGTTACGCGGTCTCGGCTCCTGTTTTTTCTCGGCTGCGGATTCGCGACTCTGCTGCGCGCGCATGCCCCGCCGGTCTATCTGCCCAAGCCGCCGCTGCGCGTGGATGGCAACCTGCTGCGCGATTCCGACGGGCAGCGGTTCCTGCTGACGGGCGTCAACATGCCGGGGCTCGAATCGTTCACGCCGGCCAAGGTGGATCTGGACGCGCAGCAGGCGATGACGTCGTTCACGTTTCGCGTGATCCAGCAGCGATGGAACATGAACGCCGTGCGCCTTCCGGTGAGTCCGTGGATCTGGAAGCGCGACGGCCAGCGCTATCTCGACCGCGTCAAGGCAGCAGCGGCGGCCGCCAATCAGGAAGGGCTGGTGGTGATCCTCGCCGCGGAAGAAGATGCCCGCTCCGGCGCGCCCGACGACATCGGACTTCCCAGCGCGATCCTGCCCGACTTCTGGAAAGCGTGCGCGAGCGCATTCAAGGATGCGCCGCTGATGGTGTTCTCGCTCTATCACGAGCCTTCCACGCGCAACATCGCGGGCGCCGTCCCCACCGTGCGCCGCGCTTCCGAGTGGCAGGTGTGGCTGAAAGGCGGGGCCCTCACGCAAGGCCGAAGCACGGTCGGGATGCAGGCGCTGGTGGACGCTATTCGCGGTGTGGGCGCGACGCAGATCATCGCGGCCTCGTCGTTCCACGACACGCAAGACTTCCAGGGCTTCGGGCCCGACGCATACCTACGCGACGCCAACATTCTCTACGAGGTCCACCCTTTTTACGATCACGGCGTGACAGATGGGGCGCGTAACGCCAATTTCGGTTTTATGGCGGCGACCTTTCCCGTGATTGCTGGGGAATGGGGGATGCCGTTCGGCCAGATGAGCGCCGCCTGCCGCGCGATTCCCGGGAGCGTGGACCAGGCTACGAACCTTCTGTATCAGACGCTGGCCTACTTCAACCTGCGCGACATTTCGTGGGCCGCCACCGATTTCGGACCCGCCAGCCTGATTCAGAACTTCACCGATGATTCTCCCACCGACCTGATCGGCGGCTGGACCTGCGATGGCGTGGTGAATCCGCGCATCGGGATCGGACGCGTGATCCTGCTCTGGGTGACGGGCGACCCCAACGGTTTCGGCTCGCTCGATGTCAACCTGATTGCCAGTGCCGCCACGCTGTATGTCGGCCCACCGGCGCCGGGAGAGCTGATGTCGATCTACGGCCAGTTGGTCGGTCCCGCCGATCCGGTGGGCGCCCGTCTGGATGAGAATGGCCGCGTCACAACTACGCTGGGGGACACGCAGGTATTCTTCGACGGCATCGCCGCGCCCATGCTGCTGGCCGGCTACTATCAGACGAACGTACAGGTGCCCTATGAGATCGCAGGGAAGAAATCGACTGTCGTGCAACTGGTCTACCGCGGAGTGCCGTCCAACAAGCTCGAGCTTCCTGTGCTTGACGTTTCCCCCGGTTTCCTGTGGCACACGGCTGTTTCGCAGGCAGCCGCGATCAACGAAGACGGCAGCATCAACGGTTCGTCGCACGCGGCGCCGCGCGGCTCGATCGTTTCGCTGTTTGCGACCGGCCTGGGGCAGACGGCGCCGCCCAGCGTGACGGGAGTGTTGGCCACACAGGCCGACCCGCTAGCGTTGAAGGCGACGGTGACGATCGGCAACCGTTCAGCCGAGGTCCTTTTCGCCGGCGCCGCGCCCGGACTGGTCGGAGTCTCGCAGATCAATGCCCGGGTTCCCGCCGATGTTCCGTTGGAAACGCAGCCAGTCCAGGCTGGCGTGGTCGTAACGGTCGGCGGCACTGCGAGCATTCCGGGGATTACGATCTGGGTGAAGTAGGCTTCTACGAGAGCAGCAATTCCAGATCTTCGCGGTTCAAGTCGCGGATGAGGCTGTTGTCCTCACCGAGAATCGCATCCGCCAGGTCGCGTTTGGTTTTCTGTAACTCGAGCACCTTCTCTTCCACCGTCTCACGCGCGATCAGCCGGTAGGCGAACACCTGGCGCGTTTGTCCGATGCGGTGCGCGCGGTCCACGGCCTGCGCTTCCACCGCGGGGTTCCACCACGGGTCCAGCAGAAAAACGTACTCAGCCGCGGTGAGGTTCAGACCCAGACCGCCAGCCTTCAGGCTGATCAGAAACAGCCCGCAATCCGGATCGTTCTGGAATGTTTCCACGTGCGACTGCCGGTCGCGCGTCGAGCCGTCCAGATATTCGTACCTCACACCGGCGGCGTCCAGGCGGCTACGCACGATCGCCAGCAGACTCGTGAACTGCGAGAAGACCAGCGCTTTGTGGCCCTCTTCGCGCAGCTCCTCCAGTTGATCCATCAGCACGTCGAGTTTGGCGCTAGGCTGATCGCAAAGTTTCGGATCTAATAATCCCGGATGGCACGCCGCCTGCCGCAGCCGCAACAGTGCTTCGAGCACGTGCATCTTCGATTTTCCCAGGCCGTCCGTCTTGACGCGCTGCAGCAGTGTCTCCCGGTAGTGCGCGCGCAGCTCGTCGTATTGCTTGCGCTGCGGTCCTTCCAACTCGCAGAAAATGGTCTGCTCGGTCTTTTCCGGCAGCTCGCGCGCCACCTGCCGCTTGGTGCGTCTCAGGATGAAGGGCCGCAAGGCGTGCGCCAACAAGCGGCGCGCTTCCTCGCTCGGATTCCGCGCCAGCCCGCCCGCCATCTTGAGTACCTTTGCCTCGCCCAGCATTCCCGGGTTCAGAAATTCGAAGAGGCTCCACAACTCACCCAAATGGTTCTCTACCGGTGTACCGCTCAGCGCCAGGCGATGCTGCCCGCGCAGCAAGCGGACAGCCTTGGCGGACGCGGTGGATGCGTTCTTCACGGCTTGCGCTTCGTCCAGCACGACGTAGTCGAATTCGATTTCCGACAGTGCCGCCGCGTCACGCAGCAGGGTGCCGTAGGTGGTCAGGATCATGTCGTGCTTCGCGATCAGCTCCGTATCGCGCGTGAGGCCGGTGTGATCGAGCACGCGCAACTGCGGCGTGAAGCGCGCCGATTCGGCCCGCCAGTTGAACATCAGCGATTTCGGCGCCACCACCAGCGAGGGCCCCTTGCCTTCCAAGCGCCGCGTCTCGAGCACCGCCAGGACCTGTGCCGTCTTGCCCACGCCCATGTCGTCGGCGAGGCAGCCGCCGAAGCCGAATTCGCGGAGGAACTCCATCCACCCAAGGCCTTCCCGCTGATAATCGCGGAGTTGCCCGACGAAGCCCGCGGGCTGCGCCGCTGCCTTCACGCCCTCGAACGAGCGCATGCGCTCGCGGGCGCGCTCGAATACTTCGTCGACGCGAACCTCCGGCTGCGACGCGAGCAAGGCATCCAGCAGACCGGCCTGGTTCCTCTGGAAGCGCAGGTGATCCTCGGTATCCGAACCGAGCCCCGCGAGAGGGGCGAAGCGCTGCAGCCATTCCTCAGGCAAGAGTCCGAACGAGCCGTCGCCCAACCGCACCATGGTGTCGCCGCGCCGCCGCGCCGCCAGCAACTGGGGAAGGGTAGCGGTGGCGCCGCCGTAATCCACCTCGGCGTGCAGCTCGAACCAGTCGATGCCGCTGCGCACGTCCACACGCGTCTCGCCGGGCCGGCGGAACGCCTTGCCTTCAGCCTCCACGTGCCAGCCAGTGCGAACCAGCTCGCGGACTACGCGCGGCATCGACTTGGAGTTGAGCCTCCATCCCGTACCGCCATAACCCTCGGGCCGGAGCCCCAGTTCCTCGAGAGTCGCCCGCGCCTTCGTCTCCGTCCCTTCGTCCCGCGCCAGGAAGACGCGCTCCTCGGGCAGCCACACTCCGCCGACGTTGCCCGCTTTATCTTCGGTCCACCCGCGGCCGTAGTCGAGCAGCAGATGCGCGCGAAACTGCTCTTCGCCCAGCGGCTCACGATGTTGCGTTACCCGCAGTCCCATGCGCGGCTGCACTCTTCGCTGCTCGAATTGCAGGGCCTCGTCCACGTCCATCGGCGGCACCTGGGGCGACTCGAGCAGCCTCGCCAGCACCGTATCGCGCTCGCGGTCGGGAAACGGAATCCGCTTCACGATTCGGAGTTGATGCACCCAGGCGAACACGCCGGCCTCATCGAACCGCGCCAACCGTCCGTGGGCCAACAGCAATCCGCTCTGCAGGATCACCGAAGGCTCCGCCAGATCCATCCGCTCCGGGCCGCGTCGAAGCGCGCCCGCGATCGTCCACTGGTCGCGGTCGTCCTGCCGCACTTCCAGCCACAGCTTCCATGGCTCGCCGTCATCCCATGCCACGGTCTCGATCTTCCCCGCGATGTCGTTTCGGTACACCAGCCGGCCGGTGGGCGCGAGCAGCCGGATCAATTTCAGCGCAAGCACCGGGGGCAGCGCTTTGCGCGCCGGCGAACTGGTGGAAGCAGCATACATGTATGCGTAGGATTCCTGCCCGCCAAACATGGCGGTGATTGCCTCGACGTCGACCGGGTCCGGCAGCGAGCCGGTCTGGGCGGCATTGATGCGGAATTCCTTTAAGACGGTCCACTCACCGTTCTTCTTGCGCGATCGCGACATCAGCTCGAGAACGATAGCGCCCGAAGACTTCGACGCTGACACGTCGATGACGTACTGAATCTCGAATTCGCGAGGCCAACCTGCCGTCTCCGGCCGCTTCTGCTGCAGCCCGCGCTGGATCGCCGACAGGTGCTCTTCCCAAGCCGGAACCTGGCGCACTGGCGCAGTCTGGATTAGCCGCCGGCCGTAGTCGGAGCGCACGCTGGGAGCCGTGCGGCCACTCAGTTGCTGTTGGAGGATGATGTAGGCGGCATTTGCAGCCTCGGTCAGCGCGCCTCGCTTGTCCGCCTCGAGTATGGCCGCCCAGAGATGCTTGCATTCCCCGCTGTCCCGGAAGTAACCGCACTCGCACGCCACGCGCAGATTCCGATCCTGAAACGTGAGGTGGACATCGTGGCTTCGTCCCGCATACACCTCCGCGTGCAGATAAGCCGGGCCGGCACTCGTGACGTTCACGGCGTCGTCGAGGAACAGACCTCTCCCCATAACCTGGGTTCGTTTTTCGAAATAGAAGGCCAGCTTCGCTGCGAGGGTCATTGATGAGGAACTCACCATTGTAACGGGCGGGGCGTGCGTCGTAGTCGGCCGCGCTTCGAAACGGTTCCTGAATCGCACGCGTGTCGCGTTCCTTGACACTCATCGCCCGCTGTTCTAAACTTCTCCCACGACGGAGGGAAGGTGCCAAAACCCGATCCAGCGTGGGCCAACAGCCTGAACCGACGGAGTGCATTTCGAGCCATGGCCGGATTTCTGGCGGGCTCGCCGCTGCTCCGCTCGCAGCAGGATCTGTTTCGCGATCACAGCCGGGTTCCGGGGCTAGCCGAGTTGACTACGGCATTTGATTTCGAGCCCGTCGCGTACGCCAAAGTGCCGCGGTCCGCCTACGATTACACGGCGTACGGAGCGGACAGCGAGTTTACGCTCCGCCGGAACCGCGAGGCCTTCGATTGGGTGGAACTCGTACCCAAGCGGGTCCTGGATGCGAGTCCGCTGCAAACATCGACCGAGGTCCTGGGCACCAAAATGGCGTTCCCGATCATGGTCTCTCCGTCAGCCGGGCACAGCATGCTTCACCCGGATGGCGAACTGGCCACTTACAAAGGGGCGGCCGCGGCATCCACACCATACATCGTGAGCAATGTGTCCAGCTTTCCGTTTGAGAAAATCGCGACAGCGGCGAAGGGTGTGTTGTGGTTTCAGCTTTACCCCAAGCAACAACTGGATGCCAATCGAGACGTGCTGGAGAAGGTACAACAAGCGGGCGCCGCGGCCGTGGTCGTGACCATCGATCAGCAGGCGGCCGAGTACGAACGCAACCGGCACGACCGCAATCTGGGCGCGCGCACTCCCGCTACCCGGCGCACCGCGCCACGCAATCCTTACCGGCTTCCCGAGGAGCGCCTGTGGTACACGTGGAAGTTCTTCGACCAGATCCGCCCGATGGTGAAAGTGCCGATGCTGGCTAAGGGAATTACAACGGCCGAAGACGCCAAGCGGTGCCTCGATCACGGCCTCGATGGCATCTATGTATCGAACCACGGCGGGCGCTCGCTGGATTACGGGCCTTCGACTTTGGAAGTGTTGCCGGAGATTGTCGACGCCGTCGGCGGCAAGGTACCGATCCTGTTTGACAGCGGGGTTCGCCGCGGCGCCGATATTCTGAAGGCCCTGGCGCTGGGCGCCAGTGCGGTGTGTCTGGGCCGCGTGCCACGCTGGGGGCTGGGTGCTTACGGTGCGGAAGGCGTTCAGCGGATTCTCGAAATCATGCAAGGCGAACTGGCGCAGGCCATGGCCTACACCGGCCGGCCGACCATCGCATCCATCGACCACACGTTGGTGAGGACGGATTTTCCGTGAAGCTCGCATTCACCAGGCGACAGGTCCTGGCAGGCAGTGGATCGCTGGCGGCCGCGCGGCCGCTGCTGCGTGCGCAAAAGCTGGCGGGGGAGCCTCCGGGGCGGATACCACCGGTGCAGGAGTTGGTTAACGCGGCGGAATTCGAGGCCATCGCGCAGCGTAAGCTGGCCAGCCTGATATTTGCCGAGATCGCGGGCAGCGAGCGCAGCGCATTCGAGCGGATCACCTTCCGGCCGCGCCTGATGGTAGACACCCTGAAGTTGGATCTGACCACCGAGCTATTCGGGCAAAGCCTGTTTACGCCCATCCTGGTTGGTCCCACCGCGCAGCAGAAACGCTACCATCCGGAGGGGGAGTTAGCCATGGCGCGCGGCGCCTCCGCCGCCAAAGCCGTAATGGTGGTAGCCGGCCGTTCCAGCTATCCCATCGAGCAGATTGCCGCCCAGGCCAAGACGCCGCTCTGGTATCAGGTCTATCTGGAACCGGACATCAACGAGGTCCGCAGCCGCGTGCAGACCGCGGTGAAGGCTGGATGCAAAGTAGTTTGTGTCACACTCGGGACCGCGGAGCAATCCCCGCTTACGGCTGGTGTGGACTGGCGCGCCATCGACCGTTTGCGCCAAGGCACCAGTGTGCCTGTCGTGCTGAAGGGCATCATGAGCCCGGAAGAAGCGGAGAAGGCTGTCGCGATGGGTGTACAAGGAATCGTCGTTTCCAATTATGCGGCGCGAGCCATTCCCGGAGTGGCTTCTCCCATCGAGGTTCTGCCGTCGATTGCGGATGCTGTGGGCGGGAAGGCGTCGATCCTAATCGATGGGAGTTTTCGATTGGGGAGCGATGTGCTGAAGGCGATTGCTTTGGGAGCGCATGCCGTTCTGCTGGGCCGTCCCGCATTGTGGGCGCTGGCGGCTTACGGGGCGGCGGGCGTGCAAAATGTGATCGAGCTAATTCAGTCTGAACTTGCCCGCGACATGGCGATGTGCGGGAGGGTGGACATTAAGTCTGTCGACCGCAGCATGGTCAGAATTCATAAGCGATAGCGCCTATTTCCAGCGCTCATCGAAGAAACCGGAGTGCGCGATCTCGTGCCCCTCGATGCCGACAAAAGCATAGTCGCCGACGTGTGGATAGAGGTTGGCATTCGTTCCGCGCCAATCAGAATCGCTGAACGTGTGACCGCTGTTGATCACGACATAGCGGTTCGGGTTCAGCGGATTTGGATAGATGAGCACTGGCACGTGAGTCGACGCGTCAACGGTGCGCCCGGCCAGCGTGATCTCTTGTTTCGTCCACTTGATGGGCAGCTTGCCGATCACCCTGGCAATTACGCTGTTGCTCCACGGATCGCCGAACAGGATCAGGTTATTGTTGGCGATGTCGGACACTGAAACCGCGCGGTCATCTTTTACGCGCGGCTCCCCGCGCAGCCACTTGGAAAAATCCTTTTGCAATCCGTCCAACATCTGGAGCCCGTATTCCGTGGCTTTGGTTCCGCTGCCGGTGGGGCGAACGCAGAGAAACGACTCCACGAAGGCATCGTCAACAGGGCCCTGCAGCGCGTGCCGCTTACGCAGTCCCTCGGCCAGACCGGCCTTCGCCCATTTACCATTGGCCTTGGCGAACACGCCGGTGGTCAGGAAGTCCTGCCCGTCAAGGGACAATGGGCCGGTGCCATCGACGCGGATGCGGGCCACATTCCGCGTAGTAACCTTGGTGCGATTCGCTTCCCGGTTCGCGTCCACCTCCGCGCGCGCATAGTGCTTTTCCAACTCTTCCGCCGTGATCCAGAAACAGCGGTTGAACCGCGTGGTGTAGGTGACGAAACGAATGTGCGAAGGAGTCTGAAGACCCTTGGCGACGGCCTCCTCGATGAAGTGTTCGGAAATCTTGTGCGTCTCCGGATGCCACTGGTGACCCATCCCCGGTCCGACCAGGAAGAGCGCCCGGAGATCGCTCAGGTTTATGCCCTCCTTCAAGAGCTGTGCCTTGATGTTCTTCGATGCCTGAAGCTGCGGATCGATTTCACCGCCGTACCCGACAAAGGGAACGTTGGTGCCATTCAAGGTGTAGTCGGCGGCATCATAATAGTGGAGCGCCGCTTCCTGGTAGGGCGGCAATTCCTGTTTCTTCGCGTACACCTTGGTTTCCGTAAAACCCGCGCCAGCTTCAAATGCCGCCCACTGATCCGGATGATGGAGACCCAGGCTCCATGCACCCGCGCCGCCCATGGAGAATCCGCGCAGTACCACCCGCTTCGGATCGATCCGGTAGTGCTGCTCGACCGACCGTAGGGCTTCGAACACGTCGGTCTCGCCGGCCCAGCGGTAGGCTACGTTGCTGCGCCCGTAAACATCCATCTGGATGTATGCCTGGTCCGCAGGTACGGGCGTGCCAGTCTCATGCTGCTTGATGAAAGCGACTTCGTTCAGATTCCGGTTGGTCCCGTGCATCCAGATATCCAGGCGGATCGGCTGGCCTGAGTAAGACTCCGGAACGATCAGGCCGTAGGGCTGCACGCTGCCATCAATCTTCGATGTGTAGGCGCGCACCAGACGCCCTTTGCTCTTGGTCCACGACGGTGAGCCGGCGGTCAGTTCCTTGGCGCGCGCGATTCCGTTGTCGAGAACGGTGAGCGTGTCTTTCACGTAGCCCGCGTTGGCGAACTCTTCCGGGTGCTTGAGAATAAACTCGCCCGCCTTGCGGTAGATAGCGACGTCGGGGTAGAGAGGATCGCGCTCCACCTTTCTTAGCAGCGCACCGAGCTCGGCCGACTTGGCTTCGATCTGGTGTTTCTCTTCGTCGGTTGGGGTGTAGGCGCGCGGCTGGGCCGGCTGTTGTTGCGCGGCCAAGGTCGCGACGGAAGCGATGAGACAGAGCAAGCTTCGCACTGGCGAAGAGTATACTATTGTGCCGGTCCACGGTCAAAGCAAATGCTGGGTTCCGACAACGAGCTCCATATGTTTACCCACGACGAGTTGCGCGAAGTAGTTCACGAGCAGAAGAGCCTGATGCCCACCGATTACGACAAGCGACTTACTCCAGGGGAATTCCAGGACTTACTTGCGTTCTTGAGCCGGCAGGCGTCTCCTCAGCCTTCAGGAAAATGACACAACTGGGAGAAGGCACTTCCAACACCTGACCCGCCGGAGTCAGGCGGCCGGTACTCGGGTTCACGCGGAACAGCACGACCGTACTCGAGTTCTCATTAGCGGCGAAAAGATACGCGCCGGTCGGGTCCAGCGAAAAGTTGCGCGGCGTCTTGCCTTGGGTCGAGACGTGCTCGACCGATGTCAACGTGCCTTTGAAGGAGTCGATCGCGAATACGGCAATGCTGTCGTGGCCGCGATTCGAAACGTAGAGGAACTTGCCCGCTGAATCGATTTGGATTTCGGCCGTCGAATTGGATCCGCTGAAGTCCGGCGGTAGCGTGGAGACGGTCTGCACTTCCTGCAAAGCCCCTGCGGCGGCCCGGTAGGCGAAGACAGTCACCGTCGAGTTGATCTCATTGTTCGCGTACAGGAACTTGCCGTTTGGATGAAACGCCAGGTGCCGCGGACCTGACCCTGGACTGACCTTGGTAAAGGGCGGATCGTTCGGTGTGAACGTGCCTTGAGATGGGTTGAGACGATACGAGAATACCTGATCCAACCCGAGGTCCGCGACGAACGCGAAGCGATTGCCGGCCGGCAATACGACAGCGTGGGCGTGCGGCCCATCCTGGCGATCCTTTACTCCGCTTGCTCCTTGGTGCTGGTCAAAGCCGGTCGCTTCGCCGAGACGGCCGTCCTTACCTACCGGCAGGGAGGCGACGCTCCCGCCGCCGAAGTTCACCACCAGGAGCATCCGCCCGCTTTGGTCGACCGTCAGGTGAGTGGGCATCTCGCCTCTCGACGAAGCCTTGTTGAGAAACGTGAGCTTGCCGGTATGCGGGTCCACTGCGTAGGCGCTGACCGTGTCACCCTTGACGGTCTCACTGCCCTTCCAGTTGACAGCATAAAGGAACCGCCGATTCGGACTGAGGGCGAGGAAGGAAGGGTTGGGCGCCTCCGCCACGGCGCCGAGCGGGGTCAGTTTAGCCGTGGATGGTTGGAAGCGATAGCAGTAGATGCCCTTCGAAATCTTTGCTGTGTAAGTTCCGAAGTAGACGAAGTATTCACCGGTCGAAGCCGTATCTTCCGCACCTGGCGCCGGCGAGGTCAGCAGCAGCGATAGAGCGACCGCCGCCAGGAATACTGCGGGAGTCATTCGTGTATTCACGTCTCTCCTCACGGTTTGAGATTCTACTCCCAAAGCCAAACGCTTTCAAGTTGCGGGATCTTCCGGACAGTGGTAGTTTGCTTGTCATGTCCATGGAAGAACTCGCGCGCTGGAAACCGCTGGCGGTGTTGGCAGCCGCTGCGCTTTGGGGACAGACCCCCAGCAATGTGAAACTCGACACTTCGCAGGCGCGGGTCATACTTGCGACGGAGCAACCGCACCATCCGAGCGCCTTGCACGAGCATTCGATGAACCGGGTCCAAATCTACCTCGGCAGCGGCCAGATGACGCTGACGAGCCCGACGGGAAAGGTCGACAGGATCGAGTGCAAGGCCGGCGACGTGCATTGGAGTCCGGCGGGCGGCAAGCATATCAGCGAAAACATTTCGGACCATCCGTTTCAGCTCGTCGAGATCGAGCTGAAGAACAAGCCGCAGGTGGTGACGATGTCCGACCTGGATCCGCTCAAGGCCGATCCGAAGCACTACTCGCTCGAGTTTGAAAACGACCAAGTGCGAGTGCTGAGGGTGCGCTTCGGACCTCACGAAAAGGGTGTTCGGCACGAGCACAAGCTGAACCACATCGTGGTTTACCTGACCGACCAGGCTAAAGGGAAGGCGGGCGAAGTGCGCATGGACGAACCCATGACTCACAGCGAAGAAAACCCGCTCGATCACGCGGTGGAGCGGATCGCCATCGACCTGAAGTGAGCGGGCATATTGTGCACGTCCGGGCCGTAGTGCTCACCATTCTGGGGGCTTGTTTCGCGCTGGCGCAGACATCGACTTACGTGCCGCCGGCGCCGGTCCAGCCGCTTCCGTTCAGCCATAAGCAGCACGTGTCGAACGGTCTGGACTGCAAGGATTGCCACGCCATGCCGGAGCCCGGCGACCACGCCACTTTTCCGGGCACCGCCAAGTGCATGGCCTGTCACGTCACGATCAAGAAAGAAAGCGCGGCCGTTCAGAAACTGGCCGAGTACCACAAGAATCACGAGGAAATTCCATGGAAGCGTGTGTATCGCGTGCCGGACATTCAGCCACAAGGTCCACGTGACCAATGCGAGGGCAGCCTGCGAGAACTGTCACGGCCCGGTTCGGGAGCGCGATGTGATGAGAAAAGAGAAAGAGACATCCATGGCGGTTTGCATGGACTGTCATAAGACAGCGGGCGCTTCTACGGCGTGCGAGTTCTGTCACGAGCAAAGATAGCGAGCCACTTACAGCTTCGATTACCTTCACCACGAAGGATTTCACGCGCAAATCCCCATAGAACGTACTTCTCCGAACATACCGATTCGTCCAGGTGATCACCTTTCGCAGGAGCCGGGCGCATTCTTTATCACAATCGAACATTGAGTAATCTGCCCCCGCGTTATAGGCTGATCGGCCAGAGGGTTTTTATTAATGAAAAAGTGCAACACTTGTTGCAATAACTTTGGTTGTGGCGGCCGGGTGGGCAGCTGTTGGTAACTGGACCAGCAAGCGCAACCGTAATCGGAGGCACTGTGACCGGTGGATCGGCATTCACTGCGGGCGGAGTTTTTATTAAGTTGACCCCGCCTCTGAGCAACCCGTTCGGCCCGCCCAACAGCGTGGGCGATGACACCTTTCAGAACCCGAATCTCTTTGAATCTCTTCGCGTTCGATGAGGACCAGAATATCTTGCTGGCGGCGCCGCTGGCTACCGACGCCGGAATAAATCCCGTACCGGCAGGCACTACAGTGGCGAGCCACTATGTTTTCTTCGATCCTGGTCCGACTCAAAACATCATCGGTACCGTCGACTTCGATTCCGATATCGTGGCCATTATCACGAGCACGGGTAATCTCTTCGCCAGCGACTTTCTGATCAATACGGGCGTCACTTATCTGAATCCAGGCGCCAGGGGTTTGGAGGCGGGAGACTCCGTGACGATCAGCGGGCCGCGGCAGATTCTCTTCGATACCAGCGCGAGCACCCCCGGCGACTACGTCCGCATATTGACGGCGTTTTCGCCGGCAGCAGCCGGACCGGAACCCGGCAGCTTGTTCCTGCTGGCGGGTGGACTGGCCGTCGCGGCAATCCGGCTTCGTCGCCGGCGGTAGGACGCGTTTCCCGCCGCTCCGCTTGGCCAGCGAGTCTGCTGACCAGCCGATCTGTTACCGCAATGGATGAAGATCGCTTCTGCTCCGGTGAACGCAAGAATCACGCACAAGGCGATTGGCGGCGCCAGCCTGAAACCCACAGCGTCGCGGTCGACGAGGCGGTAGATGCTGCGTCCGCGGTCGTCCGTAACGCGCCGCCATGATTTGACAGTCTGACATGACAGTCTGATTTCCGGCAGCGCACTCCTTGATGTATGCTGATGGGGTTTCCAGGACGGGAGAATCGAAATGAGAATCATGCAAACGAACCGGCAATATTTGATTGGTCAGGCAGTATGCCTGCTGTTGGCGGCTGGATGCCTGACACTCCCGGGCATAGCGACTGCCGCGGACGACTCCAAGGCTTTTGTGGGCGCGCGCATCATTGATGGCACCGGCAAGGCGGCCCTGGAACAAGCGACTCTACTCGTCCGAAACGGGCGCATTGAGGCGGTCGGGCGATCGGTGAAACTGCCTGCCGGAACGCAGCGCATCGACGTTGCGGGCAAAACCATCATTCCCGGATTGATCAATGCCCACGGCCACGTGAACGACATCAGCCAGCTTGGCTTATACGCTCGCTACGGCGTCACGGCGGTGTTCAGCCTGGGCGGAGACAAGGAGATTGAATTCCGCGACCAGACCCGCAGCGAGCAGCAAACGCCTGCTCTGACGCGCGCCCGGTTGTTTATCGCGGGGCCGATTCCGGTCTCCAAAACCGCGGAGGATGCGCGCAAAGCGGTGGACGCCCTGGCGGCGGCGAAGACCGATATCGCGAAGTTCCGGCTGGATGACCAACTGGGGACCGCGACGCCGATGTCGCCCGAAGTTTATGCAGCCCTCATCGACGAGGCACACAAAAAGGGCATGCGCGTCGCCGTCCACATCGTGAAGTTGGCCGACGCCAAGGCCGTGCTGCGTCTGGGCGCCGATTTCATCGCCCACAGCGTCCGCGATGAGGAGCTGGACGATGAGACCATCGCGCTGCTCAAGAAAAACAATGCCTTCTATTGTCCGACGTTCATGCGTGAGGTCTCGACGTTTGTCTACGGGGACAGGCCCGCATTCTTGAGCGATCCGTTCTTCCTGCGCGATGCGAACCGGACCGAGTTGGCGAGAGTGCAGGAGCCGCAGTTCCAGGAGACGATGCGAAACAGCAAATCGGCCATGTGGTACAAGGAGCACCTGGCGGTGGCGATGCGAAATTTGAAAAAGCTGCAGGGCACCGGCGTGCGCGTGGCGATGGGCACGGACACGGGGCCACCCAATCGCTTCCAGGGCTACTTCGAACATTTGGAGCTGGAGTACATGACGAAGGCCGGGATGACGCCGATGCAGACGATGGTGTCGGCCACCAGCACTGCCGCGCGCTGCCTGAACGCGGCGGATCAATTCGGCACGCTCGAGGCGGGCAAGTGGGCCGACCTCGTGGTGCTGGGCGCCAACCCTCTCGACGATATCAAGAACACGCAGAAAGTCGAGTCGGTGTGGATCGCCGGTAACCGCGTGCCGGCCAAATAGGGCGGCGCGGGCAGGAGGATCGATGGCCAAGATCGAGAGCCAATGGCGTGGCTGCTTTTCCCGGCGCGCGGCATTGCGAAGTCTGGCCGGCATGCTCGCCGGATCGCCCTTATTGCGAGGGCAACTGGACCCGTTCCGCGATCACTCCCGGATTGCCGGACTGAACGAGCTGCTCACGGCATTCGATTTTGAACCTGCGGCCTTCGCCCACGTTCCGCGCGATGTCTACGATTTCATGATGGGATCGAGCGACGACGAATCCACCTTCCTGCGCAATCGACGTGCGTTCGATTGGGTGGGTCTGGTGCCGAAGGGAATTGCGGACGTAAGCTCCATCAACACCTCGACGGAACTCTTCGGTCAGAAGATGAGTTTTCCGATTCTTGTGGCGCCCACTTCCGCACAAGGCCCGCTGCATCCGGAGGGCGCGATGGGCATGCACAAGGGTGCGGCGGCAACGAACACCACCATGATCGTGAGCAGCGCCGCCAGTTATACGGTTGACAAAATCGCCGCGGCCTCGCCGGGCCCGCTTTGGTTTCAGCTCTACCGCCTGGACACGATCGAAGACACTCTGGAGCGCGTCGGACGGGCGGAGGCGGCGGGCTGCAAAGCCGAAGCCATGACGGTGGATGGGCCGTTCGGGCCGTATCGCGAGCGCGTGATGCACGACCGCCACATCGCCGCGACCAGCCAAGGCGAAGGCTCGTCCGCTTCCAGTGCACGAGCGCGGGACGGCTCGCGCGTGAACTATGGACTGGGCAAAGGGCAGCTATTCGATTGGAAGTTTGTGGACACGGTGAAGTCGGCGACGAAGGTGCCGTTTCTGCTGAAGGGCCTGCAGACCGCAGAGGATGCGAAAATCGCGCTGGAACACGGCGTCGACGGGATCATCGTTTCCAACCACGGCGCGCGCCGCGTCGGCCACGGGACTTCTACGATGGAAGCACTTCCGGAAGTGGTGGACGTGGTGAAGGGTCGCATCCCGGTGTTGATTGACAGCGGATTTCGCCGGGGAAGCGATGTTCTGAAGGCGCTCGCGCTGGGCGCCAAGGCGGTGTGCCTGGGCCGTGTGCCGCGATGGGGTCTGGCCGGTTATGGGCCCGCCGGCACGCAAAAGATCCTCGAGATTGTCCAAGCCGAACTGCTGCTGGCAATGGCCAACACCGGACGGCCCACGCTGGACTCGAATCGATCGCTCGTTGGTGAAGGTGGATTTCGCATGAGCCTGTCACCGACGCGTCGCCGCGCCTTGCAAAGTGTGGGCCTGTGGATGGCAGGCTCGCCGTTTCTCAAATCGCAGGATGCGCCGCCGAAGCTGATGGGCGAGCCGCCCGGCCGCATGGTCCCGCGCGAAGACCTGGTCAACGTTTACGAGATGGAAGCCATGGCGCAGCGCTCGCTGCCGGCCCATATCTTCTCCGAGATCGAAGCTCACGACGACCGTTCGGCATTCGACCGCATCACGTTTCGGCCGAGAATGCTGTTCGATGTGACGCAGCTCGATCTCACCGTCGACCTGTTCGGCACGAAGATGTACTCGCCGATCCTGGTGGGGCCGGCTTCGGATCAGAAGCGCTTTCATCCCGAAGGAGAACTGGCGATGGTGCGAGGCGCGGCCGCGGCGCAGGCGGGATCGATCGTCAGCGACCGTGCCAGCCAGCCCATCGAGAAGATTGCGGCCGAGGCCAAGGCGGCGCCGCTCTGGTACCAGATCTATCCGGAAACGGACATGACGCCGGTGCTGGCGCGGGTTCAGCAGGCGGTGAAGGCGGGCTGCCGCGCCGTCTGCATTACGATAGGCACTCCCTTCCAGCCGGCCGCTGCGGGCGCGCCGCTCAAATTGGCAACGCTAGCCAGCTCGCGGATGGATTGGGCGATCGTCGATCGCGTGCGGCAGGCAGCCAAGGTGCCCGTTCTACTCAAGGGCATCATGAATCCCGAGGAGGCTCGGACGGCTGTCGAGCGAGGAGTCAGCGGAGTGATCGTCTCGGGACAGGGCGGCCGTTTCGTTCCCGGCCTCGCTCACCCCATCGAGATGTTGCCGGCGGTGGTCGACGCCGTGGGTGCACAGATCCCGGTGCTGGTGGATGGTGGTTTCCGCCGTGGCACCGACGTGCTTGCAGCATTGGCGTTGGGCGCGCGAGGCGTGCTGGTGACGCGCCCGCCTCTGTGGGGCTTGGCCGCGTACGGCGCGGATGGTGTGCAAACGGTGATCGAGATGTTGCAGAGCGAAACCGCTCGTGACATGGCACTGTGCGGCAAGCGGAATCTGGCTGCCATCGATCGAAGCCTGGTGAAAGTCCACCAGCGCTGATACTCGAAGGAGGGTCATGACGATCGCAAGGAGAGATCTCATCGGCGCGGGACTGGCCGCTGGCGTGGCCGCGCAGGCGCAGGAGTCCGCTAGTTCAAGAGTGCCGGGGAATGTGCCGAGTCGCACCGCCAAGGTGGTCAAGCTATTCAAGGCCCCGGACATTCATCCCAACGCGTTGGAGGCGATGAAAGACGGCTTGTGGATCGGCGATCAAGTGTCGGATCGCGTGTTTCTGGTGGACTGGAAAACGGGCAAGGTGCTGCGCGAGATGCAGACGGAGGCGCACAACACGAGCGGACTGGCGGTCGGCGCGGGTTCCCTGTGGGTGTCCTGTAACGGCGGAGTGAGCGGCCGGCGCCCCGCCCGTCCTACCGACAAGCCGACAGGCGAGGTTTTGCAGATCGACCTGAAGACCGGCAAGAACATCAAGTCGTGGCCGTTGACATGGGGCAATGGCATCCACGGAATCACATTTGTGGAGGCGACGCAGACGCTCTGGATTGTGGCGCTGAGTATCAGCGCGCTGGTCGAGGTGGACCCGAAAGATTTTCGGATCGTGCATATGATTCCGGTGCGCGCCCTTCGTCCGCACGGACTGGATTGGGAGGACGGAGCCATCTGGTGCATGTTTGCCGGCGACCGACTGCTCCAGAAGCTGGATGCGAAAACCGGAAGAGTTCTGGAAGTGGTGCGCATCGCCGCCGAGGATCCGGACCCGCATGGAATGTGCAATCACGAGGGGCACATGTACTACTGTGACGCCGGCCTGACGGAGACCAGTCCCGGCAGCGCGCCCGGCTACGTATGCAGAATCGATCTGACGTGAGCAGTGACCGCCCAAGCAGGACTACCGCTGTAACTCGCGTTTTTCAGCTACCCCGGGCTCGTCGAGCAATTGAGTGGATGATGCCGGGCCGAGGGTCGTCCAGTCCCGGAGGGCCCAGACCACCTTCTTGCCGGGAGTGACTTCGATCAACTGCACGATCTTCGGCCAGTCAGCCGTGGGCGCACTGCCGACCCAGTATGTCAGAACTTGTTCGCTGCGTTATGGGCCATGCAGTCACTACCCCCAACCTGCCGGCCGCGGCAGGGGAATCGTCGCCTGACCGCATGGTCGCCGAATGCTCTGCGGATGGGGGCAGCATAGTTCTGGCACCGATTTTCAAATCCACACGCTCGATCTCGTCGGAACCACTTTCTGGGCCTACGGATTCAAAGACGAAATCAGCCGCCTGCCGGCGCCGTCGCATTTGAAGGAACTCTACTTGAACGGCCGCATCTGGTTATGGCCAGCCGGTAGCCGTGGTGGCAACTGTCCCTGTTCGCGGGTTCCACCGGGATGGAAAAGTTCGTGCCGATGGAAAATGGTTTTCCGGCGCCGGACAAGAAGATCAGCGGTCTGGTCTAGCGCCGATGTGGGCTCACTTCAACTCCTCCACCGGCACCGTGAACGCGACCGTATTCACCACACCCTGGCGCTGGAACTGCACCCACAATCGGTAAGTCGCCGCTCGCGGAAAGAAGATGTTGAACTGCAGGTTCGGACCCCCGTCGGCCAGAAACGGGTGGGAGTGGATCGTGTCGATCAGGTCGTTGCTCACCGCCAGCATGTGCGCCCATGCGCCGATGTACTGCTCCAATCCTTCCGCCGGCTTCACCGCGAAAAACAGCATCGTCTTCCTGCCGGCGATCGGCGGCCACGGGTCCGCCTTCAACTCGACCTCCAGGTTCGGGCCCTGCTTGGGTGACAGATCGGCGGGCGGATGCGGGATCGACGACTCCAGGGGCGCCACGAATCCAGCGGTCGAAAACGTCTTAGCTGCGAGTTGCGGGGTGCCGCCCGACGGGTCGAAATCGGCCAGCAAACGATACGTGCCCGGCTTCGGGAGAGTGGTTCGCAAGCGGAACCAGCCGCTGTCCGTCAACTCCGGGTGCTCGTGCGAAAAGTACTCTAAATCCTGGCTCACCAGGAAGAGATGGAAGAGCTTCTCATGAACAATCTCGAACTTGGTAACTAGTTTTTTGGTCTCTGGGTTGAGTACGCGAAATTCGAGAGTTACTTCACGGCCTGCCGGGATCTGCCGCGGTTGCGCCCGAAACTCCATCGGATACTCCACTGGCTGTGGAATTCCAGGCACCAGCGCCATCCCACAGCGGGGGCATTTGCCAGGACCGGGCGAATGGACTTCCGGATCCATCGGGCAGACGAAGATGGGGTCCTGGCCAAGCGCGAGGAGCGCCATAGCAACGAAAGCCAGGACGGCGGCAAGACGGGGCACCCCTTCATTGTCGCAGGCTCAAAGAGTTCGAAAGAATGCGATCAACGCCGCTTTGTCGCGGCGGGCATCCCAAGCGGAACGGGTGTCCCGGGATGGCGCGCGTTTTCACGCCGTCGGTCGATAGCCGGTGGGCACGTAATCGTCGCGGACCCTGCGCGCGTCGAACCAGTCTTCCAGGGTACCGATGCTGCCGGTATGTTCGAACGGTCCGCGATACCAGACACCGCGGAGCGGCGGCGCCTTGAATCTACTGAATCGCGATCTGCACGGTATTCGCGCTCCGGCCGTCCACGGTGAGAATCACATCGACCGTACCGCTTCCGGCAAGCGCGCTTGGGACCGCCAGGTTCACCTGATCGAGGCCCAAGTATGTGCCCTGCGAATCCGCGAACAGGACCGGCGCATTCACTCCCCCCACGGTTGCCGTGACCGGAGTGCCGTAGTGCCGGATTCCCGTGCCGAACAGCGTGAGGACGATCTGCTCCCCGGCTCCGAATGCCAGCGGAGAGGGGACGCAAGCTCCGCCGGCGTCACACTTGAACAACGGCTCGGTAGTTTGCGAGCCGTCTGCCGCCGCATGAATAGCGAATCCCGCCGGAACGCCGCGGCCGTTGGCGTTGGCGGTGAAAATACCGGGAGCGGTCGAAGCGATAGTGGTCTGAACGGTCGCGGATCGGCCATCCGCGGCTTGGACCGTGAGGGTCGCCGGTCCGTTAGGGGCGAGATACGGAACGTTGAAATTCACCTGGCCCGGCGCCACTAGGGAAATCGGCGCGAGGCTCTCCTCCCCCGCGCTGTCCTTCAATTTCACCTTCAGCCCGCCCAGTTCGAACGCTAGAGAGTCAGCCGGCGGCTGGAATACTCCGGCGACTTGGGTGGCCCCGAACCAGCTCACGATCTCTTCCCTCGCGATCGAGCCGGCTTGAAAGCTCGCCGCGTTCACCAAGCCGGCTGCGGTAAAGGTCAAACCAGGCAACGGCGTGAACTTTCGAATGCGGCTGTTGAACGTATCTGCAATATAGACGTTCCCATTACTGTCTGCCGCAACACTAAAAGGAGTCTTCAACGAGGCGCTGGCCGCCGGTCCCCCGTCCCCTTTGAAAGCGGCTGTTCCCGTGCCCGCCAGCACGCGGATGATGCCGTCCGGCCCCACAGCACGCACCCAGTTGTTTAAGCTGTCCGCGATATAGAGGACGCCGCCCGCACCAATGGCAATTCCCCGAATAGTATTCAGACTTGCCTGTGTTGCCGGGCCGCCGTTTCCCTGAAACCCCACCTGGCCGTTGCCCGCTACTCTCGTGAAAGATCCGTCGGTAGCGAACTTATCGACTGTCGAATAGGTCGCTGCAAACACCGTGTCGGACGAATCGACGGCCAACGCAGTCCACCCCTGTCCGCTGGCGAAGGTCCGGATCGTTCCATCCGCAGCGACTCGGCGGATGCGTCCTCCTTCTGCAAGATAGACGTTCCCTTTCGAATCGGCCGCGACGGCCGTCGGACTGCTCAACGCGGCGACTACGGCGGGCCCGCCGTCTCCCGAAAAGCCTTGCTGGCCGTTGCCGGCAAACGTGGAGATGGTTCCGTTCCGATCGACTTTGCGGATGCGGTTGTTGCCGACGTCCGCGATGTAGATATTGCTGCCCGAATCCGTGGCCAGACCAACCGGCCAAGCCGTCAGGCTCAAGCTGGCGAGAGTGGCCGGGCCGCCATCGCCATCCGATCCGATGGCGCCGGTTCCGGCGACTCTCGTGATCTGGCCGGACGGACTGACCTTTCGAACCGTATGATTGCCTTCGGCGAACAGTACACTGCCCGTACGGTCGACAGCTACCGCCAATGGCAAGCCGACGAAGGCGTCCGTAGCTGGTCCGCCGTCTCCTGGCGCCAGCCTGAAGCTGTTTCCAGCCACCGTCGAAATGATTCCAGCCGCGTTCAGTTTGCGGATGCGGTCGAATCCGATATCCGCAATGTACAGGTTGTTTGCGGCATCGACGGCGAGGGCGGTGTGTGTGTTGAGGCCGGCTTGAGGCGAAATCAAAGCCGACGTGCCGCTAACTCCATCACAGCAGAAAGGCGAGCCAAAGATGACGTATCCGGGCGGAGTTGCCATGCCGGCCACGGGAATCATGAGGCCCGCAGGAGTCCGCTTGACGATGCGGGTTTCGAAAAGACTGAGAGCCATGTACAGGTTGTCGCTGGAATCGAACGCCAGGCCGAAGGGAAAGTGACTGCCTAGCCCATCGGAGTAGACGCTCGCAACGATCGTGCTAGTGTCATCAACAACTTTCCGAATCAGGTAGTTAAGGGTATCAGCGATGTAAATCTCGCCTTTCGAGTTGACCGCAACACCCAGCGGTGTATTTAACGGAACCTGCCGGGCGGGTCCGGAACCGCCGGAGAAGCCCGCCTTCCCCGTTCCGGCGACCGTCGAGATGACTCCGGCGGGCGTGACCTTGCGGACAACGTGATTGAGTGTATCCGCGATGATCAGGTTGCCGCTACGGTCCACGGTAATGGCGCCGGGGCCGTTGAGCGCCGCGCGCGTTGCGGGGCCACCATCTCCCGAATACGCCGCTTGTCCGGATCCCGCATACGTGCTGATGACACCGTCGGCCGTTATCCGGCGAATCCGATGATTGCCGGCGTCGGCTATGTAGAGGTTGCCCGCGGTGTCGAATGCCAGTGAGCCGGGGAAGTTGAGCGTAGCCTTTGTGGCAGTCCCGCCATCGCCGGCAAAGCCGCTATCCTGGCCGCCCGCGACGACCTTGATATGGCCGTCATCCAGGATCTCCGCCACCAATTGCGGCCCGATACTGCTGCCACCCATCGCAAAGTAGACATTCCCCTTCGGCGACACAGCTACCGCGCTTACCGAAAACAGCGTTGTGTTCGGCGCGACACCCCCTTCGACGGGAACCGTGAACGGCCCGCCTCCGGCCAGCGTGGTTAGAATGCCCGGCTGTTGTCCACACAAAGCCGCGGCGAAGACAATGAAACAGTAGACTGCCCGAAAGCCGCAACAACCCAAAGCGTCCTCCTCTGGTCCTCAATCCTGGCCAAGACTACCAGCTTTTCTCCCACACCCTGACGATCGGATAGCGCCCCGTATCGCCGGCATCGTATTTCGACTGTTGATACCACCATTGCAGCCGTGCGCGCGGGTCGGCGGCGAACTGCGGATCAGCCGCCAATTTGGCCTCGAATTGTTTCCGCAGCTCCGGCGAATCTGCCATCATGCGGCGCGCGATCGGCTCCGAGAGGTATTCGCCGAGCGCGCCTTCCCGGCCGCCCTCGAAGATGGAATTCATGAAGCCCCATCGGGCGAACGAATCTGGCGCCTGCGGTTCCAGCACCGAGAGGATCAGCCGCGCGCGCCGCTGCTTCATCGGCACCCAGTAGGAACCGGCCGGCAGGAAGGCCTTCTCCTTCACTGGCTGCACGTCGAAGCTCAACATCAAACGGCCCTCAAACGGTGCGGCCGCAAACCTCGTGCCGGTGAAGCGGTACGTTTCGAACTCCCTCTCGATCGGCTTCGTGGTGCGCTCCATCTCCACGCCGTGTATCGCCAGCAGATCGGCGATCTCCTTCCAGGCGGCAGGAATCAGGTAGCCCAGCGGCATCGCGGCCTCGGACGTCGTGTCGATCTGATCGTGAACGCGCGTGTCGATGTCGTCCTTCTCGCCCGTGTATCGCGTCACGCCGGCGCCCGTCACCTCGCTTTTGAACGGGCCGAACTTAAGCGAGTGGTAGACTTCGGGCCGGCTCTTGTCGCTGACTTTTCCGGCGAGGTAGACGGGCGGAGCCGAGCGGTCGCCCGCGCGCGACGCCATTTCGCGGTCGGCATCGCGCACTGCCTTACGCAGCCCTTCCGGGTCCTGAGCGATGATGTCGAAGGTGTGGCGCATGATGTCGTAATGCGCCCAGGCGCGCGTCTTGGCGGCCTTCAGGCTGTGGCTCTCCACCAGCAGCGACGGCCGGTTCTGCACCGCCGAGTAGAGGTGCGAGTAGCGCGGCGAAAACACTTCCATATAGAATTCCCGCGGTCCCGTCGGCACGCCGCCGCCTCCGCCTCCCCTGCCGCCGCGCCCGCCGCCGCCCGCACCGCGCAGCGCCCCGTAGGGCGCCACCATGTGGCCGTCGGCCGCCATCCGTTTGTTCAATTCCGGAACGTAGCGATCCCGCACCCACGTACCGGCGGGCTCGGCGATGTCCTGATTGCGCGCCATGTCCCAGGTGACGTCGTACTGAAAGTCGGCGCCGTCGGTCACGTGGTTATCGATCAGGAAGTCGGGATTCCACGTGTTGAACACCTTGAGCCACGCGCGCATTTCCAGGGTGTCGGCCTTAATGTAATCGCGGTTCAGATTCAGCCGCACGGCGTTGGCGCGCAGGCCAGTGGACTTCGGCCCATTCTGGCTCGGCCGGTGATACGGACTGACGTATTCGTGGCCGTCCACGTTGAATACCGGGATGATGACGAAGATCGCCTTGTCCAACCAGCCGGCGAAGCGCTTTGTGACCGCCATGTCGCGCACCAGCATCAGCACCGTGTCCTTGCCTTCGATCTCGCCGGCGTGAATCCCGCTCTGGATCAGGATGACGGCCTTGTTGGTTTTCGCCGCCGCCTCGGGTGTGAAGGCGCGGTCTTTCGAAACCACCAGCGCGATCATGGTGCGCCCCTCGGGCGTGGTTCCGATTTCGAGCACCTTGACGAATCTCGACGCGCGCTCCAGCCGATGCGCGATTTCCACGGCTTCGGCATACGACGCAGTCTCGTTCCAATCGGTTTTTTCACCCGTCGTCAGCAGATCGCGCGGCGAGTCCTTGGAACTGGCCGCGAGCGACGCCGCCCCCTTGGCGGCGGGAGGCTCCCAGGCGGAGTGCGGCGCAATCGGGTCCTGCGCGAGACAGAAGATAGCAGTGGCAAAAATCAGCGGCACGCAGCGAAACATGTGTTCGATGTTAGCGCAACGCCGACCGCTGCCAAAGATTTGAACAGTCGACTACTCGATGGGCGCGCCGAAATAGCCTTGCGCCAAAGCCGGCTCCACTTCGAGCGCCTTGGTCCAGCAGTTGCGCGCTTCCTCGCTCTTGCCTTGAGTTTCGAGGATGCGGCCCAGGTTGAGCAGCGCTTCCGGCATGTCGGCCTGCTGCGCCAGCGCGTCCCGGTAGAGCTTCACAGCCTTGTCGAACTGGCTGGCCTTCTCGTACATCAGGCCGGTGTTGTAGAGGACTTCAGGCGACTTCTCACCGAGGTCGATCAGGCGCACGTGGAACTCGAGCGCTGTGTCGAAATCCGACGCCTGAATTGCCAGCGCCGCCAGGCCGCGCAGCGCGTCCATGCTCTTGGGATCGGCTTCGAGAATCTTTTCGTAGAGCCGCTCGGCATGCTCGCGCTCGCCCAGGCCGCTGTAGGCCAGCGCCAGGTTGGCGTGCGCTTCGGGCCACGCCGGGCGATATTTCAGACAGCCTTCGAACGCCTCGGCGGCGCCGCGATGATCGCCGCGCTGCAGCCTCAAATAACCCAAGCGGAAGCGGGCTTCCTCTTCTTTAGGCGCCTTCTCGAGCACCAGCTTGTACCAACGCTCGGCCTCTTCGATCTGTCCGGCGTGCTCGAGCAGCAGCGCGATGTTCCAGATGGGAGCGAGCGCTTCCGGATTCGACTGGATGGCCCGGTCATACGCCTGCCGCGCGCCCGTGTTGTCGCCCAGTTGTTCGCGCACGATTCCCAGATTGGTGTGGCCTTCGCACGAGCCGGGGCGCAGTTTCAGCGCTTCACCGTAGGCGTCCGCCGCTTGTTCCCATCGGCCCGATTTCTGATGCGCCAGCCCCAGGTTGAACCAGCCCTCGAAATGGCCCGGCACGGCCGATACCAGCAACGT
Source organism: Bryobacteraceae bacterium (assembly GCA_041484525.1). Lineage (GTDB taxonomy): Bacteria > Acidobacteriota > Terriglobia > Bryobacterales > Bryobacteraceae > JBGPHT01. The sequence goes on along the minus strand of JBGPHT010000002.1, from coordinate 92,840 downwards.
GCAGAATTTCGCTGTGAGCGCGTGCTCGCCGGCGGCGCAGGACCACGCCGCGAGGCCCTCGAGCGCCACCGTCGATTCCGGCCGCAACTCGAGCAGGCGCTCCGAATACTCGCGCACCATGTCGAAATCCTCCTTCGACATGCCGATCAGGATCAGGTTCGATAGCGACTCTTCGGAATCCTGATTACGATCCAGGATCTTCTGATAGAGTTGCGAGGCTTCGTCCGCGTGGCCGAGCGACTGTAGCGCGGCCGCCTTGCCGAACAGCGCGTCCTCGTGATCGGCCGCCAGCTCCAGGCAGCGCTCGAACGAGAACAGCGCCGACTTCGGATCTTCCAGGCGAAGGTGGCAGACGCCGAGGCCGAGGTGCGCATCCAGGTGGCCCGGATCGAGCGTGCAGGCTTTGTGGAAGGCTTCCGAAGCTTCTTCCCAGCCTCCGGCGCGTTCCAGACAGACCGCCAGGTTGAACCAACCCATCGCGTACTGCGGCTTGAGCTGCGCCAGCGTGCGATAACTCTTCGCGGCCTCCTGAAAGTCACCCAGCTCGAACTGGATGTGCCCCATGGCGCGATAGATTTCGGCCGAACCCTGGTTGGCCGCGACCGCCCGCTGCAACTGCTTGAGGGCCTCGTCGCGCTTGCCGGCGAGGTGCTGCGCAACGGATCGCGCGAGACACTCCGATGCGGAAGCTGCGCCGCCGCTTTTTTCGTTGGGTTCCAGATCGGTGACTCGCATAGTCTGGACCTTCGAGGTTCTAATGGCTGTCGTGCTCATTATACTTGATGCTCCTTACCGGGAGTGCCCGTTGTCGAGAGCCTGACCCAGTACAACCGCGCCCGATCGTCGGACGCTCCGATGAATCCGATGCCGCCGGCCGCAATGCGGTCGTCGGTCCAGGTGGCGACGAGCTCGCCGTCCACCCATACGCAAAACTCATTTCCCCGGACCGATGTACGCACCGGGAAAGACTTCTTGGCGCCCGGCGGCTTGGGCAGCGGCACGCTCACCGCTCCTTCCGCCACACCCTGGGTCACCATGCAGTGCGAGAGCTCGAAGCCTCCGCCGGGAACAGCCTCGATGGTGGCCTTGTAATACCGGTCGAAGTCCTCCGCGCGATACACCCAAGTGACGCTCCGGTTGTCGATGCGCGTAAGGAATTCCAGATCGTAATCTTTCAAATCGAGCGACGGCACGAACAGCGCGAGCGGTCCGGTGCGCACGCCCGCTGCATCCAATTTCCATTCCGCCATCTCACCCAGCCAGTTGCCCCAGCCAGTGTCGAAGTGCTCTTCCAGTTTTACCGGCACGATGACCACGGGAGCCGGAGTGTGCTCCGTCGCCGCCGCTGACGGCGGGCTTGCCTGCGACGACGTGGCGGCGACTCCCCCGAGAGTGCCCATGAGGGCAAACGAGGGTCGAGCGAACGGGGTATCCTGCGGCACGAAGAGCGCCACGCCCACCTGCGGATCCTGCGCGCCGGCCACGGGCGCAGGCGGCACCGTGAACAACCGCAGTTCTACGGAATCCGAGAAGCCCGCGCGCGCCGCCGAACCGTTGTGCCGCCGGTCGAACGCGTCCATCGGACCGTTCGGCACCCAAGGCATTCCTCCGGGCCGCGCGGCGGGGACGGTGCCTGCTGCCAGCCGCGGCTTGGGCGGGGGCACGGCGCCAGGCCAGGCGAATGCCGCCGCCGGCACACCGCCTTTCCTGCTGTTCAAATCCGACGAGCCGACGGGCAACTGCATCAGGCCGTCGCCCGGTTGGCCGGCAGTTCGCACGGCGGCCGGAAACCGGCGGGAAGCCGGCAAGGCCAGGGACGCTCTCTCGTGTAAACTCAAACCGCGCGGGAGCGGCAGAACCGCCGTGCGTGGGGCGACGCGCAGCGGGGGGACGCGGAATCCCACGCCACTCGACACGCGCAGCGCCCGGCCCGAGGCCGGCACGATCTTCGCCTTCTGCGTTCCACCGTTGAATCGTGTACCCGGGCTCTGCGCGGGGTCCAACTGGATACATCCCGGTTCCAGATGCAGACGCAGCGGCTGCTGCCGCAGAATCCCGAACTCGCGCCGCGTTCCGGGAGTGCCCTTCGCGGCGTAGCGAAGTACGCTGAGCTGGGCGCGCGGCAGGTCCACTTGCATCCGCACTTCGCGGCGCGGCACCGCCAGGGCCGAGGAGCGCGCATGGAAACGGCCCGCCGCCTCTTGCGCCGGCCGCTTGGCGCCGCGCGCCGGCAGCGTCGATTTCAAACGGAGAAATCGTTCTTTCTTGGGAGAGATTTTCGCTGTCGCACGAATGCGGATGGCGGCCGAAAACAGCGCCAGGGCGCGCGGCCGCGTGGGAATTTGCGCGCGCGAAAACATGCGCGGAGTTTGCGCGGAGGCGACCAGGCAGGACGCGGACAGCGGCTTCAGTTGCTCGCGGCGGCGCATGAGCGTGGCCACCTTGTTGTCCTCGAGCAGGCGGTCCATGCCCTTGCGCAAGCGATACTGGTTGCGGTGCTCCCGCGAACAAAAATCGTCGCCGGAGCCTACCCAAATCCTGCTCAACGGCTTGCCGCAGAGCTGGCACGTTCTCGCGCTCATTTCGGGGACAATTATATAAGACTTTACAGGAGAATTACTAGAATAAATGGCGGCAGCGTGGAAATGTTATCGAACGTTAGCATTTGAGACGCTTGATGTTATCTATAGTTATTATTTCCAAAAAATCGTTGCTAATTTTGGTTAACAGGCAAGAAAAAGCTCTAAAAAAACCGGCCGGGATCAGTTAAAATCATCGTCGCAAGCACCAACTTGTGACGACGGTGCATCCGGAGGCCATGCAATGACTGAATCGACCGCGCGTGCAGAACGTTTTGACCTGCAAACCGCCGCGGGCCCCTGTTTTTCCTGGGAAGTTCCGCAGAAGCCGGTGTCCGTTCGGATTCCGCTCGCGCTGATCGACCGACTGGAGAATGAAGCGGTCGAGAATTTCCGTTCGCTGAGCTCGCGAGGATCCGAGATCGGCGGAGTTTTGCTGGGCAGCAACTCCCCGGGCACTCCCATGATCGTCACGCTCGACGAATACGAACTGATCGCCTGCGATTACAGCCGCGGACCGCTCTACCGATTGTCGGACGCCGACATGGGCCGTTTCGAGCGGGCCATCGAGCAGAAGCGCGCGCGCGTAGTCGGATTTTTCCGCAGCCACACGCGCAAGGGACTGTCGCTCGATCCCGAGGATCTCGGATTCTTTCAGTTGAAGTTTCGCGACCCGCATCAGGTGGCGCTGCTGATCCGGCCGTTCGCCAGCAAAGCATCGACCGCCGGCATCTTCATTTGGGAGGACGGACAGGTCAAGGGCGATGCGAGCCCGCTGGAATTTCAGTTCCGGTCCTCGCAGTTGTCGGGTGGCAAGGCTGCTGAGACAGCGCCGGCCAAGCCGGAGGCCCCGGTCAACACCGCCAGCTCTGCGCTTTTGGCGCCCAGGACGGCGACACGCGCGCAGATCGTTCCCATAGCGTCACGCCGCGAGATCTCACTGCCCGGTCCGCTTGGCGGCGCGGTTGCTCCGGAGGCGCTGCCCGAGCCCGCCGAAGTAGCCGCACCGGTGAAGGCGCCCGAGCCGCCTCCGGCGCCGGTTGCCAAGTCTGCCCCACCGCCGGCACCCGCACCCGCGCCCGCGGCCAAAGCCGCGCCGGCGCCGCCGCCCAAACCCGCGACTGCTCCCGCTCCTGCTGCTCCGATTGCCAAGACCGCGCCCGCGCCTCCGGCTCTGGCTCCGAAACCCGCATCCGGGTCCGTGCCGGCCCTCAAATCGGCGCCCGTGCCTGAGAGGAAGATCGAGAAAGCTCCAGAGGAAAAGCCGGTAATCAAGACTCCCGCTGCAGCCAAGCCTGCGCTCCCGCCACTGCCGGCGGCTGCCGCGCCTTCGACAGCCAAGGAACGGGATCTGGAGACCAATGCGGCTGTCGCGCCTCCCCGCAGCACCAAGGTCGTGAAGCTGATCGGCGCCGCCGCAGCCTCCATCCTGCTGTTCGTTCTGCTGTTTGTCTACCCCGGATTCATGCGCCATTCTTCCAAGACGCGCGTGGTTCCCCAGGATACGTCGCCCCTGCAATTGCGTGTCGAGCGCACCGCTACCGGACTGCTCCTCACCTGGAACCAGGATGCGGATACTATTCGCAGTGCCAGCCGCGCCGTGCTCTCGATCACCGATGGCGATCAGCACGAAGATGTGAAGATGGATCTGGAACAGCTCAAAACCGGCAGCATCATGTACACGCCGTCCACGTCCGACGTGGGCTTCCGCATGGAAGTCACGGGCACGGACCCGTCCAAGATCACCACCGCGTCCTTCCGCGCATTGAACAGCCGGCCGTCGCCGCTCGTCGACCAGAGCCAGACCGGGCCGAACGCCGCCAAGCCTGCGAACAACGTCGTCCCAGCCACGCCCACCACTCCGGTTAATGGTAAGCCTGTCGTGGAAGCGCCGGTCGAGCAGCCCATAGTCGAACAGGTGAAGCCGACCAGCGCCGGAGCGCCTCTGAAGCCGTTCAACACCGATTCGCTTTCGCTCTCGACGCGGTTGCGGCCCACGCGGCCGACGGACCTGGATAGCGCCCCCACCGTGGGTGTCGCAGGCGTTGCCACCGGATCTGTTCCCGGACTGAACCTGAACTCAGTCTCCGCGCCTTCCGCACCGGCCCCGCCTCCGCCGGTACAACCGGCCCCCGTGCAGCAGGCGCCCACCCCGCAAAAGGCGGCCCTGGTTAGCGGCGGCAATCTGAAGCAGGCGGTCCTCAGCTATCGCAAGGAGCCCGAGTATCCCAAACTGGCCAAGCAGGCCGGCGCCAAGGGCGAGGTCATTCTGGCCGCCACCATCGGCACCAACGGCCGGCTGAAGAACATCAAAGTCGTGAAGGGTCATCCGATGCTCGTCAAGGCCGCGACCGACGCCGTTTCGCAGTGGGTCTACAACCCGACCATCCTCAACGGCCAGGCCGTCGAGGCGCAAACGGAGATCAAACTGAACTTCGTGGGCGACCGGTAGAATCCGCCGGGCGGCCGCCACTCTACGCCGGCAGCCGCAACCGCGCCACGCATCCCGGACCGTCCTTCCGGTTCTCGAGCATCAGTGCGCCGCCATGCCCTTCGGCAATCTGGCGGCTCAGCACCAGCCCGATTCCCGATCCTCCCGGCTTCGTCGTGAAGAACGGAACGAAGAGGTTCGCCGTGCTCGACAGGCCCGGCCCTTCGTCCTTCACCCAGACTTCGAGCATGCTGCCATCGCGCCGCCAGCCGACGCGCACCGAGTCGCTGTTGGTCGCGAGCGATGCATCGGCGGCGTTACGCAGCAAGTTGATGAGCACCTGTTCGAGCTGGTCGGGATCGCCCTGAACCGTCATCGGCGGCCCCGGTTCCACTGCCACCGGCAGGCGCGTTTCGAAACTCGCCGCCCGCCCCACCCACGGCGCCAGCTCGAGCGGCTGCAGTTGCGGACGGGGCAGCTTGGCCAGCCGCGCATAGGCGCCGATGAACCGGCTCAAGCTCTCGGAGCGCGACGTGATCACGTTCAGGCCGCGCCGCATGTCGTCGCGCCAATCGTCGGGCAGAACCTCGCGTGAGATGATGCTCTCCAGGCTGCCGGCGATGGATTTGATGGGCGCGAGCGAATTGTTCAGCTCGTGGCCGAGCACCCGCACCAGGCGCTGCCAGGCCTGCAGTTCCTGCTCGCTGAGAGCTTGCGTAAGATCCGAAATCACCACCAGTTCCAGCGGCAGTCCGCGCTCGCGAATCCGCGTTCGGCGGACGCCCCAACGTCCCGCACCGCCCGGGAAGACCGCCTGCAAAGTGCTTTGCTCCGGCCCATGCAGACAGGTTTCGAGATTCACTTCTTCCGCCGTCTGTCCCAGCAGCCGCTCCGGCGGCATCGCCAGCAGTCGCTCGCCGGCGCGGTTCACCAGGCGCAGCCGCCCGCGCTCGTCGAACGCGAAGATGGCTACGTCGATTTCGCGCATCACCGTGCGCAGCAGCGTGGTCGCCTCCATCGCCCCCAGCCGCTGTTCGCGCAGCGTGCTGCCGAGCGTGTTGACCTCGCGCATGACTTCACCCAGCGCATCGTCCGGCCTCGGCGAGCGGCCTCTTACCGAAAAGTCGCCTTCGCGCAGCGCGCCCAGCAGGTTCGAGAGAGTCTGCAGCGGAAACACCACGCGCTCCCGCACCGCCGCCGCGAACCCCACCCACGCCAGCACGATTACCACCGTGAGAGTCCACTGGACCTTGGCCGTGTGATCCTCGGTCCACAGCATGATCAGGGCGGTGAGGGACCCGGGCAATCCAGCCAGCAGCGCCAGCAACACCACGCGTCCTTCGTGGCTCAAGCGCGCTATTTTTTCTTGCGGGCTGTCTTCCATTGGCTACCGACCGTAAGGCCGCGGGGCGCTCACTATAAACCATACCTTTGTAGACGCCTATACAGCGCACTCCGGCTCAGGCCGAGCGCGTTCGCCGCGTGGCTGACGTTGCCGTTGAAGCGCGCCAGCGCCTTCTTGATCAGCAGCGCCTCCACGTCTTCCAAGCTCATCTCCTCCAGCCGCGGCGGTCCTTCGCGGCCCGCGCGCAGCCCAAGGTCGCCGGCGCGGATCGTATCGCCCTGCGCCATCAGGACCGCTCGCTCCACGGCATGGTCCAACTCGCGGACGTTGCCCGGCCAGGAGTGCGCTAGCAGCGCTTTAATGGCTCCCTCGTCGAAGCCCGTGAGCGGTTTGCGGTAATGGTCGGCGTGTTGTCTAAGGAAGTGCGCGGCCAGCACCGAGATATCCTCGCGCCGATCGCGCATCGGCGGCAGGCGGATCTCGATCGTGTTCAGGCGGAATAAGAGATCCTGCCGGAAGCGGCCCTCGGCCACCTCCACGCCCAGGTCGGCGTTAGTCGCCGAGAACACGCGCACATCCACGCGGCGCGTCTTCGAAGATCCCACGCGCTCGAATTCGCCTGTCTCGATGGTGCGCAGCAGCTTCGACTGCAGCCCCTGCGAGATGTTGGCAATCTCGTCCAGAAAAAGCGTGCCGCCGTCGGCCATCTCAAAGCGGCCTACACGGTCGGATTTGGCGTCCGTGAACGCGCCCTTCACATGTCCGAACAGCTCGCTTTCGAAAACTCCCTCCGCCAGGCCGCCGGTGTTTACCGTTACCAGCGGACGTGTGGAGCGCAGCGAGACGGCGTGCAGCGTTTGCGCCACCAGCCCCTTGCCGGTGCCGTTTTCGCCGGTGATGAGGACGTTGGCGTCGGAAGGGCCGACGCGCGAAATCACGTCGAGAACCGGCCGCATGGCCGCCGAACTCGCGATCAATTGCGGGAAGCGTTCAGCGCGCAGAGCGCGATTCTCAGCTTCCAGCCTCTGCCCTTTGCGGAGAGCCCGCCCCAGCTCGATCTGCGTTTTTAGGATGGCCGAAAGCCGCGCGTTGTCCCACGGCTTCTGAATGAAATCGCGCGCGCCTCGCCGCATGGCCTCGACCGCGAGCTCGACCGAGCCCCACGCCGTCATCACGATCACCGGCAATGTGGAATCGAGCGCCAATACGCGAATGAGCAACTCCAGCCCTTCCTGCCCCGACGTGGTGTCGCGCGTGTAATTCAGGTCCATGAGGACCGCATCGAAGTCCCGCGATTCCACGGCGTCGATCACGGCCGGCGGCGAGTTCACGGTCTCGGCCGTGTAGCCCTCGCCCTTCACCAGGAAGCGCAAGGCTTCGAGGACATCGGGCTGATCGTCGGCAACCAGGATGCATGGAGTACGGGAATCGGATGATTTCATCAAGTTCTATTCATACCGCAATTGAGCGCACAAACACTGGCACTTGAGGGACCAGATGCTATTTAGTTGCCTGCAAAAGAGTTAGCTTGCTATCGAAGGGCTCGAAAGTGTCCGCTTGTGGGACGCAGGGAACACCCCTCGGGCAGCACCGTTCGCGTCTCACGCGATCATCGGCTCTTTTTGCCGTTTGCTGATTCTTCGCGGCTACCCCATACCCCACTGCTCTTGCCGTCCTCAATATTAGCTTACTTGCGGAAGCAAGTAAGCTAAGCTTGCTTCCGCAAGCTAGAATGTAATTCAGATGGCTAAGAGTGCGAAGAACCCTGCCGCGGTGAAACTCGCAAGGTTGCGGGCCGAGAAACTGTCGACCCAGCGCCGTAGCGAGATTGCCAGCCACGGTGCCGCCGCGCGCGCCTCCAGCCTCTCACCGGAACGGCGGAAAGCAATCGCAAAGAAAGCTGCCGCTGCCAGTGCCGCCGCGCGATCAGGCCGCTAGCCATGCGGGGCGTAAGGAACACGACCCATGAATCACTTCCGCTTGGCGGCATTACTGCTGAGCTTAGCCACAATTTCATCGGCGCAGTCTATCACTTTTACCGAGTACCCGATCTCAACCCTCGGTTTCAACCCGAACTACATTACTGCCGGGCTGGACGGTGCGATTTGGTTTACGGTTTCGGATTCCAGCAAAATCGGGCGAATTACTACTGTGGGTGCGGTTACAGCGTATGCCACTCCGACGCTCAACAGTAGCCCTCAGGGTATCACTACCGGGCCGGATGGTGCGATCTGGTTTGTTGAATTCAGCGGAAACAAAATTGGGCGGATAACCCCGTCAGGGGCAATCGCGGAATATGAGATTCCAACGCCGATCAGCGGCCCCATGGGAATCACGGCAGGGCCGGACGGCGCACTCTGGTTCACCGAAAACAAAGGTGGGGTCGGCAGCAAGATTGGTCGGATCACTACTGCGGGTGACATCACGGAGTACGCCACTCCGACTCCTAATAGCGGCCCTTATGGGATCGCTGCCGGGCCGGATGGTGCGATCTGGTTTGTTGAATACGGTGCGAACAAGATCGGTCGAATTACAATGGCCGGGGTGATAACCGAATTCGCCCTCCCGTTGGTTCTCTACAACTCCACCCAGATCACGGCAGGGCCGGACGGCGCCCTCTGGTTCACCCAATTTGGCTCAAGGCTTGGGCGCATCACGACTGGCGGCACGATTAGTTGGTACGACCTCCAGCTCTCGAAACCCTTCGCCAGTGCTGGCGGTATCGCGAGGGGGACGGATGGCGGGGTGTGGTTCACCGAGCAAGGGGGTAGCGCTAGGATTTGGAGAATTACCTCAGCGGGACCCATGGCTAGGTACGATCTTCCCGACTCAAGCATGGTTCCCAAGGCCATCACCCTCAGTCCAGATGGGGCGCTGTGGTTCACTGAAATCTCTGGGGTGGCGAGAAAGATTGGACGTGCAGCCCTCGTTTTCCCTACGCCTACCATCGCTGCGGTTGGGAATGCCGCGGATGAATACCTTCGGACGATTCAGGGTAATTCTTGGGTGGCGATCTACGGCGCGAATCTCGCCCCGCCCCTCTCTGGTCGAACCTGGGGGGCATCCGACATCATTGGAGGCAAACTGCCATTGAGCCTTGATGGGGTGAGCGTGACTATCAACGGCAAGTCTGCATTTGTGGAGTACATCAGTCCGACACAGATCAACGTTTTGGCCCCGGATGAGACTACCACCGGCCCAGCGAAGGTTGTTGTCACAAATGGTGGTTCTGCTAGTGGGGCTTTCTTGACCCAGATCGAAATCTACTCGCCCGCGTTGTTCACCTTCTCACCACCGGACCAGAAGTACGTTGCAGCCATCCTGCCGTCCGGGCCTAACAGCACCGCCATCTACGTAGCCCCCATCAACGCATTGGGGGCCGGTGTCCCGTCCCGGCCCTCAAGAGCGGGTGACATCGTGGAAGTCTATGCCGCCGGATTCGGACCAGTCAATCCAACTCCACCCCCTGGCCAAGTGTTCTTCGACGCATACCCAACAGTAGCGGCGGTAACAGTCACGATTGGGGGGCTCGATTCGGTAGTCCTCTGGGCGGGACTGACCTCCGTCGGATTGTATCAGTTGAATGTGATCGTTCCAGCGGGCCTCCCCGGCGGAGATGCTTTGGTAGTCGCCACGGCCGGTGGAGTCCAGAGCCAAGGCGGCATCTTCATTCCAGTACAGCAGTGAGGTGCCACCCATCCGAAGTAAGCAGAACGCCTGCCCGATGATGGGGGCTCGGGTGAACGGGCGGCCCGTAGGAAGGCGCGGGGAAGTGCGGGGAGATGCGGGACCGCTCCCGCGTGAGAGCCCAGCCCAAAGCAGCCATAGACCGGCGGGAAGCTAGACTGACTGGATGCTACAAGACCTGAACCTAACCTAAACCCCACGTCATGTCCGGTCGGGATTCGCGGGCCGCGCCCGTCATGTGTCTTTCCCTCTTTTCATAGCAGCCGCCGCAAGTCGGGTAGTGTGCCTCTCGTGGTGCCTGTGGTCGCTCACTGGCGCCCTGTTCGTGCGGCCTCCCGGTGCTGTTCGAGGAATCGCTCAAGATCATCAACCATGAGTCGAACCGCCCGGCCAACTCGAACGTGAGGAAGGAGCCGGCGTGCAATGAGTAATCGGATACAGTTCTCTGAAAAGCTAGTGGAACGCGCGGCCTCAGCGACCGTGACAGAGAGCTTCGGAGTTTGCTGGAGTGTAGAGATGCGCTTCATAGATTCCATGAAAGCACTTGAGGGCCTCCCGAGTCCCGGCAGAAAATTGACTCTCCTTGGGTTTTTGCGCCGCCCTTTTCCCGGAATCCATTGAAAATCAACGAATTTCCAGGTATCGGCGAATGCTTCGTTCCGAAATTTGGTAGCGCATTCCCGACGCTAACCATGCTAGGTCAGCAAGCAATTCAAAGTGGGCATAGCCGGTCTGTGCCACCAGCCGTCGCTTCGCCCTTCGGAGTATCTCGGCTGCCACGTAGGCGGAGGTTCGTTTCTCAACCGGCATCGTTGCGCGGAAGGTGCCGGCTGCGAGACCACACAGTCTCACCAACAGCTCCCGGTCCTCTCCCACCCACGGCGGCGGGAACGTCAAACGAATCTCTTTCGCCAATTCCGCCGTGCGCTTGGCAAGGCCGAGAAGTTGGCGATGTCGGGCTTCGTCTGCTTTTGGATTCCACGCTGCTTTGGCGGCCTCTGCTTCGGCGATGGCGTTGGCCGCCCCCAACAGATAGCTTCGGTCGAGATTCGACAAGCGCCGCCAGACTTTTCCCAGCCGGACTCGTATGGCATTAACATCCGGGTGCTTGCGAGGTACGCCCCACCAGATCAGCTTGAGCTCGAACAAGCCCATGTCGTCTGGCACTTTTTCTGAGTCTCCGGCATTGTGACGCGGCTTGTGCCGTAACCCCTCGCAAGACTCACCGGAACCCATACTTTCACACTATGCCACACTGAGCGTGCAAACTCGGTCAAAGCCCCTATAGTCATTGGGCTTGTGTGTGTTTCTATAAGCCTCACTGATATCGCGGGACGACCACATGGAGGCAGGAGACCTCGCCTCGCGAGGATTGTCAGAACTTCTGTTTGACCATACAGCAACTAGGCTGCAGCCGCAAGTCGAAACCAAAGGTGCGTGCCGTCGCCGATCCAGACTACTTCTTTTCCATCCAGCTCGCCCAGTATTCTTTCCACTCCACCTGCTCGCCCGCCGGCAGCACGTGGATGGGGTTGAGCCCGTCCAGCATCACCGCGTATTCGTCCGTCTGCGTTTTCTTGCCCTGGTTGGCCAGAGCCTTCGGATGCGGACCGTGGTGGATGCCGCGCGGGTGCAGCGTGGCGTAGCCGGGCTTGATGTTGTCCTTGCTGAAGAAATCACCGTCGTGGTAGAAGATGAACTCGTCGTAGTCGGTGTTGCGGTGGAAGAACGGCACGCGTAGCGCCTCCGGGTCCTGTTCGAGGGGCCGCGGCAGGAAACTGCACACCACCGCGCCTTCCGTCACAAAGGTGGTGTGCGCGCTCGGCGGCAGATGCGCGCGGTGGCTCATGATCGGCCGGATGTCGCGCATGTTGATTTTCCACACCGTGAGGTCGCCCTTCCACCCCACCACATCGATAGGGTTGAACGGGTACACCACCTTCGAGATCTCGTTCTCCGCTTTGATCCGCACTTCCCACTCGCGGTTGTCGTCCAGATGCGGCGCGGGCTCGGGGGTCGTGACCACGCCTGGGTCGTAGAGCGCGTGGTGTCCGAGGAGCCCCTTGTCCGGCGGACTGAATTCCGCGTGCGATTGCACGATCAGGAAGAAATTGTCCGCAGTCCTGGGGATCAGCCGGTAGGTCACGGCTCGCGGCAGCACAATGTAATCGCCGGGCTCGAATTCGAGCGGTCCGAAATCGGTCTCGACCGTTCCCTCGCCGCGGTGGACGAAGAGCAACTCGTCGCCATCCGCGTTGCGGTAGTAGAAAGGCATCGGTTGCGAGCGGCGCGAAACATAGAGCGTCACGTCGGCATTGCCCAGGAACGCCACAGGCATGCCTTCGGGATCGTGGCAGTCGGAGGGCGCCAGTTGGTTCAGGTCGAACAGGTGCGGCCGCAGCTTGCCTTCGAAGCGGATCCACCCCGTCGGCGGATGCGCGTGATACAGGTGCGTGCTGCGTCCGTAGAAACCTTTGCGCCCGTGCTCCTCTTCGTAGGTCCCCGGCGGAATCCCCACGTGCGCCTGCTGCGCGAACTTCCCCTTCTTGAGTGGATACATCGCGGCCTCCAATTCCAGGATATAACCACACCCGCGTGGTGGGGCAGCGGCACCCCCCGAGCAACTCGAAGTTCGCTATCCTGATTCCACCAATCGAGGGGACGAAGCATGCATCCTCCGGCGGGCGATCCTGCCGAGCTGGAACAGTTGCGGGAAAGAATCTCTGAACTCGAGCGGCGCCTGGCCGAGCAGCAGCGCGTCGAGCAGAGGGTGTACGCGCGCGACGCCGCCACCACCGCGCTGGTCACTTCGTCGTCCTTGGCCGAGGCGGCGCCGCGCCTGCTGCAGGGAATCGGCGAAGCGCTCGGATGGCAGCAAGGCGCGCTTTGGAAAGTAGAATCCCGCTTGAACGTGCTGCGATGCATCGCCACGTGGCGCCAGCCCTCCTCCGCGCCGAGCGAATTTGAAGAGGTCTCGAAGCGACGCACCTTCCCACCCGGCGTCGGATTGCCGGGGAGGGTCTGGGCCAGCCAACAGCCGGAATGGATTCCCGACGCGCCCATCGACACCAATTTTCCCCGCGCCCAGCTCGCCCGCGACGAAGGGCTGAAATCGGGCCTGGCATTTCCTGTCATGCTGGGCTCCGAAGTTCTTGCCATCCTCGAATTCTTCAGCCGGGAACTGCAGAGGCCGGATCTGGAACTCCTCAATACCTTCGCGGCGCTGGGCAGCCAGATCGGCCAGTTTGTCGAGCGCACCCGAGCCGAGGAGACGCTGGAGCGGTTCTTCACCCTCTCGCTCGACATGCTCTGCATCGCCGGTTTCGACGGCGTCTTCCGGCGCTTGAATCCGGCGTGGGAGCGGATTCTCGGCTACAGCCTCGAGGAACTCACCACGCATCCGTTCCTCGACTTCATCCATCCCGACGACCAAAATGCCACGCTCCACGAAATGGAGAAGCTGACCACCGGCTTCTACCAGACCATTTCTTTCGAGAACCGGTATCGCTCGAAGGATGGCGGCTACCGCTGGCTGATCTGGACCGCGGCGCCGTTCTCGAGCGACCAATTGATTTACGCGACCGCGCGCGACATTACCGAGCGCAAACAGATGGAGGCCCAGCTTATCCAACTTAAGGAGGCTGCCGAAGCGGCCAATGTCGCCAAGAGCGAGTTCCTGGCGCGCATGAGCCATGAGATTCGTACGCCCATGAACGCCATCATCGGTATGGCGGACCTGCTTTGGGAATCGCCGCTCAACCCGGAACAGCGCGAATATGTGCGCATCTTCCGCAGGGCGGGGAACAACCTGCTGGAGTTGATCAACGACATCCTCGATCTTTCCAAGATCGAATCCGGCCACATCGAAATGGCGGAGATCGAATTCGACCTCACCGATGTCGTCGAGAGAAGTACCGAGATCACGGCCGTCCCGGCGCACGAGAAAGGGCTGGAGCTGATCGCCAACATCGCGCCTGACGTACCGCTCGACCTGGTGGGCGATCCCGATCGCTTGCGCCAGGTGCTCCTCAACCTTTTGGGGAACGCCGTGAAATTCACCGAGCGTGGAGAAGTCGTCCTGCGAATCGAGCGCGACCCCAAACGGGCGACAGCCGGGAGCTTGCGGTTCAGCGTTTCCGACACCGGCATCGGCATATCGCAGGACAAGCAGAAGGTGATTTTCGAAAGCTTCGCGCAGGCCGATACCAGCACCACGCGCACGCACGGCGGCACCGGATTGGGACTGGCAATTTCGAAGCGCCTGGTGGAATTGATGGGAGGGCGAATTTGGGTCGAGAGTGCAGCCGGCGCCGGGAGCACATTCTATTTCACGACGGCGTTCGGCATCCCAGCGCACCCGCAGCCCAGGCCGGACGGGCCCGTGGTGGACCTCAAGGGATTGAAGACCCTGGTGGTCGATGACAACGCCACCAATCGCCTGATCCTCCGGCAGATGCTGGCTTCCTGGGCGGCGGAGGTTCGGGAAGCGCGTGATGGCCCGGAGGCGATTGCGGAACTGACGCGCGCGAGCGAGGCCGGCGATCCCTACGGACTGGTGCTGCTGGATTGCCGCATGCCGGGGATGGACGGATTCGCCGTGGCCGGACATGTCCGCAGCCACCCGGCACTGGCCGGCGTCATCATCCTGATGCTGACCTCGGACAACCGGGCGGGCGATGCCGCTCGCGCGCGCGACCTCGGCATGCCGGCGTATCTCGTCAAGCCGGTCAGGCGGGCGGAACTGCTCGATGCCATCCGCGGCGCGCTGGGCCATGGCTTCCGGTCGGTGCGCGCGGAAGGCGGCGAGACGCGGACCGGAGAGGAAATTTCCGCTGCGCCCTGGCGCATTCTTCTGGCGGACGATTCCGAAGACAACGTCTTTCTCATCCGTTCCTATCTCGCAGACACGGGCTGCACTCTCGAAATGGCCGCGAATGGCGAGGAGGCTGTCGGTATGTTCGTTAACGGCCGCTTCGATCTCGTCCTGATGGACATGCAGATGCCCGTCCTCGACGGCTATGCCGCCACCGAACGCATACGCGCGTGGGAACTCGAACGCGGTCTCGCGCCTGTCCCCATTCTGGCGCTGACGGCTTACGCCTTGAAGGACGAACAGGAAAAATGCCTCCACGCCGGTTGCACGGCGCACCTCGCCAAGCCGATCCGGCAGCAGATGCTGTTGGCCAGCATTCGGAAGTATGCGAAGCCTGGCAAGACCGATACGCCGGTGGCGACTGAAGTCCACGCGGATGGCCGGCTGCGCCAGATTCTGCCCGGGTATCTGGATCGGCAGCGTGCCGGAGTGCAAACGATTCTGGCGTCGGTGGAGAGCGGCGACTATGACTCCATCCGCATCCTGGGCCACAAGATGAAAGGCTCCGGTTCCGCCTACGGCGTCGACCGGCTCACCGAAATCGGCGCTGCCATCGAGGACGCCGCCGTGGCGCAGGATGCGGCGTGCATCCGCGAACAGGCAGCGCGGCTGGAAGAGTTCTTATCTCATCTTTCGGTTGTGTATTCGGCCTGAACTAGAATGAGCGTACATGTACCCGGAACTGTTGCTCGATCACTTCCAAAACCCGCGCAACGTGGGCGAGCTTCCCGCGCCTGCCGTCACCGTGGAAGTTTCGAACCCCGCCTGCGGGGACATCCTACGGCTTTCGGTGCGATTTGAAGGTGAGATCGCGTGCGCGGTCCGGTACAAAGTTCGCGGCTGCACGGCATCGATAGCGGCCGGTTCCGCGCTGACGGAATGGATCGACGGAAAGACGCGCGCGGAGCTGGCGCAATTCAGGCAGTCGATCGTGGATGAGGCTGTAGGCGGATTGCCGCCCGCTTCGCGGCACGCCGCGGCTCTGTGCGCCGACGGGCTGAAGGCGCTACTGAAACAGCCGGCTTGATCGGCCCGTCGTGGCTCGGCATGGGAAAATTGTTCATTCGTTCCGCAGGGCGGTGATTGGATCGATGCGCGAGGCCCGGTGCGCGGGTAGGTAGCTGGCCAGCATCGCGGTCGCCACCAGCACCAACACGCACACTGCGACAGTAGTGGTGTTGGTAGGTTCCAAGCCGTAGAGCAAGGCCGCCAGCGGACGCGCCGCCAACAACGCCGCTGGTACTCCGACGGCGAGGCCGATCGCTACCAGCCACAGGCTGCGCCGCAGGATCATCCACACCACGGCGCCTCGATCCGCGCCGAGCGCCATGCGAATACCGATTTCGCCCGTGCGCTGGCTGACCGCATGGGCCAGCAAGCCATACAGTCCCACCGCCGACAGCACCAGCGCCAGAAAGCTGAAGAATCCCCCAACGGTCGAGAGAAGGCGCTCCTGCACCAGCGCAGCGTCCACTTGCTGTTCGAGAGTCATCACCTCGGTCGCGAGGATGTCAGACCCCAGCGCGCGTACTTCCCGTTCCACTGCCGCCGTCAAGCGTGCCGGATTGCCCGCCGTCATGACAGCCAGCGTCAACCGTGTCAGCCGCTCGCGCCTTTGCGTGGTGGGGATATAGAGGAGACGCGGGGTGGCTTGACGTACGCTCATGTGCTTCGCATCGCGCACTAAGCCGACAATCTCATAGACACGGTGCTGGGCGCCGCTGCCCGTTTCTAAAGTGGCGCCGATGGGGTTCCCGCCATGGAAGTAGAACTTGGCCGCCGCCTGGTTGACGATGACTGCGCCTGGCGCACCTTCGCGGTCCGCGGCGGTGAAGGTACGTCCCGCAACCAGCGGGATGCCGAAGGTCTCGAAGTAACCCTCCGAGATGTGGTTCTGGCTCATCAACCGATCCAGTCCGGCGTTCGGCTGGAAACCTCGTACGCTGACTCGGACTCCGCGGTCCCGGCCGCTGAGCGGAGTCAGCACGGATACGCTGGCCGTCTGAACACCGGGAACCTTGCGAACGCGCGCCAGCAGCTCGGCCCAGAGCGCTTCGAGGCGGGCATCGGTGTAGGCTGGACCGACCGGAAGCACGCTCATGGTAAGCACGCCTTGCGGGCGAAACCCGAGGGCGAGACGGTTCAGGTTGACCAGAGTGCGCACAAAGAGTCCGCCTCCGACCAGCAAAGTCAGCGACAGGGCGACCTGCGCCACGACGAGTGTTTGCCGCATTCCCGTGCGTGCACGCGAGTCCGTGGAACGACTGCCTGAGCCGTGCAACGCGGTGTGGGGATTGGCCCGCGCGGCGGCCAAAGTGGGCGCCACACCGAACACGAGTCCGGTAAGCAAGACAATACCTGCCGTAAAGGCCAAAACGGTGCCATCCACGTGCGCCTCGATAAACAGGGGCGTGCGCCCCACTGCCAGAAAACCCGCCAGCAACTGGCTGCCCCATATCGCCAGCAACAGTCCCACCGCGCTGCCGCAACCGAACAGCAGCATCGTTTCGGTCAGCAGTTGCCGCGCCAGGCGCCACCGTCCCGCACCGATCGCCAGCCGCACCGCGAACTCCTTCTCGCGGCTCGTGGCGCGAGCCATGAACAGATTCGCGAGATTCGAGCACCCCACCAGCAGCACCAGGCCGACGACGACCATCAGGATCAGGAGCGGCTCCGCGAACCGGCCGCGTAGCGTAGCGGTGCCTTTCGAGGCCGGCTGCAGCTCCATGTGATTGAGATAATCGCGGCGCATCTCCGGGGAGAGATCGATCAGCGGCTCGATGTAGTGCTGATAGATCGGCTCGAGCTCGGCGCGCGCCTGGCGGGGATCAATCCCCGGCTTGATTCGTGACACAATTTCGAAGAACCAGCTCATCGGCTCCGCTAAAAGGCGCGGATCCTGTACGGTAAACGGCACGGTAATGCCCGATGGCCGGCCAGGAACTATGCCCGTGAATCCGGGTTGGGCAACGCCGACGATCGTCAACGGTGTCCGGTTGATGGAGACGGTCTTGCCCAGCACACCGGGATCCCCCCCGAATCGCGTTTGCCAGTAGGCGTGACTGAGAACGGCTACCGGGGGCCGAAGCTGGTCGTCGGCTGCAGTCAACACGCGGCCGATCGACGCCCGCACTCCGAGCACGTCGAAATAGGTACCTGAGGCATATTCTCCCCAAAGTTGCTCCGCGCGCCCGTCGATGGTGACATTCAAATTGTCGGCCGTGAAGGCAGCCATGCCTGCGAAAGATCGGGTCTGGTTACGGAACAATTCATAGCAAGGGTAAGGAGGCGCTCCATTCGGACCTCTGGCGCCGGCGTTCACAAGGAAGTAAAGGCTCTTCGGATCGCGCACGGGCAGGTGCCGCAGCAGCACCGCTTCCACAAGGCTGAACAGCGCTGTGTTAGCTCCGATTCCAAGCGCCAGAGTGAGCACTACCACGCCCGTGAATGCCGGGCTCTTGCGCATCCCGCGAAAGGCGTAACCGAGGTCCCTGAAGAACGATTCCAGCCACGGAAGTCCCCGTTGATCGCTGGCTCGTTCCTTTGCGGCGAGCCGGCTCCCGAACTTCATCGCGGCCTGGCGGCGCGCCTCCTCCAGGCTCATTCCACTCCGCAGGTTGTCTTCAACCGCCATTTCGATGTGAGCCGCGAGCTCTGCTTCGAAGTCGCAATCTGCCTGGCGCCCCCGAACAAAGCCGAGGGTCCGTGCCCACCATTCACGCATGGGTCCGGTCACTTTGTTCCTCCCTCCGACGGAGCCAGCACTCGCCCGATAACGGCCGCGAGCCGCTGCCAGTTCGAGGTCTCCTCGGCCAGTTGCTTCCGTCCAGCTCGGGTAATCGAGTAGTATTTGGCCCGCCGGTTGGTATCCGACATCCCCCACTCCGCTGCGATCCAGCGGCGCTGTTGCAAACGAACCAGGGAAGCATAAATCGTGCCCTGATTGAGCAGCACTTCGTCGCCGCTTCGCTGCTCGATACGGCGCGCGAGTCCGTAACCGTGCAGCGGCCCCATCGACGCCAGAGTCTGAAGGACCATTAGATCGAGTGTTCCCTGAAGAAGGTCCAGCTTCGAACCGGCCACTTGCTTCTCCTGTGGTATCACCACATCAATATTCCATAGAATATGTGGTATGTCAACAGGTGAGTAGATCGTGAGCGCGAAAACGCCCAGTTCGCAGATGCGAGCCTGACCGCAGGCTTTTGTCGGATCGTGGAACCACTCGGAATGCCGTGGGCGCGCCGTCGGCAAACGCGTAGAAGTGCGCTCTCCGCGAGGCATTCAGGGATCTGTGATCGCAAGAATCTTCTACGTTCACCGTCAAGTGAACAGCCAGCCTAAATGAGCCTTACGCCACCGCCGGTTCCGCTCGCAGACGATAGATCTCTTCCGCCAGCGCCGCCAGCGACGTGGTGCACTCGTCAAACTCTCCCTTGGCTGCGTTGCTCTCGATATTCCTCAGAACCTCGGCCGCCGCATTCGCCCCTACATTGGCGCAGGCCCCTTTGGAGTAGTGTGCCAGACGCATGCATCGCTGCGTGTTCTTCTCTTCAATCGCCGCTGCCAACAATTGCATCTGCCGCGACGTGTCGTCGATGAGTGCCGCGAGGATCTCCCGCATGAGACTCTCATCGTCGAGCGTGACTTCCCGAAGTTGTACCCGGTCCAAGACCGTGGCCGTATAGCTGAGTTCCACAACCCAATTGTGGCAACACACAAGCGCAGGACCAATCGGCGGAATCACTTAGAACGCCACGAATAACACCTTAGCGCGGGCGCACCTGGCCGAACTCGAAGGAGCTCTCGACCACGCGTCCATTCGCATCCGCGATAGCGCTTGCCACGAAGCGGGGAGACGCGGGCGATCCGAAACGGAGATCCATCGCCTCCACCCGCCGGGCTCCCGCCGGCTCCGGAATCGGTGTCACGCGCCAGAAGGGAAACTGTGAGAATCGGAGGAAGTCCTGAAACGTCGTGGTGCGTTGGGCGGCTTCGAGCGCTGGATCGGGTTCGGGCTTGTGGAAGATGGACGCGCCCGAGGGGTCGAAATCGGCCAACAGCTTGACTTCGATTTCGGCATAGAACTCGCGCGTCTCAACCAGTCCGCGCCACTTCCAGGGATTGAGAGCGTCCGGCAGGGCGGCCGTGCGCACGGGCTGCGATTCCTCATATACCCGCGATTCGAGTGACGCTACGGCGCGCCCATGGAGCACGGCTCGGCCGCAGTTATACAGCAGCAGAAAAGACAAAGCGAACCACGCCCAGCCGCGGCCGTGATGGCGGTCCTTGCCGCTCCCCGAACTGATCTCCGAGCCCACCAGCCGGCCCAGGAATGGAGCCGCCACGCACAGCAGAAACGCTCCCCAGATCCAGAAGTCGATCACATTGGTCAGGTCGAGCCGCTGCCACCGGCTGGAGAACGGCAGCAGGAGGCGGACCCCGTAGACATTGGTCAGATCGAGCAGCAGATGCGAGATCACGGCAACCAACGCGGCGGCGATTGCCCCCACCCAGCGCAAACGCCTGCCGCCGGCCGCCCATACGACGGCCACTGAAAGCAGCGCCATCACGGGCATCGCCACCAGCGAGTGCGTGAGGTGCCGATGAAGGTTGAGATAGTTCAGCGAGCCGCCCGCGGCGGTGACAATGTCGATGTCCGGCGCATTGGCCGCCAGAATCAGAATGGGCGTCGCGTAGGGGGTCAAGCGGTTGAGCCCGGCTCTGCTCAGGAAGAGTCCTGTGGCCGTGTGCGTGAGGGGATCCATTCGTTGGCCGGACTACCTATTGTATGAGGAAAGGGGAACGGTGTCTGGCCGTTCCCCGGGATTTCTACGCGGACAGGGGAAGCAGCCGTTCTTGCGGATCGCGTGGAGCCATCGGCTTGCGGGCGGGGAAAATCCCTCGCGGCGGTTCGCGGAGGATGGTGCCGCCGAAGTATTCGTCGAGTGGAAACAGCGCATACGGCTCCAGCTCCGCAAAGCCGCGCCCAAGTTTCTCTTGGATCCGGTACAGGTGATGGAAAAGGTTGCCGCGCGGAACCTGCAACTGACGGCAGCACAGGTGCGAGTCGGCCCCCAGGAGATAGTAATACCGGAAAATCCGGTATTCAGATTCATCCAGCAGGCGCTGGCTGACAAGGCAAAAGTCAGCGACGAACTCTTCCCTCTTGCGGGAGTAAACGCGGCGGCCTTCGCCGGCCGCGCAGAACTCCAAGGAAACCGTGCTGGGGTGGGATCCGTTGGCAACACACTCCCGGAAACGGCTATAGCAGGCTCTGAAAATGGCCCGAAACACGCAATTGCATGGCACTTCCGTATTCTTTCGGACTTGGCGCATGCCATGCCCGTGACAGGACGTGCAGATTGTCTTCGCCAGTCCAATCGCGGTAGAACGGCTCCACTGCATTTTCTTGTTATCCTCCTGGTGCGGCATTGAGGCTGATCCGTCACCATTGGTTCGATAGCTTCCTACAGACTATCCCCGATCCGGAAAACGTCAAGATTTCAAATCCAGAGTGGCCCAAGTCTGCTGCCAAATGCGTAAGTGCCGTTCCACTAATAACAGCGTTTTCAATTATTTAGGTGAGCGAAAATTCAGACATATTTCATACTGGAATCCTAGGCCGTTCTACGGAGTTCCGGTACTACCCTATTCCTTCCGGAAATAGGCCTTAGCCGGGTGCGTCATGACCTTTCAGGAGCTGCAGAGCCGGCTGGTCAATCACCTCCGCGAACGGGTTCGCAGCGGGGAACTCACGGAGCGAGGGCTAGCCCGACTAACGGGCGTTTCCCAGCCCCACATACATAATGTATTAAAAGGAAGCAAGGCCTTCTCGGTGGGCGCCGCCGACCTGATCCTCTTCCACTTGAAACTGGACGTACTCGATCTGCTACAGCCAATAGAACTTCTCGAATGGCAGCGCCGCCAGTGAGTTTTCGTACGCCGGGCGCAGGCAGTATGCTGAAGTGTGGGGGGAGGCGCGCCAGTTGAAACCAGCAGCCGATGGGGAGCAAGTTCGCCACGCTCGCCTGAAGAAACTGGCGGCTCGCATCGACGCCCTGGCGGATAAGGATGCCCACACGCTCCGCCATGCTCGCGACATCGCCGACGCGCGCGCGGCCGCTACCGCCGAACTTCACGCCATCTGCGCCGAATTCGTGGCCGCGTTGAACACCGAGCTGCAGCGCAGCGACGTGGTGCTCGATCCGCCGGAACACTCCGTCAACATTTTCCACGAAGAGACGCGCAATCTGATCCAGATCAACGTGCGCGGCCGCATCCTGCAAATCGAATATAAGGCCGCCGCCGACCTGATCTCGACGGAGGAATTCCGCGTCCCTTACACGCTCGAGGGCTCGGTGCGGGCCTTCAATCAGGAACTCCTCGACCGCAATCTGGTGCAGGAACAGCTCCTTTTCTACACTCTCGAAAAGCACCGGCGCATGTGGCGGTTCTTCGATGCGCGCACCTACCGTTCCGGCCCGTTCGACCAGGAGTACCTGATGACCGTAATGGAACAGTTGATCTGAGCCGGCTCTGCACTACGCCTTCTTGGTCTTCTTGAGCGCACTCTGAATCTTGGCGTCGAGGTCCTTCCTCTCCTTGGATTCGGGCACGTCCTTGAGGGCATCGTGCGCGCGCTGGCAGAAGATCTCGACCTTCTGCGGTTCGTCCATCCGGTCGCTGGTATAGAGCTGCGATTGCGCGTAAAGTTCCCCCGCAATCGCCAGCAGGAAGGTGGCGCGCGGCACCTTGGCTTCGCCGCCTTTGAGGATCGACTCCGTCCTGGCGGCATCGTCGGGCGCGCCCGCCGCGCGGCAGGCTGCGAGAATCACGCCGCGTTCCAAAATGCGAGCCTGCGCTCTCTCGATGTCGGCAGGCGGCAACTGGATACCGTTGGCCACTTTGGTCAGCACCGGTACCGCCGCGGCCGTTCCCTTGGGGAAGCCGAACGCGAGCGCAATCGAGTCCTCCTTTAACTGGCCCATCTTGCCGAAGTTCTCCGCGGACTGCATCGCCAGGCGGCTCGAGAGCGCGCGATACTGCGAAACCAGCCGCCGGAAGGATCCCGGGTCGGACCGGTTCATGCGCGCGCCAGTGACGAAATGCTCCGCCAGCTCGCGATACCCGGACGCCATCCCCGAAGTGAGGACGAGCGACCAGGGGAGCGCCCGCGCCGTGTACTCGTTAGGGGCCGCCAGC
This sequence comes from Bryobacteraceae bacterium, assembly GCA_041484525.1. Taxonomy (GTDB): domain Bacteria; phylum Acidobacteriota; class Terriglobia; order Bryobacterales; family Bryobacteraceae; genus JBGPHT01. Next base: position 69,723 of record JBGPHT010000002.1, on the reverse strand, counting down.
AGCTTGTCCAGGTGCTCCTCCGTTTTCACGTAGTCGCTCTGCGCCCAAGTCTCTTTAGCGGCGCTCCAGTAGAACGCCGGCGTCCCCATCCTCGGCGCGGCCGATTCCGAAGAACAGGAGATCAGGACCGTAATTGCCATAACCAGCGCGCAATACGAGGTGCACCGGATCGATCGAGTAGACATGAACGTGCCTCCCGAGCGATGTTGTTATCACAGCGGCGCCCCGTGCGCAAGGGGCTTGGGGCATCGCTTGTGCGTTGGAGATGTCGCGCACGAACGCGCCCAGGACGGCCGCAGGCGAGCGCCATCAGACCGAGCCGGTCTCGGGAAGTCGCGTGTGGCCCACTTCGCCAGAGGTCCGGCTTTTCTACTGATTGCGTCTAATTCAGCGGCCCCGAGTAGACCTTCAGAACTGCCTGTATGAGCGCATTGGACGGATTATCGAACTTCACCGGAACCGTGAGCGTCTGCGCGCCGGCCATTCCCCCACTCGTGTTCGGCACCATCAGGTACGGGCTAGCGTTGTACGTGCCCGACGGGCTGACGACAGTTACGCCCGGCGTGACATTGGTCAGCACCACGCTCACCGGTCCGTTGGTTGCGCCGCCGTTGTTGACCACCGTGATAGTGCCTGAATAGAGCCTGGTCGCCCGGTTAAAGGTCAAGGCCGACATCGTCACGGTGAACTGCGGGGTGATATCCGCCACCGGCGCCAGGTTCAGATAGGCCACCGCCAGGTCGTGATCGGAGATGCGCTCCGGCCGCGTGGCGTCGTTACGGAAGGTCTCCGGAAAATCGGCATCGTTGCGCGCATAGGCCACGCGGTTCATGCGTTTCACCAGGCTCTGGGTGACCAACTCGTGGTCGAGGGTCTGCGCGTCGCCGTCGAAAACGTACGAGTATTGCTGCGCCGCTGGCAGCATCCCCAGCAGATCGGTGAGCGGCGGGTTCACCAGCGAGGGGCTCGAAAGCACCACCTGGCTGGCCGGCGCGGGCGTGCCTTTGATGGCGCCCAGTACATCCACATAGCCGTCGCTGACTTCGAAGGCGTTGTAATCGCCCACCGAGATGATCGGCTCGGTGGGGTCTGTCGTCTGTCGGGCCTGGATCAGATTCGCCAGGTACTCGGCTTCGGCCTCGCGTTTGGCCCGTACCCGGGGGCCGTCGACCGGATCGTCGATCGAGCCGAGCGAGCGGAGATGGTTCACGATGGCGGTGAACGGCAGCGATGTTCCGCCAGGCAGTGCCGCGGTGGCGCGCAGTACCAGCGGCGGCCGATCCCACGTCAGCGCCGTGCCGCCGCCGGGTTCGCGTACATGTTCGTGAGACCGAACTGCGTGACGTCGATCGTGCTGATGCGCGGCGTCTTCACCAGGAACCCCACGTCGATGCCGCCGATATCGTTGCCTTCCACCAGGAACGCCTGGTAGTTCGGGTTCGGATCTCCCGCCGCGACTGCGTCCGTGTTCACCTTGCCGGCAACGGCCTGGAGCGTAGTCAGATTCTCCATCTCTTCCACGCCGATGACGTCCGGGTAGTGGAGCACGTTGCGGATCACCAGCGATGCCTTCGCCAGTCGATTGTTGAATGCCGTCGTCGTGAGCGCCACGTCGCTAATGCTGGGATCGTCGGTAGTATCGAAGAACCGTTCCATATTGAACGAGGCAACGGTCACCTCGGTCGGGAGCGGCGCCGGGACAGCCGCGAAGCTCACGTTCCCGCTGGCCACTGGGGTCGAGCCCAGTTCTTGCATGATCGTGTACGCGCGGAACCCGTAGTCCAGCGGTCCCGTCAGGTTGGTGACGGTGGCGCCGGTGGTCACTTCGAGCGTGGCCGGTGGCGGTGCGGCCGGTTGCCCTGACTTCGTATCCACGCGGATGCGCTCCGGGTTGTTGTCGAAACGCGGCACACAGCAGGGCGAACCTGAGGGCAGGGGATCGCCGACCGTCACGCCGGGTTCCCGGAACGGACGCGCGATGCCCGGCAGCACACCATAGAACACGCCGCTCGAGGTGGACGTGGCGCTCGACTCCGTCACCGAGCCGCCGGTGGGCGCCACGACGTTCAGAGTGTCCACATGCACGCGCATGCCTTCGTACTTCTCGAGCACGTCGATGCCACCTGCGGGATTGGTGTCGGCCGCGGTCAGGGTCACGGGCGCGGGCAGCGGATTGCCGCTGGACAGCACCGCGACGGTCGGGCCGAAGGCGATTTCGGTGGCGGGCGGGCTGTTGGGGTCGGCGCTGGGAGAAAACTCCTGCACCGTCCCGCCCACTTGCACCGAGTCGCCCTGGTTGACAGCGGGCGTCGATGACGTGAAAACAAAAACGCCATCGCTTGTATTCGGGTCGCCATCGGGGGCGGATTGCATGAAGAAGCCGTTGCTCTTCTTTCCGGTCACGATTCCCGTGGTGGACACCGAGCAGCCTTCGTACGGGGAGCGCGATCCGGAGCCCTGGATCGGACCGATCAGCCCGGTGAACGAACACGTCACGGTCAGCGAGATGCTGGCGTTGGCCGATCGCGCCTGCGCGTCCGCGATCGTAACGGGAAGCGATTTCACACCGGGCAGCGACGCAAACGCGGCCGTCGTCTGGAAGGAAAATGTATTGTCGCTCGCCGCCGCATCGCCATTGCTGCCGTCATCGAAAAACGTCTGTGTGGCCGAGCCGCCGATCGACGAAAGGTCGGCTGTGACCGTGATGCCGGTGCTGGCAGGCGAGCCGGCGGGCGTCACCGCCACAGTCAGCAGGGTGGACTGCGACGCGCGCGCGATCGTCGGCGGGGTGGCTGCGCCCAGGCCGGAGAGGTTGCTGGTTACCCCTGGTGTCAACGAAAAATCGTCCACTGCCAAACCGTCGTCCGAGCCCGTGACGTTGAAATCCAACCAGCGGATGAACAGCCGGCCGCCGTTCGGAATGGTGACGCCCGGGAGCGCTGTGGAACTGAAACCCGTGCGATTGGCGGCGGCGTTCCCGTCGAGCGCGCCGACAGTGCCGATGGCGATGGGCGACGAGAAGTCGAGCGCGTTGAAGTCGGTCCACGTGCCGTTGTTCAGCGCGGTGGCGTCGGTGCTGTACTGGAAGTCCAATCGATCGGCGCCGCGGCCGGACTGGCCGAGCCGCCACTGTTCTCCCGTATAGCCGATGCTGACTTCGATGCTCGACCCCGAATTGTTCACGAAGCAGGCACCGATTGCCGGAATCAGCGATCCGCTTTGCAAGCCGCCGAGCGCCCGGTCCGTGCTGGCCGCGGCCCCAAAGCTGTAGGTGTCTCCCGCGTTGCCCGAGCCCGTACCCGCGGTGTAGGTCGCGTTGGCATTGGTTCCGGATTCGCTGAAGAACCAACCCGTGGGCAGTACGCTGCTAGTTCCGGTGTTGGCCAGGGTATCGAAATTCTGGGTGTACGTGATGTTGGTTAGGCTGACGCAGGTCTGCGCCGAAACCGGCAGCGCCAGGGCCAGGAATATTGCCAGAGCGGTGAAACAGAGTTTGGCTCGCATAATGGAGAGGTCCCCGCAGTATAGCAACGGAATTCATTACAGTTCCATCAAAATTGCCATCGATCTATTCGATCGAGTACTGGCCATTTAGGGAACAGCAGAGCCAGCGCCGGCTCGGCTGTGAACATGCACCGCGCATTGTGGCCGCAAAGCGGTACCACCTGTGACTTATGCTGCGCGTCGAATTTTGTGTTGACGTAGGTGGCGAACGCCTGGCCGCGCGCCAGCCGCGTGGCGCCCTGGGCCATCGCCGGGCAGGAGGAATCGAAGCCGGCCAGCGGCAGGATGTCGAGCTCGCCCAGTAGGTAAGTCACGGGCCGCGACGCCAACTGCTTCTTCAACTCGTCATCGCTCAGCCTGGCGGAATAGCCGGAGCGGTTCTGCAGACCGTACGGCCATTGGTCGAAAGTGGTGCAGTTCCGGCCATCGCCGAACCTGCCGAACTTGACGTCGGCGTTCGGCCGCGTGGCATCCAGGTACGCGTAGCTCGAGGGGTTCGACACTATATAAGTGATCGCGACGCCCAACTTTTCGTGGATCTTGTTAGCCATCTCGTAACGCATTACGAATTGCCCGCCGGCCGAGTGGCCGGCTACCACGATCGCCTTGAGATTGGGAAACACGCTCTTCTGCGCCAGTTTGCGCAGGATCTCGTCGGCCAGATCGTAGGACGTCAGCTTGTCGTTGTTGGTGGCAACGCCGCCGGAGCGCCAACTGTCGCCGCCGCAGGGCCAGTTGACTTCGTACTGCGCCAGCGCGTCCTGGCAGCCGGATCCCCCACGCCCGGCCCCGCTATTCGATGCGAATCGGGGCGCGATCACCACGGTGTCTTCGAGCGCATCGCCCAGAAATGCCGCCGCCACCGCCGTGCGGAAGTAGTTGTCGGCATCGCGCTGGGCGCCGTGCAGCATCACCAGGGCGCGGGTGATCTTCTCGTTCTTCGTCTCCAGCGGATAGCTGCGGTAGATCAGCGAACGCGACGGCCCGCCCGCCAACGTCACCCACTCCGTGCAGGACGGATTCGCTGTGATGCACGGCGCTGCGTAGGCCGCCGCGGCCAGAAGGAAGAAGGAGAATCTCAGCATCGCATTCCATCATACTGCGGCGGCCGAAACACGCGAAAGACGTGGAACCGTACGCGCCCTGCCGTCCGATGCCGGGAGATCGGCTGGATGGCCGCTGACGGAAACAGGGCGCGCGGGGGCGTCAGCGCTCGCTGTCGAGCATCTTCATCTGCCGTTCGTCGTAGCGTGTTCCGGCAACTTCGGATGGATCGATGGCGTGTTCCAGGCGGGCGATCTCCTCGCCGCTGAGTTGAATCTCGAGCGCGCCTATCGATTCTTCCAACTGGCGGCGCGTCCGGGCTCCGATCACCGGGATGATGTCCGCGCCCTTCGCGAGTACCCACGCGACCGCGATCTGGGACGCTGTCGCGCCTCGATCCGCGGCCAAGCTGCCCAGTATCTGAACGAGCTGTTGGTTGCGATCGAAATTGGGGCCGCTGAAGCGCGGCAAGTGCATCCGGAAATCGCCATGCGCCGCCGGCCGCGAGCCGCTCAACAATCCCCGCGAGAGCACACCGTAGGCCGTCACCGCAATTCCGAGCTCGCGGACGGTGGGCAGAATCTCGCGCTCGATCCCGCGGCTGACCAGCGAGTACTCGATCTGTAGATCGGCGATCGGATGGGTTGCCAGTGCCCGCCGCACGGTACCGGCGCCCGCTTCGGAGAGGCCGATCGCACGCACGTGCCCCGACCGCACCAGGTCCGCGATGGCGCCGATGGTCTCTTCGATCGGCACCTGCGGATCGACGCGCGACAGGCGATAGATGTCGATGTGGTCCGTGCCGAGCCGCTGCAAGGAGTACGCCGCAAAGTTTTTTACCGACTGCGGACGTCCATCCACGCCGGTGAACTCTCCCGTGGGCGAGCGCATGGCGCCGAACTTGACCGACAGCAGCACCTGGTCGCGGCGCCCACGGAGCGCACGCCCGAGCAGCATCTCATTGTGCCCCATGCCGTAGAAATCGCCGGTATCGAGAAGGTTGATGCCGGCGTCGATGGCAGCGTGAATGGTGGCGATGCTCTCGGCCTCGTCGGCGGGACCGTACATGCCCGACATCCCCATGCAACCGAGGGCGATGGTGGAAACCGAAAGGGCGGAGGAGCCGAGTGGATGAGTGTTCATGTAACGGTTATGGCTTGCGCTTCAGATCGAGTTTCGCGGACATCCGCTTGCCGTCAATTTCCGCCGAAGCGGCGCCCTGGAGGCTTTCGCCGTCGAAGGTCAGGTCGAACTTCAGCGTTCCCTCAGGCTGCACCACGTCGAAGGTCAGCTTCTTCCCCGCCAGCTTGCCGTTGCTGATTTCCATTTGGCGTGTCTCGTCCGGCCCGGCGGTCCCTGTTACAGTCTGCCCGGAAAGCTTCAAGTCCATGTATGTGCCGGTCGTCTGTCCAGAGCCGCCCGGAGTGCTGGTATTCACAAAAGTGCCGGACCACTTTCCCGTCAGTTCGCCGGCCAATGCCAGCGACGCGATCATGAGGAACAGCGCGAGTCGACGCATAGAGCGGCCCCTCCCCGGCCGGTACAGTCATTATATGTGAGCCGGGGAATGTCCCAAAGATTGGCCAACCGGGCAGACACGAGGGGCCCGGCATTTGATATATTTGACATGGTTTCTCCGAACATTAAGGTAACGACACGAAAGGTAGGTGTCTGGTGAGCTCAAGAAAAGATCCCGAACTTCCGGGCAAGCCGAAGAGCGGATTCTCCCGCCGCGGGTTCATCCGCGGTGTTGGACTCTCCACCGGCGCGCTCGGAACAGTAGGCCTGCTCGAACAAGAAGCGGTCGCCGCTGAACCGAGCGTCGCAGGACCGGACGCGGTTCCGATCACGCTCAACATCAACGGCAAGCCCACGAAAGTTACCGTCGAGCCGCGCGTGACGCTGCTCGACGCCATGCGAAATTACCTCGACCTGACGGGCGCCAAGCGCGTCTGCGACCGCGGCACCTGCGGGGCCTGCACCGTTATGCTCGACGGCAAGACGGTCTACAGTTGCACCGTGCTCGCCATCGACGCGCAGGGCAAGAAGATCGACACCATCGAAGGCCTTTCGACCGGCAACCAGATGCACCCCATTTCCGCTGCCTTCGTCAATGACGACGCGCAGCAGTGCGGCTACTGCACGCCCGGCTTCGTGATGGCGTGCAAAGGCTTCCTCGACGAGCACCCCAACCCAACCATGGAAGACGTGAAGCACGGACTCGGCGGCAATCTCTGCCGCTGCGGCACCTATATGGGTGTCCGCCAGGCCGTGCTCGACGCTGCCAGCCAGATGAAAGGACGCTCCAATGGCTAACACCCCCGACTATTCCTGGCCGCCGATGGATAAACGGAAGTTGATGGGCCAGCGCGAGAAACGTCTCGACGGTCCGCAGAAGTCGACGGGCCGCGCCAAGTATTCGTCCGACCAGAATCCGCTTGGCCTCCTGTTCGGCGCCTATCTCACCAGCCCGTACGCGCACGCTCGCATCAAGAGCATCGATACCAGCGAAGCGGAAAAGATGCCCGGCGTGAAGGCCGTCGAAATCTGCAAGCTGGGCAAGGCCGGTTCTGAGATCCAGTATCAGGGCTGGGAAATCGCCGCCGTCGCCGCCGTCACCGAAGAGCAGGCGCGCGATGCCTGCCGCAAGATCAAGGTCGATTACGAAGTGCTTCCGCACATGGTGAAGGAAGCCGACCTGAGCAAAGTGGGAACCCGCGGCAAGCAGGCCGGTGAAGGCGTCACCGGCGATCCCGACCAGGCGTTCCAGCAAGCCGAAGTGGTCTCCGAAGGCAAGTACGGCATCCCGGTGGTGACGCACTGCTGCCTCGAGCCGCACGGCCAGGTCACGCAGGTTCGCGGCGATCAGGTCACCGTATGGCCCTCCACGCAGGATGTCACCAACTACGCCGGCTCGCTGGCTCCGAACATCGGCGTTCCGGTGACCAATATCAAAGTCCAGATGGACTACATCGGCGGCGGCTTCGGCAGCAAGTTCGCGGCGGATTCCTGGGGCGAAGTGGGAGCCAACCTTTCGAAGAAGGCGGGCGGCGCTCCCGTCAAGCTGTTCCTGGATCGCGCCACCGAGCAGATGATCGCCGGCAACCGGCCCTCGGCCTATGCGCAGATCAAGATCGGCGGAAAGAAAGACGGCACCATCACGGCGTGGCAGTCGGCATCGTGGGGTACGGGCGGTTTCGGCACGGTCGGACCGCCTCCACTGCCGTACGTGGTGGATCGGATTCCCAACATCCGCAAAGTCCACACGTCGGTCTCGGTCAATGCCGGTCCGCAGCGTGCCTGGCGCGCGCCCAACAACCAGCAGGCGTCGTACCTGACGTGCTGCGCCATCGAAGACTTCGCCGCCAAGATCGGGATGGACCCGCTCGAAGTTTTCAAAAAGACGATGGGCTACGCCCCAGAGGCGCGCGTGGAACTCTACCGCACGCAACTCGACAAGGCGGCGGAGCTGTCGGAATGGAAGCGGCTTTGGAAGCCGCGCGGCCAGACCCCCGGTACAGTGAAGCGCGGCCTTGGCATCGCCATCAACGCGTGGGCCGGGCAGGGTCACGACAGTCAATGCCGGACGACAATCAATCCCGACGGCACAGTGCTGGTGCAGATCGGCACGCAGGATCTGGGGACCGGCACCCGTACCGTCATCACGCAGGTGGCGGCGGAGAGCCTGGGCCTGCCGATGAACGCCATCAAGCTCGAGATCGGCACCAACAGTCTGCCGCGCGACAGCGCCTCGGGCGGTTCCACGACGGTGGGCGGAGTTTCCGCGTCCACGCGCAAGTCGACGATGAACGCGCTCGCCAAGCTGTACGAAGCCGTGGCGCCTTCACTCGGCGTACAGCCCGAACAGTTGGAAGCGGTGGATAGCCGCATCCAGGTGAAGGGCGACGCCAGCAAGAACCTCACGTGGCAGGCCGCCTGCCGCAAGCTCGGCACCACCGCAATCGCGGAGATGGGCGAGCACCAGCGCCGCACCCCGATGAAGGGGCTCACCGACCAGGGCACGGGCGGCGTGCAGATTGCCGACGTTTCGGTGGATGTCGAAACCGGCGTCGTCAAGGTGAACCGCTTCGTGGCCGTACAGGATTGCGGCCTGGTGGTGAATCCGCGGCTGGCGGAGAGCCAGGTGTACGGCGCAGTCATCATGGGCATCGGGACGGCGCTGTTCGAAGAGCGCATCATGGACGACCAGACCGGCCGCATGCTGAACGCCGAGATGGAGTTCTACAAACTGGCCGGCATCGCCGACATCGGCGACCTTGTCGTCCACATGGATGTCCGCGAAGAGAATGATAAGCGCGGTGTGATCGGCTTGGGCGAACCACCGGCCATCGGCATCTGCGCGGCGGTGGGAAATGCCGTCGCCAATGCGATCGGCGTACGGGTTCCAAGCATCCCCATGACGCCCGATCACGTGCTCAACGCGCTTGATGGGAGGACAATCTAATGGAACGCTTCGCATACGCCAATCCCGCAACCGTTCAAGAGGCCGTGGGCATGCTCGGCGCGCAGTGGGGCGAAGCCGACGTGCTCGCCGGCGGCACCGACCTTATCAGTCTAATGAAAGACCACATTCACACGCCCAAGCGCGTGGTGAATATCAAGAACATCAAGGAACTCGGCGGCATCCACAAGACGGCGCAAGGGCTGCGTATCGGCGCCCTGGTCACCATGGATGAGCTGGCGAAAAACGCCGACGTTCGGAAAATGTACCCGTCGCTCTCGGACGCGGCGGGCGGCATTCCCAGCCCGCAGATCCGGCACATGGGGACGGCGGGCGGCGACCTCTGCCAGCGGCCGCGCTGCTGGTATTACCGGCAGGGTTTCGGCCTTTTCGGCACTAAGGACGGCAAGTCGCTGGTGACGGGCGGGGAGAACAAATACCACGCCATCTTCGGCGGCGGTCCGGCTCACTTCGTGAGTGCTTCCAGCCTGGGTCCGGCGCTGGTGGCGCTGGGCGCGCGGGTGAAACTGGTGTCGGCGAAAGGCTCGCGTGAAGTGGCGGTGTCGAAGTTCTTCGTGTCGCCGGCGAGCGAAACGGCGCGCGAAATCGACCTTCGGCCCAACGAGCTGTTGACGGAAATCATCGTGCCCGCGAGCACGACGATCAGCTCGACCTACGAGGTGCGGCAGAAGGAGGCGCTGGATTGGCCCCTGGCCGCCGCATCCGTGGTCCTGACCATGAAGGGCAGCAGTGTGGCGAGCGCCAAGGTGGTGCTGGGCCACGTGGCGCCCACGCCGTGGGAGTGCCCCGAAGCCGCCCAGGCATTGGTAGGCAAGACCATTACAGAGGCGACCGCCGAGGCCGCCGGCAAAGCGGCCGTAACCGCCGCCAGACCGCTCAGCCAGAACGCATATAAGGTACAACTCGCGCGAGTGGCCGTGAAGCGCGCGTTGCTGCAGGCGGTGAAAACGAAGGCGTAGTCCATGGAGACCAAGCTCAGCAAAAATCGCTGTGAGAAGCTGCGCATCAAGGGCATGTACATCGAGGCGGACTGGGACCCGACCGTCCAGCGCTGCAACGATACTGCCTACTGGTGCCAGCACACCTATAAACCCTTTGGTCCGGATGGGAAGCAGGTCGACGAGTTCGAATGCAGTCCCGCCCGGGCGTGTTACGAAGCCTTGTGATTGGGAATAGGCCTCGCTCCCTCAGCGGTCCTGACCGTGAGGGGAATGGGGCCTTATTGCTTTTAACGCTATAATCAATCGAGGGAGAAACTGGGATGCTGAAAGTTCTAGGTACTGCCGCATTCGTGCTGGCAACTGCTGCTGTTTCCTTTTCCGAAGGGCTCCCCGCCCGACCCGTCCACGGCAACTACATCGAAGCTCGGACTTCCGATGTCTTCACCGGCCCGTGCTTCGCCAACGGTGAAGTCGATATGGCCGGCAAGCAAGCCGTCTTCGGCTGGAAGATCAACGACGGCACGTGGCACGGCGTCAGCCTGGAAGGGCTCTCCGTGGTCGGCGTGATCCGCACCGAGCACACGCTCGGCGACGTCTATCAGCCGGTGAATCGCGCGACGGCCGTGCTGATCCTGGACGACCGCGCGTCCGCCGAGCAGCGCGATGCACTCTCCAGCTTCGCGAAGTACATGGCTGGCGATCTGTTGAAGAACGTGGTGAAGGTCGACACCGCTCCCATCGAGCTGACAATCGAGAACGGCAACATCCACCGCGGCACTGCCAGTTTGACTGCCGGCACCCTGGCCGCAATCCGCACCCGGTCGATGAGCGATGCGGACCATATGTGCGGCAACGAAGAGACCTTCTATCCGCCGCTGAACGACAAGCTGGAACATGCCATGCCGGCCTACACGCAGGAAAACTCCTACCAGGGAGACGGCCTCGGTCAAACGTGGCACAATCGGCTGCGGCGCAGCAGCTTCCTCGGCACTTTTCAAATCGCCGCGCAGTGACGGTCGCAATTACAGATAGACTTGCTGTAACGGAACGATAAAGTCGATCCCGGTAATATTCTTGCGGCTCAGGTGGGCATCGTTCGTAACAAACAAATCGGTGCCCGCCGCAGCCGCACAAGCGAGTTGGATTGCGTCCGGCGGGCGAATCGAGCGGTCCAGGCGAATCTCAGCATAGAGCCGCGCGGCAGCCGCGTCGAAGGAAAGCAACTCGACACCTGGCGAGTGCAGGAACTTCTCGTACCGGTCGATCAGCTCCCCAAGTTTCAATTCGAGCGGTTTCACCATCCGGCGTAAGATCTCTTGCACCAGCGCCGTGGTTGCACTGCGCTTCGACCAGGGTAGATTACCCGGCTCGTGTCTCAGAAGATTCGGCTCATTCCCAACCTTCTCGCAACTGGCGCACGTAGGTGTCCGCGTCTCCGTACACGCCCCGTTCCGCGTTGCGAACGATCGCCCTCACGGTACAGACGGCGCCGTCCCTTAGCCGTCTCATACAGCATCCTGTACGCCCCAGGGTTCGGCGGCTTGTTAGCTACGCAGTGGTAGGACGCGTGGACCCCGACACCCGAGCGCAACCCACCGGCCCGGTGCTCCTTGCGAGCACGATCGATAATCTCGTGCACTGCAAAATCTTCGCGGTCTGGATGCTCGAAATGCAGAAGAGCAGTGGCGATCCAAACTTCATCGGCAATCAGAAGCATTCTAAGAAAATGATGACACAGTTGTTCGGGGCGTCGATTTTCCGCGTTCCCGTTCGTTTATGCTGTGAGACGGCCCGAAGCCGTACTCACAATGAGGAGACTGAACGTGGAATGCTACATCCTTCTTCTGCACCAAAACGAACAAGGCCCATCCATGAGCCCCGAGGAGATGCAGGCCGTCATCGCCAAGTACAAGGCTTGGGGCCAACGGCTGCGCGAGGCTGGCAAGTTTGTCGCCAGCGATAAGCTCGAAGATGGCACCGCGCGCATCTTGCGCTCGGACGCCGGCAAGGTTCGCATCACCGACGGACCCTTCGCCGAGACCAAGGACGTCATCGGCGGCTACTTCGTTATCCAGGTCGCCAACTGGGACGAAGCTGTCGAGGCCTCGCGCGACTGCCCTCACCTTCACTTCGGCTTCGGCCCCATCGAAATCCGCCGCATCCAGGTAGTCTGAACCGTGGACGCGTCCGGCCAACTCGTCGACCATCTCTTCCGCCGTCAGGCCGGGCGCATGGTCGCGACCCTGACCCGCATCTTCGGCCCGCGCCATCTCGCGCTGGCCGAAGACGTGGTGCAGGAGGCGCTCGTCAAGGCGCTCGAGCAATGGCCGCACCGTGGCATTCCCGAGAATCCCTCAGCCTGGTTGATCCACGTAGCCAAGAATCGGGCGCTCGACCTGCTGCGCCGCGAAGGCTCGCTCGCGCTCAAGGCGGATGAGATCGCGCGCGCCTTCACCGAATCCCGCCACGACGACGCCGAGGAAATGGACGATCAGCTCGCCATGATGTTCCTATGTTGCCATCCCGACATCCCGCGCGAAGGCCGTCTCGCGCTCACGCTCAAGATGGTCGGCGGATTTGGCGCCGGTGAGATCGCGCGCGCCTTCCTCATCCAGGAGAGCGCCGCCGCGCAGCGCATCGTCCGCGCCAAGCGCCTCATCCGGGAGTGCGATCTCCGCTTCGAACTGCCGCCGCCGGCGCAACTCGCCGGGCGCCTCGATTCCGTCCTCGAGACCCTCTACCTGATGTTCAACGAAGGCTACACCAACTTCGGCGATCTCGCCGAGGAGAGCATACGGCTGGCGCGCCTCGTGGCAGGCCATCCGGCCGCCGCCGCTCCGCAATCGGATGCGCTCCTCGCCCTGATGCTGCTGCAATCCGCCCGCTCCCCCGCGCGCATCGATTCGAATGGCGATCTCTTTCTCCTCTGCGACCAGGACCGCGGGCTCTGGGACCGCGCCCGCATCTCAGAAGGACTCCGCTCGCTCGAGCGCAGCGCCACCGGCGACCGCATGACCGAATACCATATCGAAGCGGGAATCGCCGCTGCCCACGCCACGGCCCGCGATTTCGCATCCACCGACTGGGCGCACATCGTGGATCTCTACGACCACCTCTACTCGATGAATCCGTCGCCGGTGGTGGCGTTGAACCGCGCGGTGGCCATCTCGCGGTGGAAGGGTCCGGCCGCAGGCCTCGATGCTCTGGCGTCGATCGAGAATCACCCGGCGCTCGCGCGCTACCATTTGCTCCCCGCCACGCTCGCCCGCCTCAGCGAAGAATCGGGCGATCCTGCCAAGGCAGCCTTCTACCTGGCCTGGGCGCTGCGCTGCGAATGCTCCCTTCCTCAGCGCGGATTTCTGGAGAATCAACTGGCGAGGCTAGTAGGATGCTGAACGAGAAACTCTGGCCGTTATTCTATCCGCGTCCATCAGTGTTCATCTGCGGCCTCAATGTTTTCCCTTTCCGCGGGTTGCTGACGCTGCTACTCTAAATCCACGGAGGTGCACAATGCCGCTCAAACTTAACCTGGGCCCGGTTGAACTGAACGCCGACGGAGACCTCGCTAAGCATCTGGTCCCCGGGATCGACACCGTCGTCCACCTGTTCGATACCAACCTTCTGGCGCTGCGGATTGCCGACGTCCCCAGCGGGTCGGTCTCAACGAAATTTAATTTCAGCACGGCTCCGACCTGGCAGATCAGTCAGGCGGTCGGCATCAGTCTCTCGGTTGCGCCTGGGGCCGGTTGCACACTCTCCATTCGCAAGCCCGGCGATCCGCTTTTCGAATACAGTACCGGCGACGACGTGGAGCCAACTGCCGTGACTGTGCCGGACGGCCGCTACTACCTTTCAATCGCGCTCGAATGCTCGCTTGCGGTGGACGCGGGCGCGCAGTGGAGCAGCGGCAATTTCGGCGTCAGCGGAAACATCTCGACGGACGATCGTTTCCGCGTGGCGAACCACTGCTGGGTGTTGCCCTCCACTACGCTGCGCGATGCCGTGGTGCAGGCGTTTTCGAGTTTCGTTCTGCCGTTTCATTCCGCCAGTATCTCAGCCATGCCGGACGGCAATTACATCGATTTCGAATTTGCCGGCAATCTCGCGCTCGGCTTCGGCGTGACGTATGGGTTCTCGGGCATCCTGCTAGCGGGCCGGAGCAACGGTGAGGTCAAGGCATCCTTCAACACGCCGATCGGCAAGGCCGTGGTGACCGCCGCGCCCTCGTTCCAGGTGGCCGCCGGATTCAAACTCAATTACAGTCACAGCGATTTTTTCCGCACGATCGCCGGCCGCAACGCCGATGCCACACGCAACGGCGCCACCCTCTACCTATTCCGCCAGGACGCTTCGACGCTCTCCACCACCGAGACCTTCGGCATCACGTTGAATGCCGGCGTCCAGTTTCAGACCGACGCCGCGAAGCTGAAGTCGGAGATTGGCAAGGTGACGCAGAAGTACCTCGGCGCTGCCGCTGCTCCGCTCGGCGACAAACTGGCTTCGGCCGCCGACTCTCTCGCCGGCGAGATCAACTCTTCGGTAAACAACCTGCTTGCGAAGGGCGACGGGCACAAGATCGAGCTCGAATTGATTCAGTCGCGCACCAAGGCGCACACCGCGCTCTTCATTTATGATTTCGATTTCACGCAGTCCGGCATTGAGGCGTACGACTTCGCTATGCGCGGAGACTACGCGACCGCCATGACGATGGCCGGCGCCGAACTCGATCCGCGCTCGTTCATCGAGCAGACCTATCTGCAAAGCGCCGGCATCACCCTGCAGCTATTCGGTCTGTTGCAGTTCCACGATGTCACCGAGTATATCCAGAAAAACCAAGTCTCCTATCTGGGGTCGCGCACGTTCCAGATCCGCAGCACCGAGGGGATCAAGGCGATTTCCGGCCTCTTCGGAAAGGAACAGGAGGCCGACCTGTACTTCGTCGCGCGGTGCAAGACGGGGGTCGACTCCGTGGACATCTCCGATGTCGACGTGCGCCTGCAGGTGATCTTCCTCGACAAGAACAATGCCGACGCGTTTCGCCAGACGAAGAAGATGCTGGCGGCGCTCACCGAGACGGCGGTGGCGGACGCGCTCGGCCGCTACACGGAGAGCCACGCTACCGGCACCGTGCGGCTGACCTTCGAGGGGGCCGCCGGTATGTTCGCCGCGCTTCAGTCCGACGATTACCAATCCGGCCGTCCGCCGGCTGAGCCGCACACGCACGATGCCGCCAATTACCAGCAGTTCGCCGCTGCCGTTAGAGACACGATCGGTACGTCGGACGGCGCCGCCGCGACGTTCCTCAACCGCTTCGGCGCCTACACGGACTGGCTCGCGTTCAATCGCATCAAGACCGACCAGGCCGGTTCCACAAACCCCGGCGACCGGCAGTCGGAGGGCAACGCGGCGGTCTCGCGCTGGCCGGACGGCTATCCGCCGTCAGACACTGGGACCCGATCGATGGTTCAGGCCTACCTCTACGCCGGCCAGCACTTCATGAATTTCTGTGATGGCCTCAAGCACTTGGCGGCGGATCTGCCCGGCATCACCAGCCAGCAGCAATACGAACAGATGCTGGCCGCTCTGCGGGGAATGGTCCGTCGCGAGATTCCGTTCCCCACTTGGTTTCTGAAGCCGGGAGTGGTGGCCATGCTGCGTCTGGCGTCCGCCAGGTTGACGCCGCAGGGACCGCCGCCCGATCCCGCGGCCGACGATTTCGCCGTCAGTTTCGATGCGGCTGCGGCAGCCGCAGCAATTCGTAGCGCGGGGCCGCGCTAACGCAATTCGCGCCTAGTTCCCCGCACGGGTGAACCGGATCTGGCGGCCGCCAGACGCGCCGGCTCGACGTCGGCCCAAACGGCGCAATAATCGGCACGGCATTATTGACCAGCGCATCCGGAGTGAACGTACCCAGGGATGCCGTGAATGCCACGTTGCCGTTGTTATTCACGAAGAGACTACTGTAGGTCATTCCGAAGAAATTGATGGAAAATCCGATGGGCACGACTCCGGTGGAGCCGTCGTCGTTTGCCGCAAGGGTGTTGGTTTTGAAGCCGGCCAGATTCCGGCGGGCTGTGGCGAGCCCTGGTGGGGCGCCCGCAGTTAGTCATGATTACCAACGCCAAAATGCTTGTGGCACGATAATTTTTGGCTCGCGCCTGCGGAAATTGGTATTAACCGGGCTCAATGCGTCATGGCGTAGATCACGTAATTTACGCCGATCCGGATACCGAGCGCGGAGTATTTTTCGTCATATCGCGGGTCGTCGGCAAATTCCCAGGAGTCGCCAAGGTCGGAATTGACGGTCATGGCGACCATCAGGCGGCCGTGGTCGTCATAGATGCCGCGCCAATGGGCCGGGCAGCCGTCGCACTTGTAGGTGACGCCGGTGGAAAGGTAACGCGCGCCGGGGACTTGATATCGATTGTCGAGGGAATAAACAGTGTGGAAAATGGGGTCGTCGTCCGGCAATTCGACGATCGCGCGGTCGGGGAAAACGCGATGCATGCTCGCGAGGAAGACGGCCCACTGATCTTCGCCCCAGAAGTCATCGCACATGAAGAAACCGCCGCGCAGCAGGTACTCGCGGAGTTTCGCGGCCTGCGCGCCGGTGAGGTTCCAGCGGCCGGTTTGAACGGCGTAGAGCCACGGCCAGTCGAAGACGTCGTCGCCATCGTCGAGATCGACGGGCTGCTCGGCGGAGCGCACATGCAGGCGGGTGAGACGGCGGATGGCACGGGAGAAGTGGCGGTCGGCGCGCGGATAATCCTGCGTCCAGATGGCGTAGCCCTGCTTCCAATCCATGCTGCCGCCGCCGCGGAAACGGAAGCCGCGTCCGCCGAACATCGAGCCCGGCGCGGGTGGATACATCAAGCGTGCGAAAGCCCATTCGGTCTTTTCCTGGAAATCAGGGGGCAGAGGGAAGTTGTTGTACTCCATGCCGGGGTACTCCCGGAATGGCCGCTGTTGAAACGCGTATAATGCGCCGAGGGCGGCGACTCCGAGCGCCAGACGCCGCGCCGTCTTGCGGATTGGCATACGGCTATGTGTCCCGAGGATAACACGGGGAAGCGCGCTGCCCGGCCCACTCGCTATGCGTTACGCCCAGGCTTTTTCGAAGGCGGCTTTGAACTTTGTCATCTCGTCCGCAGTGCCGACGGTCACCCGCACCTTGGTCGGCCAGACGGGCCAGATGCGGCCGATCACCACCTTGTTCGCCGCCATCTTGTCGGAAAATTCGCCGCCCGGGCGATTCACTTCCATCATGAAGAAGTTGGCTTCGCTCGGGACGTACTTCACGCCCTTCTTCTCGAGAAACGCGAACGTGTCCTCGCGAATTCGCTGGTTGAGCGCGCGCCGTTCGGCCACGAGATTCTTGACCCGCAGGCTGGCCGCGGCACATGCCAGAGCCGTCACCGGCAGGAAGCCGGCTCCGTAAGAACGCAGCTTACCCAGCAGATCGGGACGCCCCATGGCGAACCCGGCGCGCAGGCCGGCCATGCCGTAGATCTTCGAGAAGGTCCGCAGCACGATGACGTCTTTGCCCGCCGCCACGAGGTCGGTGCAGGTGCGCGCGGTGTTCGAAAAGTGGATGTAAGCCTCGTCCACCAGCATGATCGCGTCCTTCTGCTTGTGATCCAGGAGGTACTCGATCTCTTTGCGCGGCGTGATGGTCCCGGTCGGATTATTGGGATTGCAGAGGTAGTAGACGCCGGCGTTGGGGTCGGCCTCGATCATGGCCTTGCCGTCGTGCGCGTAGTCTTCGCGCAGCGGCACGCGCGTCAGTTTGGAGCCGATGAAAGCAGGCGCGCCGCCGCCATACCCCGGGTTTCCCATGGTCCAACTGCGCGTGGGCGAAGTGAAGGCGCAGGAGATGCGGTGCAGCGGATCGGACGATCCGGCGAAGATCGCGATGTTTTCTTCCTTGATATCTTCGGTCTCGGCGATGGCGCGCACCAGTTCGCCCTGCTCGTTGGTCGGTGAGTAACGCCAGCCCTGCGGCGCCACTTTGGTAAGCGCCTCCAGGCCTTCCTTGCATGGCCCCATGGGGTTTTCGTTCTGGTTGATGCGGACCACGTCCGGGTCCAGCGCGCGGCGTCCACCGCGCTGCGTCCGCCGCTCGGCATCCTGCGCCATGGCGAATTCGTTGTAGAACGGCAACGTCGCTCCGGCGCTGAGCAAGGCAGCGACGCGGCCCAACTGGCGGCGTGAAAAACCTCTCTGTAGCAAGGAATCGGCTGGTGCGGGATGTAATGCCATCGTGTCCCCCTCTCAAGATCACGTTGCGGAACCAGATCTGGCGACCGCGCAGATTGCGTGCGGCAGCGGAAACCTACAGCTCGATACGGGGAGCCCGGAAGGCGTGCGCCACAGAGCGCCGACACGCATTCCACATTTTCCTGAGCGTACTGGAGGCGTCGATGGTTGTCAAGGCAGTGGTATCATACGCTCTTCTGGTCCCTCTTCCCATGGCTTCCTCTGGAGGATCCGCCGCCATTTCTGACACGGAAGGCCGCTGGCGAGCCTACCTCGCAGGCATTCAGGCGCGCGACCTGGAATCGCTCACTCGGCTCTACGATGAAAGCGCGCGCATTCTCTTTGGCTTGGCCCTGCGAGTGCTGTCCGATCCGGCCGATGCCGAGGAAGTGATCCTCGATGTGTTTCATCGCGTCTGGAATAGCGTGGACGGATACGACGCAACTCGCGGGACGGTTTGGGGCTGGCTGACCGTGATGACGCGCAACCGCGCCATCGACCGGTTGCGGCAGGCCATCACCCGCCGATCGCGCGAGATGCCGATGGAGAGCAGTCACGAGCCGGTGACCGCGTGTCCGGAGAACGAGAGCATTTTGCGCGAGGAGCGTCGGCTGGTGCGCCACGCGGTGTCGACATTGTCAACCGATCAGCGCGAGGCCATCGAACTGGCATTCTTCCGGGGTCTGACCCATATGGAGGTCGCTGAGGCCCTCGGCGAGCCCCTGGGTACAATCAAGAGTAGGATTCGCGTGGGAATGAAGAAGCTTCGCGAGGCCCTGCCGGCTGGCGCGTTTTGAGTGGAGCGATGCGGGACAAGCCACATCTCGAAGAGGTAGAGGAGCAAGCCTGGCTGCTGGCGTTGGGCGCCCTGCCTTCGGAGGAGGAGGCGCATTTCCGGCAGCGAGTGACCGCCGGTTGCCCGCTGTGCTGCTCGCTGCTCAATGACTGCGAGCAGACCGTGGCGGCGCTTCCGCTGTTGGCTCCTGAAGTGGCGCCGCCGCCGATGCTGCGGACTCGTTTGCTCGAAGGCATCGGTGTGAAAGCGGCGCCTGCGGAGCGGCCGGCTCTCGAGTGGACGTTGGTTCGGGCGGGCGATACGGACTGGGAACCGAGTCCGATTCCCGGCGTGCAGTACCGGCGGCTTCACGGGCGGAAGACGATGCTGGTCCGCATGGCGCCGCACACGGTCTATCCCGAGCATGAGCATGCCTGGGCCGAGCAGTGCCTGGTGCTCGAAGGCAGCGTGCGCACAGAAGGCGAGATCGCTTACGCGGGCGATTTCACTTACATGCCGAAGGGAAGCACGCACCAGCCGTTGCATACGGAGACGGGCTGTTTGCTGCTGATTGCATATACTTAGGGCGGCTGTTCAACTCCACTTTTCTGCCAGTAGATCCACAAACGCTTTCACGTATTCCGGCTCGCGCTTGACCGGAAGCGTGACGGCGCACCAGTGCCTCTGGAAACCTTTTCTAGTGAGCGGGACCGCTCTGAGCGCGCCGCCAAGGTGCGGCGCCACGGCCCAGCGCGCCAGCACGGCGATCCCGAGATTGGCCTTCACCATTTCGACGATCGCCTCGGTCAGTTCGACGCGTGAGATGCGGGCGGGCATGACCTCGGCTGGATCCAGGAATTCCTGGAAGAGCGTGAGTTGGGCGGGCGGCACCGCGTACGAGATCAGGTGCACCCCGGCGAAATCGGCGGGGCGCAGCCAGGGGCGCGCGGCAAGGGGATGTTCGGGGCTGACGATCGCCACCATTTCGTCTTCGAACAGCTCGCGCACGTGCAGGCCGCGGCCTCGGGGATGCCCGGAAACGACTGCCAGATCGATTTCGCGCGCCAGCAGCGCTTCAATCGGGCGACGCGTTGCTTCGACTACGATCTGCACGTCCACTTGTGGAAACTGCGCTTGAAATCGCTTCACGCGCGATGGCAGCCAGTGGTAGCAGGTATAGCACTCGGTGCTGAGCCGCAGCGTGCCTCGCTCGGCGGCCTGCAGACTATCCAGTTGCTGGCACGCGCGGCGGAGCTCCTCGAGGACGACCTTGGCGGACTCGAGCAGGCGGCTGCCGGCTGCCGTCAACAGCATGCCGCGCGGCGTCCGCCGGAAGAGGCTCACGCCAAGCCGCGCTTCGAGATCGGTCAACTGGTGGCTAAGTGCGGGTTGCGTGAGGTGCAGCCGCCGGCTGGCGTGCGTCATGCGTCCTTCTCGAGAGATGGCATCGACCAGCTTCAAGTGCCGGATTTCGAGATCCATACGACTATTATTCCACTGCATAGCGAGTATGTCGAGAATGCATTGGATTAATGGCGATCCACATGGGCATGCTGAGGTATGAGGTTCACCGAGGATGTTCGGCTGGGAGTGCGGGCGCTGCGCCGTGAGCCGGGATTCTGCTGCGCCGCGATCTTTACGCTGGCCTTGAGCATCGCCGCCAATACTTCCGTTTTCACGGTTGTGAAATCGATTCTGCTCGAGCCGCTGGCGATGAAGCGGCCGCAGGAGCTGGTGGCGTTGCAGTCCCTGCGGCCCGATGGCACTCGCTATCCGTTCACCATTCCCTTCTTCCTCGAGTTGAGGCGGCGCAACCAGGTGTTGGCCGACGCGGCGGCGTACGGCGGCTGGAACGCCAACCTGACGGGCGAGGCCGACCCGGAGCGCCTCCCCGGCGTGCGCGCCAGCGGCAATTACTTCGGCCTGCTCGGAGTGCAGGCGGAGATCGGGCGCCTGCTCGAGCCCAAGGACGACGAGCCGGGACAACCGAAAGTCGTAGTGATCACCGACGGCTTTTGGCGTCGCCGCTACGGAGGCGATCCGGCCGCGATCGGAAAACCGATTCGCTTGAACAACGAGGCATATGTCCTGGTGGGCGTGTTGCCGCCGAGCTTCTCGTTTAAGACGGCAGGGCAGGAACTCGCGGTTCCCCTGTCACCGGCGACTGACCCCTGGCGGAACGTGTGGACGTCGACTGCGTTTCTGCGCGTCTTCGGGAGGTTGAAGTCAGGCGTGACACCGGCCGAAGCTCAGGCCGGATTGAGCTCCGTAGCGGCCGGACTGCGGCGCGAGTATCCGGAGGCGAATGCCATGATTACCGGCATCGAAGCGGTGCCCCTGCAGCAGGACTTGACAGGCGGCAGCCGGACGATGCTGTTGGTGCTGATGTGTGCCGTGGGGTTGGTGCTGCTGATCGCGTGCGCCAACCTGTCGAGCCTGATGCTGGCGCGGGCAGCGAAACGCCAGAAGGAAATGGCGATCCGGGTGGCGCTGGGCGCGACGCGCTGGTCGGTAGCGCGGCGATTGCTGGTGGAGAGCCTGCTGCTGTTCGCGGCCGGTGGAATCTCCGGCATCGTAGCGGCGCAATGGGGCGTCTGGCTGCTGCTCTCCGTCATGCCAGCGGAGCTACCGCGGTTTCGCGAGGTGCGGCTTGATTGGGTAGTGCTGTCGGCGGCAGCAGGCGCCACGATGTTGTGCGGCCTGCTGTTCGGTTCGATTCCGGCGATGCGCGCTCCTGCCGATCTGAACGACGCGTTGCGCGCCGACGGACGAGGCAGCACCGCTGGGCCGGGCCGCAGCCGCGTTCGGGCTCTGCTGGTGATTCTGGAAGCGTCGCTCTCCCTGGTATTGCTGGCCGGCGCCGGATTACTGCTGAAGAGCTTCGACCGTCTGATGGCTCTCGATCCCGGATTCCGCGCCAGCGGAGTGACCACCTTTCGTTTGGCGCTGCCCTCGACGCGCTACAAGACTGCGGCCCCGGTGGTCCGTTTTCACGATCGGCTCCGGCAGCGCATCGAGGTGCTGCCCGGTGTGATGGCGGCCGGGGCCACTTCCATCCTGCCCCTCAGCGGTCCGATGGCGGCGAGCGATTTTACGATCGTCGGGAATCCGCCCGCGACCGGAAGGGAGAAACCGACGGCGCAATACCGCATGGTCGACGCGGCATATTTTCGCGCCATGGGCATCCCTATTCGGAACGGGCGCGGCTTCGCGGATTCCGACACCCAGTCGAGCCCGGCGGCGGTGGTGATTTCGGAATCGCTCGCGGGCCTGTATTGGAACGGCGCGAATCCGATCGGGAGCCGCTTGCGCATGGAGGACAACAGTGTGGGGCCGCGCGAGGTCGAAGTGATCGGCGTGGCGGGCAATGTGCGCGAGATGTCGCTCGAGGAGGGCGCCACGCCGTGCGTCTACGTGGCGATGGCGCAGATCCCGCAGGATGTGGTCCGCTTCCTGACCAACAACATGTTCTGGGCGATTCGCACCAACGCGCGCTTGGACGTGACCTCCGCCGTCCGCCGCGAGATCCGCGACCTGGATGGCGATGTGGCTGCGGTGCCCGGCACCATGCAGCAGTACGTCTCGAAGGCGGTGGCCACGCGGCGTTTCACGCTCGGCGTTCTGACGGCCTTCGCGCTGGCCGCGCTGCTGCTGGCGGCGGGCGGTCTGTACGCCCTGGTGGCGTATTCGACGGCGCAGCGAAGGCGGGAGTTTGCGGTACGAATCGCGCTGGGCGCGCGTCCAAAGGATGTGGCGGGGCTGGTGTTGCGGCAGGGACTCGTGTTGGCCGCCGCCGGTGTGGCGATCGGGGCGGCAGCGGCTTGGGGCTGCTCGCGGTTCGCCGCGTCGCTATTGTTCGACGTGAGCCCGCAGGATCCGGCGGCGATCGGCAGTGCCGCGGCGTTGTTGCTGGCCGTGGCCGCGGCAGCCTGCTATGTGCCGGCGCGTCGAGCGGTGCGGGCGGATCCAGTGGAGGCTTTGCGTGCCGAGTGAAGGGACGATGCAATTCGACCTGGAAGAAGCGATCGGGATGCTGGGCCGGACACCCGCGGTGTTGACGGCGCTGTTGAGCGACATCCCCGATGCGTGGCTGCACAATCGGGAAGGCGAGGGCACTTTTAGCGCGCACGACGTGCTGGGGCATTTGATTTTCGGCGAGCAGACGGATTGGATTCCGCGCACGCGTATCATCCTCGAATCGGGAGAGGCGCGCCCATTCGAACCGTTCGACCGGCGCGGGCACGAGAGCGTCATCGCGGGACGGCCGGTGGACGAGCTATTGCAGCAGTTCTCGACATTGCGTGTTGCGAACCTGGAAACATTGCGCGGCTTCCGTCTGGATGAGCGGGCGATCGGTGCCACGGGAATGCACCCCGCGCTGGGGCGCGTGACTCTGCGGGAACTGCTGGCTACGTGGGTCGCGCACGACCTCAGCCACATTGGACAGATGGTCCGCGTGATGGGGAAGCGGTATCGCGAGGACGTCGGGCCCTGGCGAGAGTACCTCCGGATTATGGGCTAGGCCGCCTACTACTCATACCGCAGCGCAATCAACGGATCGACCTTCGCCGCGCGACGCGCCGGGATGTAGCATGCCAGCAGCGCCACCAGCGCGAGCACAACGGCCGCGGTCACCAGCGTGACCGGGTCGCGCGGGCTCACACCGAACAACAGGTTCCCGAGCAGACGGGTGAGACTCCAAGCGCCGGCCAATCCCAAGACCAGGCCGATCGCGGTGAGCGCCATGCCGCTGCGCAGGACCAGCCGGAGCAGGCTCCCGGAGCTCGCGCCCAGCGCGGACCGGATGCCAATCTCGTGCGTGCGCTGCGCCACGGCGTACGAGATCACGCCGTAAATTCCGATCGCCGATAGCAGCATCGCCACTCCGCCGAACGTCCCCAGGAGTGTGGTCTGCAATCGGTCTGACGCGACGGATTCGGTCTTGATCCGGTCGAGCGTGCGGATGTCGGTAAGCGGCTGGTCTTTGTTGATCTCGTGGATCGCGCTCCGCAGCCCCTGCTGCAAGGTCAGCGGGTCCATGGCGCTACGAAACAGCAGGTACATGCCGTACTTGGGGCTCTGCTCCATCGTGACGTAGACGCCGCCGCTCGATGTATCGTTCAGCCCGTTGATCTTCTCGTCGGCGATGACGCCCACGACTTGCCACGGGATCTCGGGGCCCAGCTCGGTCCTCCCCGGCACGATCTCCTGAATCAGAATGCGCTTGCCGATGGGATCTTCGTTGGGGAATTCGCTCTTCGCCAGCGTCTGGTTGATGACAGTGACCGGCGGCGCACCCTTCGCATCCTGCTCGGCCAGCGCGCGGCCCTGCCGCAGCTTGATCCCGAGCGTGTGAAAATATCCCGGGCTGACCGTCTTGAAGAAGCATCCTTTGCGATTGGCGCGGTCGACGAACGGCCGGCCCGCCACCAGGTACGGCATGCCGTAGGACCAGCCTTCGAGGGGCAGGGCATCGGTGAAGGCGGCTTCCCGCACGCCTGGCAGTATTTCGACACGCGCCAGGATCTCGCGGTAATAGCGGTTGAGCTGCGCCGAATCGGGATACTGTTTCACCGCCGTCGGCAGGCCCATGGTAAGCACGTTGGTGGTATCGAAGCCGGCATCCACCGCGGTCAGACGTTGGAAGCTGCGCAGCAACAGGCCGGCGCCGGTGAGTAGCATAAACGCCAGGGCCACTTCCGTTACTACCAGGGCGCTACGCAGACGCCTGCGGCCGCCGCCCGCCGACGAGCCGCGTCCGCCTTCCTTGATGGTCGCCGCCAGGTCGGGGCGCGCCGCCTGTAGCGCCGGAGCCAGTCCGAAGAGCACGCCGGTGAGAACCGAAATCGCGAGGGAAAAAAGAAGGATGCGCGCGTCCATCGTGACGTTGATCTCGCGCGGCAAGCTGAACGGCGGCATGGCAGCGCGCAACCCCGCCATGGTGATATAGCCGAGAGCGATTCCCAGCGTGCCGCCGCACACCGCCAGCAGAACGCTCTCCGTCAGGAACTGGCGGACCAGGCGCCAGCGGCCGGCGCCGAGCGACGCCCTTACCGCCACTTCGCGCTCGCGGCTGGTGGCGCGGGCCATCATGAGATTCGCGAGATTGACGCATCCGATCAGCAGCACCATCCCGACCGCCGCCATCATGATCAGCACCGAGCGCCGCAAGCCGGGGCCGATCACGATGTCGGTGAACCGCTCGACTGTCACGCCCCAATCTTTATTGGAATCGGGAAACGCCTGCGCGATGCGAGCGCCGATGCCGTCCACTTGCGAGCGCGCTTGCTGCAGCGTGATGCCGCGTTTTAGCAAGGCGAAAGACGTCAGCCAGTGAAAGTTGCGCGTGAGGTTCGCCGGCTCGAAAACCAGCGGGCGCCAGATCTGCGAATAGGCGCGGTCGAAGGCGCCTCCGGCCGGCAGCACGCCGATGACGTCGTACGGCTGGCCGTCGAGAGTGATCTTGCGGCCGATGATTCCGGAGTCAGCGCCGAACTGGGTCTCCCACAACAGATGGCTCAGGACCGCGACGTTCGCCTTGCCTGGCTGGTCTTCCTCGGCGGCGAAGGTACGGCCCAGGACGGGCCGAATGCCGAAAATGTCGAAATAATGCGGCGAGACGCGGGTGCCCCGCAACTGCGCCGGCTCGGTGTTGCCGGACAGCGTGACGGAGCCGCCGGTCTGCGCCGCCATGTATTCGAAGACGGTATTCTGCCTTTGCCAGTCGAGATAGTTGAGCGCCGAAATGGGGTTCCGGCCGCCGCCCGGCGGCTTCTCGAGGACGCGCAGGATGCGGTCGGGTTCGGCATAGGGCAGGGGCTTGAGCAGGATCGCGTCGACGAAACTGAAAATCGCGGCGTTGGCGCCGATGCCTATCGCCAGCGTCAGCACCGCGACAGCAGTGAACCCTGGGGTTTTCTTTAAGGTTCGAAGGCCGAACCGCAGGTCCTGGAAAAATTCGTTTGTCACGCGATACACCTCCGGCTGGGTTACCGTCGAAGGTTAGACGATGGGAGCCCGGAAAAGTTCCTAGCGACCGTGCGGTTCCACTACCATCTTGCCCACGCCGTCGGCGTACTGGTCCACGATGGAGAACGCTTCAGCGATCCGGTCGAGCGGCCGGTGGTGCGTTACCAGCGGCGCGAACCACGCCGTCTTGTGGGCCAGCAATTCGAGCGCCGCCTCCGACTCGTGGTTGGACCGGCGCACGTTGAATATCGCCAGCTCCTTCCGCCGCATCGGTGAGATCTCGAACGGCACGTATACCGCCGCATGGATCCCGGTGATCAACACCCTGCCGCCATTGCGCACCGCCTGGATCGCCTGGTTGGTGGTGTGCTCCTTGGCGGCGCAGTCGATGGCGCAATCTACGCCGCGCTTGCCCGTGTCCGCGCCAATCTGACGCACGGCTTCCTCGGGATCGAGCACGGCGTCCGCGCCCATGTGCTTGGCCAGCTCGCGGCGATGCGCCACCGGTTCCACCGCCCAGATCCTTCCCGCGCCCGAGAGCTTGAGCGATGCGATCGTCAACAGGCCGATCGGTCCGGCGCCGAACACCGCCACCGTCTCGCCCAACTGGACGCTCGCGATCCTCATCGAATGCAGCGCCACCGCCAGCGGCTCGAAGAGTGTGGCCACGTCGAGCGGAAGGTTCTTCGGCACGGGCAGCAGGTTGGCGGCCGGCAGGTTCACGAACTCGCGGAAAAAACCAGGGACCGTCGGGTTGCTCAGGAATCGGATGTTGGCGCAGAGATTATGCCGTCCGCTGCGGCAGAATTCGCAGTGGTAGCAGTAGATGGCCGGCTCGAGGGCCGCGCGGTCTCCCGCCAACCATCCCGTCACGCCAGGGCCCGCCTTCACCACCGTGCCCGCCGGCTCATGCCCCAGCACCATCGGGAATACGCAGGGCGTGTCTCCGATCGCACCCTCAGCGTACGAATGCACATCGGACCCGCAGATGCCTACCGCCTCCACGCGCACCTGGAGCTCGCCCGGACCTGGCTCCTCGGGTTTCCAATCCGCGAGCTGAAACTCCCGCGGCGCAATCAGTTCGGCAACGACCATAAATCACCATTGTAAGATAGCCATAGATGCTGAATTTCCGCGAGTTCGAAGTTGGTCCCGATCCGTTCGGCCGAAAGTATCAGGTACTCTTCAAGTGGCTCCAGACCGCCATCTCCATCCGCCACGCCGACACCGTCGACGTGAAGTTCGTGCTGACCGATGAGACCGGCGCCCGCAGCGAAAAGACCATCGCGCTGCCCCACGCCGACCTGCTGCGAGTGAGCCGTGAGCTCGGGCGTCCGCTCGACGATGCGTGGTGCGCCCGCATCGCTCAACTCCACCTCATCCACCTGATCGAGACCGGCGAAGACATGGAGAAGGACTTGGTTACCGTTCCGCCCGCCGACATCAAGCGCTACGCCGAAGACCTTCTCCGGCTGGAAACCGCCGAGATCCGCGTAGGTTGAAGCACGATTTCCGCAGACTGGCGCTCGCGCCCCCGATTCTTCACGGAAAGTTTATCGATTTGTAACGTTCGGCCTAGTACCTTGGAGCCGAATGAGAAATCTAATATTGTGTTTCGCGCTTCTGGGCGCCATGTGTGTCCCAATGGTCCATGGCCAGAATAGCGTGGGTAGCATAGTGGGCACGGTCACGGACGGTTCTGGCGCCGTGATTCCGACTGCCTCCATTACGGTGAAAAACGAAAGCACGGGCCAGAGCCGCAAGGTGACGGTCAACGAGCGCGGCGAATACACCGCCTCACAGTTGCCGCCTGCTGCCTATTCCGTAACTGCGGAGGCGGCGGGCATGTCCTCTGCCGAGTTCAAAGGGGTCACCCTGCAGGTTGGCCAGAGCCGCACGCTGAACATCATGCTTCAGCCCTCGACCGTCAGCACGGAAGTGCAGGTTTCGAGCGGCGATCTGGCCGTTATCGACGTGAGTTCGGCGGCCATCGGCGCCAACGTCAGCGCGCGCGAGGTGGCTCAACTTCCCATCAACGGCCGCCAGGTGTCGCAGTTGTACCTCATGGCGCCGGGGGCAGCCAATTTTGGATCCGGAACTTTCGATGACATTCGCTTCAACGGCCGGTCCAATGAGGAGAACGCGATCCGCCTGGACGGCATCGAAGGCGGCGGAATCATCAGCAGCAACCCCGGCAACTTCAACGGCGAGGTCACAGGCGTGTTCCGGTTGCAGGCCAGCCTGGAGAACGTGCAGGAGTTCCGCGTGGATTCCAACAACTACCCGGCGGAGTTCGGCACCGGCTCTGGCGGGCAGATCAGCGTGATTACCAAGAGCGGGGGCAATGCGTACCACGGCAGCGTGTTTGAGTATGTGCGCAACGATGCGCTGGACGCGCGGAATTTCTTCGATGGCGCCAGCCCCTCGATTCTACGGCTCAATCAATTCGGCGGCTCGTTGAGCGGACCGATCGTCGGCAACAAGCTGTTCTTCTTCGTGGGATATGAGGGGCTGCGGCAGCGCACGTCCTCTCCGTTTGTCGAAACCACACCGAGCGCGGCTGCCTGGGCGCAGGCGGTGCCGGCGATCAGGCCGCTCCAGGCCGCATTCCCGAAGGGGCAATTCGCTTCGGCGAACCCGCTGCTCGACGTAGCCGTGGTGCAGGGTCCGGGTTCGGTGGATGAGAATTCGGGGAACGTCCGGGTCGACTATATTCTCAACGATAAACAAAAAATCTACGCGCGCTACAACCGGGATCAAGGCACCGGCCTGATCACGCAGAACTCGACTCTCAGCTACCTGACCGAAGTCGCGGTTCCGCAGAACCTGGTGGTGGCTTCGAACCAGTTGTTCTCGCCAACCACGATCAACGAAACGAAGTTCGGGTTCAATGGAGCCAAGTCGCGCGTGAATGCCACGTCTCCCCAGATACCGGGGCTCGACCTCACCGGAGTGACCCTCAGTCTTTCCGGCACCGTGGCATTGGGCGGTGTGGCCGGACTGGGCGGCTCCGCCGGAGTGGCGTCTCCGACGGGCCAGTTGCGGCTGAGCAGCGCGCTTAACGGGCGCGGCGCTCCGTTCACCAATTACTCCTTGTCCTTCATCGATAACCTGACGCTGCTCCGGCACAATCACAATATCAAGCTCGGCATCGAGATTCGTCCGATTCGCATCAAGACGGCCTACCTTGGAGGCACCACCTACACGTTCTCCAACGTTCAGGCCTTCCTCGCCGACACTCCGTCACAAGTTCAGTTCAACGGCGACACTACCGACGTCAGCCCGTTCACCGGTAAGGGGGGCATGACCAATCTGCACCAGATGTTCTACATCGGTTACGTGCAGGACGAGTGGAAAATCCGGCCCAATCTTACGATGAACCTCGGGCTGCGGTACGAATATTACGGCCCGATGCATGAAACCAGCAACAAGGTCGACTGTTTCGACACGACCACCGGCAAATTGATTCCGAACTTCACTGGCGACTGGTACAAGATGTCGAAGACGAACTTCGGCCCGCGCGTGGCGTTGAGCTGGTCCCCGCAGAAAATGGCCAACAAGACGGTATTCCGCGTGGGAGCCGGTTACTACTATGGTCCCGGACAGGGCGAAGACCAGATCCAGCCGGCGGTGAACGATCGTGTCAACCGCACCCTCACCAGCGGTCCTCTGCTGCTGTACCCGCTGAGCCCGAAGGACATCTACTCCAGCTACGACGTCAACGATCCGAATCTGCAGTTCCAGCCGCGCGCCTACGCGCCGGGTTACACGATTCCGGAGAAGATTCTGCAATACTCCGCGTCGATTGAGCAGCAACTGCCGGCCAACGCGGTTCTGACTATCGCCTACGTGGGCAGCCAGGGACGAAATTTGTTTCTGCGCACGATCACGAACAAGATCACGGGCGTGACGATGAATCCCACGACTGGAGCTGGCTCGGCGGTGCGCGAGTTCACCAATCAGTACGCGGAAATCGACGTCAAGACGAGCGGCGGCACCGATCACTACAACGGTTTGCAACTTAGTCTGAACCGGCGCTTTTCGAAGGGCCTGACGTTGGGCAGCCAGTATGCGTGGTCGCACAGCATCGGCGACACCAACGGGTCCAACGACGCCCGCACGGCGGCCAACAACTACAGCTTTGCGGCCGACTACGGCAGCAATCAATCCGACGTGCGCCAGAGTTTCAACCTCAGCGCGCTTTACGAATTGCCCTACGGACCCGGCCGGCAATACGGTGCCAACGCGAGCAAGCTGGCGAAGGGAATCCTGGGCGGATGGCAACTGGGCGGGCTGATCAATGCGCGCACCGGCCTGCCGGTCGAGGTGCTGGTCACGCGGCCGGACATCGTGTACAGGAATAATACGACCGGCGCGATCACGACGAGCCCGGTGGTCACAGGCGGAGTCATACAGACCACTCCGATCGTCAATGTGCCGGGCGGGGGCAACAGCCGCAACACGCGCCGGCCAGACCTGGTGGCGGGAGTGAATCCCTACATCGTGAACAGCGGCACATTGTGGGTCAATCCGGCGGCCTTCGCCGTTCCGCAGCCCGGCACCTTCGGCAACCTCGGCCGCAATGCCCTGCGCGGTCCCGGCATCAGCCAGTTGGACCTGACTCTGTCCAAGAGGTTCACGATCACGGAGAAAACCAATCTGGAATTCCGGGCGGAGTGCTACAACATCCTCAACCACGCGGTGTTTGCTGTGCCGGGCGGCGCCACTCCCCGGCTGGCGGACGCGACGGGAATCCTGCAGCCTGGGCAGCCGTACACCGCTTCCACGGCGGGGGGCAACTTCGGCGCGCTCACTTCCACGGTTTCGAACCAGGTGGGTCTGGGCACGAACCGTCAGTTCCAACTTTCCTTGCGCCTGAGTTTCTAGACGCTTCATTAAAGGGGGAGGCGGTACCCTGATAGGGTGCCGGCCTCCCCTCTTTTCGTTTTCGAGCACGCCGGGCATGAACGCGTCGCGCGCCGAGGGCTGGTGTTGCTGCCGACACTCTCCGGCGCTCCTATCCGTGTCCAGCACGCCCCCGGAATCCGCGACCGCTACGGCCCCGTCCATGCCGGCTCCTTTCTTCGCGAGCGCCGCATAGTCTTAGGTTGCACAGCGGCCGAATTTCCCCGCATCTTCATCCACGAGCTGTTCCACTTTGTGTGGCTGCGGGCGGGCAACCCTCTACGCCTGGACTACGAGAAACTGATTCGGGCCGAGCTGCGATGCGGCGCGCGGGGCGAGTTGGGCTGGTCAGCCGAGTGGCGCAAGGGGGCGCTCGAAGGCCGCGACATCCGCCTCCGCACACGCCGCTGGCGCGAGTACTGCTGCGAGAGTTTTTGCGATACCGCCGCGTGGCTCTATTCGGGAGTCGCCGGGCACAGCGAGTTCACACTTGCCGGAAATCATCGCCGGAGTCGCCGGAAATGGTTGCTACACGCCGTGAAGGGGCGGCCGTTGTCGGTATAATAAGGGCAGGATAAAATTGTGTTCGTACTTCGACTCTCTGCCGCGCTTGCTACGGCCTTTTTGCTGGGCCTCGTGCTTCAAGGCTGCTCGTCCGAGCCGCGCTCGGTCAAGGCTGCTTCGGTGAAGCCCGACCATGAGCGCAAACAGGCGCCGGACTTCGCCTTGAAGGACGCCGACGGCAAAGTCGTGAAGCTCTCGGCCTACAAGGGGAAAGTCGTGTTGCTCGATTTCTGGGCCACGTGGTGCGGGCCGTGCAAGATCGAGATTCCGTGGTTCATGGAGCTGCAGCGCAAGAATAAGGATAGGGGTTTCGAGGTGCTGGGCGTTTCCATGGACGACGAGGGCTGGGAAGTGGTCAAGCCTTTCCTGGCCGATGTGGGTGTGAATTACCGTGTGGTAATCGGCAACGATGCTACCGCCCAGAACTACGGCGGTGTCGACGCCCTGCCTACCACGTTTCTGATCGACCGCGCCGGCAAGATCGCCGCGGTGCATGTGGGACTAGCGAGTAGGAAAGAGTTTGAAGATGGCGTCGCACAACTCTTGCAAGCTCCTGCGCCGGCCGGCGGCATTGCTCCTGATGCTGCCGTGCTTGTGGGCGCAAAGTAGCAGCAGCGGACACCTCACTGCCGGCCAGCCCCAGAAGATCGCGGGCAAGCGCAACGATGCGGTGCAGGCTAAGATTCCGATCGTCGTTGAGACCGGCTATCACGTGAACAGCAACAAGCCGGCGGACGAGTATCTTATCCCGCTGCGTCTGACGTGGACCTCGACCGGCGCGCTCGAAGGCGGTGAGGTCGTGTTCCCCAAGCCCTCTATGGAGAAGTACGAATTCGCGGAAAAGCCGCTGTCGGTGTTCACCGGGAATTTCAATCTGTTGGTGAATTTCAAGATCGGCGCCAGTGCTCCCGCCGGTCCCGGCGCTGCGGCTGGCAAGCTGCGATACCAGGCCTGCAACGACAGGGCCTGCTTCCCGCCGAAGACTATCGAAATCTCGATACCCTATCAGGTTCAGTAGCCGGCTTCAGCTCAATTTGACCGGCTTGTATCCGCCCTTCGACCTGTCATAGAGCCAGATCGCGCCGAAGACGATTAGCAGGATCGCCGGCAGAGCCGCTACCGCACGGAACGAGGCCTGCGAGGCGAGACCGAGGACTTGATCGAGCTTGTCCCCGCTGAGCGCTTTGAAGGCTGCTTCACCGCCGGCGACTTCCACCTTTTTAGTGTCGAAGATGCGTCCCATGCCGGGCAGCACGAAGTGAATCGACAATGTCCCTGCAGTTCCCATCAGTCCCATGAGCAGCGCACCGCCGCGAGGAAACCGCTCCGACGCGGTGGCCAGCATGGTGGGCCACATGTAGCAGACGCCCGTGCCCCACACCGTGGCGGCGAGCACGCCCGTCACCGGTGAATTCGCGAAGCTCAGCAACACCAGCCCGAGCGATGCCAGCAGACACGAAACCCACAGCAGCCCGATGGGCGAGAGCTTGTGCACCAAGGGTCCCGCAAAGTGGCGCGCGACGAACATGATCCCGCTGACATAGACGAGCAGCAGGATGCCCTGCATGTGCACGGTGCGGGTCAGTGCGAGATCCACCCACTGCCCCGGCGCGAGTTCGGACGCGGCAATCAGGAACATGGCGCCGAAGAGCACAAGGAACATGGGATTCAGCAACTCGCGAAACATGCTGCCCATCGAGACTCCCGAAGCGGCGCGCTCGGTCGGCGGAAACTTCACGCCAAGGCACAGGATGAGGACCGCCGCGGCGGGAATCAAAATGAGACCCAGCTTGATCTCCCAGCCAACCGCGAGTTGTCCCAAGCC
Source organism: Bryobacteraceae bacterium (assembly GCA_041484525.1). Classification (GTDB taxonomy): domain Bacteria; phylum Acidobacteriota; class Terriglobia; order Bryobacterales; family Bryobacteraceae; genus JBGPHT01. The sequence goes on along the minus strand of JBGPHT010000002.1, from coordinate 36,457 downwards.
GTATCCGAGCAGGCCGCCGGCGATCAGACCGCCGGGCCACCAGGCGTGAAGGGCGTTCAGCTTCGCAGTCTTCTCATCCGGGTAAAGCGTCGCGGCCAGCGGATTGATTACGGTCTCGACGAGACCCCATCCAATGCCTGTAATCACGGCACCAATCCAGATCACGGTGTACACGCTGGCGCCGGAAGCGATGCTGCCCGCGAACAGGATGATCAGCGTTCCGATAATGAAACAGACGCCGGAAAGCGGCAGCATGAGCGCCATGCCGATGGCATCAAGCAGGGGGCTGCCGATCGCGATAGTGAACGCGAACCCGAGAAAAGGAACACCCAGGACGGAGCCGATCATCTCGGCGGAGTGCGCCCGGTCGATAGGATCGAAAAAAATGCGCTGCAGATCGGCCGCGATATCGGCACGTAACGACGCGGCCAAGCCAGCCGTGAAGAGCGCCAGTACGCTGACCAGAAACAGACGGGGTTTATTGTAGGCGGCGTGGCGGACTGAGGCCGCAGGCGAAGCTAGCATGATCTGCTGAGAATACCGCACGACCGGTCATGACCGCCAGCCATGCCGTTCGAACTCCTCCATTCCGGCTAGCGTATGATGAACACTTTGCCAGGAGGACCAGGATGGGAAGCCGGCCGGAGCGCACGCCGCACGCGACAGTTTGGGCGCGCGTGGCGGAGAGCGAGGAGTTCAAGGACCTGATGGCCGCCAAGGCACGCTTCGTCGTGCCGGCCACGATATTCTTCGTCGTTTACTATTTCGCGTTGCCCGTACTGGTCGGGTACGTTCCCAAATTCATGAGCACGCCGGTGATCGGCGTGGTCAATCTGGCGTACCTGTTCGCACTGTCGCAATTCTTTGTGGCGTGGTTCATCGCCTGGCGGTATGTGCGCGCGGCAGGGCGATTCGACCGGATGGCCAAACGCATTCTGGATCGTCTCGAGGCGGCGAAAGTAGAGGAGCGGGCCTGATGTCGACACCGCTCCTGATGTTTCTCGGTTTCATCGCCATCACGCTGGGGATCACGTATTGGGCGGCGCGGCGGTCGAGCGGCGCGAGCGCGTACTTCGCGGCGGGACGGCAGATCAAGGGTTGGCAGAACGGCATCGCCGTGGCCGGAGATTACATGAGCGCGGCGTCGTTCCTGGGCATTGCCGGCATCATCGCATTTCAGGGCTATGACGGATTCATGTACTCCGTAGGATGGCTCGTGGCGTATCTGACAGTGCTGCTGATTGTCGCCGAGCCGCTGCGCAACGCCGGCAAATACACCATGGCGGATGTGCTGGCGTACCGGCTACGGCCGCGTCCCGTGCGCGCCATGGCGGCGTTGAGCACCCTCACGGTCAGCACGTTCTACATGATCGCGCAGATGGTGGGAGCGGGAACGCTGGTCACGCTGCTGCTCAGGGGTTCGGGCATCACGTACAACTGGGCGGTGGCGATCGTGGGCGTCCTGATGGTGGCGTACGTGGTATTCGGCGGCATGCTGGCCACCACGTGGGTACAGATCATCAAGGCGGTTCTGCTGATTGCCGGCACCATACTGCTGAGCGTCCTGGTGCTGGCGCATTTCGGTTTCAGCTTCCCCGCATTCTTCGATGCCATCGCTCACGTGCATGACGGCAACCGCGTCGTCAATTACCTGGAACCGGGGCTCCGCTACAAGCCGCCCTACGGAGCGCTCGACCTGATCTCGCTCGGCCTCGCGCTGATCTTCGGGACGGCGGGCCTGCCGCACATCCTGGTCCGGTTCTACACGGTGCCGGACGCGAAGACGGCGCGCATCAGTGTGGTCTGGGCCATGGCGATCATCGGCGGTTTCTACATCATGACGACGTTTTTGGGGTTCGGCGCGGCTACTATCGTCGGCAAGGGTTTCATCGCGCAGAACGGTGGAATCAACATGAGCGCTCCACTGCTGGCGCAACGGTTAGGCGGCGACGTTTTCTTCGCCTTCATCTCCGCTATTGCGTTCGCCACGATCCTGGCAGTGGTGGCGGGGTTGACGATTAGCGCCTCGACTTCATTCGCGCACGACCTTTATAGCAACGTGATCCATCACGGCTCGCCGCGCACGCCGGAGCAGGAAGTCCGTGTGGCGCGCATCACGGCCTTCGTGGTGGGAGTGATCGCGATCGGCATTGCCATCGTACTTGGCCCGACCTTCAACGTGGCATTTCTGGTCGGCCTCGCGTTTGCGGTCGCCGCTTCGGCGAACCTGCCGGTCATTCTGTTGTCGATCTTCTGGAGACGCTTCACTACGGAGGGCGCAGTCTGGGGGCTCGCCACCGGGTTAGCCAGCTCGCTGCTGCTGATCGTGATCGGCCCGAGCATCATGGGCGTTGACGGTCCCTTGGTGGCGGCCAGCGCCCGTCACCTTATCCGAGCCAAGCCGATGTTCCCGCTAGAGAATCCAGGCATCGTCAGCATCCCGCTTAGCTTTCTGGGGGCTTTTCTGGGGACGCTGGCGAGCCGCGTGGATTCGGATTCCGAAGCCAGGTTCGTCGAACTTCAGGTTCGCGCCAATACTGGGCTCGGGGCGGAGAAGGCGACGGCGCAGTAGGGCGCCAACCTATTACTTCTTGCGGATCTCGTCCAGGCGCTTTTTCAAGTACTCGTCGTACTCTTTCTTCAACGCGGGGTCGCGCGGGGAGCCGTAGATCTCGCTCGATTTGTATTTGCCCTCGTCGAATTTCTTGCGCGTCCACTCGTCATGCACGTGGACGACATCCGCGTTGTCGACGGCTTGCTGCACGAGTTGCGGAGGGATGAAGTACACGCCTTCCGGATCGCCCAGCACCAGATCTCCCGGCATGACAGTGACGTTTCCGATGCGCACCGGAATGTTGATGCCGGTCAGCATCACGTTCGAAATGGCACTGGGGTGCGCTTTACGGAAGTAGGCGGGCATCTGCATCTCCGAGATGCCTTCCAGATCCCGGATGGCGCCATCCACCACGAGTCCCCCGTTCTTCGTAGCTTTCATGACGTAGTAGAACAGGTTGTCGCCGACAATCGTGCCGCCCTCTGCCTTGCCGAACAGATCCACCACCAGGACGTCGCCGGGCTGTAACATGTCGATCGCGGTCTGGTTATACAAGCGGGGCATACCCTTGGCTTGCACCTGGGCATTCACGACGCTTTCAATATCGGGACGGGCCGGCATAAACTGCACGGTGAAGGCGCGACCCACCATCTTCTTGCCGGGGTGCAGAACTTGGAAGCCGTCCTCGTATTGGTTGCGGAATGTTCTGCCTGCCTGGCTTTGGAACACTGCCCAGGCTTCCTCGGCGGACATGCCGCGGGCGCGCTCGATGAGGGCATCGGGGACCTTCGGGCGGCCATCAGGAAACCGGTCAAACGGATTCTGCGCGGTAAGTGCAGTCAACTGCTCCTTAGTCACTGTGAATAACTGGGCATGAGCCAGACTGGCGACTAACAGAACCATTCCTCCCGCGGCCAGACTTCTAAGTCGATTGTTCATGATTTCTCCTCAACTCCACGGGCGGTCATTCGAGCGGTCCGTGTTCCACTGCGGCGTGGGCTCGAAGTATCCCGGTTCCAGTAAGTGTTGCTTGACCGCTTCTTCATTCAGAGTGACTCCGAGTCCCGGCTTATCCGGAACCGTGATGAAGCCTTTATTGACGATGGGTTTTTCGATGCCATCCACCAGGTCGCCCCACCAAGGCACATCCACGGAATGGTTTTCCATAACCAGGAAGTTTTCGGTGGCGGCCGCGCAGTGCACGTTCGCCATGCACGATACCGGACTTCCGGCAAAATGCATCGCCATGGGGACTCCATACTCCTGGGCGCCATCACCGATCTTTTTGGTCTCGAGGATGCCGCCCGAAGTGGCCAGATCGGGGTGGATGAGGTCCACCGCATGGTTGCGGCACAGCTCCATGAACGGCTCTTTGAGATAGATGTCCTCGCCGGTGAGGATCGGGATGTCAACGGCGTCGGTGATCTTCTTTAGCAGGTCGGTGTATTGCCACGGGATCATATCCTCGAGCCAGGCTAGGTTGTACTTTTCGAGTTCCTTGCCCAGCTTGATGCAGCTATTGACGCCGATGTGCCCGAAGTGGTCCGCAGAGAGCGGAACGTCCATTCCGACCTGCTCGCGCACAGTCGCGACGTACTCGCCCATTTTCTCGACGCCCTTCTGCGTCAGCTCGATGCCGGTGAACATGTGCTGCGTGCGATCGCCTTGCCCAAGCGACATGCCGTCGGGACGAGTGACGGTGCCGGGCATACCCTGGAGCAGATCGATCCCCAGATCCATCTTGAGCCACGTGAACCCCTGCTCCTTGCGTGCCTTGAGACGTTCTCCGTAGATCTTGGCGTCGCGCGATTCGGTGGTGTCGGCGTAGCAGCGGATGCGGTCGCGGAACTTGCCGCCGAGCATCTGGTAGATGGGAACGTTATAGGCTTTGCCGGCGATATCCCACAGCGCCATCTCGATGGCGCAGACGCCGCCCCCCTGGCGGGCATGGCCGCCGAACTGCTTGATCTTGCGAAAGACCTTGTCAATATTGCAAGGGTTCTCGTTCAGGATGCGGCTCTTGAGCATCAGCGCGTAGTTCTTGCTGGCGCCGTCGCGCACCTCGCCGAGGCCGTAGATGCCCTGGTTGGTGTCGATGCGGATAAGCGGGCACGTCATGGGCGCGCGCCCAATGGTGAGCACACGCAGATCGGTGATTCGCAGAGCCGATGGCTTCGAGTTGGTGTTGACGTTCTGGGGCAGCGCTTCCAGGATTGTATCCGCCCAGAAGCCCGCGCCCAGAGCGCCCGCCGCCGTTTTCAGAAAAAGGCGGCGTCCGGCGCCTGACGGTAGAACTCGCATGGTTCGATCCTCCTTCTACTTAAGAAGTCAGAAATCTTCTACGCCCTAGCTTCGGCGTTGGCCCGGTTAAAGAGTGCTTTCATGTACGCAAAGCCGTACGCCGTTTGCGCATTGCTGCCGCCCACAAGGCTGGGCGTGTGGTCGAGAATCACGATGCCTTCGAAGTTGACATCGCGCAGCGCCTTCATGATTTTGTTCATGTCGTAGTAGCCGTTATCCATGAACGTCTCGACGAAGTGCGGCAGCGGCGCGCTCACGTTGCGGAAATGAATCTTCCAGATCTTCTGGGCTCCGAAATAGCGGATCATCTCTTCGGGATCTTTGCCGGTGAGTTGGCGGCCGCCTTCCAGCCACGTGCCGCAGCAAAGACAGAGGCCCACGTTGGGACTATTGGCGATCTCCATGGCGCGGCGGTAACCGTCAAAGTTCGCGAAGATGCAGCGGGGCACTCCGGCGAGCACAGGAACGGGCGGGTCGTCAGGATGGATGCCGATGCGAACACCAGCCTCTTCCGCCACCGGAACCACCTGTTTGATGAAGTAAGTGTAGTTCTCCCAGATCTCTTCCTTACTAAACTCGCGGCCGTGGGACAGTGGTTCTTTGAAAGTGACGCCATCCCAGACGCCCTGCTTGTCGGGGCTGGCGAGGTCGAACTGACGGCCGGAGGCTCCGCGGATGGTCGCACGGCCGCTTGACCAGATGCCGTTGCCCATGTGGGCGTAGGTGGTGTAGTAGATGCCCGCCTGACTCAGATTGCGAAGGTACTGCTTGTATTCTTCGATCTTCTTGTCACGCCCCGGAAGATTCAGCGTGACTTCGGGCATGTTGTGGACGCTGGTATTGCCGATGTTCCACACGGTGATGCCGGCATCCGCGTAACGTTTTTTGATTTGCAGGAACCCTTCGGCGGTGCGCAGGTCGGGCGTGGAGCCCACACTGACGTACTCGGCGCCGAGTTGCTGCAGGAAGAGAAGATCGTTGTCCGCCGGTTTCGCAGGCGCCTGCACGCAGAGCTTGATTCCCGGCTGAATGGTGTGCGTGGCCGCCGGACTCTCCGCGGCTGTCGCGATCAATGCGGCGGCGCCTAGCGCTACCTTGCCGAATTCCCTCCGGTCCGTCTCTGCCATAGTTACCCCCGAATGCCCATCGGCGGCGGTGGAACAGCTCGCCGCTTTTTGCGAATCGCGGCGAAATCGAATTTCGCTTCGGCGATGGGCGTGCCGATCACTTCGATCCGCCTCAGATCCCGCGTGCCCAGCCCGACGTCTTCCGCCAGACGCAGGGTGCTGTCGCACGCCTCGAACGGCGGCGTGCCCCGGTCGGCCATGGGGTCGAAGCCCATGAGCGCCATGGCGACGGCGTCGGTGTTCACCGGGTTGGTTCCGGCCACGATCAGGCCGGGCGCGACGCCTGTCAACTCCTCGCGAATCCACGGACCCTCGCCGCCCGTCATGGTTTTGATGCCCTCGACGATTGCCAGGTGAATGGGCCGCGCCGAGATCAGGTCGACCACCGTCCGCGGCACTCGCCACGTATCCTGGCGCGGAGTAGTCGGATCTTTTTCGGGTGGCGCACTCTTGGACGGCTGGCGATTGCCGGAGTGGATCAGGGTGCGCCCGCCTTTGGGAATCAGCGATGGCTCGTCCGCACCCGCGCCGGTACCGTAGACCGTACACGGCGTCAGGCCGAAGCAGTTCTTCATCGACAACGTAATGCCGGCGGTGGCATGCTCCTTCATCTTGGCGATGCTGACGAACACATCGCAGTCTTCGTAGGAGTGGTTCAGGTCGAACGCGGGGAAGATATAGCCGCCGTGCGGCACGATCATGCGCGAGTACTTTTTCGCGCGGCCCAGGTAGTTGGTGTTCTCGAACTCGACATTCCGTGCGGCACCGAGAATGTCGCGCGGTTCCCAATTCGCCCGCAGGATGTATTCCTCGACAGGATCCGCCGTGGACCAAGGGCTCTCCAGTATGCGGATGCGGCGGGCGCCGGCCCTGCCCATCAGGTGCACGGCGGCGGCGATCACGTGCGGATGAGTGTAGTGCGTGTCTTCGAGCGGCAGATAGCCGACGCGATAAGTAGGAGCGCCGGTGAGGTTGATCTTGATAGCGACGGTCTTACCTTTGACGAGCCGTTCCAATCCACCCAGCCGATCGAACATCTGCTGCATGGTGGGAAGAAGTTGGTTGGGCTCGTAAGTTCTGGCGCGGGAAACAGCGACCGGCGCCGCGGGGGCCTGGGCGGCACGCGCGAACGATCCACCGGCCAGCCACGCGCCGGAAATACCCGTCGCGGTTTGGGACAGAAACGCTCTTCGCGAACGATTGCAGTGCATCGATAAGTGCCTCACTGAACTTCCAGTTCCAGGGCCACGTACGGCGAAACCTGCGGCAGATGAACCTCCATCGCGTCCTCATGCGATTCTACATGGACATTCGCAATCTCCGCCATGTCGACGGTGGATGCTTTGGCGGTGCGGTACCGGCCGGCAATGCGAACGCTGGCCGAATCGGGGCCGCGATTGGCGTAGAAAAGCAGATGCACCACCGCCCGCTTGCGGTCGGGCGCCTCCGCATAATAAGATCCCGTCGCGCCGCCGTTCCAGAAACGCACCAGGTCATAGCGATGGCTCACCAGCACCACGGCGTCACTCGCCATTATGAATGGATCATCCGGCGCCGCGTTGGCCTGGGCGATCCTGCCCTTGCCGGCGGCGTGCACCACAAAGCGGGGATGCTCCTCGCCCTTCACCGGCGCGCCCGAAACCGCGCCCCATGCGGGAACGGTGATGAGCAGTCCCCCCGATTCGACAAAAGCAAGGATGTGCTTTCGCGTTTCGGCCGTGGGCGGTGCCTGATCCGCGTAGATGACGGCGCGGAGGCCATCGAACGATGCGCCCGCGACATTGCTCTTCGGCAGCACCCGATAGTGTTGACCGGCGCGTCCCACCAGGTTCAACAGCTCGCGGCTGAAGGACTCATTGGGGCCGGCGAAATCCGAGACGATTCCGACGGCGGCGACCGGGACAAATTCGCTCCAGGCCTTCCGGCTGGAGAAAAAGCCCGCGGCGGCTGTGATGGTTTTCCAGGCTTCGAGCGCGTCCGGCTGGCGGGCGGCGAGTCCGGAAACCAGCCGGTCGTCGAGAGAGATCAGCCATCGGCCGCCATAGGCGGCGCTATCGGCGAGCGCGGTCAGATACGATGTTGGGGCGAAGCGTTGGCTGCCCTTCGGGGGCGCATCCACCCAGACGGCGGATTCCGGATGGAGCGCGGCCGAGAGCCGAATTTGCCAGCCGTTGGTGTCCACCCAAGGGACGCCAGTGGGACCGCCGGCGAACGCGTTTCCTCCGGCACGCCCCATCTTCACGCCCGGCCACGCGCCCTGGATCAGCGTGACTCCGGAGGGTGTTGAGCCCGCGTCGACCACGTGCACGCCTTGGGCGCGCGCCTGGGCGCGGACCGCGTCGAAGCCGGATTCCTTGTCGACCACCAGATAGTCGATGGCGGCGCCTTTCAAAAGATCCAGAGCGGACGGATCTTTCCAGGAAGCAGGCCAACGCATCGGAGTCCAGGGAGCCGTCATGGTCGATCCTCGGGTCTACTTCACACGCTTGGCGGTGGCTTCGGTCTGGCCGAAATCTCCTACCTTGCGGGTCAGCTTCAACTCGTCGCCATTGATCTTGCCCTTGTACTCGATGCGCATTTGCTGGCCCTGGATATCCGCCATTTCGACGAACGAGATGTCGTCGCCGTTGACCTTGCCTTCTTTGATGTCCTGCGTACCGCGCGGCGAAGTCGCCTTGCCAGTGAGCGTAGAACCGTCGATCTTCAGGTCGAAGGTGTACTTCTGCGTGCCGATGGGCGTCTCGAACTCCGCGGTCCATTTGCCGTTCACGTCCGCCAGCGCGGAGAGACCGAAAGCGAGAGCCAGCGCCGTTAGAACTGAGATTCTGATGAAAGTCATAGCACCGTTCCAGCAGACTCTTGTCATTGGTCTGCTGCGCAAGGTGTATCACAGGCACAGCCCGAACGCAATGGAAATGCACAGTTTCACGGGGTGTATTACGGGGTATCACGTCGCGGTATCCATTTGAAGGAGTACGATAGTAGCTCCCTATGACACGACCACTGCCCTGCCTGTTACTTGCTTCCGTAACGCTGATTGCGCAGACCACTCCGAGACAGCCCGCCAAGCCCGTGCCGCCTCCGGGTGTGGATGTCCCGGCGTCGGACCGCGCGGAACTCGAGGCCGGCCTGGAGCGTCTGCGCGCCGCGACTGCCAAACTGCGAGGCAATCCCCTGCTGCCGGACGTGCTCATCTACCAGGAGGCCGTCCGCTACGCCCTCCAGTACAACGAGTTTTTCAAGGCCGACGAGATAGCCAAGGCCAAGACTCTGTTGCAGGAAGGCGAAGAGCGCGCCCGTCAACTCGGCCAAGGGCAGGCCCCGTGGTCCACCGCGACCGGGTTAGTGGTGCGTGGATACGTTTCCAAGATCGACAAGAGTGTGCAGCCCTACGGCCTCGTGGTGCCGCCGTCGTACTCGCCGAATGCGCCGCACCGTTGGCGGCTCGACACCTGGTTCCACGGGCGCAACGAGACCTTGAGCGAGGTGAACTTTCTGGCCGACCGCGAGCGCAATCCCGGCGAATTCACGCCCCGCGATACCATCGTTTTGCACCTCTACGGCCGCTTCTGCAATGCCAGTAAGCTGGCGGGTGAAGTGGATCTCTTCGAGGCGCTCGACGCAGTGAAGCGGCAATACCCGATCGACGAGAACCGCATCCTGATTCGGGGCTTCAGCATGGGCGGCGCTTCCGCCTGGGATTTCGGCGCGCACTTCGCCGGGTTATGGGCGGCGGTTGCGCCGGGCGCGGGTTTCAGCGAGTCGGCCCAATTCCTCCACCTTCAGCTCACGGGTCCCAATGCGCCGCCGTGGTGGGAACAGAAACTGTTCCACGTCTACGACGCCACCGACTATGCCATCAACCTGCGGAACACTGCGACCGTTGCCTATAACGGCGAGATCGATCCCCAAAAACAGGCGGCCGATGCGATGGAGCGTGCTATGGCGGAGGAAGGTCTGCGGTTGACGCGCGTGATCGGCCCGCAGACGCCTCACCGGTACCATCCCGATTCGAAGGTCGAAATCGAGCGCATGGTGTCTGCCATCGCCGAGCGCGGCCGCGATCCCTATCCGCGAAAAGTTCAGTTCACCACCTGGACCCTCGCATACAACCAGATGAAGTGGGTCACCATCGATGCGCTGGGAAAACATTGGGAGCGCGCACGCTTGAACGCCGAAATCGCAGGCGATGAAACAGTGAGCGTCGAGACCGCGAATGTGACCGCATTCACCTTGGCGATGGGACCAGGCGGGTGTCCGCTGGACCTCGCACGAAAACCGGTGGTGACCATCGACGGACAGAAGCTCAGCGCCGCCGGACCGATGTCGGACCGCTCCTGGACGGTTCATTTCCGCAAGGCGGGCAGCCAGTGGACGGCAGTCGACTCGACGGCCGCGCAAGGACTCACGAAGCGACACGGCCTCCAAGGGCCGGTGGACGACGCTTTCCTCGACAGCTTCGTTTTCGTCTCGCCGACCGGGACACCGATGGCGCCGGGTGTGGCGAAATGGGTGGCGGCTGAAGAGCAGCACGCAGTCGCCGAGTGGCGCCGTCAGTTCCGCGGCGAAGCGCAGGTACGACTCGACAAGGACGTCACCGATGCCGACATCGCCGCCAGCAATCTGGTTCTGTGGGGAGATCCGGGCAGCAATCGAGTGCTGGCGCGGATCGGGGACAGGCTGCCCGTCAAGTGGACCGCGCAGGGCCTTACGGTGGGCGCGGACCGGTATCCCGCCGACACGCACGCGCCCATTCTGATCTATCCGAACCCGCTGAACGCCGCCAAGTATGTCGTGCTCAATAGCGGATTCACTTTCCGCGAGTTCGACTACCTGAACAACGCGCGCCAGATTCCGAAGCTGCCGGATTACGCGGTGGTGGACACGACGACTCCGCCGGATGACCGATACCCGGGGAAGATTGTGCTGGCTGGATTCTTCGATGAAACTTGGGCACTGGCGCCTGTCCGCTAGCTACCAGACGTGCGAGGCGACAACCTCGGGCTGCGCCGGAGTGTTGCCGATGACCCAGGCGTGGAGCACGACTTGCAAATTCTTACTTTCCCATCCGGCGGGAAGTTTACGCAGGATCACGCCGAGTTGTTCGGGGTCAGCGAGCAGACGGCCGGCAGCTTCAGTGCCAAACTGCTTGATCCCCGCAGCGACCAGGAGCAAACCGCCGGTATAGGAATTTTGGACGCGCGACACGAGGATGAAATCTTCGGGCGCCGATCCGTCGTCTTTCGGGGGGATGGACCAAGCGGTGGCGCCGCTCGGGTCCCCGGTATCGACGATCACGGTTCTGGTCCCCGGTTTGTAGCTGAAACGAAAACGCCAGGCTTGTTGTAGTTCCATCGTCCACCGATTGGTGATGGCTCCGATCAACAGCGTTTGCGTCTTCCGCAGATCGGCGAATTCGATTTGGCTGGCCAGGCGAACGCGGACATTTTTCGATTTTCGCGCCAGCATCGAAGACACCTCGGTGGCTGCCACCATATCGCCAAAGCCGACATATTGGTTGAAGACCGGCACCAAGTCAGCACCGTTCAGTTCGTTGGGCGGAACCTGGATCGAGCGCTGCAGCGTGACATCCCCCGACGGCCGGTTTTGTTCACTCAGTTTGGTGGCGCGCAACGACGGGTGATACACGATCGGATGCGCCACGGCCAGCATCAAGGGATCCGGCGATTTCAGCACAGGCTCCCAGAAACGTTGGAACGCGGCTGTGTTGGGATTGGAGCCCGAGAGCTTGACCACCGCCAGAATTGCCAGGCCGGCCAGCGCAACCGCTCCCAGTGTGAAGTACAGGCGCCGGTTGGAAAGGTGAGGTTGCTTTTCGATTACGGTGATGGCCGTCGCTGGCTCTTCTTCATGAGGCGCCGGAACATATCGGAATTCCGGAGCATACGAACCGGAACGCAGGTCGATGCGCACTTTGCACGCCGTGCCCTCGGGGCTTACATAGTACTGCGCCAGACGCTTGCGGACTTCGCGTGCACCGACGCGAACGATCGTGTCCTCGCCCAGATCGGACTCCGGCTGCCTTCCAAACACCTCGATCGCGATGGTGCGCTCCTTGAGCGCACTTCCCTCACCGGCTAGTGATCTATTGCACACATATTCGAGGAATTGTTGACAGCGCTTGGTTCCGTGGAACGCCGGACTTGCCATCACGGCCCGAAGGTGCTGCCTGATCTCTTCCGGCGTCGGCGCGAGCGGCTCCGGACCCAAAGGTAACTCACGAACACCTGTCGCGGATTTCAACATGGAACACCCACACCCCTCTAGTTGACTAAACCTGTTCAGCATTCTGCTCCTTCTCGGCCGAGAACGCAAGCCATGAAAAGGTGAGGTTTCGCGCCCCGCACGGGTGTTGGTACACCGTGATTCACCGTGTAACCCCTTGTAAGATCCGGCCTTCGGGCGTATAGTCGGCCTACTTTCCGGAATTAAATTTCGAACTTTAGCGAGGGGTGAGTTAAATGTTCAGGTTTCTGATTGCAGTCACCGCGTCGATGGCGCTGTTCTGTTTCCAGGCGGCCAGCCAAACTGCCACAGGAATTCTACAGGGTGTCGTAACCGACGCCAGCGGAGGTGCCGTCGCGGATGCGAAGGTCACGGTTGAAAACCAGCGGACCAACGTGAGTCTGGCACTGACTACCAATGCGGAAGGTCGTTTCGTCCAGCCGTTCTTAGTGCCGAGCGAATATCGGCTCACGGTAGAGAAGCCCGGTTTTCAGAAATACGTCACTACCGACCTTCGGGTGGGCGTACAGCAGACCGTAGCTCTCGAGATCCCGCTAAAGGTAGGCGAGGTTACCAGTACGGTCGAAGTGGCCGCCGGCCTGGTGCAGTTATCCACCGAGACATCGAGCGTCTCCACTGTAGTCGACATGAAGAAAGTCCTGGACATGCCGCTGAACGGGCGCAATCCGTTTTCGCTGGCGACCCTGGCGCCGGGCGTGATTCCCGGGGGCGGGTCCACGCCGTGGATGAGCGGAGGCCGTAATGCCTCGAGCGACATCACGGTGGACGGCACCTCGATCATCCTCCCGGAGAACAACACCGGTATCCTGCAACTCGGCTATCAGCCGATTGTGGACAGCATCGAGGAGTTCACCATCATCACGAATTCACTGGCGGCCGAGTACGGGCGCACCGGCGGCGGCGTGATCAACGTCTCGACGCGATCCGGCACCAACGGTGTGCACTTCACCCTGTTCGAATTTCTGCGGAATAACAAGATCGAGGCCAACAGTTGGAGCAACCGGCGCAATAATACGAGCCTGCCCCCACTGCAGCGCAATGAGTTCGGCGGTACGGTGGGCGGGCCGGTCTGGATTCCGGGAGTTTACAACGGCAAGAATAAGACATTTTTCTTTTTCAGTGAGCAGAGTGTTCGAGCGCGTAGCGGCACCAGCAGTTTCGCCACGGTACCGATCGACGCCTGGAGGAACGGTGATTTCTCGGACTTGAAAAACGGTTCGGGACAGGCAGTGACGATCTACGATCCGCTACAGGTGGGCGCGGACGGCAACCGCGCTCCTTTCCCGGACAACAAGGTCCCCTCGATTCGCGTGAATCCCGTAGCCAAGAGCCTGCTGCAATACTGGCCCACGGCAAACTCCGCGCCTACGAATGCGTTTACCTATCAGAACAACTTCTTCGTGAACGGCAAGTCGCCGTCGCGCAACGACAAGTTCGACAGCCGGCTGGACCACAACGTTTCCGAAAAGCTCCGCACGTGGGCGCGCGGATCCTTCGAGTATGGGCGCAGCGCCCCCTTGAACGGCTTCAACAACGTGGGGACTTCGATCGGCGACGGTCCGCAAACCAACTATCACTACAACGTGGCGTTTAACGCCGTTTATACCGTCACACCCAACACCATCGCCAACTTCAATTACGGGGTGGGCCGGCGCAATTACACGCGGTTCCCCTTCTCGCAGGGCTTCGACATGAAGTCGATTGGCATGCCGGCATCCGTTTTCAACACGGCGGCCTTGCTCGGCTTGGAGTTCCCTCGATTCGATTTGGGCGGTAACACCAATATCTCGTCGCTGGGGCAGGCGACGTTCACTTCGCTCAAGGACCGCGATCTGGTGCACGCGCTGCGCGGCGACCTCACGAAAATCCTGAACAATCACACCATCAAGTTTGGCGCCGAATATCGCAAGCTGTTCCTGAACTTCACGCAACTGGGCCAGCCCGACGGGCAGTACAGCTTTGGTTCGCAGTGGACGCAGCGCGCGGCCGGCACCACCGCCACTTCCACCACGCAGGGCAACGGATTCGCGTCCTTCCTGGTCGGCGTGCCCAACAGCGGCACCATCCAGCACACGTTCGATATCGCGAGCGCAAGCTCCTATATCGGTTTCTACGTGCAGGACGACTGGAAACTGAGCCGCAAGCTGACGATCAACATCGGCCTGCGCTGGGACCTCGATACGCCGCACACGGAACGCTACAATCGCCTGAGCTACTGGGACATTGACGCGGCGTCGCCGATCGCGGGCAAGGTTCCCGGATTCAGCAATCTGAAAGGCGCCATGAAATTCGCCACGGGGGACCATCGCCGCCAGGTGCCCATGGATACCAACAATTGGGGGCCGCGAATCGGCTTCGCTTTCAAAGTGGATTCGAACACGGTCTTCCGCGGTGCGTATGGAATGATGTATTCCCCCTCGGTGCTGCAGGCGGCGGGCACGTCCGGCAGTTCGGGGACGCAAGGCTTCCAGAGCAGCACTCCCATGACGGTCTCGACCGACAATACGAACATTCTGGCTACCCTGAGTAATCCCTTCCCCAGCGGCTACAACCTGCCCCTGGGAGCCGCCGAAAGTGCGGTCAGCGGCGCCAGCACGCAACTCGGCCTGGATATCGGCGAGAGCTTCTTCAACGACTCCGTCAATCCGGTGGTGCAGGAGTGGAACGCGAATCTGCAGCGCGGGCTGCCCGGCGGCTGGATCGTCGAGGCCGCGTACCTGGGCAGCAAGGGGAATCACTTGCCGGATGGCGAGGGCAACCTGCAGTACGACCAGTTGAACCCCTCGATTCTCGCGACGCCGGATCGTGATCGGCTGCTTCCGAACAGCGCCAACCTGGTGGCCAATCCCTTCCTCGGCGCGATCGCCAATCCGGCCTCGAACCTCCGGCTCGCCACCGTGCAGTACGGGCAACTACTGCGGCCCTTCCCGCAGTACACCAGCGTTTCTGCATTCCGGAAACCATCGGGGAATTCGATCTATCACGCATTCACTCTGCGCGTGGAGAAGCGGTTCTCCCACGGGTTGAGCATGCTGGTCAGCCTCACTGCCGGGAAGCTCATCGACGACGTTTCCCAGCAGGTGAACTTCCTGGGTGCGGCGGCGGCCAATGCCAAGCAGGACTTCTACAACCGGAAGGCGGAGCGCTCCGTCTCGGCACAGGACGTGTCGCAGCGCCTCGTCATCAGCGGCAATTACGATCTTCCTTTCGGCAAGAAGCGCCACTTCCTTACATCGGCTCCGGCGGCCGTGGACTTCGTGCTCGGCGGGTGGCAGGTGAACGGGATCGCGACGTTCCAGACCGGCACGCCCATCCAGATCGGCAACGGGCAGAACGCGCTCAACATCTTCTCGTCGAACCAGAGGGCGAGCGCTACCGGCACCGATCCCTACGTCGGCGGGCCCATCGCCGACCGGCTGACGAAATACTTCAACCAGGCGGCGTTTGTTCAGTCAGGAAATTTTGTGATCGGAACGCTCGGGCGGTTCCTGCCGAATGTCCGCGGCGTGGGACTGAACAATATCGATTTCTCGCTCTTCAAGAACTTCCGTTACCGCGAGCACTTTACGGCGCAATTCCGCGGCGAGGCGTTCAACCTGGTCAATCATCCCTACTGGAACAATCCGGGAACCACGGTGAACGATCTCGCCAATTTCGGAATTATCACCACCAAGGGCGGTCAGCGGCGCATCATGCAGATGGGCCTCAAACTGATCTTCTGATGGCGAAGTCTCCGCGTTGATATGATGCTCTTGATATGAAACGCAGGCGATTCTTCCAGACCCTGGCTGCTGTTCCTGCTGCGGGCGCGCTAGTGGCGCAGCAGGAACAGCGGCCGGCGGCTACTCCCCCTGGGCCGGCGGCATCCACGGAACTCCCCAAGCTGGATACCGCGCCAGCCGATGCCGCGGCCGAGATGGTTCCGCACTTTTTCGACGCCCCGCAGTTCGCGGCGTTGCGGAAGCTGAGTGACATCCTGCAACCGTCCCTCAACGGCGTTCCGGGAGCGCTCGACGCCAAGGCCCCGGAGTTCCTCGACTTCCTCATCGGAGATTCGCCCGCCGACCGCAAGCAGCTCTACCGCAGCGGATTGGATGCGTTGAATGCGTCGGCGAAGGCGCACTTCAATAAGCCCTTCCCGGAGCTCGATGCGACTCAGGCCGCGACGGTGCTGGCCCCGCTTCGCGAGCCGTGGACATACGACGCTCCCTCAGATCCGCTCGCCCGGTTCCTCCGCGCCGCCAAACAGGACATACGTACCGCCACGGCAAACTCTCGCGAATTCAACCTCGCTGGTGCTGCCGGCGGCGGCGGCCGGCGCTTCGGAGCGCAATCGCTGTACTGGCTGCCGCTCGACTAAGGACGCTGGAGGAGCATCATGGCTGCACTGCAATACGACGTTCTCATCATCGGCTCCGGCGCCTCGGGCGGCATGGCTGCCCACACTCTCACCAAGCTGGGACTCAACTGCGTGATGCTCGACGCCGGTCCGCAAGTGGATTTCCAGAAGGACCGCGTGTTGAAGGCGGTGTACGATCTGCCTTACCGCGGCTTCGGAAAACCGGGCCGTCTGCCGCACGTGCTCCAGGCCAACGAGTTCAACGCCAACCAGTGGGTGGACGAACAGCAGGTGCCATACACGCACGATCCCAAGGAGCCATACAACTGGGTCCGCGTGCGCATGATCGGCGGGAAATCGAACTTCTGGGCGCGCATGTCGTTCCGCCTGAGCGACTACGAATTCAAAGGCAAGGACTACGACGGGTTCGGCGAAAACTGGCCCATCAGCCACGCCGATCTGGCGCCGTATTACTCACAGGTCGAACCGATCTTCCGCGTCACAGGACGTAAGGAAGGGCTGGCGCAGCTCCCCGATGGCAACTTCATCGAGGACAACTCTCCGGACAGTCCGGCGGTGCAGAAGTTCGCGGCAGCCGGCAAGGCGGTGGGGATGACGGTCACCAAGATGCGCCGCGCCGCGGGAAGCGGTCAGCTTGCGAGCTCGTTCAACCTGCTGCTGCCGGATGCGATGGCGACCGGCAAGCTGACGCTCGTGACCAACGCCGTGGTTCGCGAGATCACGATCGACAAGAACTCCGGCAAGGTCAACGGCGCGCACTTCCACGACCGCCATTCCGGCCGCGAGCTGCACGTCAACGCGAGGGCCGTGGTGCTGGGCGCATCGTGTCTCGAGAGCACGCGTGTCTTGCTGAACTCCGGGATCGCGAACTCGTCGGGCGTGCTCGGGCATTACCTCCACGATCAGTTCTACATCAGCAACAGCGTGGTGGCGATTCTTCCGGAGGCGCGCGACGGCAAGGGTGGGCGCGGCTTCGGTGGCGGCGGCTACATCCCGCGCTTCCGCAATCTGGCGAAGAGCGAGAAGCACAACTTCCTGCGCGGCTACGCGTTCGATTTCAACACCGCCGGCACGCCCGATGCGAAATACTTTGGCGCGTGGGGCGAAGAGCTGCAGAAAACGCTCGAGAGTGTCCGCGGCGCGGCCTTCTCCGCGACCGCCATGGGCGAAGTGCTGCCGCGGTACGAGAATCATGTCAGCATCGACAAGAACGTGGTGGACGCCTGGGGCATACCGGTCCTCAATTTCCAGTGCCGGTATGGCGAGAACGAGTTCAACATGGCCAAGGACGCCGTGGATACGCTGGCCGAAGTCTGCCACGGCGCCGGTTGGGAAGTGCTACACAAGAACCCGAAAATGTTTCCGCCGGGATACAGTATTCACGAGCTCGGCACCTGCCGCATGGGCGATAACCCGAAGACCAGCGTACTCAATCAGTGGAATCAGTCCCACGACATTAAGAATCTGTTTGTGGTGGATGGCAGCAGCTTCGTGACTGGCGGCTCGCAGAATCCGACGATGACGATCCTGTCGCTATCCATGCGGGCCTCGGAATATCTGGCCGGGCAGATGCGGGCTGGTAACGTGTGAAATCCGTTCGATTCCTTGTACTCGTGGCAGGTGTGTTGGGGATGTTGTGGGCAGCGGCGGAGGCGCCGGAGCAGCCGATTCCGTTCAGTCATAAAGCGCACGCCGGAACGCTGAAGCTGCAGTGCAAGATGTGCCATCCGAATCCCAATCCCGGCGAGAGCATGACCATCGTCCGGGCATCCACATGCATGCAGTGCCATTCCGCCATCAAGACCGGCAGCCCGTCGATTCAGAAACTGGCCGCCTTCGCCAAGGACGGGCGTGAAGTTCCGTGGGTGCGGGTGTACGAGATTCCGTCGTTTGTGGCGTTTAGTCACCGGACTCACATCGAGACCGGGAACACGTGCGAGGATTGCCACGGCAAAGTTCCGGAGCGCGACCGGATCGCGAAAGAGGGTGACATTTCCATGGGTGGCTGCATGAAATGCCATCAGGCGAAGAAGGTGAGTATTGACTGCACGTTCTGTCATGAGCAACGTTAGTCTGCTGATCTTCGCAATGGCCGGCGCTCTTCAGGCCGGCGTCCCTGCGTCTTTCGAAAAAGATGTCGTGCCCGTGCTGAGCCAGAGCTGTCAGGCCTGCCACAATGACAAGCTTACGTCCGGCGGTTTGAATCTTACGCCGTTTCTCCAGGGTTCTTCGCTGACATCGAACCGCGAAGGCTGGGAGATCATCCTTGCTAAACTCCGCGCGGGCGAAATGCCGCCCAAGGGCATGCCGAGGCCTCCCGCCGCGCAGATGGACGCGTTGCTGCAATACGTCCAGGGCGAATTCGATCGCGCCGACCGCCAGACTAAGCCGGACCCAGGGCGCATCACCGCGCATCGCCTGAATCGCAATGAATACGCGAACACGGTCCGCGATCTGCTGGGCGTCGAGTTTCGCGCGCAGGAGGAATTCCCCGCCGACGATTCGGGCTACGGCTTCGATAACATCGGCGACGTTCTTACCGTGTCCCCTGCGTTGATGCAGAAGTACCTCTCCGTCGCCGAGAAAATTGCCGCACGCGCCGTCGGCGGCGATCCGTTGCCGAAGCCCGGGCTCTTCAGCCGAAAGGATCGCGTCCGGCGTATCGACACTGGGACGATACAGCTCGAGGATCTCATCGAGCACGATGCGGATTACATCGTGCGCGCCAACCTCGTGGGTCACCGCGGCCCGCAGGACAAGCCCGTGACGCTGGTTCTCTCGGTGGATGGAAAGCCGGTGAAGACCGTGACCGTCGCGGTGCAGATCAGCGCTGTCAACCTGCAGGGCGGCGCAACGCAGCGCGGCAGCGAAGAGGTCAAGCTGTTTCTCACCGGGGGCGCGCACACGTTCCGCGCCGAGTTCGTAAACGATGAAGCCCTGAAGGAAATTCCGCAGAATGCGCGGATGAACGTCAACCGGAATATCTATCCGGAGAGCATCGAGCACGCCGGTCCATTCCCCTCGGCGGAGCCGCATCCCTCGCAGAAGAAAGTGCTGCTCTGCGATCCCGCGTCGGGCCGGGCGTGTGTCGACCGTATCTTAACGGCGCTTGTGCACGCGGCATTTCGGCATCCCGTGAATAAGGCCGAACTTGCCCAACTGGGCAGGGTGTTCGATCGGGCTAAGACTGCAGGATACACGCCCGCGCAGAGTCTGCAGTTTGCCATCGCCGCGATTCTGGTCTCGCCGCAGTTTCTGTTCCGCATCGAGCGCGATCCGAAGGCGGGCACGATCGCGCCGGTCACCGACGTCGAATTGGCTTCGCGCCTGAGCTATTTCCTGTGGAGCTCGATGCCCGACGACGAACTGCTCCGCCTGGGCGAATCCAACAGACTGCACGTTCCTGCGATGCTGGATGCGCAGGTGAAGCGGATGATTGCCAGTCCGAAATCTTCCGCCTTCGCCGACAATTTCGCCGGCCAGTGGCTCGAAGTCCGCAGCCTGGACGCCATGAAGCCCGATGCCAAAAGGTTTCCCGAATGGGGGCCGGAGCTGAAGGAAGCGATGCGTACCGAAACGCGCCTGTTCTTCGAAGCCGTCATGCGCGAAAACCGGCCGATCTCCGATTTCATCGACGGCCGCTATACGTTTCTGAACGAGCGCCTCGCGAAGCACTATGGGATCGACGGCGTCACGGGGCCGGAGTTCCGGCGCGTCGAACTGGCCACGGACCAGCGCAGCGGCGTTTTCACGCAGGCCAGCGTGTTGACGATCTCGAGCTATCCCTCGCGGACGTCGGTGGTGCTGCGCGGCAAGTATCTTCTCGAGAACGTCCTGCATGCGGCCCCGCCGCCACCGCCGCAGGACGTCCCTCCGCTCGACGAAGAGTCCGTGGGCGTTGCCATGTCGCTCCGGCAGCAGATGGAACGGCATCGCGCCGACCCTGCCTGCGCATCCTGCCATTCCCGCATGGACGTCCTCGGTTTCGCCCTGGAGAACTACGACGCGATCGGCCGCTGGCGCACCGAGGACGGCAAATTCCCGGTGGATGCGGGCGGCTCATTTCCCAACGGCAAGACTTTCAATGGTCCCGCCGAGATGAAGCAGTTGCTTAGAGAGAACATGCCCGCGTTCACCCGTTGCCTCGTAGAGAAGACGCTGACATACTCGCTGGGGAGGGGAGTGGAGGCGTTCGATCGCCCGACAGTGCAGGACGTGGTGCGCCAGACCGCCGCGCACGACTATCAGTTCCAAGCTTTGATCCTGGGCATTGTGCATAGCCCGCCATTCCAACAGAGGCGGGGTGAGTTGGCGGTATCGAAAGAAAAGCCGGAGGTCTCAAGCAAATGATCGTTACCCGGAAAGCGCTCGCGCGACGCACGATTTTGAAGGGAATCGGCGCTGCCATCGGCCTGCCCTTCCTGGATGCGATGACGCCGGCATTCGCCGACAGCCAATTGTCCGGCGGCGCCCCCGTCCGGCTGGCATGGTTCTATGCGCCCAACGGAATCGACATGCGCCACTGGACGCCGAGCGAAGAGGGACCGCTCGGACAACTGCCCGGCATCCTGGCGCCGCTGGAGCCGGTGAAGAAGGAAATTCTGGTGCTGTCGAATCTCACGGCGAACTGGGGCCGTCCGCTGCTGGTAGGCGCGGGAGACCACGGTCGCGCGCTGGCCGCCTACATGACGGGCGTTCAGGTGTACCGCACCGCCGGAGCGGATTTGAAGCTGGGTGTTTCCGCGGATCAGATCGCCGCCAATGCGCTTGGACATCTCACCAAGTTGCCGTCGCTCGAAGTAGGTTTAGAAGAAACGCGTCAGGCGGGAAACTGCGATAACGGTTATTCGTGCGCCTACGCGTACAACGTTTCGTGGAAGACCGAGACGCAGCCGTTGCCCCCCATCTCCGATCCGCGCAACCTTTTCGAGCGGCTCTTCGGTACGGATATCGTAGAGGCTCCCGCCGCTCACGCGCGCCGCCTCGCGATGCGCCGCAGCATCCTCGACCAGGTGATGGGCGACACGCAGAAGCTCCAATCCAAGCTGGGCCGAACGGACCGCCGGAAGCTCGACGAATACCTCACGTCGGTGCGCGAGATCGAACAGCAGGTCGAGCGCGCCGAGAAGGACGGCGCGACGATCGATCCGGGAATGGAGAAGCCGTTTGGGGTGCCGCCCGAATTCCCGGACTACTTCCGGCTCATGACCGATATGATGCTGGTGGCGTTCAAGGCCGACATCACGCGCTTCTCGACCATCATGATCGGCCGTGAAGGATCGACCCGCGCCTACCCCGAGATCGGCGTCACCGACGGTCACCATCCGCTGACACATCACATGGGCAACATGCAGATGCTCGACAAGGTACGGCAGATTAATGCGCTGCATCTGGCGCTGTTCGCCGAGTTTCTGCGCAAGATGAAGAACACCAAGGAAGGCGATTCCAATCTGTTGGATCAATCGCTGATCGTCTACGGCAGCGGGCTCTCGGACGGCAACGTTCACACTCACGATCAGTTGCCGACGATCCTGGCGGGACGCGGCGGCGATTTCGTCAGGCCCGGCCGGCATATCGTCTATCAGCGCGAGACGCCGGTGGCGAACCTCTTCGCGACCATGATCGAACGCGTTGGTGTTCGTCCGGAACATGTCGGCGATGCCACCGGCCGGCTGGCGGGTTTGTCGGTGAGCTAGGCCATGCCGCAAAATCCATTCGGCGGCAAACAGCCGATCGGCGTCATCTATAACACCTCGATGAACCGTCCGGACGCGGCACTGGCGCTGGCAGGGCTGTACGGGTTCGAGGGCAAGCGCGAATCGCGCATGGGCTCCATTTGCGTGGTGGGCGCGGGGCTCAACGCCGCGATCTTCTGCGATGTGGTGGGCCGTTTTTACATGGTGGGGCCGCTGCGTAACGCCAACTCAGTGCTTCCAGTGGGACTGCCCGCCGTGGATCCGCCGCCTCCGGATTCGCCGATGGTGCTGCCCGCGGTCGAACGGAAAACGGAAAAGGGCGAGCCCCAATATACTCGCAGCATTCGCAAGCTCACGGATACAGCCGTGCCCGAAGCGGTGCTGCGCAACGGCGTCATCTTCAACGCGGAGGCAGTAGTAATCCTGGGCGCGCCGGCAACGTACCTCGCGAAATCGCTCGATTTGCTGGGCGTGAAGGATATCTACAAAGAACGCGTGAAGCGCCTCGTGATCGTGGACTCGGGCGCCCGGCAGGACGCGGCTGCCATCCGCAAGATCCTTGCGGAATGGCCCACGCCCGTTTTCTATTGCGGCAAGGAAGTGGGAGACGCGCTCCGATTTCCCGCCGCGCGCATCGACAAGGACTTCGCCTGGGCCGAGGCGCACCCGGTCGTGGATGCCTATCGGGCTTACCAGCCGATGCCATACGACGCGCCGACCCACGACCTGGCGGCGGCGCACTTCGCGGTGCATCCGGATTCCGGTTTCTTCCGGTTGTCCGATCCGGGCTCCATTGCGGTCGGGGATGACGGCGCGATGAAATTCACGTCCGGCGGTGGAGCCAAGGTTCGCAGCCTGATGGTGGAATCGGCCCAGCAGGACAAGATCATCGAGGCCTTCGTGGAACTGGCGAGTGCGAAGCCGGTGCAACCGCAGCGCTTCAGGAAGCCGGCGCTGTAGCCTGCTCCTCGGCTGCGATTTGAAAACCGCTGTTGGCGGCGGGCACTCCCGCATAGACGGCCACCTGCAGCAGCACTTCTCTCAGGTCGGACATCTCCAGTTCCTGCGCCAGGCCGGTGCGCACATGCAAGCGAAATTCCTCCCATCGGCCCAACGACGCAGTAACGGCGAGGACTAGCAGCCGGCGCGTACGCGGGTCCAGACCGGCACGGGTCCAGATGGTGCCCCATGCGTAGCGCGTGATCAGTTCCTGGAATTCGCGATTGAATTCCGTGGTATTCGCAATCGCCCGATCGACGTGTGCGTCGCCGAGAACGGTACGGCGCGCAGCCATGCCCGCCGACAGCGTGTCGCTCGCAGAATCGGCCAGCAGGAACTCGAACAACGCCGCGTTGAATGACGATGGCTGCTCGATGTTCGACAGGTGGGCCGTTGGCAGATGACGGACGATCGAGCCTGGAATCGCCTGCGCCATCACGTCGCCGTGACCGCTCCAGGGTGTAGAGACGTCGTGATCGCCGACGATGATGAGCGTGGGAACGCGAATGCTGCCGAGGAGGCTGGTCTGGTCCATGTCGCGAATCGCGGCACAACAACCGGCATAGCCGGTAGGGTTCGTCGCCAGCAGTGTGCTGCGCGTCGACGCCACTTCCGGAAGCCCTCGCGCAAGCGTGCGCGCCGAGAAGAAGCGTTGCATCACGGCATCGGCAATGGCCGTCATGCCCTGTTCGAGTGCGGTGCGCCGCCGCAATTCAAATAGGCTGGGATCGGGGAATCGGGGCGACGTGTTCGCCAGCACCAGGCGCGTGACGCACTCGGGCGCGTTCGCCGCCAGCCACTGCCCGATCATGCCGCCGAGCGACAGGCCGCAGAACGCGAACTGCTTCCTTCCGGCGGCTGCGGCAACCGCCAGGACATCGCGCGCTAATTGCTCGATTGCATAATCGCCCAGTGGAACGTCGGAGGCGCCGTGTCCCCGCACGTCGTAGCGCAGCACTTGAAAATGGCCGAGGAGCGCGCGGACCTGGGGGTCCCACATGCCGTGGTCCACACCGAGCGAGTGCCCCAGGATGAGGAGCGGCCGGTCGCTGCTGCCTTCCAGCCGGTAGTAAATGCGGGTGCGATCGGAGGTGGCGAATGGCATGATTACTCCGTGTCGGAAAGCAGGCGGACACGAAAAGCTTCCGCGCTTCCCAGGTAGTCTTCAGGCGATTGAAGGTTCGCGAGTTGCGCCGGTGTGAGCACGCACGTGACTTCCGGCATGCCCGCCAGCACGTCCGCCAGTGTGCGGCCGGTGGCGGCGGATTGGCGCGCTGCCTCCTCCATCAAGCGGTGCGCGTGGTCGCGGCCCAGAACCGGGCTTAGCCACATCATGGCGCGTTCGGCGAACACGGCGCCGCGCGTGGCTTCGATATTCGCGCGCATGCGCGCGGGATAAACGGCGAGTCCGGCGGACACCTCGGCCATCGACGACACCGCCACACCGGCGGATTGCACGATGGCCGCAACCGTGGACCACTCGGCCTGCCAGCCGCCCACCGCCCGTTCGTGCTCCTGGAGCATGCCGGACAAAAAGTTCGCGACCAGGCCGGGAACACGATGCGCGGCCGCCAGGGCCAGCATGCAGGCCGTGGGATTACGCTTGTTCGGCATGGTGGACGATCCACCGCGGCCGGCGCTTTCAGGCTCAGCCGCTTCGCTCACTTCGTGCTGCATGAGGAGGGAAAGATCGAGCGCCATCTTTCCCAGGCTCGCCGTGTAGACGCCGAGGGCCGTCATCAACCCGGCCATGCGGTCGCGGTGAGAATGCCAGGGCGCGGTGGGTAGAGGCAGGGCGAGTTCTTCGGCCAGCACCTGACTCACTTCGAGTCCGCGATCTCCCAAGGCGGCGAGCGTCCCACTCGCGCCGCCGAATTGTAAAATCAGAGCCTCATCGAAAGCACGTGCCACGCGCGCCCATCCGCGCCGAATCGCCGCCAGCCAGCCGGCGGCCTTCAATCCGAACGTAACGGGAGGAGCCGGTTGCAACAGCGTACGCCCCAACATGACGATAGCTCGATGCTCCTCTGATAACCGGTGCAGGGAGCGACCGACGATCGCATGGTCCGCCGCTAGAACTTCCCGGCAGCGCCGGAGCAGCAGCACGAACGCCGTGTCGGCGACATCCTGGCTGGTCGCTCCCCAGTGGACAAACCCCGCGCTGTCCGGGTCCGCGCCGCGCACACGCGCAGTCAGCATGCGGACCAGCGGAATCGCCGGCGTCCCGGCGCGCAGAGAGTCGCGGGCCAGTAGGACGGCATCGAAACCTTCCGCCCGCGCGGCTTCGGTTATGGCCAGAGCGGCACGCCGCGGAATCACATCCACCCGCGCCTCGGCACGTGCCAGCGCGGACTCGAAATCGAGCATCGCCTGCAAGAGCGACCCGTCCGAGAAGACTGACGCCAGCGCTTCCGTGGTCGCCAGGCTCTCCAGCAATCGGGTGGACATGAATCGATCTTACACGTCGAAGAACACAGTTTCCGCGTCGCCCTGCAGCCGAATGTCGATGTGCCAGGTGTCGAGTCGTCCCGCAACACGACGGGCCATCAGCGTTTCCCTGCGGTCCGGCGGGACCAACGCCAGAATCGGGTCCGCGGCATTGCCGGCATCGTCGGAAAAATAGACGCGCGTGACCAGTTGCTTCTGCAAACCGCGAGCGAAAAGCACGATGTTGATGTGTGGGGCCTGCAGTCCGCCGGGGCAGGGAACGCCACCCGGCTGAATGGTTTCGAAAACGCACACGCCGTCCTGGTTGGTTTCGAGGCGTCCGAAGCCGCAGAAGTTGGGATCAGCGGACGAGGCGCGCGGGTCTCGGGGATGCGCGTATCTACCGTGGGCATCTGCCTGCCATAGCTCGATCATGCAATCGCCCGGTGTAGGGGCACCGTCGCCGTCCAGCACTCGAATCGATAGATGGATTCGCTCCCCATCGGCGCCGGCTCGCGCCAGAACCCCGAGGGACTTATTCGTCGTGAGCCCGAAATTGAAGAACGGACCGACGGTTTGCGACGCAGTGGGCATATGCGCCATTGGTCAACTCTCCCGCTCTTCAAACGGAGTCGCGTGGCGTCCGCGCAGCACGATGTCGAACCGGTAGCCCAAGGCCCACTCCGGTTCCGTCACAGTGAAATCGAATGCGGAGACCAGCCGCTGCCGCGCCTCTTCGTCAGGAATCGATTGCGCAATGGGGTCGAACGGAAAGAGCGGATCGTTCGGGAAATACATCTGCGTCACCAGGCGCGTGACGAAAGCGGACCCGAATAGCGAAAAATGGATATGCGCCGGCCGCCACGCGTTCGCATGATTGCGCCAAGGATACGCGCCGGGCTTGACGGTAACGAATCTGTAATTGCCGTCCTGGTCCGTCACGGTCCGTCCCGCGCCCAGGAAATTCGCGTCGAGAGGCGCCGGATGACTGTCGCGGGAATGCCGGTAGCGTCCGCTCGCATTCGCCTGCCACACTTCGACCAGCGTGTTCGGGACCGGCCGCCCGTCCTCATCCAGAACGCGTCCCACCACGATGATGCGTTCTCCCAGAGGATCTCCCGGGCACTGCCGCGTGAGATCGTTATCCGTTTCGCCGATAGGGTTGTGGCCGTAGAGAGGCCCGGTCAGTTCCGAAAGAGTGTGCGGCAGCGCGATCGGCGGTTGCGACGGAGCGCGGCGCAAACTGGACTTGTAGCCTTCGCACAAATAGGCCGGCTGGCTACCCGGCTTCGGCCTCGGATATTCGTTCACTACTCGCTCCCAACCCCAACGCCATGCGCCTGCGCGGTTCGCGCATGCAGCGCGCGCAACACTTCCAGTTCACTCGAAACCGGGGGTGGAGTCTCGTCCACCGTATCGCCGAATCGTACTTCCCAACCTGTCTTTTCGCGAACCTGCTCGCGGGTGATGCCGGGATGCAGGCTGGCGACGGCCATTTCGTTGGTCTCGGGATCCGGCCGCATCGTACAGAGGTCCGTCACCAGCAGGGTCGGACCTCTTGTCTCGATGCCGAGATCCTTCCGTTCGCGACCAGTTTGCCCGTGCCCCAGCGTCGTCAGGAAATCCAGTTGTTCCACGAAACTTCGCGGACTGTGACGCATGATGAGGAAGATCTGTCCGCAACTCGTCGCGATCTCCGTCGCCCTGCCACTGCCCGGCAGTCGGACTTTGGGGTTCTGATAATCGCCGATCGCGGTCGTGTTGAGATTGCCGAAACGATCCACCTGCGCGCCGCTCAGGAAACCAATCGTGATGCGCCCGCCTTGCAGCCAGTATTGGAAAATCTCGGGAATCGAGACGGTGGTCAGCGCGGTCTCGCAGAGTTCGCCATCGCCGATCGAAAGCGGCAGCACGTCCGGCCTGGTTTCGAGCGTCCCGGATTCGTAGATCAGGCGAATGTGCGGAGCGTGCGTAAGGCGCGCCAGATTGCAGGCCGCCGAGGGCAGCCCGATTCCGGCAAAGCAGATGTCGCGATCGCTCAACGCGCGTGCCGCGGCCACCGTCATCATCTCGGCCGATGTATAGGTCATCGAACCGTCTCCCGATCTTGCGGGACCTTATGGAGCACGTGTTCCTTCATCCACGCGAGGAACGATTCGCGCTCGCGCGACACCGTATCCCAGGCAATGTAGAACGCGTTGTCACGCGCGTAGTAGCCGTGGGCGTAGGAAGGATGGGCTCCGCGCGGCGCCAGCGAAACCGCGCTGAGGGTCCAACCGGGCAGAATAACCGCGTTCGAACTTCGCGGTCCGAAATCGTCAACGATCTCTTCGACCGTGGCAATGGCGAGGCGGGCTGCGAGCACGGCCTCCTTCTGAATTCCCATGATGCCCTCGATGAGCACGTTGCCTTCGCGATCGGCCTTCTGCGCATGAATGATGGTCACGTCGGGTCGAATCGCCGGTATGCAGGTGAGCTCCTCGCCGGTGAAGGGACACGGCACGAACCGGATGTCACTGTTCACCTTCGACAGATCCGAGCCGCGATAGCCGCGGAAGAAGGCGCAGGGCATTCCCGCCGCGCCCGCTGCATAAGCGTTCGCCATCCCCGCATGACTGTGCTCTACGATCTCGAGAGGTTGCGGCCAGCCGCGCTCGACAGCGTCGCGCAAACGGTGCAGCGAACCGACGCCGGGATTGCCTCCCCACGAAAAGATCAGCTTGCGCGCCATCCCCATCCCGATCATCTGGTCATACAATAGGTCGGGCGTCATCCTTATTAGGGTGAGGTCGCGCCGGCCTTGGCGGATGATCTCATGGCCGGCGGCGAACGGAATCAGATGGGTGAAGCCCTCCAGCGCGACCTGGTCGCCATCCTGAACATGGCGCGAAACGGCTTCAGAGAGTCCGAGGAATTCCATACAAGTGTGCGGTCGGCGGCGCCAATGGCGATAATCGCATTTTGACGAATTAAACGCCAGTCTCACGAATCGCCATGCGCACACAAGTCGGCATTGTCGGAGCCGGGCCCGCCGGGCTGCTGCTCTCGCACCTGCTGCACCTGGAAGGGATCGAGTCCATCGTAATCGAGACTCACAGCCGCCGCCACGTGGAGGAACGTATCCGCGCGGGCGTGCTCGAACAGGGCACCGTGGACCTGCTGAACGAAACCGGCGTCGGCGAGCGCATGCGGCGCGAGGGACTGATCCATCACGGCATCGAGCTGCGGTTCAACAAGCAGGGCCATCGCATCAATCTGTATGAGCTAACCGGCGGGCGCGCGATCACGGTCTACGGGCAGCACGAAGTGGTCAAGGACCTGATCCTCGCCAGGCTGCAGGCGGGCGGACAGATTCTGTTCGAGGTGGATCAAGTCACGGTGCACGACTTCAACGGAACGTCGCCGCGCATCGGATTCATCAAGGGCAGTGCGGCGCACGAGATCGCCTGCGACTTCATCGGCGGCTGCGACGGCTTTCACGGTGTCTGCCGGCCGTCGATCCCCGAGGGCGCGCTGCGGCGGTTCGAAAAGGTCTATCCGTTCGGGTGGCTCGGCATCCTCGCCGAGGCCGCGCCCGCATCGCAAGAGCTGATCTACGCAAATCACGAGCGAGGCTTCGCGCTGCTCAGCATGCGCTCTCCCGCGATCAGCCGGTTGTACCTGCAATGCCGCCCGGACGAAGACCTGGCCGAGTGGCCCGACCACCGGATCTGGGAGGAGCTGCAGGCGCGCTTCGAAACGGTCGCGGGCTTCCGGGTTACGGAGGGTCCCATCATTCAGAAGGGCGTCACCGCCATGCGCAGCTTCGTGACCGAGCCCATGCAGTACGGCCGGCTGTTTCTGGCGGGTGATGCGGCGCACATCGTTTCGCCGACGGGCGCCAAGGGACTCAACCTCGCCGCCGCCGACGTCCGCATACTTTCGCGCGGAATCGCGAGCTACTACCGGACCGGCAGCGTAGCCCTGCTCGACCGGTATTCGCAGATCTGCCTTCGCCGTGTCTGGCGGGCACAGCATTTTTCGTGGTGGATGACATCCATGCTGCATCGCCTGGAAGAGGGCGACGGATTCGACTACCGGCGCCAGATCGCCGAACTCGATCACGTCACCACGTCCCGCGCTGCGTCGGCCAATCTCGCCGAGAACTACGTCGGACTGCCATTCGACCTGCCTGGAGAATCCATATGATCCGCAATGTTCCGCCCTTCCGCGCCGATCACGTCGGCAGCCTGCTCCGTCCGGCGGCGCTCAAAGAAGCCAGGGCGCGCCGGGAGAGCGGCGAGATCGCAGTCGAGGAACTTCGCGCGATCGAAGATGATGCCATCCAGGCGGTCATCGCCAAACAGGCTGGGGTCGGGCTCGCCAGCGCCACCGACGGCGAATTCCGCCGCGCCATGTGGCACTTCGATTTTCTCGAACGGCTGGACGGCGTCGAGTCTTTCCGCTCCGATCACGGGATCGCATTCAAGGGCGGGATCGAGACGCAGGCCAAGGGATTGCGAGTGGTCGGCAAGCTCGGATTCTCGACGCACCCCATGATCGATCATTTCCGGTTTCTGCGAGAGCACACCCGAGCCACGCCGAAGATGACCATACCGTCGCCGAGCGTACTGCATTTCCGCGGCGGCCGGCGCGCCATCGACGCGTCGGTATATCCGGACATGGACGAGTTCTACCGCGATCTCGGGCTGGCGTATCGTCAGGCGGTCGGAGCCTTTGCCGCGGCGGGGTGCCGGTATCTGCAGCTCGACGAGGTCAACCTGGCTTATCTGTGCGATCCGGAACAACGCCAGATGCTGAAGGATCGCGGCGATGACCCGACCCGCCTGCCCGGGATCTACGCCCACATGATCGACACGGCGATCGGCGGACGGCCCCCCGGCATGGCGATCACGATGCATCTGTGCCGTGGCAACTTCCGTTCCAGTTGGATTGCGCAGGGCGGGTACGAGCCGGTGGCGGAGATCCTCTTCAACCAGATTGGCGTGGACGGCTACTTCATGGAGTTCGACACGGAGCGGGCGGGCGGCTTCGAGCCATTGCGCCTGGTTCCGAAAGACAAAGTCGTGGTGCTCGGACTTGTCACGTCGAAGACAGGCGGACTCGAGACGAAGGACCAGATCAAGCGCCGCATCGAGGAAGCCGCGAAATATTTGGATCTGGACCAGTTGTGCCTGAGTCCGCAATGCGGCTTCGCCAGCACCGAGGAAGGCAACCTGTTGGCCGAAGGCGAACAGTGGGCGAAGCTCGCGCGGATCGTCGAGGTCGCGCGAGAAGTCTGGGGCTGACGCTTCACAATCGCTGAAAGGATCCTGCGCGTCGCGGCATTTGCCTGTGTGGAGGCCGCTATGATTCGACGACTGCTCGCTCTCTCCTCACTGTGGCTCCTGCCCGCCATGGCGCAGGTAGTAATTATCGATAGCCGATGGCCGCGCTTGCCGATGCCCCGTCCAGTTCCCGTGAGGTCGGACTGCAAGGTCCGGTCGGTGGACGTGCGCGCGGACATCCAAGATCAGGCCGCCAAGGTTCAAATTTCACAGGTATTTCAAAACCCGTCGACGGTGCCGATGGAGGCACAGGTACTGTTCCCGCTGCCCGAGGGTGCGGCTGTCAGCGCACTGACTCTGATGGTGGACGGCAAGGAGATGGCGGGCCGGCTGATGAGCCGGGAAGAAGCGCGCCGCATCTACGAAGACATCGTGCGCCGGCGGCGCGATCCGGCATTGCTCGAGTACATGGGCCGCGATCTGTTCCAGACCAGTGTGTTTCCGGTTCCGCCCGGCGGCGAGAGCACGGTCCAGATCCGGTATTCGCAACTGCTGAAGAAAGACGGCGGACTCATCGACTTCCTGCTGCCGCTGGGCACGGCGAAGCATTCGGCGAAACCCGTGGAGAACTTCTCGGTGACGGTGAACATCGCGTCGGCGGCTCCCATCCGAACCGTGTATAGCCCGACCCATCAGGTGGACATCAACCGGCCGGACTCGACGCATGCCGTCTGCAGACTGGGCCTGCACAATGTCACCAATCCGGACGACCTGCGGTTACTCTACTCGAGCGATGCCAGCCCGGTTGGGTTAAACGTCATCAGTTACAAGCCGGACGACAAGGAGGACGGATACTTCGTGCTGCTGGCTACGCCGGACACGCGTACCGAGCACGCACCAAAGATCCCGAAGACCATGGTGTTCCTGTGCGACAAATCGGGCAGCATGAGCGGCAAAAAGATCGAGCAGGCGAAGGCGGCGCTGCAGTTCCTGGTGAACCAATTGCAGCCCGGCGACACCTTCAACATCGTGGCCTACGATTCCGAGGTCGAGACTTTTCGGCCCGAGTTGCAGCGTGCCGACGCCGGTACGATCCGTGCCGCGCTCACCTGGGTGGACGGACTGTCGGCGGGCGGCGGCACCAATATCGACGGCGCGCTTCGCACGGGGCTGCGAATGCTGAGCGACACGTCCCGGCCCAACTATCTCCTGTTTCTGACCGACGGCCAGCCAACAGTGGGAGAGACTCAGGAAGCCAGAATCACCGCCAACGCCGGACAGGAAAACAAAGTTCACGCGCGGATGTTCGTCTTCGGTGTGGGCTTCGATGTCAACGGGCGTCTGCTCGACCGTCTGGCGCGAGAACTGCGCGGTCAGTCGGTCTATGTGCGCCCTACCGAAAACATCGAGGCGCCCGTCTCCGCGCTCTACGCCAAGGTGGGATCGCCCATGATGACGGACGTTGCGATGGACATCCAACTCGACGGCGGGACTACGTCGCGTGTCTACCCGCGCCAGATGCCGGACTTGTTCCGTGGCGATCGACTGGTGCTGGTGGGCCGTTACCGCAAGGGGGGCGCGGCGAAGATCAATCTCACGGGCGTCGCCGGTGGAAAGAAGCAGGCTTTCACGTATCAGGCGACGTTCGCGGACGCGCCGCAGGGTGACACTAACGGATTCGTCGCCAGGCTGTGGGCGATCCGCCGCATCGGTGAAATTATCGACGACTTGGACCTGCACGGCCAGAACCAGGAACTGATCGACGAGCTCGTCTCACTGTCGCAGCGACATGGCATCCTGACGCCGTACACCTCTTTCTTAGCGGACGACAATGTGAACCTGAATGCCCACCGGGAGAACAGAGCGGCCGCGGCGCGTTCTGCAACAGACCAGCTCGGTGTCGTGGCGGGCGCGGCGGGATTCGGTTTGCGGGAACAGAAGGGCCAGTTCCAGAACGCCACCAACATGCAAGTCAGCGCCACGCCGCTGCCCGCGGCTGCGAAGGTACTGCAGCAGGTTGGGCAAAAAGCTTTCTTCAAGAAGGACCGGCTCTGGCAGGACTCAACTGTCACCGCGGAGCAGGCGAAGAAGGCCATCCACGTGGTCCAGTTCAGTCGCGAATATTTCGATTTGGCGGCATCGCACGGCGGATCGATGGCACAATACCTCGCGTTCGCAGAGCCAGTGCTGGTCAACATTGGAACGCAGACCTATCAGATTGATCCCGAACCGGTGCAGTAGACGTATTACTTGGCCGGCGTAGTCGTTTTAGGCAATGCAAAAACGTAGTAGCCCTGCGAGTCAGGCTTCGCCGGCTTATAGGCCAACGATTCCTTCGCCCCGGATGCCGCCGCGAAGAACGCAATGTACTGCCGCCCGCCGACTTCATACACAGCCGGAATTCCATCGGGATTCGCGTCCAGCTCCGTCTCCCACAAAATCCTCCCGTTGTCCTTGTCGAAGGCGTGGACGTAGCGGTCTGGCCCCGTCCCCACGAAGATCAATCCACCGGCGGTCGCCACCGGTCCGTTTCTCACGAAGCGCGAACTGCCCGTGTTCTTGATCCCCTTGGCAGCCAGTCCGGGGGTCGTCCCCAGCGGGACTCGCCACTTGATGGTTCCCTCGTTGAGATCGTAGGCCACCAGTTCCGACCACGGTGGACTGAACGCAATCAGCCCGTTGTTCGTCAGCAGCGTGTTTCCGAATGGGCCATAGTAGCGGGTCTGACCTTGGGGCGGCGGAGGTGGCAGTGGCGGCGGTGTGAAAGCATGGTTGCCGAGCGCCGCCGCGGCTGCGGCTGCTGCCCCACCCCGACCCGCAGCGCCCACATCCGGATTCACCAGATAAGCCATCAGCGCGTCCAGATTCTGCGAACTGAGAGTGTCTTCCGAGAGCGCCGGCATCTCTCCCTTCCCGTTACGCACGGTCGCCTTGAAGTGTGCGGCGTCGAGATCCTTCGGGAAGGTGATGCGCGCGCGATCTGGTCCGTGACACGTCAAGCAGTGCTGCATGTAGATCGCCAAGCCCTGCTGCTCCGAAGTGCCTCTCGAGAGTCTCATCATCTCCGGGTTCGTCTCCGACAGCTTGTGAATGGCCGGTGCGTCGAAGGACCGCACGTATAACATACCGGTCGCCGGGTCCGCGGTGACGCTTCCCCAATTGGCGCCGCCATTTTCGCCGGGCACCGAGATTTGGTTTCGCGTATTGCTTTGAGGCGTAAAAAGCCCCTCGTTGCGCGCGTTCGCCACGATATCCCGCAGCCGCTCTTTTTCTTCCGGATCGACGTACGGATTGATATCGTCCACCGTGAACTTCTGCCGCGCGAACGGCGGCGGCTTGGTCGGGAACGGCTGCGTCGGCCAACTCTCCTCACCCGGCACATCGCTCTTCGGTACCGGCCGCTCCTCCACCGGCCACAACGGCACACCCGTCACGCGGTCGAAAACATAGAGGAATCCAAACTTAGTCGCCTGCGCCACGATGTCGACCATCTTGCCGTTGTGGCGAACGGTCATCAGCTTCGGCGCCACCACCAGGTCGTAATCCCAAAGGTCATGATGCACAGCCTGGAAGTGCCATAGGCGTTTCCCGGTGCGGGCGTCGAGAGCCAACAGGCAATCGCCGAAGAGACCGGCCCCTTTGCGATCGGCGCCGTATAAGTCGTAGGTGGGGGAACCGAGCGGGAAGTAGGCGATGCCGCGTTTCTCGTCAATCGAAAGCTCACCCCACGTGTTGTTGCCGCCGATATATTTCCACGCATCCGGAGGCCACGTATCGTAACCATACTCGCCGGGATGCGGAACCGTGTGGAAGGTCCAGATCGTCTTTCCGGTTCGCACGTCGTACGCGCGGAGGTCGCCGGGAGGAGAAACATATCCCTCGCCCGGGGCAGGGCGGCTTCGATCTTCTGCCTCTCGACGGCCGGCACACCATCGATGGAAGTGATCGGCGTCTTGCGGGCAATTTCGTTCACGCGAAATCCCATGGCGGGTCGAACGCATCTTTCGAAAGCCGCGAGAGACTGCGCCAGGTCGGCGGATGTGTCGGCCGCGCCGCTCGAGTCAACCGCCAGGAACATGGGCTTCGACGCAACTCTCGGAGCCCCGCAATTGGTGCACTTCGGCGGCCATTCGGGAGCGGCGGGCGGATGCAGCCGGCTCATCGCGAGCAGGAACTCCGTCACGCCGGCCGCGCCGCTGCCCAGCACCACGTCGCGGCCTTTGCTGCCGAGACCACTCCGGTCGCGCAGGGTCACCGCGATCGTTCTGTCCTTGGCGAGTGACAAGCCCTCCGCCGGCTTAATTCCTTCCTGCATCCATTTGCCGATGTCCGCATTTACACCGATGAGCGGGCCGCGGCCTTCGAGCGCGCTCATCAAGCTCTTCAGGCTGCTGTTTTCGACGGCCACAGCGACGCCGAATTCAGTTGCGAGCTTGTCCAGGGCGTGCAGCGAGGCGAGATCGGGAGCGCAGATGATCGTCTCGACGCCCAAACCTTTCGCGAACTCGAACAGCTTCCGGCGTGAGCTTTCGTCCGAACCAATACTGTCGGTACGGTAGGCCAGCATCCGCAAACGCAACTCAGCCAACCTGTTCTTTACCTTCGTGATCTCGTCGGGTGAAAGATTGTAGTCCAGGTTCCTGGAAATCTCCGGGCTGACTTTTTGTGAGATGGAGCCCTCAATGAACGCCAACCCCAGCGCATCCGCCTTGCCCGCCGCTTCCGAAAATGTCAGTTGCCGGAAGGCGCCGGCCGGGATGCCGACCCTCCAGCCAAGCAGGCCCGCCGCCGCCCCGCGGAGCGTTCTCGAATCGGGAGGACGCACCGGCACGGACGGCACGGCTCCCCGTCCCGGCGTCTGAGCCGATGCCGCCACCCAGCCGATGGCGCCAGCTAAGATCGTGAGAACCACAGCACGCATTCCTTGCTTCATTCCTTTAAAAGCCCTTTCTGCAGGTTGCGTATTGCGCAATGCGGTCTGCATCTATCCGGAAGGATCGTATCAGGCTGATGACGGGAAGGCAACTGGCCCGAGGGCCCGAGGGCTACGGTTCCATCGTGGGAACGGTGGTTGACGCCGGCGGCGCGGCGGTTGCCGGTCCAGCCGTGAATGTCATCCACGTCGAGACCAATCAGGGGCGCGAACTCGCCCTGAACGCACGATCGTGAGACACTCTCTCGGTGGACTCCTACCAGATGGCGGCAGCTTACGCCGAGCGCATCGAACGGGAATTGCGCGTTCTCAAGGTGTGGCAATCGGAACCTCCCCCCGGGTCAGCCTACGATTCGAATCTGGCTTTCTACCTCGACACGATGACGCTTAGGCACGGTAAATAAATAAGCTTTACAACTGTGTTAGTTGCTTGGATGAATCGTGTAGTTCCATTCGCCGTGAAATTTGTCGGGCTTCAGATTGACATGGGCAAACTCGTCATCCGTGATCTTGCGCCCAACGGGGT
>JBGPHT010000001.1:0-145339 GCA_041484525.1 Bryobacteraceae bacterium | reverse complement strand
TTTCAGGAGAGCCGGATGCGGGAAATCCGCACGTCCGGTTCGACGAGGGGACGGTGAGTAACGGATTACTCCGTTGCTCTCCGTCCTACTCTACCGGCCAGAATCGCTCTCCCGGCATCTTCGGCCGCGTTGCCCCTTGGAACAGTACCGCCGAAATAATCTGCGTTCCGCTTGCCGCACTACACTAGCTGGGGCCAGCCAGCGTTAGTGGGTCATGGAATAGATAATGTAGTTCACGCCGACGCGAATCGCCAGGTCGGAGAACTTCTCCGGGTACCACGCGTCGTCGGCGAATTCCCAGCCGTCGCCCACGTCGGAGTTGAACGCGATCGCCACCATGATGCGGCCGTTATCATCGTAGATGCCGCGCCAGTGGGCGCCCTTGCCGTCGGCATACTTGTAGCCGAGGCGGAGGTGCGCCTGGCCGGGGATCTGGAAGCGGTCGTTCAGGTCGTAGACGATGTGGAAGATCGGATCGTCATCCGGAATCTCGACAATCGGCCGGTCCGGAAATGCCCACTTGATGCGGCGCTCGAACTCGCCCCACTCTTCACCACCATGGAAGTCGTCGGCCAGGAAGAAGCCTCCGCGCAGGCAATATTCGCGGAGCTGCTTCGCCAACGGCTCGGTCAGTCCCCACTCGCCGACCTGGACGGCGTAGAGCCATGGCCAGTCGTAGGCGTCGCCCTCCTCAAGGTTGACCACCTGTTCGGAGGAGCGCACATGCAGGCGCGTGAGGCGGCGGACGGCGAGCGCAAAGTGACGGTCGGCGCGCGGAAAATCCTGCGTCCAGAGGGACAGGCCGAGATGCCAGTCGCCCATGAAGCGGCCGGTGGCGCGGTAGCCGTCGAGCGGACCGGGCGGGAACATCAGGCGCGCGAAGGTCCACTCGGTTTTCTCCGTGTAGTCGGTGGGAAGCGGGATTTCGCCGATGCGGTATTCCACACCGGAGTATTCGCGGAAAGGACGCTGGAAGGCATAGAGCGCGCCCAGAAAAGCCAAGCCGCACCCCGCTCGAAACACCGCCTTCCGGACCTGCATTAATTCGAGGATAGCACCTGCTCAAGGCGCCATCGCACCACAAACCGGGGCCGGCCAGTCGAGCTTCGCGTGCTCCGCGGCACCCGCGGCGATCAGGCGCGCGGCCTCTTCGGGCCAGGGCGCAGTCTTGCGGACGGTGAGGTCGGCGAAGGCGTTGATGCACTCGAGCGTGGAGGCAAGACCGGGGCGCGATTCGTTGACGAGGAACATGAGATAGTGCAGGCGCTTGGCAGATTTGGCGACGTAACGGACGTAGACCGAGACCTCCTCGCCAGGCAGAACTTCGCTGAGGAAGTGAGTGTGATGCTCCAGGTCGAAGGTGCCGCTCGAGTGCGCGCGGTGGTAGCCGGGAGTCAGGCCGAGCCAGTCGTGGAGGACGTCGCTGGCGTCGTCGAAGATGGCGACGTACCAGCGCACGTTCATGTGGCCGTTGCTGTCGCGGTATGACTCGGGCACGGTCATGCGCAGACAGGGCGGGCCGAGCGCGCGTATTTTTTCAAGCGGAATGGCGGGAAATTTCATGACTCTTGATTGTGATACAGATATGCTGGGGCAATGAAAGTAGCATTCATCGGATTAGGAAAAATGGGTTCCGGGATGGCGCGGAACCTGCTGCGCGCGGGACATGAGCTGACGGTGTATAATCGCACGCGCGATAAGACGGAGGTGCTGGCGGGCGAGGGAGCGCACGTGGCGGATTCGCCGCGGGAGGCGTGCCGCGACGCGGAAGCAGCCATCACCATGCTGGCCGACGATGGCGCGGTGGAAGAGGTGGTCTTCGGCGCCAATGGAATCGCCGGAACACTGCACGGTGTTCACGTTTCGAGCAGCACCATCAGCACGGCGATGGCGCGGCGGCTGTCTTCAGCAGGGCACGACTATGTGAGCGCTCCTGTTTTCGGGCGGCCGGAAGCGGCGGAAGCCAAAAAGCTGGTGGTGGTGGCGGCGGGATCGCACGAAGTTGTGGAGCGCTGCCGGCCGTTGTTCGACGCCATGGGGCGCGTGACCTTCGTCGCCGGGAGCGAACCGTGGCAGGCGAATGCGGTGAAGCTATGCGGGAATTTCATGATCGCCAGCATGCTCGAGGCGTTCAGCGAGGCTTACGCCACACTTCGCAAGGCCGGCGTCGACCCGCATCTCTTCCTGGAGACGATGAACGCGCTGTTCGGGTCGCCGGTGTACGCCAACTACGGGCGGATCATTGCGGACGAGCAGTTCGAGCCGGCGGAGTTTCGGGTGAAGCTCGGATATAAGGATATGCGGCTGGTGCTCGCGACCGCGCAGGAGTGCAGCTCGCCGATGCCACTCGCGAGCCTGGTGCGCGACCACTTGCTGTCCGCCTTGGCAAAAGGACAGGGAGACATGGACTGGTCGAGCATCGCGCGCGTGGTGGCGGGGAATGCGGGGTTGTAAACCGCATTCCCGAATGCCTACTTAGCGGAGAAACGGTAGATCGTGGTCGTGTGATAGGTCTGGCCGGGCTTCAACTCGGTCGACGGGAA
Source organism: Bryobacteraceae bacterium (assembly GCA_041484525.1). Lineage (GTDB taxonomy): Bacteria > Acidobacteriota > Terriglobia > Bryobacterales > Bryobacteraceae > JBGPHT01. The sequence continues at coordinate 142,796 of JBGPHT010000001.1, read as the reverse complement.
TTTCGGCTTGTTGGGCGAATCCGGATAGTGCTGCGTCTCCATACAGAACGCGCCGCGCAGCGGGTAAGCCTTGCCGCCCTTGCCCTTGACCGTGCCGTCCAGGAAGTTGCCGGTGTAGAACTGCAGGCCGGGCTCGGTGGTCCAGACTTCCATCAAGCGGCCGCTCTTCGGCTCGTGCACTTCGGCGGCTTTCGTCAGCCCGCCGCCGCCCTTGTTCAGCACCCAGTTGTGGTCGTAGCCTTTGCCGAACTCGAGTTGCTGGTCCTTCTGGTCGATGCGGGCGCCGATCGCCGTCGCCTTGGTGAAATCGAACGGCGTGCCCTTCACCGGCTTCAACTCGCCAGTGGGGATCAGGCCCTCATCCACCGGAGTGAACCGGTCGGCGGCGATCATGACGTGGTGGTCGAGAATCGTGCCCTCGCCCTGGCCCGCGAGGTTGAAGTAGGAGTGGTTGGTCAGGTTGACGACGGTATCCTTGTCGGTGGTCGCGGTGTAATCGATCTTCAGTTCGTTCTTCGGCGTCACGGTGTAGACAACGGTGGCGGTGAGGTTGCCCGGAAAGCCCATCTCACCGTCTTTGCTGGTGTAGGTCACTTCGAGCGTGTCAGGCGTGGATCGTTTGACGGTCCACACGCGCTTGTCGAAGCCCTCGGGGCCGCCGTGCAGGGTGTTATCGCCGTTGTTCTTCGGCAGCGTGAAAGTCTTGCCGTCGAGCATGAACTGGCCGTGGCCGATGCGATTGCCGTAGCGGCCGATGAGCGCGCCGAAGAAGTTCGACTGCGAGCGGTAGCCGTCCACCGACTCCATCCCGAGCACCACGTCGTCGTACTTGCCGCTCTTGTCCGGGGCGGTCAGGGATACGGCCGTGCCGCCGTAAGTGGTGATCCCGACGGTCATGCCCTTCGCATTGGAGATCGTGTACAGCTCGACGGGCGTGCCGTCCGGCATCTTGCCAAAAGCCTGTTTGCTCAACTCCTGTTTTCCTTTCTTGGGAGCCTGCGCGAAGCAGGCGAACGCCACCGCGCCCAGCGCGAGCGAAGCGGTCAAGCGGCCATATGTCATCCAAAACCCTCCCGGCGGGGGATCAGCGGCTACGCCGATGGTATTCGCCGCTGCCAAGCCCGCCAATGTCGATTATGACTGCCACGATGACGATGATCAAATTGACGCCGTCGATCGTCTGCCCGTTATTCACCATCCAGGCGTAGACGATGGTGGTGAGCGGCAGGAAAATGAAACCCAGCAGCGGGATGAGGAGGCCGTGATACGCGCGCTGCAGGTAGTTCGTAAACAGGAACATCCCGACCAGCGCGACGCGGGGGAACAGCAGAAGGACGAACGCGACCAGGCAGGGCATAGCGATGTCTCGACCGAATTGTCGCAGAATTCGCGGGCGCGGGCTGTACGTCGCCGAACTAATCGCGCTTAGTGAGCAGAACGTTCACTTCGAGCGGTTTGCCGTCGCGCATCACCTTGACCTTTACTTCGTCGCCGGGTTTCTTGCCGCGGAGGGCGTAGGTGAAGTCGTAGAGGTTCTGGATCGGCTTGCTGTCCCATTCCACCATCACGTCGCCGGCTTTCAGGCCTGCTTTCGCGGCGGGCGAGCCTTCGCGCACGTCGGAGAATTTCACGCCCGTAATACCCTCGCCGAAATCCGGCACGGAGCCGAAATAGGGTCCGTAGCCCGACGACCCCGAGGAGCCACTCACCGGGCCCACCCCACCGTCACCGTGGGCGGCAGGGGGCGGCACCACGCGCACATACTGCGGACGGGCGGACGACTCGCGCAGGTCACCGGTAATCTCCGCCACCAGATCCAAAAGCTTGGCAGCACCGGGCGCGTCGATTTTCTCCCACGTGTCGCTCGGCTTGTGATAATCGGTGTGCAGCCCGGAGAAGAAAAACAGGACGGGCACGCGGCCGGCGGTGAACGAAGTATGGTCGCTCGCGCCATAGCCCGAGCTGTCGGAGTAGTCGATCTTCAGGCTGTACTTGGGAGTGATCCGGTCGAGCATGGCGCGCAGGTCTGTGCCGGTGGCGCTGCCGCCGATGTAGACTTTGCCGTCGCGCACGCGGCCGATCATATCCATATTGATCATGGCCACCGCCTTGGCGAGCGGCAACCCGGGATGGCCGACGTAGAATTGAGACCCCAGCAATCCCATTTCCTCACCCGCAAAGGTCAAGAACAGAATGCCGCGTTTCTGTTTCGGCTGCTTCGAGAACCAGCGGGCCAGCTCGATCACACCGGCGGTGCCGGAGGCGTTGTCGTCGGCGCCCGGGTGCACCGTGCCGGCCAGCTTGGGAGCCATCGAGTACCGCTCTCCCAGGCCCAGGTGGTCATAATGCGCGCCGATGACCACGTATTCATCGCTTTGCCCCGGCAGATATCCGGCGACATTATGGACGGTCTTGATGGTGCGTTCGATATCGACGATGGCCTCTACCCGGACGGTGTCGGGGAAGGCGAACGGCTCCGGCTTGAGGTCCTTGTCAATCTCCGCCTGAATGGTTTCGAGGCTGCGCCCCGCGGCGGCGAACCAGCCGTCGATCTTCTCCTCTTTCACCTGCACGAAGGGAATGCCCGCCTCGTCCGGACCATCGGCGTTGCCGAACTTCTGCAGCTCGTCGATATCGTATTTATGGTTGCCGCGATCGGCGATCAGGATCACGGCCGCCGCACCGTGCATCTTGGCATTGCTGGCCTTGCTCGGAAAGGTCGCGTGATCGGAGAAGTTCTTACCGTCGAAGACGCTGTGCTCGTCGAACTCTTGAGGCTCGTGGCGCAAGATTAGGACAATCTTGCCTTTTACGTCGATACCGGCGTAGTCGTCATAGTGATGCTCCGGAGCGGTGATGCCGTAGCCGGCGAAAACCACTGCGCCCGAAATCTTCCCGTCATGGGAGAACTTGAAGGGGACGAAATCGTCGCCCGGACGCAGGACGGTAGTGCGGCTGCCCTCGGTGAACTGGAAATGGTTCGCCTTGCCGAGCCTGGCGTCCGTAGTTACCGGGAAGGCCTGAAAGTAGCTCTTGCCCGCGACCGGCTTGAGGCCGAATTCGTGGAATTTGCCGGAGATAAAAGCGGCCGCCTTCTCAAGTTCCGGAGAGCCGGTTGCCCGGCCGCGCAACTGCTCTGACGCAAGAAACTTGACATCGTCGAGATAGAGCCTCGGATCGACGTGATCGGTGGCCGCGAATGCCAGCCACGATACACCCAAGATGACGGGCACAAACCCGCGGTTCGTCAGTTTCATTTACGCCTACTTCTTTTTCAGGGGATCCAGCGATGGTGAGGACTGGCCGGGTAGGTTGAGCTTCAATTCGCAGCCGCAATCCTCACCCGCGTCCTTGGCCGTCTTCTGGTATTCGATTTCGTAATCGATAATGTTGCGGAGCGTGGGCCAGTCGATGGCCTGATCGATCTTCCGGCCGTTGACGAAGAGCGTGGGGGTGCGATCGACGTTCAGCTCCTTGCCCTTGGCGAGACTGCGGTCCACCTCCGCGCTGGTGGCCTTGGTTTCCATGCATCGGCCAAGCTGCAGGGCGTCGATATCCTTTTGACCTTTGGCCCATTCGAGCACTTTTTCGCTGAGATTCTCCGGCGTGATTTCGGACTGGTGGGCGAAGATCCAGTCGTGGTAATCCCAGAAGGCGGAGCCGTTCTGTTTGTAGACGCAGCGGCCGGCGATGGCGCTGGCGCGCGCCCATGGGTGCAGCGATTCAATCGGGAATTCGTCGTAGTAGAGCCGCACCTGCTTGGGATAGGCGCTGAGCAGATTGTCGCGCAGCATCTTGGCTTCTTCCTTGCAGTAGGGACACTGGAAGTCGCTGAATTCGACCAGCACCACGGTCGCGCCGGGCGTGCCGAAGCTCGGCTGGAAATCCATCTTGAGCTTGTCCAGATCCTTCTTGAACGGATTGACGGCGGCATCGAAAACGGTGCCCTGGATGATCTTCGAGCCATCTTTGGATACCAGGAACTTGAAATCCTGGGACTGCGGTCCTGCCGAGGCGTGCACTACGACTTCAAGAAACCCGGGTAGGTCCGCGGACGGCTTGGGGTCGGCGATCTGCACGTTGATGCGGGAATCCATCACGAAAAGATGGCGGACGTAGGTCTCGAGCGTGGCCTTATCGAGCGCCGATTTCTTCGCGGGCGCCTGGCCGGAACCGGCCGCGACAAACAGAAAGGCGGCCGTGAGGGTCACAAACAGCGGTCTGGACATGCTCTACCTATTGTAATGGAACACCTTCAAGCCCCGCATCGAGACGATCCCTACAGCCACGCAGCGCCTCTTCCCGCAACCGGCTAAAATCTCCCTGATGAAGCTCCTCTGCATTCTTTTCTTTGCCGGCTCTCTGTTCGCCGAAACGCGCTTCGATATTTCTTACCCCGCGGCCGCCAACGGCGGACCCATCACCGGACGCGTGTACGTCATGATCTCGCGCAACAATGAGCGGGAGCCGCGGCTGCAGACCGGCCGTCTCGGCGTGCCTTTCTTCGGACGCGATATCGACAAGCTGGCACCCGGCCAGACGGCCATGATCGATGCCACCGATCTCGGCACACCCGTGGAATCGCTCTCCGGCATTCCGGCAGGCGACTACTGGGTGCAGGCGTTCGTCAACGTCTACACCGAGTTTCACCGCTCCGACGGGCACGTCATCTGGATGCACGACGACCAGTGGGAAGGCCAGCACTGGAGCCGATCGCCCGGCAACCTTTACAGCACGCCCAAGCAAATCCATCTCGACGCCGCGGCGGGCTATCGCATTCCGCTGTTGTGCAACCAGGCGATCCCGGCCGTGCAGGCGCCGCCCGATACCGAATGGGTCAAACGATTCAAGATCCAGAGTCCGATCCTGACGCGATTCTGGGGACGTCCCATCTTCGTGGGCGCCACCGTGCTGCTGCCGCGCGATTACGCCAAGACCAGCATTCAGTATCCAGCGCTCTACGAGCAGGGGCACTTCTCGCTCAACGCGCCGCTCGGGTTCGCACCCAATCGCGAGATCTATAACGAGTGGATCAAGGACAACTATCCGCGCATGATCGTGGTCACGCTGCAGCATCCCACCCCGTACTTCGACGATTCCTACGCGGTGAATTCGGTCAACGTGGGACCGTACGGCGATGCCATCTTGCAGGAGCTGATTCCCGAGGTGGAACGGCGCTTCCGCATCATCCGGCAGCCGTGGGCGCGCCTTCTCTCGGGCGGCTCGACGGGCGGATGGGAGGCGCTGGCGCTGCAGATCTACCACCCCGATTTCTTCGGCGGCACCTGGGCATATTGTCCGGACTCGGTGGACTTCAACGACGTGGAGGGCATCAACGTCTACGAGGACAAGAATGCTTTCTACAAACAGTACGAGTGGCGGCGCGAGCCTACCATCAACAGCCGCGAGGTGAACGGGCAGGCGCGGCAGACGTCGGAAGAGCGCAACCATTTCGAGCTGGTCAATGGAACCCACGGACGGTCGGGCGAGCAGCTCGACATCTGGTCGGCCGTCTTCGGGCCGTTGGGTGAGGACGGATATTTCGATCCGCTCTTCGACAAGAAGACGGGCGTGATGAACCCGCGCGTGGCGCAGTATTGGAAGGAGCATTTCGACCTGCGCTATCACCTGGAGAAGAACTGGGCGTCACTCGGTCCGAAGCTGGTGGACCGGCTGCATGTGTTCGTGGGCGACGCGGATAATTTCTATCTCAACAACGGCGTTCACCGGCTGCAGGACTGGATGAAGACGACGCAGAATCCGCATTACGAGGGATACTTCGTTTACGGCGCCATGAAGGGCCACTGCTACAGCGGCCCCGAGAATTCGGCCGACCGGCTGAAGCAGATGGCGGAGTACATCCTGGGAAAAATGCCGGCGGGCACCGTCGCCGAGTGGTGGAAAAACTGACGGATTTGCGGGAGTCCCGCAAGAGTCACGCGGTAACCTACTGATTTAATTGGCTATCGATCGGCCAATTTGCGGGAGTCCCGCAAATCCCGCCGTTTCAGCCTCCGGTTACACGTACCAACACGTCTTAACCGGCTAACCGTCAATAGAACGTGGAGTCTAAAGAACAGCCGATGGAGCTGACCGATGCAGTGTTCGTCACTAGAGCGAGGTCGGGCGATGCCGACGCATTCCGCACGCTAGTGGAACGCCACAGCCGGCCGCTGTTCCGTCTGGCTTTTCGTATGACGGGAAACGAACAAGACGCCGAGGACGTGGTCCAGGAAAGTTTCCTGCGCGCCTATCGGCAACTCGCAAAATTCGACGAACGGGCCAGTTTCGGAACCTGGCTCTACCGCATCGCCAGCAACTGCTCGCTCGACCTGATGCGTTCGAAGAAACGCCGCTCGGAGCGGATGGCGTCGGCGCCGGAAGGGGGGGCGGGCGAAATGGAAGACCTGATGGCGGCATTGCCATCCGACAGTCCGAATCCGGAACGGATGGCGCTGTCGGGCGAAGTCCGCGACAAAGTGACGGTGGCCATGAACGAGTTGAGTTCCGCCGAGAGAACTGCTTTCGTGCTGCGGCATTTTGAAGGCATGTGCATTGAAGACGTGAGCCGCGTCCTGGGGTGCCAGCCGGGCGCGGCCAAGCACAGCGTGTTTCGCGCAGTGCAGAAACTCAGGCGGGCTCTCGAGCCCATGGTGAGTACAGCCAGATGAATCACCTTAGTGAAGAACAATTGATTCTGCATTACTACGGCGAGGAGAGCGACACCCTCGCCGCCGAACACCACCTGGAGGAGTGCGGCAATTGCCGCGCGCTCTACAGCTCGCTACAACGCGTGTTGAACGTGGTGGACTCGATGCCGTTGCCCGAGCGCGGGCCGGAGTACGGCGCCGAAGTGTGGCGGCGCCTCGAGCCGCGAATGGAAAGGCCGCGGCGGTGGTGGCTGCCGTCGCTAGTCTGGCGGCCCGGGTTCCGCTGGGCCGCGGCGGGCGCGGCTTTCGCGGGGCTGCTGGTGGCCGCGTTCCTGGCGGGGCGCTTTTATCCGCCGGCGCAGGTTGCAGGACATCGCGGAGGGCGCGTGCAGATGGCGTCCACGGCCGCCGATGCGCAGGCCGGCGACCGGGTGCTGCTGGTGGCGGTGGGCGATTACCTGGAGCGCTCCCAGATGGTGCTGATCGAACTGGCCAACGCCAGCCCGAAGGGCAACCTGGATATTTCGAGCGCCCAGGAACGCGCTGCCGATCTGGTTACGGAGACCCGGCTGTATCGGCAGACGGCCTCCGACACGGGCCACACCGCCATCACCAGCGTGCTCGACGAATTGGAGCGGGTGCTGGTGGATATCGCGCATTCGCCCTCGCAGATGTCGCCGCACGACATCGAAGGTTTGCGCCAGAGGCTGCAGGCCGAAGGCATTCTGTTCAAGATCCGGGTCCTGGGCTCGAACGTCCGGGATCAGGAAGAGCCGGCCGCAACGATGGCACGGCAAAAACTATAAAAGAAGGCAACGAACGATGACTCACTCTCGAACAATCACGACCATGGGCGGTCTGGTAATGACGGCCGCCCTCGCGCTGGCGCAGACGCCGGCAGCGAAATATGCACCGGCCCGGCCGGCCGCCGCTTCCTCGGCGATTGCCGGTACGCCGTGGCCCGACCAGCCCGCGCCGCGCTCCCCCATGGCGGCGCGGGCTCCGAAAGCGGCGTGGCTCGATCAGGAGGTGCCGCCAACGCCCGCCGTCGCAGCGCGAGCTCCCGAAATAGTCTGGCTCGAGCAGGACGTGCCGCCTCAGCCGCCAACGCCCGCCATCGCACCGCGGGCTCCCGTAGCGGCGTGGCTGGATCAGGACGTGCCGCCTCAGCCGCCAACGCCCGCCATCGCACCGCGGGCTCCCGTAGCGGCGTGGCCCGACCAGGAACCCGGGCCGCCTCAGCCCCCGACGCCACCCGCGGTTCGGGCGCCGCGTACCGTTCCGGCGTGGCCGCCCGTCGCGGCGTTCGCTCCCGAACTGGCATGGGCCGATCAGGACGTGCCGCCCCAGCCTCCGGCAGTCGCGGCGCCGCGCCCGATGCCTGCGCCACGTGCCGTCCCCATGCCGCCGGGACGTTTCGATCTCGACCTCGATATCAACCCCGACATGCATTTCGATTTCGATTTCGACTTTGACCACGACTTCGCGGATAAGCTTCGCGGCGATTTGATGGCCGGCATCAAGGGTGGCATTGCGAGCGGAATCGCGGGCGGCATTCGCGGCGGTATCGGTTTCGGCCGCGGCTTCGGCGAAGGGCTGGCCTTTGCCCCGCAAACGCCCATGCCGGGGATGGGGGTCTCGGGGACGCGGATCAAAATGAGCGGCAGCGACGATCGCCTGTACTCGCAGGGTCAGAGCGCCATCGAGAGCCGCCGCTGGGACGATTCCCTCCAGTATTTCAGCCAGGTGGCTGCCCGCGGCGGGACTCGCGCCGATGGAGCCCTCTACTGGAAGGCGTATACGTTGAACAAGCTGGGGCGGCGCGATGAAGCGCTGGCCTCCATCGCCGAGCTGCGCAAGTCGTACGCCACCAGCCGCTGGCTGGATGACGCCAAAGCGCTCGAGATTGAAGTCAGCCAGGCGGCGGGAAAGCCGGTCTCACCGGAATCCGAATCCGACGACGAACTGAAGGTGCTGGCGCTGAACGGCCTGATGCGGTCGGACCCCGACCGCGCTCTGCCGCTGCTCGAGGGTCTGATCAAGAAGACGACTTCGCCGTCACTCAAGCGCAACATCCTGACCGTGCTCTCGCAGAGCAACCAGCCACGCGCCACGCAACTTCTCGAACAGATGGCGCGTGGAACCAACGCCAACCCCGACCTGCAGTTGAAGGCGATCAACTATATGACCGCCCGCCGGCAGCCGAACGCCACGCAGGTCCTATTCGAGATCTACAACTCGTCGAACGACATCAACGTGAAGCGGGCCACGCTGAATGCCATGCGCGACAACCGCGACAAGGAGCACATCCTGACGATTGCCCGCGACGAGAAGAACCAGGATCTCCGGATGGAGGCGCTTCGTATGCTCAATCCGAACACCAACCAGGAGGAGCTATGGAAGATCTACCAGGCCGACCCTTCGACCGAAATGAAGCAGCAGATTCTGGACATGATGAGCTCCAGCGCGAGCACCGACAAGCTGGTGGAGATTGCGCGCACGGATAAAGATCCGAAGCTGCGGCGGGCGGCCATTCGCAGTCTTGGCTCCTACAAGACCGCCAATACCGGCGATGCGCTCGTCACAATCTATAAGGGCGAGCAGGACGCGCAGGTGAAGATGGTGGTGGTCGAGACGCTCTACAATCAGCGTGACGCCAAGCACCTGGTGGAGGTCGCGAAGGCGGAGACGGACCCGAAGATGAAGCGCGACATCGTCCGGTACCTGAGCAACATGAAGGACCCGGCCGCCACCGACTTCCTGATGGAGATCCTCAAGTGAAATCCGCAATCCTGCTGTTCGCGTCGGTGCTGGGCCTCGCGGCCCAGCCCAAGAATCTGGTAAACGCGAAGCCGGATACCCGGTCGGCGGCGGGCGGCCTGGAGCGCGAGTTCAAGACGCTCGTAGCGGCGCAACCGCAGCCCGCCTACATTGGCTACGACGTGCCGGCGGTGCGCACCAACAACCTGGGATGCGATTACGTCAACGGCTGGACCAACAGCGGCGTGGTTCACCTGGAGCCGCCCGACCACGTGATCGTGATGTTCCGCGTGGACGCGAACCAGGTGGACCGCATCCGCGCCATTTCGCCTAACTGCGAAATCGACGCGGGCGAGACGCCGGTTCACTGGCTGACGGACGTGAAGCCGGCCGAGAGCGTGGCGCTGCTGGAGGGGTTCCTGGCGCAGCACGACCGGCTGGGCGACGGGTTCATCACCGCCATCGCGATGCACTCCGACGCCGCCGCCGGACAGGTGCTGGAGAAGTTCGTTCAGCCCAGCCAGCCGGAATGGCTGCGGCAGCGCGTGGCCGGCTCGTTCGGCTCGGCGCGCGGCGCCCGCGGCGTGGAAGTGCTGAAGGGGCTGATCGCCAACGACCCCAGCGAGCGCGTGCGCGACCGGGCGCTCTCCTCACTGGCGTCGAATCGCGACCCCGCGGCGCTCGACCTGCTGATTTCGATCGCGCGCAATGACCATAGCTCGCGCCTGCGCCAGTCGGCGATCTCGAACCTCAGCCGCCGGCCGGGACAGAAATCGCTGGCGGCGATTCAGTACGCCATCGAGAACGATCCGGATCTCCAGGTGCGGCGGAAGGCCGTGTCGACGCTGACGTCGATGCCCGACGGCGAAGGCATTCCGATGCTGATCCAACTGGTGCGGACCACCAAGGACGACAGCGTGCGCAAACAGGCGATGAACTCGCTCGAGAGCTCGCACGATACCCGGGCGCTGGCGTTCTTCGAAGAAGTGCTCAAGCGGTGAGCGATAGGCACGGAGGTAACATGTAGCGGTGCGCGTGCTGCCGCTGCTGCCGCTCATCTCCTCCACTTCCCCGGCTGTCGAGCTCCACCTGCAATTCGGCGCGCTCGAGCGCATGCTCTCTCAAACCGTCTTCACCCAGGAGGGCCGCAAGTACTTTCGCGGCAGCAAAGAATCCAAGTGCAACTTTGCGTACCTCGAGCACGCGCAGATCAAGGGTGAAGGCGGGCGGCTGCGCATCCGGGCGCGGTTCACGGGGCGCTCGTCGTTAAACATGTTCGGGCAGTGCGTGGGGCTGGGGGACGCCTTCGACGTGATCGTCACGGCCCGGCCGGTTTTCCACGACGGGCAAATCGCGCTGCGGGATGTGACAGCGACGGGCGACAACAAGACGGGCTTCTTCATCCGGCGCGTTTGTGCGGCCATGGCAGCCAGCCTGGGACACGATTTCCATTACCCGCTGGCGGCGGAGGCGCGGAAGGCGCTCGAGGAAACCGGCGCGCAGCCCGACTACAAACGCGAGCTGCGCAATTTCCAGGTGTCCGAAATCCGCGTCACCGACGATGCGCTGGTGCTGGCGATCGACTTCCAGTTGACCGTCCAATAAAATCCTCTTCGAAGAATTCGTTGAGGCCGCGCCGGGCGGTACGCGCGCTCTCGCTGCGCCGCAGCTCGGCCCGGCGGATCTTCCCGGAAATCGTCTTGGGGAGATCGGAAAACTCGATCCGACGGATGCGTTTGTAGGGCGCAAGGCTGGCGCGGACGAACGTAAAGATCTCGCGCGCTACCTGCTCGCCGGGCGTGTATCCGGCGGCGAGCACGATGTAGGCCTTGGGCACGAAGCTGCGAACGGGGTCGAGGCTGGGCACCACGGCGGCTTCGGCCACGGCCGGATGCTCGATGAGCGCGCTCTCCAATTCGAAGGGGCTGATGCGATAGTCCGAGGCTTTGAAGACATCGTCGGCGCGGCCGATGTAGGTGAAGTAGCCGTCAGGATCGCGCGTGGCGATATCGCCGGTGCGGTAGCGGCCGTCGCCGAGCGCGTGCGCGTGCGCATCGCCGGTGTAGCCAAGCATCAGCCCCGCGGGGCGCGGATCGAGATTCACCGAGATCTCGCCATCATCCGAAAGCTCGATGTCATACCCTGGCAGGACGCGACCCATGGAACCGGGCTTCACCGGCTGGCCGGGAGAATTGCCGATCATGGCCGTGGTCTCAGTCTGGCCGTAGCCATCGCGCACCGTCAGGGCCCAGGCGGCTTGTATCCGGTCGATGACTTCGGGGTTGAGCGGCTCGCCGGCGGATGCCGTTTCGCGCAAATGGACCGGGTGCGCGGCCAAGTCTTCCTGGACCAGCATGCGCCAGACGGTAGGCGGCGCGCACATCGTGGTCACGCCGCGGCTGCCCAGCACCGCCAGGCATTCCTGCGTCCGAAAGCGCGCGTAGTTGTGCACGAAGATGGTGCAGCCGGCGTTCCACGGCGCGAAGAAACAGCTCCAGGCATGCTTGGCCCATCCGGGCGAGCTGATGTTCCAATGCACGTCGCCGGGGCGCAGACCGAGCCAGTACATCGTCGAGAGATGGCCCACCGGGTAGCTCTGGTGCGAGTGCTGCACGAGTTTCGGCTTGGACGTGGTACCTGACGTGAAATAGAGCAGCAGCGGATCGGCGGCGCGGGTTTCGCCATCCGGCTGGAAACGGACGGATTCGTCGTGGGCGCGCTCGAACGGCAGCCAGCCGGGAACCGGTTCCCCCACCGCGATGCGGGTGAGGGCGCCGGATATCGACGCGAACTTCCCGGCGTTAGCGCTGCCCGCGAGTATGTGGCGCACGCCGCCGCGATTCACTCGGTCCTCGATGTCTTCGGGAGCCAGTTGGCCGGCGGCCGGGATGACCACCGCGCCCAGCTTGCACGCGGCCAACAGCGTTTCCCACAGCGGCGCTTCGTTGCCTATCATCAGCAGGATGCGGTCGCCGCGGCGGACGCCGGCGGCGCGCAGGTAGTTCGCCACGGAGTTGGAGCGTTCGGAAAGCTCGGCGAAGGTGAGCGACGTTTCGGCGCCGGAGTCGTCCAGAATGCGCAGGGCGGTGCGGCGATTTCCCGCGGCGAGGATGTCGAAGTAATCGATGGCCCAGTTGAAGCGGTCGAAACGCGGCCACATGAAGCCGCGACGTGCGGCGTCGTAGTCCGTCCGATACGTCAGCAGAAAATCACGCGCTTTTTGAAAGGCCGCAGCGGAACTCAAGATCCAAAGTATATCGGTTCACATCGGCGGCGGCGGGCGGCGCGGCCGTCACGATAGAATTGGGGTTTAACCACTACGATGCTTGCCGAAATCCTGCTGGGCTGTTTCGCATCCGTTCCTGTGGTTCCTCCGGTGCTGACCGCTCGCCCGCCTGTGCTCGAAATCGCTCCGCTGGCCCCCCGATCCCCGGTAGCCGCATGTGTCGCAGGCGCGGATTCCGACGGCGATGACGACGGCGTTCCCTCGCCGGTTCCGAGCCCCGCGGACCCGAAACCGGCTCGCGTGACGCCGCCGCCGGCCCACGTCGAATGGCGAAGTCTCGGCGCCGCGTCCATTCGATTCGTGGCCGTGATGCACGCGTTCCGATGGGCCACTGAACCGGGAACACGCGCCGGCGGTTTCGGTCTGGGGCAGGGGTACCGGCAGTCGGTCTTGAACCTGCATGGATGGGCCGACGGCGATCCGTTCTACGTAAACTATGTGGGCCATCCGTTTCAGGGCGCCATCTCGGGAAGGCTGTTTCTGCTGAACGATCCGCGATACAAGCGGGCCGAATTCGGCCGGAGCCGCGATTACTGGAAGGGCAAGCTGCGCGCCACGGCGTTCGCCTGGGCCTTCAGCGAGCAGTTCGAAATCGGGGCGCTCAGCGAGGCTTCGGTCGGCCACATCCAGAAAGACTTCCCGCAGGAAGGCTTCGTCGATCACGTGGTCACGCCGGTCGTCGGGCTCTCCTGGATGTTGGGCGAGGACGCGGTCGACCGCTACGTCATCAAGCCAATCGAAGGTGAGACGCGTAATCGTTGGGTGCGGCTGGCGCTGCGCACGGGACTGAATCCGGCGCGCAGCTTCGCCAACCTGATGGCGGGAAAGGTGCCATGGTATCGCGATAGTCGCGCGGGAATTCTGCAATACACACCTGAGCCGAAGACGGAACGTCCGGCTGCGGTAGACACCTCGCCCGTGGCGGACAGCGTCAAGGAGGCAGCGACGTTCGAATTCGCCGTGGAGCCGAGCTGGCGGCAATTCGCCGGCGGTGGATGCGTGGGTGGCGGCGCGGACGCGGCCTACCGCATCGCGCCCGATTTCGAAGTGGCGCTGGCGGTGAGCGGTTGCAAGCTGACCGGCCTCCCGGCCGATGTCACCGGCGACGCGCTGATTTACCAGATCGGCCCACGCTGGACACCACTCTCGACCAGCCGGTGGTCGCCCTACGCGCACCTTCTGGTGGGCGGAATGAAGATCACGCACGAGCAGTTGTATCCCGACCTTAAGGTGGCGGTGGAAGAGGCCAACCAGAACCTGGACCCGAAGCTGTCCTACACGCTGCACGACCAATACACGCGCCGCGAGGACAAGAGCGGCCTCGCGATCACCGCGGGCACGGGCGTGGACTACAAGCTGAGCGATGCGCTGGCGATCCGGGTGGCGCGCATCGAATACCTGTATTCCAATCTGGATAACGTCGGCGGCATGTCCTACGGGCGCGGGCTGCAGGTGAGCGCCGGAATGGTTCTGCGGATCGGCACGTGGTAGTTTTTTCATGAGCGACACGCAAGGGCGGGGAGCCGTGCTCTCCGCACTGGCCTCGTTGGCGAGCTTGGCGGCGGCGTTGACCTGCTGTCTGCCGCTCGGCACACTGCTGTTCGCGGCGGGCTCGGCGGGCGCTTCGTTGTTTGCTGAAAAACTGCGGCCGTGGCTGCTGGCGTTCTCCGCGGCGGCGCTGGTGCTGGCATTCGTTCAAACCTACTTCCGCGGCCGATGCGCGTTCCGCTATCGGCGGGTGCGCACGGTGCTGTTGTGGTTTTCCGCCGTGGTCGTGGTGGGGATGCTGGCGGTGCCGCAGGTCTTCTCGGCGCTGCTGGCGGGGCGGCTGCCGTCCTTCCACGCGGCGAGCGATCTCCGCGATTTCGACGAGCGCGACCTGGCATATGAGTTCGACGCCGCTATCGCGCAGACGCGTATGGTGGTGTTGCTCTCGCCCACTTGAAGCACCTGTCTGCGGGGGGCCTCCGCAGTCGCCGAAATATTGCGGGAGAAGGGCGCGGCCAACGTGCGCGTGTTCGTGGTGTGGGAGCCGGTGCTGGATACCGATTGGGGCCGCCCGAGCCCGGCGCTCACCGGCTACGTGCCGGACCGGCGCGCCATCCATTTCTGGGACCACGACCGCAAGCTCTCCGCCCGGTATGGCGGTGCCGCCCGTCTGGACGCGCTCGCCGGCGAACGGAAGGTCGCGTTCCGCATGCAGGACGTTTTGTGGGACACGGCGCTGGTGTATCCGCCGGGTGCGCGATGGGGGAGCCCCGCGCGATTGCTGGTGGCGCCCGTGGTGAAATATCGTGGAGAGCTAGCGGAGGCGCTATGAAATCTCTTCGAGGGTTGGTTCTTCTGGTACCGGCAACCGCGATGCTGCTGGCGCAAGCGAAGTCCGAGTGGGTCTACTTCGGGCCCGATCATAAACTGCATTACCGCGCCGACGCGCAGGGCAATCGCATCATGGATTTCTCGAGCGCCGGCTACAAAGGCGGCGGCGTGAAACTGCCGGATGTGCCGGCCGTGAAAACGTTGAGCGCGGCGGCGGGCGACAACACCGCGCAGATCCAGGCGGCGCTCGACGAGGTTTCAAAGGCCGGCGGCGCCGTGGTGCTGCGGCCCGGTACCTACGAATTGGCGGGCACGCTCAAGATATCGGCGAGCGGAGTGGTGCTGCGTGGCAGCGGCGCGGGCGATGGCGGCACCACCATCCAGCTCACCGGAGTGCCGCACCGCTTCCTTGAGATCCGCGGATCGGGCTCGTGGCGGAAGGCGGGTGAGCCGGCGGCGATCGCGGATGCGTACGTCCCCGCGGGCGCCGTCTCGATCCACGTGAGCGATTCGGCGGGATTCAAAGCGGGCGACACGGTGTTGATCGAGCGGCCCGTCACCGAGGCGTGGGTACACTTCATGGGGATGGACACGCTGGTGCGCGACGGCAAGCCGCAGACGTGGATCAAGGCCGGCGCTTCGATTCGCACGGATCGCGTGGTGAAGTCGGTGTCGGGGAAGACGATCGTGCTCGACGTGCCACTGAGCGATTCGATCGACGGCAAATATCTCAATCCGCCGGGCGCCACGATCGTGAAGTACAGCTTCCCGGGGCGCATCTCCGGCGTGGGCGTCGAGAACTTGCGCGTGGCGGCGCCGGCCGACGACACGCCGATAATCGAGCGGCAGTACACGGTGCTGCTGATCGATACCGCCATTGAAGCATGGGCTCGGGACATCGCGGTGCAGGAGACGCAGAACAGCGTCACGACCGGCGCCGCCGCCAAACGGGTGACGCTCGACCGCGTGCGTATCGTGCATTCGATCGCGCACAGCGGCGCCGCGGCCCCGGCGGATTTCGCCATTAGTGGGACGCAGATTTTCCTGAACCGGTGCAGCGTTTCGGGCGCGGGGACGTGGCCGGTGGTAACCCAGGCTACGGTGACAGGCCCGAATGTGGTGCTGAACTTCTCAAGCGACGAACGCGGCGTGGCGCCGCACCAGCGCTGGGCCACGGGACTGCTGGTGGACAGCGCGCAATTGAAGGGATCGACGGAGCGGGCGCCGGGGATCGCGTTCTCGAACCGCAAGACGGCGGGGTCGGGCCACGGATGGGATATCGGCTGGGGAGTGGCGTGGAATGTGACGTCTCCGTTTCTGCTGGTGCAGGCGCCGCCGGGCGCGATGAACTGGTGCATCGGATGCGTGGGGGAACAAGTGAAGACGGAGCCCGTCGGGATCTTCGATTCTCCCGGAAAAGCGGTAGAGCCCGCGAGTTTGTATCTGGAGCAACTCAGAGAGCGGCTGGGCGAGGCGGCGGTGAAGGCGATCGGGTATTAAGTGTAGACTCGGACCATGAAGGCAGCGGACGCTTGACCGCGACTATCGAACGCGAGGACGACGGATTCGTGGCGTTGTGTCCAGATTCGATATTGCGAGCGAGGGTGCGTCGATTGAAGAAGCGCGAACCAACCTCATCGAAGCATTCACGCTGTTCTTCGAAACGGCCGGCCCGCCCGAGGTCGCGCGGCGCTTTCACAAAGAAGTTTTCGTGACTCAGGTTGAGGTTCCGGTTAGGTGGGCTTCGAGTTCTCTCAGGTTCGGAGATTTGCCGAATCCTCGAACAGACGGCTAATTCCGACAACCGGCAGGGCATTAATATTCTCGGTCGGCGCGAGAGAAACCGCATTTGCTCGTCTTGCAAGACTAAAATGGCCGTTCCCTAATCAGTCCCGTCAACACCATTGGCGTGAGATGGTTCGTGCGGAGGCATTTGCCGGAAATATCGATTGAAACTTTCAATCGCTCGATCCGTCATTCCAGAACTTTTCTCTATGCCGTCGGTGTTACCAGAATTCCAAAAATGGCGCTCGAGTTGGGTCGCCACCTCAATATCTACGCCAAGGATCTCTTGAAACGCCCGATAGCCGACATGCCGAGGATTGATTGGTTCAACAGGCTCCTCTCCTTTCAACAGCCGACGAAGTCCCTGAAGCGTCGCGAAGGATAGGTCCACACCAGTGGCGCCCGCGACTGGTGAATACGATTTCATGGTTTCGTTCAACGCGTGTACTTCCTTGGTCAATTGCGAAATGTGTTTTTCCAGGATCTCACCCACGACGTACACGTCAGACTCCACAGCAGTCGATTCGCGATGGTCTTCTAGGTCGATATGAAACTCTTCGCGGAGTCGCTGCGCAAGCTGAGGGTGCAAATAGCTGACCGCAATCGAAAGCGATGAAGGCCACTGACTGTCCTTCGCTAGGAGTTCAAAGAATGTGTGATACAAGAACCAGTATTTCTGGCCCGGCGGCAGACACTTCATGCCTCGTTCAAGGGCCGGTGGCTTTTGCCGGCCAGAACCCCAAAGGGGTTCCGGCGAGAACTCGAACTCCACTTCATATGCAGGAACGCTGCCGATATTTTGTACCGTCAGATAACACATAAAGCGCTTTTGCGTTTCCACCGCAAAGGCCACAAGTGGGGGGCAGAGGGTCATTTACGAATTGCGCCCGTGAAGTCCTTTGCGCCAGCCGCAAGACCCCCAAAAACGACTCTTAGCCTGGCGGATCCGGGATCGATAGTCTGCGGCAAATCTTCCTCGCCAGCAAGTTGGCGATCTCGGAATGGCGAGGAACAGCTTCAGCGTGACCCGTCTGTGGATTTTCCCATAGAGAATGTTCTTTGCCTTCTCGACGTAGCACGCAACCACACCGGCGAAGATGCCGGAGAAGCCCGTCGCGTTTCATCCAACAATCACGGGCTCTTGCTTGGCGTCGGGGGGAAGAGCGCGCAGAGATTCCTCTCGCCTGTGTTCAAGAATGAGAGCTATCGCCTCGCGCAGGTTCGCCATGCATTCTTCGTGCGTTTTGCCTTGGCCATTGGCGCCTGGCACCTCGGCGCAGTATGCCACGAACCAAGGTCCGTCCTGCTCGACGATTGCGGTGAACTCGTTGCGCATAACTAGATTTTACCTCTCGCCTTCTTACTGTACCTTTGCCGTTGCCAGATCCCCTTCCGCCGACCAGTAGAGCGCGTTGAACAGCAAGGGCAGCGTCGCGTGCGTCTGCGCCCGATGCTGCGGACGGATGCCGAACAGCACCACCTTCCCCGGATTAGTTTCGATCGCCACCACGGCGGCGCGGCCGTACATCAGGTCTTCGCCGCGCAGCCAGCCGGAGGCGCGCACATTAGTATTCGGATACCGCGCCACCACGCTCACCTTCTGCGAAGCGAAACCCTCGGTCAATTGGAAGAATGGCGAGTTAATGTAGAACCCGAAAGTCTCGGGCGCCACACCGCGGCCGATGGGGTGCGTGGTATCCACCTGCAGATTCACGATGGTGCCGGGCGCGAAGTGCTGGTCGCGAGTGGTCGCGCGCTTCAGATCCTTGACGCCGAGCGGCAGTTTGTCCACCAGCAGGTTCGAAGCTTCGCCCAGCGAGATCAGCGTGCCGCCGTCGGCGACAAACTGGCGCAGCGATTCCCAGCCGGTGTCGCCCAGGCCGCCGCGGTACTCCTCGACGATGGTCTTGTAGTCGAGCCCTTCGAGAATCGAGTTGGTGCGCTGATCGGGCAAAACGATCGCGTCGAACTTCTGGCGCAGGTTTCCGGCCTTAATGTCCGGGTTGTGCAGCTTGGTGTAATCGAACGCGTATTGGTCGAGCACGAAGCGCGTCCAGCCCTCGTCCATGCTGGGATCGTACGATTGGTAGATGCCGACGCGCGGCGCGTTGATGACGGTGGCGAGCACTGGCGCCTTCGCAGCGGCCACCGTGCCGGAGCGCACGTCGAAGCCCTCGACGGCCTTGGTCCAGACATCCGGTTTCGTGGCTGCGATGACCTGCGGCACACCGCCGGCGTCCGGTTTCGTCATGCTCACTTTGGCGCCCGCTTTCAGCAGCCGGTTCACGAGCATGGCGCTACGCGCGCCGTTATACGGAAAGCGCCAGGAGTTGCCAGTAGCAGCGGCGGAGAGCACGTACTTGGGTGCGACGGTCACCTTTTCGAGGGCCAGCGCGGCGGGCAACTCGGTCTTGGCGAACTCGGTCTTGACGCCGAACTGCATGCCCAGCGACCACGCGGATACGTCGTAGGGCGCTTCGGCGGGGGCGTTGGGCGCGCGCCGCACTTCAGGGTAAGTCTGCTTCTCCAGCAGGTCCTTGGCATACCGCGCGAAGACCTGGTTGAACGGAATCACGAACGTGCCCGCGGGGTACGGCTTGCCGTCCTGCTTGAACTCGGCGGTAGCGCGGTAGATCTCGACGCCACCCGTCAGTAGCTTGTCCACCAGCTCGATAGCCTCATCCGGATCGTGCTGGCCGGTGAACGGGATGAGGACGGCGAAGGCCTTGTCCTTGCCCTCGCCGATCTCGCCTTTCTTGCCGGCCTCGATGGTGTTGCGGTTGATGTCGTAGATCTGCCGCAGCAGCGACTCGCGCCGGTCGGACGCGGTTTCGAGCAGGGCGAAGGTGGCGATGAGCTCGTAATCGACGATGTCGCGCAGGGTCCACTTGCCGCCCATCCAGGGGCGCGGATATTCGGTGCGCGGCGTGATGTCGCGCGGCGGCGGCAGCGGCGCGTCGGGATTTTCAAACTGGCGGCGGCGCTCGGATTCGAAGTCGTTGGGCGCATTGGCGGGACCAGTCGCGGCCCCGCGGCCACCGGCTGCAGTCGCGGCACCCGCGGCCGCGCGTGTGGGGTCGGCCTTCTGCTGGACCACCGGCGTAGCGATGCGCGCGCTGGCGACCTCCGTCAGCAATCCGACCTGGTTGTGCCACCAACCGGCCCACGCCATCGCGCCCTGCCAGAAGTTGGTGTAGGTGGCGTTAAAGATGATACCGGTCTTGCCCTCGGCCTCGAGCGCCGCGGCTTGCGACTGCCCGAACAGCGCGTTCAGCCGGTAGATCAGCGGGTCCACGTTGGGGTTGATGGGGTCGGTGGCCGGCATGGTGAAGATGCGCGGGCCGGAGGTACCCTGCTGATGCTCGTCGAGCCAGACGGAGGGAAACCAGTCGTGCCACAAAATCTGCGCCGTCATGCGGCTCTCCTTCTGCGAGAAGAGGTACATGTCGCGGTTGTTATCGTGGCCGGTGTAAGTGTGATACAGCCACGGCAGCGGACTGGCTTCGCTGGGAGTGCCGAGATTCTTGTTGTACCAGTCGGTGACCATGATCTGGCCGTCCGGATTGAGCGACGGCACCAGCAGGAAGACGACGTTGTCGAGGATCTTGCGGATGTAAGGCGAGTCTTCGGTAGCCAGGCGGTGCACCAGTTCGAGCACCATCTGGGACGCGCCGATCTCGGTCGAGTGAATGTTGTTGGTGATGAGCACCACGGCTTTGCCGGAGCGGAAGATTTCGTCGCGCTCGGCCTCGGTGGGTGCTCCGCCCTGGAAGTAGAGCTTGCGCTCGAGAGCCCTCAGACGGTCGAGGTTCCTGAGATTTTCGGCCGAGCTGATTTCGAGCATGGCGAACGGGTTGCCGAGCGTGGTCGGTCCCAGGTTGTGGTAGCGCACGCGGTCGGATTGGGCAGCGACTTTCTCCAGGTACTCGACGATCTTGTCGTAGCGGACCAGCTTCTTGTCGCTGCCGATGCGGAATCCGAAATACTGCTCCGGCGATTGGACAGCGGCCTGCATGCCGGCGGCGAGCAATACGAGCGCGGCGGAAAGTCGTAGTTTCATTGGGAACAATTTTACAGCACGACCACGGGGTGATACAGATTGGGCAGCACGGCCTCGCCGATGGCCACCAGCAGGCCCTCGCGGGTGATCGCCTTGACGTGCTGCGAGGCCGGCTGCGAACGGAATGGCGACGCCGGAAAGTTGCGGCCGTTGCGGATCTGCGTGGCCGTCAACTCGTCCACAAACACGTTGGGAAAGCCGGGCAGCAGTTGTGCCGCGGGCACCAGGGCATCCAGCAGCCGATCGTCGGCGGCGAGCGATTCGAGCTGCGGGATAGTGCGTGCATGTTCCAATTCGAATTCGCCGCTGGCGAGACGGCGCAGGTCGTCCAGATGGGCGCCGCAGCCCATCGCCTTTCCCAGGTCGTGCGCAATCGAACGCATGTAGGTGCCGCCGGAGCAGTGCGCGCGCAGGCGGGCACGCGAGCCGCTGACTTCGAGCGCCACCAGCTCGTAGACGTGTACTGAGACCGGTTCCAGCTCGACCGCCACCGCGTGGCGCGCCAGTTCGTAGGCACGACGACCTTCCACTTTCTTGGCGGACACCGCCGGCGGCGTCTGCTGGAACTCGCCGCGGAATGCTTCCAGGTGGCGCTCCAGCTCTTGCGGATCGAGCGTCACTTCGACCGCGGGACCTTCGGGCTTGCCGGCGCGGTCGTAGGTATCGGTGGCCCAGCCGAACCGCACCACGCCTTCGTAGATCTTGTCGCTGCGCGTGTAGAACTGCGCCAGGCGCGTAGCGCGGCCGATCACCAGAGGCAGCACACCGGTCGCGATGGGGTCGAGCGTTCCCAGGTGGCCGATTTTTTTAGTTTGCGCGATGCGGCGCATCTTCGCCACCACATCGTGCGAGGTCCAGCCCTCGGGTTTGTCGACAACGATGACTCCGTCCAATGACTACCTTCTTCCGGCAACGCAAATGTATCCGAGGGTGAAGTTGCGGTCCCGGTCGAGAAAGTCGAAGAACGGCAGGATCAGCGCCGGAGGGACCAGCAGGATGGCGGCCGGCACAAAGAACAGCCAGCGAACGCCTCCTGTGAAGAATTGTAGCCCGTTGAGCAGGCGCCGCGCGAGCAGCCGGAAGTAGCCCCCGGCGGGGCGGATCTCGCACACTTCGAAGCCGGCCTTCTCGAGCAGGTAGGCCAGCCCGTGGCGCGTGTAGCGGTAGTAGTCGTGGGGCGCCTGGTGGACCTCCCATTCGTGCGGCGCGGCGATGAGCAGGCGAGCGCCCGGCGCCAGCGTGCGCGCCATTTCAGCCAGCGCGCAGGCGGGTTCGGGCAGGTGCTCGATGGTGACGATGTGGATGGCGGCGTCGAACGTTTCGCCGCGGAACGGTAGCGCGGTGAGATCGGCGATGGCATCGAGGCGGCTGTAGTTCCAGGCCGTATCGCCCACGGCGAGATCGACGCCGCAGTAGCGCTGGCGCGTGAAGTGGTGCGCGTACTGGCCTTCGCCCGCGCCCGCATCGAGGACGCGCGCCCCTGCGGGGAGATCGCGTGCGAACGCCGACACAGCGTCTTCGATCGCGCACTCGAAGTGCAAGATGTGGCGGCGCAGAGGACGTGGCAGGCGGAATGCGAGTGAGGTGTACGTCATGGCTGCACTTGTGGGGCCGGCCCCCAGGCCTGCGGCCGGCCCCCTGGCCGTCCTGTGGAAGCGCAGACGACGCCCGAGGCGGGCCGGCCGCAGGCCTGGGGGCCTGCCCCACTCACGGCCGCCTCGCTTCGATCATCACCGTCGAGCCCGCCTGAAATGCGGCTTCAAGCAGCGTGAACGGCAGCGCTGCCGTCACCAGCGCGAAGTAGAGTAAGTCGCGTGTGAGCCGGATGCCGCCGCTCTCGGGCACGCGGCGGACGCGCCGCGCCATCGGATCGAGCGACGGCGCCAAGCTGCTGGCCAGCCCCGCGGGGTTGTCGCGCAGCGAAAAATATTTGCGCCGCACCACTTCGAAACCGCAGGACTCGATCAGCTTTTCCAGATCGCGGGCGCGGAAATCGAACAGGTGCCGCGGCACGTCCACACCGTTCCAGGAGCGGCCCAGCAAGCGGAACTGCCACGAGGCGGCGTTCGGAACTTGCACCACCAGACGTCCATCGGGCTCGATCAATTCGCGCGCGATGGTGAGATACGCGCGCGGATCGTAGAGGTGTTCGAGTACGTGGAACATGGTCAGGCCACCCATGCTCCCGGCGCGCAAGGGCGAGTGTTCGAGCATGGCGCAGACCGCCGGAGCCTGCTGCCGGCGCCACGTCATAGCCGCGGCCTGCGGCGAGAAATCGAGACCCAGCACGCGCCAGCCGCGCTCCCGCATCATCCCCAGAAACAGCCCGCCGCCGCAACCCACGTCGAGTAGTGGGCCGCGCGCGCGCGAATGCCGCAGCGCCCGATCCACGAACTGTACGTGATCGCGAAGCACCATCCGGCGGTAGGTCTCTTCCAGGCGGCCGGCCGCGCTTCGATCGGGCGCGAACCAGTAGTTCTCGGGATAGTAGCGACGCAGTTCCTCGGGCGAAGGCTGCGGATCGAGCCGTACCAGTCCGCATTCGCCGCAGCGCACGACGGCGAACTCCTTGGCCGTCGTATGGTACAGACGGTCGGAAGCCGTGAACAACGGCGCGAAGCGGCCGGAGCCGCAAACCAGGCACGCGCTCATGCCACCTCTCCCAAGCCGAGGCGGTTCGAGAGCAGCAGTCTCCGCACAGCCGCGGGAGTCAGGCACCGGATGCGCCGCACTTCACCACGCTTACGCAACATGCGCGGGGCGAGCCGTAACGCCGCCAGGTCGCCGGCCACCAGCGCGCGCGCCATCGCGAACTTGCCGGCGAGCCCCGGGAAGTGGACCGTGTCCCCCGCCCCCTGCTGCGCCGCACGAATTCCCGCCGCCACGCGCACCGCGAAGAATAGCGGATTGAGCCACAGCAGGCTCCACGGGAACAGCTTCAGCGCCAGCAGCACGCGGTTGCGCTCGATCAGTTTCAGCCGCCCGACCGAATCCTTGCCGAGCGTGGATCCGCGATGGTGCCGCACTACCGCCTCGGGGGTGTAGATGCATTTCCAGCCGGCGATGCGCGCGCGCAAGCCGAGCTCCGCATCATCGCCATAGGCGAAAAAGTCCTCGTCGAAGCCGCCGATGCGGTCGAGCATGGCCTTGCGATACAGCGCCGCGCAGCCATCCGGCCACAGCACCTCTTCTTCACGGTCGTATTGCCCCTGGTCGAGCGCGCCACCGCCGCGGCCGCGATTCTGGCCGTCGGGAAAGATGAGATGGCCCACTTTGTCGATGCGGCGCGGATCCTCCCAGACCAGTATCTTACTGGCGGCCATCCCCACTTCAGGCGCGCGCGTGCAGGCTCGAAGCAGAGCCGCGAGCCACCCCGCATCGGCCTCCGCGTCGTTGTTCAGCAAGGCAATGTACTCGCCGCGCGCGATTGCGATCCCCTGGTTGTTGGCGGCGCAGAAGCCCCGATTCTCGCGGTTGCGGATGACGCGGGCGGCGAAGTCGCGCTCGGCCATCTCGGCCGAACCGTCGGTGGACCCGTTGTCCACCACGATGGTCTCGAAATCCACGCCCGTCTGCCCCGCCAGCGAACGCAGGCAGGCGCGGAGCAACTCTTTGCGGTTCCAATTGACAACCACCACGGAGATCAACCGTTTATGCTAACAGGTGGTTTTGGAGGCCGCTCTCCGGCAGGTTTCGCACAACTCCGAGCACGCCATGTACCGTTGCCACTATGCCCCGTAGTATTATGAAGTTAAGGGACCTTGAAGGACCAACCGGCTATGACCTCGATTGGCGAGACGTTGCGCCGTGAACGAATCAAGCGCAATCTCGACCTGGGCCAAATCTCGCGCGAGCTAAAAATATCTTCCCGCATGTTGGAGGCGATCGAGGACGAACGCTTCGACAAACTCCCGGGCGGCGTGTTTACAAAGAGCTTTGTCCGGCAGTATGCGCACCTGCTCGGCCTGGATGAAGAAGAGGTTGTCGCGGAAGTGCGGCGCCTGGTCGACCCGCCGCCGGAACCGGCGCCGCAGAATGGCCGGAGCGAAAAGCCGGCCAGCCTGAATGAAAAGATGCCGGTGGTCGCCAACATCCACGTGCCCCGGATGGAGGAGTGGGAAAGCGTAGGCGACCGGCAACAGGGTAAATGGGCTTCGTGGCTGCCGGCGGCGGCGATGGTAGTCGCCATGATGCTGATCTGCTCCGGCGTCTACTCGTGGTGGACGCACTCGCGCCATGCGGCAACGGCGCACGTCGAAACGCAGGCTCCGGCGCCGGTTGCTCCTGCTCCGCCGCAGAATCCACCGCAGCAGAATCTTGCGGATCGCCCCGCGGCTGAACCCGCGCCGCCGCAGTCTCAAGCGACCGCCCTGCCGCCGCAATCTCAGCCGGCTGCCGCGCCATCGCAGTCCCAGCCGGCCGCCGCGCCGCCGCTGATACAGAATGCTTCCGCACCATCTGCCGTAGTTCCGGCGCCGCACAATCCCAACGCCTCGGTACTGGTGCAGGTGAGCGCCGACGAGCCGGTTTGGGTGTCGGCCAGAAGCGACGGCAAGTTTTCCTTTTCCGGCACCCTGAGTGCGAACGAAGTCCGGACCATCGAGGCCAACGAGATGGTGGTGTTGAAGCTCGGCAATGCGGGCGGCGTCACCATTCTGCTGAACGGGAAACCGATCGGCGCCGTTGGAACCAAAGGCCAGGTGCGCGAGATTCAGCTCACTTCGGGCGGTTTCCAGATCGTGGCGCCGCCCAAACCCGCGGCCGATCCCCTATGACGCATCATGGCGCGCTGGCGCTTCCGTTCCAGCGTCAATAGCTCGCGCCGGCGACGGTTCTTAATCCGCAGATCCACCTTGTGCCAGAACTTCGCGAAGTAGCTGATGGCGGAGAGCAGCGCGAAGAAGACGACGCCCCACATCAGCACGATCCCGGGCGTGCGCAGCTCGGCGTGCCGCACGCTCAGCAGCATGCAGGAAATGGCCACCACCTGCGAAACCATTTTTGTCTTGCCGAGGTCGCTGGCTTGGATGGTGTAGCCTTCGGCGGCGGCAATCGCGCGCAGCCCGGAGACGGCGAATTCGCGGCCGATGATCAGGATCGCCATCCAACCCGGCAGCGCCCGCACCTGCACCAGGGAGATGAGCGCGGCCGAGACCAGCAACTTATCCGCGATGGGATCGAGCAGGGTGCCGATGGTGGTGACCTGCTGCCAGCGGCGCGCCAGATACCCGTCGAGCATGTCGGTGGCGGCGGCCGTCAGGAAGATGCCGAGGGCCAGCCATTCGTTGGTCACCTGGAATCCGCCGATATGCACGTAACCCTGGTCCTGGACCAGCGCGGCCACCAGCAGCGGCACGAAGAAGATCCGGAGGATCGTTAGTGCATTCGGGATATTCATCCCCACCCCAACTATAAATCGGGGGGAGGCGCGGGGCAACCGGCGCACGTCTACCCGGCGGCCGCAGGCAACTCCAATTCCACCTCGAGACCCGGCTGCGCATTGCGCGCGCGGATGCTGCCCTTGTGCAACTCGACAGCCCGGCGCGCGATCGACAGGCCCAGGCCGATGCCGCCGCTGGCGCGGTCGCGGTCGCCTTCGACGCGGTAGAAGGGGTCGAATAAGCGCGGCAGGGCCTCTTCCGGAACACCGGGGCCGCGGTCGCGCACATCCACCATCGCCTTGCCGTTGTTGCGCTCGAGCGAGACGTCCACCACGGTTTCACGCGGCGCGTAGCGGATCGCATTGCGAATCACGTTTTCGACAGCGCGCCGCAATAGCTCGGGGTCACCTTCCACCGTCACCGGCTCGCGCTTGCCGTACTTCAGCTCGCAGCCGTGCGCTTCGGCCTCGATGTTCGACTCCTCCACCAACTGCTGCACGAGCTCGTCGAGCCGCACGCGGTCGCGGCGCAGCGAATTGGGGTCGCCCTCGGCTCGCGTCACCTGCAGCAGTTGGCCGACCAGCGAATTCAAGCGGTCCGATTCCTTCTGAATCCGGTTCAGCGCGGCTTCCGTATCGTCGCCCGAACGGGCCAACTCTACGGCCACGCCCAGGCGCGCCAGCGGCGATCGCAGCTCGTGCGAGATATCGAGCAGCAGCCGGCGCTCGGCAGCCAGCAGGGTCTCGAGGCGGGACGCCATGCGGTCGAAGGTGCGGGCGAGTTGGCCGAGCTCGTCGCGCCGCGCCGATCCCACGCGCGCGGAGAGATCGCCTCGCCCGAAACGCTCCACCGCTCTTTGCAATTTCCGAACCGGGGTAGTGAGGTGCCATGCCAGCCAGTAGCACAGAAGCACGCCCACGAGCATCACGAAGATGTGCTCGGGCTGCAGGAACCAGCTCTCGACGCGCGCGTGCGGCACCACGAAGAAGAACCAATACTTTCCGTCGTCCGCCGCGCGCGCCACCATCGCGTCGCCCGTGCGGAAGATGCCATACAGCGGCCGCCGCCGGGCGCGCCGCACCAGGTCCGAGCGGTTCTGATTCGTCAGCAGATCGCGGCCGCTCTCATCCGTCAGGATTCCGCGCGCATCGTAGACCCGCTGCAGCGTATCGAGAAAGGCCTGCAGGCCCGGACGTCCGCCGGTCTCATAAGCGGCGCGCGCCTCTTCGAGCTGCAGCGTCACCAGGCGGGCCACCGGCGCGCGGCGGTCGGAATCGTTCTCGTTCACGGTGAGCGCGGAAATCAGGGCCGACCCCACCACCGTAATGGCCAGCGCCGACCAGAACCAGATCAGGATCTTGGCGAACAGCGTCCTCATACGCCGCGCCTCACTCCGCCGCCGCGTCCTCCGGCGTGCGGCAGAACTGGTAACCCACGCCGCGAATGGTCTTGATGAGCGCGTCGCCGTGCTCGAGTTTCTTGCGCAGATGGCTGATGTGCATGTCGATCGAGCGGTCGAACGGCGTCGCCTTGCGGTTGTAGAAATTCTCCATGAGCGCGTCGCGCGAGAGCACTCGCCCCGCCGAGCGCATCAGCATCTCGAGGATGTCGAACTCGAAAGTGGTGAGGTCCGCGCGCTTGCCATCGGAGAGGACCTCGCGCGTGCCGGGGTCGAGCGCGACACCGTTAATCTCGATACGGTTCGACGGCTCGGCCGGCCGCGCTTCATACCGGCGCAGGATGGCGCGGATGCGCGCCGCCAGCTCTCGGGGGTTAAACGGCTTCGGCAGATAATCGTCGGCGCCGAGTTCGAGCCCCACGATGCGGTCCACGTCTTCGCCGCGCGCCGTAAGCATGATGACCGGAACTTTGCTCTTCTGCCGCAGCCGCCGCAAAATTTCGAAACCGTCGATGCCGGGCAGCATCACATCTAATACGACCAGGTCGTTGCCCGGTTGCAGGGCCTTCTCCAGGCCGCGATTGCCTTCGTGCTCGCAGTCGACCGTGAACCCCTCGCGTTTTAAAAACTCGCCCAGCAGCGAGCAAAGCTCCGCGTCGTCGTCGATCAGGAGGAGGTGCACGGCTAAAATTTACCATGGCGTGAAACCCCCTGCGCGTAAGGGTTTGTAAGAGATGCCGCAACCGCCGGCGCGCCGCCGTGTTTATCAAATTGAGGTATAGCTTTACACAGATTTACCGCGGCGACATATGGCATTTACCGCGGGCCTCTAGAGTCGGTATTGAGAGGTAGCACCACCCATGAAACGTAACCTGACGATATTCGGCGCCGTCGCGGCGCTTGCCGCCGGCATGCTTTTCGCACAGACCCAGACAGCCCCGCAGCATCGCGGGCCAGGCCGCGCCTTCGCCCATCAGCGAATGATGCAGAGCCTGAACCTGACCGACGCCCAGAAGGCGCAGGCCAAGACCATCTTCGACCAGGCGAGACAGAGCGCGCAGCCGCTGCGGACGCAGTTACAACAGAACCGCCAGGCCCTGAATGCTGCCGCGAAGGCCGGAAACTCCGCCTCGATCCAGCAGTTGTCCAACGATGAAGGCAGGCTGCTCGGACAATTGATCGCCATCCGCACGGAGGCGAAGGCGAAGTTCTACGCCATCCTGACTCCCGCACAACGCGCCCAGGCCGACCAACTCCAACAGAAGCGCCAGGAGCGGATGCAACAGCGCTTCGGAAAGGCGGCGAGGACAGGCGAGTAACAGGGACAGCAAAAGATTATTCACCGCCGAGACGCCGAGATCGCCGAGAGCACACGAAAACAAATCTAGTTTGCTTCTCGGCGGTCTCGGCGTCTCGGCGGTGAATAAGTATTAGCGGTATTGATTACGGTCTCCCGATCGAGCACAGCGGGTCTCCGAAGACCACGCCTTGCCAGCTTAGATACGGCATCGCAATGTAGTAGCTCTCCGCCAGATTGCGGCCTTGATAGTAGGCGGGAATCAGGTAGTCAGGACGCACGCACGCCGTCAGGTAAGGCTCATACACGTTCCCGGAAACTCCGCTCGCGCCTTCATGGAGTACATCCGCACTCAGGTTTTGCGGCGAGCCCGCGAACCAGTGCTCCCGATCTTCCCACGTAGTCATCGTCCAAGCGTCCGGCGGGCGCTTGAGCGTGCGCGCGTTGGTCGAGACATACTCCGTCGCAATCGCGCCCGGAAGCCAGTCGAAATGCAGCCAGCGGCGCTTGCGGCTGTCGTCGTTCGATCCCCACGAGGCATATCCGATTATTTCGTGCTGGTCGTAAAGCACCTTGGGGCTCTCTTCCAACACCACACGATTTTCGGGAAGCAGAATGGCGGCGGTACGCAGCCAGTTGTTGCCCGTCGCATCGCTGCCGTTGGTAAGGTCGAGCACGAACTTGCCGCGATTGCGGGCGGCAAGTGAATGGTCGATCATCGCCTTCACGTCCGCCAGGTCGTAAGCCGCTAGGCGCGTCACCAGGTAGATGGGAAACAGCGGGTGGCGGAACGGCGCATCGCGCTTCATGTAGAACGGATTCGCCGCCACCCCGGCGCGCTGATATCGTGCGCCCTTGAGCTTGGCGTAGAGCAGCGTCAGTTCGGAATCCACCGACGCGTGCTCCGCCCCCGTGAGTCCCGAGCCATTGCCCTGCACCTTCAGCGGCACCCCCATCGTAGTGACGATGTACAGCACTTTCTCGCTCAAGCCGCCTTTCTGCAGACAATCGCCGATGGGCTTTTCGATCTGCTGCTCGTAGATCTCCCACGGGATTTCCTCTTCCGATATGGTGTCGAGATAGCAGACGTTCTGGACGGGAACCGAGCGCCGCGGGCGGTAATATTCGCCGATCTGGCGCGACACGTCGTCCTTGCGATTCACCACCAGCAGTACGTTTTCGCCGGTCTGCGCGCGCAAGCCGGACGCTGCCAGAAGCAGCAGGAACAGTAGGAACACAGCTTGATGGTAGCAGCCCCGGTTGGCTCCCTCCGGTCTGTTACAATACTTACCAAACCCGAACGGATCGCCGGTCGCGGTCGCGGTTCCCGGCCCCAAGGACGCGCCGGCTCCGGTATATGGATTTCGATCAGCTCCATACCTTCCTCGAAATTGTGCGGCTCAAGAGTTTTTCGAAAGCCGCCCAGACGTGCTATCGCACGCAGCCCGCGATCAGTGCGCAGGTGCGGCAGCTCGAGCAGGAATTGCGCGCCGAGCTTTTCGAGCGCTTCGGCAGCCGCATCTCACTCACCACCGCCGGCAAGATCTTCACCGAGTACGCCGCGCAAATGCTCGATCTGCGCCGCCGCGCGCAGGATGCCATCGCCGAACTGGAGAGCAATCCGCGTGGCGAACTGGTGATCGCCGCCAACGAGGCCATCTGCATTTATGTGCTGCCGAAAGTTTTCGCGCAGTATCGCGAGGCGTTCCCGGCGGTGCAGCTCCAGGTGGTGCGCTCCTACGGTTCGCGCGTGGTGGACGCGGTGATGGAAAACGCGGCCGATTTCGGTCTCACCCAGCTTCCCGTGGAAGAGAAGCGCCTGCAGGTGGTCAACATTCATTCCGAGGAGATTCGGCTTATCGTGCCCGCCAGCCATGCCCTGGCCGCGAAAAAGACCGTCAGCCCCGAGGACGTGGTGGCATTCTTTCTGCTGATGCCCAAGCAGGGCAAGACGCGCGCTCGGCTGGACACGTGGCTGGACCCGGTGCAGGACGATGTGCGGATTTCGATGGAGCTCGATTCCACCGAGATGATGAAGCGCTTCGTGATGGCCGATCTCGGCGTGAGCTTCCTCGCCGCGTCCAACTGCAAGGAAGAGATTGCCGCGGGTAAACTGCGGGCCATCTCGCTCGGACCGGAACCAATGGTACGCCGCCTGGGGTTAATCTACCGGAAGGATAAGGCGCTATCCAAAGCGGCATTGGGTTTCATCCAGGTAGTGCTGGATAATGTGGGAGATGAAGGCGGGGGCGCGGGAAAGCCGCGCAGTCCTCGCGTGGCTGCATCATGACATGCAATCGCTGCCGTAAGAATTTCGAAGACGACCAATCCCGCTGCCCGCATTGCGGAGAGACCAACCCGAGTTCGACGGGCACGTTCCAGACTTCCACGGTTTTGATCTCGACGGGCGGCGCCGACCTGGTGTACCGGTCGGTCGATGAAGTGCCTGAGCAGTTGCGTACCCGGCTCATCAAATCCACCAACGGCAGTAATTCCGCCACTATCCTGATTGCCGACCGCCGCGGCCGGAAAGAGATCGCCAAAGCGATGCAGAGCTTGCCGGCATCGGCGCAGAAGAGACTGATCCAGACGATCCTGGGCGCCGGGAATTCTTCCAGCCTCGCGGAGTGGCTCACGCCCGCCCGGCGGAAGGCGATCCTCGCAGCCGTGGTGCTACTGACACTGGCCCTGGTCGGCCTGGTGTTCACGCATCGTTGGCAGTAGCGGCGGCGAGCTTCTGTTGCGACAGCCAGAACCGGGCTGCTTCCACGTCATCCGAACCTAACTCGTGGCCTCCGGGATGCCAGTGGATCGACACCCGCGCCTCGGCAGCCTGGAAAATCCCGGCAAGGCGGCGGGTATTCGCGGCCGGCACAATCGAATCTTTTTGGCCAGCACTCAGAAAAATGGAGACCGCGGTGAGGTCCGGCATGCTATCAGGCTCAAACGGAACCATGGCGCGAAACAGAGCCGCCGCGGAGAGTTGGTGAGGATCCCGCAGCATCAGGCTGGCAGCTATGTTGGCGCCGTTTGAATAGCCCACCGCCACGAACTTGCTCTCCGTCAGGGCATAGTGAAGGCGGGCCTGCTCGATGAACCGGGCCAGCTCGGCAGTTCGAAACTTCAGATCCTCGAGGTCAAACACGCCTTCTGCGAGACGTCTGAAGAAGCGCGGCATCCCGTTCTCCAGAACCTTTCCGCGAAGACTCAAAATGGCGGCGCCCGGAAGCAGCGAGCGGCCCAAAGGGATCAGGTCCTCCTCATTCCCTCCCGTCCCATGCAGCAGGAGCAGCACGGGCGAGCGGTCCCCATCGCCGGGGATGAATCGATGGACGAATCCCAGGTCTGTCATCGCGAGGCCCGATGTGCCGCGGCGGGCAGTCGAAGCGGCGGGAGCGCTGCCACCAGCTCGGCGCGCGACGGTTCGAGCCAGGGCGGCAACTGGAGCTTGGAACCCAGCTCTTCCGGCTTCTCGTCGACCGCAAAACCGGGCGGGTCCGTGGCGATCTCGAAGAGTACGTTGCCGGGCTCCCGGAAATAGATCGAATGGAAATATTTGCGGTCGATCACGGGCGTGACGTTGTAGCCCGCGCGCGCCAGTTCCCGCTGCCATTCCAGTTGCTGCCGGTCGTCCGCAGTCCGCCACGCGATGTGATGGACCGTCCCCACGGCGACGCGGCCGGCCCGTTCCTCAGGCGCGCAGACAAGATCCGCCACGGCGCCGGCCCCGCCCTCGCCGGCTGCATAACGGTACCGGTTCCCTTCCTGCTGGACCAGCTTCAATGCCATGGTTTCAGTGAGCAGCGCGGCCGTCCTTTGATGACCTTCTTCCGTCAGCGTGGCGCTGTGAAAGCCGTGGATCGCGTACTCGAGAGGCACGGGTCCGGCGGCGTAAGCCCGCTCGCCGTTCACCGCCGCGGCCGCGATCAGTTCGACGCCGAGCCCGTCCGGGTCGGAGAACGAGATCGCCTGTTCCCCGAATCGCTCCGCCGGACCCTTGTGCGCGATTCCATGTTCCGCGAGCCGCTTCGTCCAATACTCGAGCGCGTCGTGAGGGACGGCGAAGGCAGTGGCGGTGACCAAGCCGGTGCCCTGCCTTCCGCGCGGCGCCTTGGGCCACGGAAAGAAGGTGAGTATGGTGCCCGGATGTCCCACGCCATCGCCGTAATACAAGTGATAGGTGCCGGGGTCGTCGTAATTGATCGTCAGCTTGACGAGCCGCAGCCCGAGCAGACCGGCATAGAAATCGAGGTTGGGTTGGGGATCGCCCGCGATCGCCGTGATGTGATGGATGCCAAGGATTTCTTTGCTCATACCTATTATTTGAGGGCAGCGGCGAGCTTGCTGGAAGCCAGTTCAACTGCCGCCTTGGTGGCGGGTGTATCGGCCAGAGCATTCAACAAGGCGAAGTCGTGATGGGTGGCGATAATGCGCACCGCGGTCACATCCACACCGGCTTGAATCAGTTTTCTGGCGTATGCCTCGCCTTCGTCGCGCAGAATATCGTTCTCGTCCACCATGATCAGCGCCGGAGGCAAGCCCCGCAACTGTTCGATCGTCGCCGACAAGGGAGCGGCCGTAGTTTTCTTGCGGTCCTCCTTATTAGGAGCATAGGCATCCCAGAACCACTCCATCGCCTTCTTCGTCAGCCATGGACCATCGGCAAACTCCTCGTAGGATTTCTGCGAGAGGCTCGAATCCGTCACCGGATAGAACATAACCTGGTAGCGAATCGCCGGCCCTTTGCGCTCCTTGGCGAGTTGGGCCACCACCGCCACCATGTTGCCGCCAACGCTGTCGCCGGCCACCGCGAGCCGGCTGGGATCGAGGCCGAATTCCTTGCCATGCCCGGCGATGTATTTGGTCGCCGCATAGTCCTGCTCGATCGGCACGGGAAATTGCGCCTCGGGGGAGGGTGTATAGTTCACAAACACAAACGCGGCATTGGTGCCATTGACCAGGTCGCGCAACAATCTGTCATGCGTATTCTTGCTGCCCAGCACCCAGCCGCCGCCGTGGAAGTACATCACGACCGGCAGCAGCCCCTGGACGCCCTTCGGACGATAGATGCGGATGGAAACCTCTCCGCCAGGACCGACGGGCAGAATTCTGTCTTCCACATCGGCTGGCAATTTCGTGGTTTTTCCTGATTGCGCACCTTCGAGCACCTGGCGTGCGTCCGCGTAGGAGAGCTCATAGAGCGGCTTGCCGCCTTGTGCAGCCAGGGCATCGACGAAAGCTTGCGTCTTGAGTTCGAGGACGGGTTTTTTCGGATCGCTCATCGATTCTTATCCTTAAACATCGCGTACCGTCTCCGACAGGAACCATGTCCGGCGTTCCGTTTCGTCGATCCAATTCTCAATCAGGCTGGTGGTGGCGAGGTCGTTGTGCTGGTCGCAGATCGCATGCGTGGAACGGAGAAATCGAGTCAGTTGCTGGTTGTCGGAAGCCAGCTCCGCCAGCATGCCCGTGGGAGCTACGAATTCGGAATTATTGTCCTTCAGGCGTTGATGCCGCGAGATATCGCTGATGGAGTGCAGCGTGATTCCGCCGATCTTGCGCGCCCGTTCCGCGATGTCGTCCGTCATGGCGAAGATTTGCGCGGCTTGCTCGTCCAGGAGCAGGTGGTAGTCGCGAAAATGGCGCCCGCTCATGTGCCAATGGAAATTCTTGGTCTTCAGATAGAGCGCGAAGACGTCGGCCAGCAATTGACGCAGGGCGCTCGATATCTCCTCGACGCCGTCGCGACTGAGATCGGTTGGCGTCTCCAGAGCGTCCTTTATCCGTTCTTCTAACTGCGTTGCACCGCTTTTTCCCATCGTATTGTCCTCGTTTCAGGT
The DNA here is from genome assembly GCA_041484525.1 of Bryobacteraceae bacterium. Classification (GTDB taxonomy): domain Bacteria; phylum Acidobacteriota; class Terriglobia; order Bryobacterales; family Bryobacteraceae; genus JBGPHT01. Next base: position 108,019 of record JBGPHT010000001.1, on the reverse strand, counting down.
GAAGTCAGGCTCACTCCACAGATTCGGCGGTCTTGTGCACCGATTCAGTCTTTTTTTCGGTGCAGAAAAGATAATGTAATGAATTCTGACAAACCGCCGATATGTTTCCCATGAATATGCGGCGGGCACCCCGCTTCTTTGCCGGCCAGACCGTTGCGGTCACGGTCTATGCCGAACCCCTTTCCACCTATGCGGGCGAAGTCCGGAACGCCTCGTATCGTGGGCTTGGGCTGTTTTTACCGAACGCCGTAAAATCCGGCACCGCGCTCCGCGTCAGCCTGGAAGACTCTATCTTGCTGGGGGAGGCCGTACATTGCCGGCCGGAAGGCGAAGGCTACCTGGTGGGAGTGCAGTTGGAACAAGTGCTGGCCGGGCTGGCCGAACTGGCCCGCGAGGTCGAATCTTACAACCAGGAACTACGAGGGGAGATGCCGCACACCGCTGACAAACGAAAGCGCTAGCACGGTCAACAGCCCGAACAGCAACAGAATCGCGGCACGATTGGCAACGTGGCCGCGCATTAGATCGCGTTGGAGAACCCGCCTCATCCGCACCCCTCTCTCCCGAGTGGTATCTAATTACATTAACGCAAATAGATTCAATGTGGTTGCGGAAACGTACCATAAGCGGCGTTAACCGCCATGGGTTATCCTGGGGAATACAAATGGCGCAACGGGCAGTTGTCTTCGGAGCAGGCGGCCAACTCGGAGTCGAGCTGGTGCGGGAACTGCGGGCGCGCGGCTACGCGGTGAGCGCCATCGAGCGCACCCAGGTGGACATAACCAATGCCGCCGCCGTGGAAAGCGCACTGGCTACGTACGACGCGGAATTAGTTTTTAATTCAGCAGCTTACAACCAAGTGGACGTCGCCGAGAAGGAACCCCAAGCGGCTTTCCAGGTAAATGCGCTGGCAGTCCGCAATCTGGCGCTGGCCTGCCGGCAGCTCGACGCCCGGCTGGTCCATTTCTCCACCGACTACGTCTTCGATGGCACCGCCCGCCACCCCTATGCCGAAGACGACCACACACACCCGTTGGGCGCCTATGCGGTCTCGAAACTGGGGGGTGAGCTCTACGCCCAGGCGTACCTGGATAAGCCGCTCATTGTCCGCACTTCCGGGGTATTCGGCCCAGGCGGCCTGGCGACGGCGCGCGGCAATTTCGTCGAGCTGATGCTGCGGCTGGCGGGCGGCGGACAACCCATCCGAGTGGTCGAGGACCACGTCGCGTCCCCCACATTCGCCCCGTTTCTGGCATCCCGCACCATCGATCTGGTCGAGCGCGGCCAATCCGGCGTCTTCCACGTGGGCGGCGGAACTCCGATTTCCTGGTTCCAATTCGCCAAGCTCATCTTCGAAGTGGCCGGCGTCCAGCCCACGCTTCTCGCCACCAACGAGCGCGAGTACCGCACCTCGGCGCGAAGGCCGCGCTACTCGGCGCTATCCAACGCCAAGATGGAAAAAGTGGGACTCGATCCGATGCCGCCGCTGCGCACCGCGGTCGAACGCTACTTCGAGCTGCGCGGCCGCCCTATCAGCGAGGCTCGGGCTTAACCGCGAAGTAGCCCTTGCGCGCCTGCGCCTTCAAATCCTTGTTCGCGAGCTTCAGATCGAGGCGCCGGTAGGACCCGTCTTTGGCGTCGTTGGTGGGTGTGTAGCCGATGAGGTACTGGCTGCGCATTTCGTCCTGCAGCTCCTGGAACACCTGGTCGAGCGAATGCTTGCGGTCCACCTTGAAGCAGTGGCCGCCGGTCTCGTCGGACATCTTGCGCAGCTCGCCTTCGCCGCCCGAGCCGCCGAAACCGAACCCGCCGCGCGAGTAGAAGCTGGCGTCGTAATACTCGATGCTGTAGATCACGGCGTCGGCTTTCTGCGCGGCTTCGATCGCCTGGTTGCGCGTCATCCGGCTGCCCTGGTCCACGCCGTCGGTGATCACCACGATCGTCTTGCGCCCCACTTCGCTCTTCAGCTTTTCATTCGCGGCCAAATAGACTGCGTCGTAGAGAACGGTGCCGCGCGGCTGGCTCATGGTCGGAACCGGACCGGGGTGCAGACCGCCCACCGACGCATTCACCCGCAGACTGTTCAACCCCTCGTTCAGCAGCCGCGTCGAGCTGGTGTAGTCCTGCAACAGCTCCGCCTCTCCGCCGAAACTGAGGAGGAACGCTTCGTCCTTCTTGCGCAGCACCTGGGAGAAAAACTGCGAGGCCGCGCTGCGCTCGATGCCGATGAGGTTCACCTGGCTCGGGCTGACGTCGATCAGGAGGCCGATGGTCAGCGGCAGGTCCGTCTCGCGCGTGAAATATTTGATGGGCTGCGACTTGCCGTCTTCGAGAACGGTGAAGTCCTCTTTCTGGAGATTGCCCACCAGGCCGCCGCGCTTGTCGCGCACCGAGGCCAGGATGCTGACCACGCTCACGTCCACCTTGATGGCGACCGGTTCTTCCTGCTCGGCGTTCTTCGGCGCAGGTTTTGGCTGCGGCGGATTCTGCGCCAGAAGAGCGGCGCTCAGGGCTAAGACGGCAAGTGTTCGCATCCCGGTACAATAGGGGTGACGTATCCCCACGCATCATTGTTTCACACCATGAAGGAAGCCATTCATCACTTGAGGCGCAGCGATCCCGTGCTCGGGGGCATTATCGACCGCGTCGGCGAGTACCGGATCCAATTCCGCGATCCCGACTTCGAAACGCTGGTTAAATCCATCGTATTCCAGCAGTTGAGCGGCAAGGTAGCGAGCGTGATCTTCGGCCGTCTGGCGGCAGCCGTGGGCACCCGATTCAGTCCCGAGGCGGTGCTGAAACTCCGGCCGTCGCGGATGCGGACGCTGGGTCTTTCCACCCAGAAGACTGCGTATATTCGCGATCTGGCCCGGCATATCCGTGACGGCAAGGTCGTCTTCGACGATCTCCTGGAACTTCCCGACCCGGAGGTCATCGCCCGCTTGACGCAGGTCAAGGGCATCGGAGTCTGGACCGCCCACATGTTCATGATGTTCGCCCTCAAGCGCCACGATGTGCTGCCCACGGGGGACCTCGGGATTCGCAGCGCGATCCGTAAAGCCTACGGGTTCAGCGAGTTGCCGAGTCCAGCCGAGATGGAGACGTTAGCCGAAAAGTGGCGGCCCTACTGTACCGTCGCAAGCTGGTATCTGTGGCGCAGCCTCGAACCGAACGCTAATCTGTAGCCCACCGGGAAGAACGACAAAGAATCTGGCGTCTCGCCTTCCAAAAATGGACTTATACTTGCCGTACAGCGCCCTAAGGAGAAGAGAATTCATGCGGACCATTAAAGTGGCAGTTCCGGCCCTGGTTCTGACGGCCGGCTTCCTCGTGTGCACGACGAAGTCTTACGGCACGCAGGAGTACGCGAAGAAGGAAAAGAAGACCTGCACTTTCTGCCACGGGAAGATCGAGGCCAAAGACGCCATGCCCAAGAACCTCACCGATGCCGGCAAGTACTACAAGGATCACGAGCACTCCCTCGACGGTTACGTTCCGAAGAAGTAGCGCTGGTGTGGCCGCCCGAGTGGCCCGCATTACGCCGAATATCACGAGCACTCCCTCGACGGTTACGTTCCGAAGAAGTAGCGCTCGGGCGCTCGTGCCCGCGTCACGCCGAATATCACGAGCACTCCCTCGACGGTTACGTTCCGAAGAAGTAGCGCTGGTGTGGCCGCCCGAGTGGCCCGCATTACGCCGAATATCACGAGCACTCCCTCGACGGGTACGTCCCGAAGAAGTAGCGCTCAGGCGCTCGTGCCCGCGTCACGCCGAATACTTGGCTCTCCACTTCGCCAGTTCCCCGGCGAGAGTTGTCCGCACCGTCACGAAGCCTTCGTTGTCGTACTGATTGATCTTCTCGTGCGGGTCCGTGACCAGGTCGAACAGCTCGTTGGGGCCCTTCCCGCCATTGCGTACGACCAGCTTGTACCGATCCTCGTGGGACATCTCCGCCACGCCGGCTTGCGCAAACACCGTCGTGCGCCAGGGCTCCTTCTTGGGCAGCGGCTTGCCGGTGGCCGGCAGCAGATAACTGCGGCCGCACAAGTTGCGGTTGGGCAGATCGGCTTGCGCGATGTCGCAGATCGTGGGGAGCAGGTCGCAGGAGTAGACCAGCTCCGGGCGCGATGCCTGCGCGGGGACCCGCCCCAACCACTTCCAGATCATCGGCGTGGTCACCACCTCTTCGTACAGGTTAGGTGGATCGGAGGCCCGGGCCGCGTCCCACAAACCGTGGCGGCCGAGCAGCGCACCGGACGTCGCCGTCAATATCACGACCGTGCCATCAGCGAGGCGCTTCGCGGAGAGCTTGGCAAGCAGGGCGCCCACCTCGTCATCCACGGCGGAGATGGCGGCGGCCGCTTTTCGCAGGCTGCCGGTCAGATCCGCCAGCATCTCCTTGCCGCGCGCCGCATTGGCGGCCATCCGCATGGTATCGAGGGTGTCGAAGCGCGACGCGGCGTACAGGTCGTGAAACTTCTGCGCGACTCCATCGTAGGGCGGATCGAGACTGGTGTAGCGGGCGGTCAGGAAAAACGGCTTGCCCGCCGCCTGCTGATCCAGAAACTTCGCAGCGCCCGCGCCATCGGCGGTCGTGGTGTTGTACCCCAGCCCACCCAGCACCTTCTCGATCGTGACGTCGCCGGCGGCGGCCGGTGCTTCTCCAAGCTGCATCGGCGTGCGCCCGGTGATGAGCGAGGCGAAGCCTGGGCCGGGATCGGGCGCACACGCGAAATGGTGCAGGAAGTGCATGCCGGTCTGGGCCAGCCGGTCGATATTGGGAGTGCGGAATACCTGGTTGCCGTAAGCGCCCAGAACCCAGGCTGGCAGGTTGTCCACGGCGATCAGGAGGATGTTGGGACGCTCGCCCGCCGGCTTCTTCGCGGCGAGGGCGGGCAGCGCCAGGCTGCCAAAAAAGAAATGACGGCGCGAGATGAGCATCGGTGAACTTCAAGTATAGCCGTCCGCGGACGCCCGCGATTCAGAAGCTGAAGCCGAATTCACCCCCCAGGCTGAGCCAGCGGTCGCGGGTCTCGAACCCCGGCACGTAGCCGAGCGAATCGCCGTTGGTCCTCCCCCAGATCATGCGCGACGTCACGCCGACCCGGAAGTGCCGGGCGCTGTCGACGAAGTAGCTGGCGCTCACCAGGGCATACGTTCCCCAACCGCTGCGCGCGGTGCACGAGGGGCAATCGATGTGCAGGTCTTCGCCCGGCTGTTGGAGCCGCTCGTGGTACTTCATCCAGACGCCGCCTCCGCCGCCCGCGAGCAGCAGCCGGCCGTGCGCGAGCGGCGCAATGGCGCGCGCGCCGAACGGCAGGAAGTATTCGCGGTCGCTGATGCGTAGCGGGCCGATCCCCGTGTCGAGGAAATCGCGCACCTGCGCCGCACCGAAGACGGAGTCGAAACTGATGTCGGCCTGCAGGTACTTATGGAACCGGTACCCGTAGCCGATCGACACGCCAGGCGCATCTTCGAGCACTTCGCCGAGGTCGGCGGCAGGACGCGCCACTCCGGAGCCGAACGTTAAATTGTGTCGCGGGTAATAGTTCTGCGCGGCTAGCGGAGCAACGCCCGCAACCGGCAGCAAGAGGAGCAGAAGAGGTACAGATCCGGTTTTCATCGCTCCCTGTGACGCAGGACCCTGGAAAGCCGTTTCGTGTCCAAAAGGGCTACTCAGTATCGCTTCCGGACCGGGCGTTTGCGCGTCATCTGGAACCACGCGCCGAGGACCGCGATCCAAGCCAGCCCCATCAACCAAGCGGCCGTTTTCAATTCGCCGGGAGCGAAACGGTAGCCGCTGAACACGTAGCCCTTCGACAGCAGAACCGCCACCGCCAGGCTCCACAGAAAGAAGAGGAAACGCCAGGTGCCGCGCATCGCCAGGATGACCGTCAGCAGCCCGAAGAGCGACCCGAAGAACAAAATGTGGAGGAGAGTCCAGCCGGTCCACGGCAGCATATTGAGATGCAGGTTGGGCGCGTCGACGACGATCGCCATGCCCGAAATGGCGAAAAGCAGCAGTGCCAGCAGACCGTGGAACAGGTAGCTGTAAAAACGTAAGAGTGCCCGAATGATTTCCACTGCCGCGACCTCCGCCTCGATTTGGAATCGTTATTCTATCAACTCTATCGAGGGAGTCCGGGCGGGAGGCTACAAACCGGGCGCAGGAAACGTCCTCCGTACTAATGCCGTTCCCTGCGCATTCCGGTTTATTAGCGAAGGTTATCAGCAGGACGCCAGCGCTGTCTGTAAGCTTTTGCACGCCCGTAACATGCGGCTGCAAATCGTTAAAATCGCACCCCGGATTGACCCCTTTGCTTTCAGCCGATTACAATAGAGTGCAGGGACAACTGTACTCTTGGGCTCTATGAGGACGGACGCGCCGCTGAAATCCAGACATCAAGAGATTCTGAGTTCGATCGTCCGGGCGTTTATTGAAACCGGCGAACCGGTCGGCTCACGAACCATTTCCAAACGCCGGAGCAGCGCCTTGAGCCCGGCTTCCATCCGCAACGTGATGGCGGACCTGGCGGATGAAGGCTATCTGGCACAGCCCCACACCTCGGCTGGCCGCGTGCCGACGGAGAAGGCCTTCCGGTTCTACGTCGGCTCGCTGACCGCCAACCGCGTGGTGGCATTCGAAGGCGAGCGGCTGCGCAACGAGCTGAGCGCGCTCGGCTCGGTGGGCGCGCGCATGGAACGGTCGAGTCATATCCTGGTGGAGCTCACGCGCAACGTAGGGATCGCCGCGGCGATTCCACCGCTGGCGCAGGAGCTCGACCAGATCGAGCTGGTGCCGCTGTCGGAGAATCGCGTGTTGATGATCCTGGTGACGCGCGACCGCTCGGTGCGGAACCGTGTGGTGATGATGGATGAGCCGGCATCGCCCGACGAGTTGCTCTCGATCCGGAACTACGTCAATCGCAATTTCACCGGCTGGCAGTTGGGCGATGCGCGCCGCGAGCTGCTGCGCCGCATGATGGAGGATCGCGCGCTCTACGATGCCGTGATGCGCAAACTCCAGACGCTGTACCAGAAAGGGCTGCTGGACGCGGACACCTCCCCCGAGGTCCACATGGAGGGCGCTTCCAACCTGCTGGGGCTCGATCTGCACCTGACTCGCGAGAAGATGCGCGAGCTGCTGCGGGCGCTCGAAGAAAAGAAGAAGCTGATCGAGCTGCTCGACCGTTTCCTGGAGCTGGCGCCCGGCGAACTGCAGGTGCACGTGGGGCTCGAGGATGCCCACCCGGCGATGAAGGACCTGGCGCTGATCGGGATGACGGTGCGGCTGGGCAGCGGGTTGCCGGCCAAGGTCGCGGTGCTCGGCCCCATGCGCATGCATTACGAGCGCGTGATGGCAGCCGTCCGGCACACCAGCAAGGCGCTCGAGGGCGCGCAGTTCTAGTGGGAGAGCCGATTCGACGATTCGCCGATTCGCTTGCTAATCTATTTAATAGAGAGCCTGTGGAACCCCAGAATCCTGAACAAAATGTATCGGGCGTGTCTTCGGACGAAGCCGTGACTGCGGACAGCCAGTTGGCGGCGGCGCTCGCGGAGCGCGACCAGTTGGCGGCGGAAAAGGCCGAGTTGCAGGACCGGTTAGTCCGCGCCCGCGCCGAGTTCGAGAATGCGCGCAAACGCGTCGAACGGGAGCGCTCCGACTACCTGCAATTCGCCGCCATGGACCTGGTGCGCGACATCCTCCCGGTACTCGACGATTTCGAGCGCGCATTAAAGGTGGAGACCGCGGACCGCGAGTACGCCCGCGGCGTCGAGTTGATTTACCAGCGGATGTACGAAGCTCTGAAGAAGCTGGGGCTGGAACCGATCGAGACCGAGGGGCGGAAGTTCGACCCCAACCTCCACCAGGCCGTGGAGCGCGTCGAGACCGAGGACGCCGAGGACCAGGCCGTTCTGGGCGAATTCCAGAGAGGCTATAATTTCAGAGGAAAACTGCTGCGGCCCGCGATGGTAAGGGTCGCGGTCAGACCGTAATTTTTGAATCCCGTGTCGAAGAGAGATTATTACGAGGTTCTTGGTGTGGGCCGGGAAGCCGGCGATCCGGAGATCAAGGGCGCTTACCGTAAGCTGGCGCTCGCACACCATCCCGACCGCAACCCCGACGACCCTAATGCCGAGGAGAAGTTCAAGGAAGCCTCGGAAGCCTACAGCGTGCTGAGCGACGGCCAAAAGCGCGCCGCCTACGACCGCTACGGGCATGCCGGGTTGCAGGGCGCGGCCGGACCCAGCGCCGAGACCTTCACCGATTTCAGCGACATTTTCGGCGACCTGTTCGGCCTCGGCGAAATGTTCGGGACAGGCGGCGGCCGGCGCCGTACTCGCTCGCAACGCGGCGAGGACGTTCGCTACGATCTCGAGATCGCCTTCGAAGAAGCCGTCACCGGCATGTCGGCCGAAATCCAGGTGCCGCGCATGGAACCGTGCAGCCGCTGCCAGGGCAACGGCTCCGAGCCCGGCAGCGGTCCCAGCGCCTGCCCCACTTGTCATGGCCGCGGCGAGGTCATCTACCAGCAGAGCTTTCTCTCCATCCGGCGCACGTGCAGCACCTGCGGCGGCTCGGGGCAAGTGATCCGCAACCCATGCAGCGGATGCCGCGGTCAGGGATACCTGCAGGTGCAGCGCAAGCTGAAGATCAACATCCCAGCCGGTGTGGACGACGGCACGCGACTGCGTCTGGCGGGCGAAGGCCAACCCGGCGTGAATCGCGGGCCCGCGGGCGATCTCTACGTGTTCCTGAAAGTGAAGGAGCACCAGTTCTTCGACCGCAAAGACCAGGACCTGCACTGCACCATTCCGATCAATATGGCTCAGGCGATTCTGGGCGCGGAAATCGAGGTGCCCACGCTGGGCCGTCCGCACAAGCTCAAGATCCCGGAGGGCACGCAGAACGACACGCAGTTCCGGCTGCGGAATCAAGGCGTGGCGCATCTGAACGGCGGCGGCCGCGGGGATATTTACGTCCACATCGAAGTGAAAGTCCCGACGCGGTTGACGCGCGATCAGAAGAAAATGGTCGAGCAGTTGCGCGATACCCTGCCGGTGGACAATGCGCCGTCGGAGAAGGGTCTCTTCGAGAAGGTGAAGGATTACTTCTCGTAGAGACCTTTCTAGAACATCCGGTCCTGTTTCTTCAGCGTCCCGAATGTCCCGATATTGGCCACTGCGAAGGCGATGCGGAACTGATTCTCTACGCCATTAGCTCGCGGAATGCGGTGCAACTGAAAGCTCAGCCCGCAGCAATCCGTGTTATAAGTCACCTGCGCGGTCGTGTACTGGATGTAGCCCTTGCGGTAATCGTAGATGCTGTCCACGCCGGCATTCCAGCCACGATGATTCGGATCGCCTAACCCGAGGCGCCAGCGGAACTGGTTGGCGGCCGCGGTCAGCGCCGGATCGGTATGAACCTGGTTGTGACCCACCGAGACGAAGTACCTCGACCAGTGGTAATCCAGCGCGAACATGCTGTTCACCACTTCGCCTCGGCGATGGTCGTAATCGGCGCTCCACGACACTCCCAGGCCGGGGATGGGGTTCATGCGGATTACCGAAACCACCGGCGACGAGCTGCGCGGCTCCACCAGAAAGGCGTAGGGCGTGAGATCGGACGTGCTCCACACCACGTTGCGCTGGCCGGGCACCAGCGCGCCGCCGAACGTCGGATCGAAATAGCGTTTCTGCGCCAACTCCCAACTGAAGATCTCCTGCACCGTATCGCCGCGCTTGGCGTAGATGCGATTGGTGAGCGAGATCTCGAGCTCGTTGGTGTTGGACGTCAGGTCTGTCTCGTCGAACCGGATGAAGCGATTGTAGTCGTCGCCGACGCCGGCCACATAACGGTACGTCGCGCGCGGCTCGATGACGTGTTTCAGCTTGTCGCCGAAGATGGTCTTCTTGTCGAACACGCGCGCCAGCGAAGGCAAGATCAGGTCGGCCGAGAACTGCCGCGCGCTGCGCACGATGTTGGTGCCGACCACGCGGTAACGGTCCTGGTAGGGCGCCTGGGCCTCGCCGTAATAAGTTTCCTGAAATCCGAAACTCGGTATCAGATGGATGCTGCCCCAATGCAGCGCCGCCGTCACCTGCGGATTAATGTTCACCCGGTTCATGAACTGTCCGGTTTGAAAATGGTCGATCAGCGTGCTGCCGTCGAAGATGGGCTCGTCGCGATACAGCAGCCCCGCCGCCGATTGGAACGAGAACCACACCGGAACGTTTTTGAAGATCTGACGATCGCGGCTACTGAACTCGGCCTCCGGCAGCTTGCGAATGGTGACAGCGTCTGCCACGTAATGCGTGTGGTTGGTGCCCGGGTCCGTCACTTGAATCTCCGCCTGCTGGAAATTCTGCAGGCGCGCGAAAATGCCGTCCAGCGTGAAAGTGGACCAGTTCTTGTTGACGAACCCCACCGAGTGAATCTCCGAGCCCACCAATTCGTTGTACGACTCGGTCCACTCCTGCCGGAAACGGAACGAAGAGACGTAGTTGATAGCGCCGCGCGCCGTCCATCCGGCTCCGAGGTCGCTCTTCCCCACCACATACGCGCTGACGCCGCTGTACTTCTGCGGCGGGCTGCCGCTGTCCGGGATGCCGCTGTCCTGCGCGGCATAGATGATGGCGTCGAAATCGCTTCGCTCATTCGGCTTGCCGCGGAAATCCAGGTGGTGCGTGAAGCCGCGCTGGGTGAATGCCTGCACGCGATACGTGGCGTCGTAGCTGCGATTGATCGCCCAGAAATATCCGGCGCCGGCCATCCAGCCGCGCCGCGAGCTGTGTCCCATGTTGGGCATGAGGAATCCGCTCCGGCGCGGGCGCGGTTCGAGCGAGTGGTAGAAGAACGGCGCATAGAACAGCGGCATTTTGCGCACCATGAACGTGGTGTGATACGCCACTGCCTTGTGTTCCGGCTCGATTAGAAATTTCGGGCCCTTGAGTCGCCACCACGGCTTCGGCATCTTACAGTTCGTCACGAAACCGTCGTAGAGAGTGTACCGGCCCTCGATGCGCTCCGCCCATTTGCCCTCGAAGTAAAACGGGCTGCTGCTGGTGAGCACGCCGGGGCGCGGATCGATGGCCGGATGCATCTCGCCGCGCAGGTCGTAGAACTTCCCCTGCTCGGCGTCGGTGTTGTAATCCACGTGGTCCGCCCAGATGCGCTCGTTCTTCAGGTATTGCTGGAAATAGACGTGGCCGCTCGCGCGCACGTCGCCGGTCTCCTCGTTGTAGTCGATTTCGTCGGCCTTGAACAGCATGCGCGAGTCCTCGATTACGGCGGGATTGCCGCGCAGCTTGTGCAGCTTTCCGGTGGCGTCGTGGGTGATGTATTGGAGGCGCCAATAACCCAGCGGGAGGCTCTGCGGCGGGCCTGCCTGCGAAATCGCCGCCCCGGGCTGACTCTGGCCCATCGCCCCAACCGCTAAAAGCAGCGTACCCAACAAGCTATGGAGTAAAATATACAAAAAGCTTGAAGATTTTTCGTGACAAATCGGCAGGCTTATGTTAACTAAGTTGAGAGAGCTTTTTGGGTGGAGCCTCAAGTAAAAATTGTAACCCGCTTCCGGATCTTGTGTTGTGCTGAGACGAGGGATTTAACGTCAACATGACCTGTGGCTATTGTGGTTCGCGTAATGGAGATGGAGAGCACCGGTGCCGTCGCTGCGGCCGGAAGCCGAGCGATACGCTGACAAGCGATTTCGCGCCCCGCACCACCGGCGCGCTGGCCAACCAGCCGGAGTTGATGCCACGATTTCAGGTGGCGGAGCCGCCCGAGTCGCGCACCGCTCCGAACTTCTCGCGCGCCATTCAAGGCACGCTCTTCCCGGACCGTTCGTCGAAGGTAGTGGCGTTCGAGGATTATGCGCCGCCGCGTCCCCGGGCGAAAGCAGCGGCCGCGCCGCGCACCTCCAAACCGCCCGCCCGGCGCGCATCCAAGGTGCCCGAAGGCCAGGGCAGTCTCGATTTTCTGGCGCCCGCTCCGCCCAAGCCGCGGACGCTCGGCACCACCGTCGACGCCGTAATCTTCTGCGAAGCGCCGGTCGCGACCACGGTGCACCGCGCCGTCGCGGCCGGACTCGATGCCGCCATGGTGCTGATCGGCTTCGGACTCTTTCTGCTGGCGGTCCGGCTGCTCGGCGGACCCATTGACGCGGACCGCACCACCCTGATGGTCTTCGGCGGAATGCTGCTGTTGATCGCATTCACGTATGGCCTGTGCTTCGCCATCAGCGGCACGGAGACGGCCGGTATGCGGTGGATGCACCTCAAGCTGATCAGCTTCGACGGATTTCCGCCCGACGCCAAACAGCGAGTCCTGCGCTTCGCGGGCTCGTGCCTGAGCCTCTGCACGCTGGTGGGCCTGCTGTGGTCGCTGGCCGACGAAGAGAGCCTGACTTGGCAGGATCATATCTCGCGCACGTTCCCCACGCCGCGGGAAATCGAATCGCTGGTGTTCCGCCGCCGGTAGAATAGAAATACCGCGGCAGAACCTCATGAACATCCAATTCGACGAGAAGAACCTCCTGGCCGATCTGGTCGGCAAGGCCAACGGAGTTACGCGCGCCGAAGTCGAGCGCTCCCAATCCAAGGCGCAGCGCGCGCTGAAATCGTTCCGCAAACAGAGCGAGCGTGGTGTCTACGGCTTCGCTCACCTGCCGTTCCAGGCGCCGGCGATCCAGGCCATCCGCCAATACGCGAAGGAAGTGCGCGGCGGCTACGACACGGTCTGTGTGGTGGGGATCGGCGGCAGCGCGCTGGGCGCATGGGCGCTCGATTGCGGAATCCGCGGACCACATCCGGTACAGGGCGCGTTTACCGCAGATCATCCCCGGCTGGTGATTTTGGACAACGTCGATCCCGCGTTTACGGCGGCAGCTCTGGCGTCGATGAACCCGCGCCGGACGCTGGTGGTGGCGATCGCGAAATCCGGCGGCACCGCGGAAACTGTGGGCACGTTCCTGATCGTCCGCGACTGGCTGGAGCAGGCGCTGGGCCGCAAGTCGGCCGCGCGCATCGTGGCCGTCACCACGGATGGCAAAGGCGATCTGTTCGACCTCGCGCAATCCCAGAGCTACCGCACCTTCGGCATTCCCGAGAACGTGGGTGGCCGCTACAGCGTGCTGTCGGCGGTGGGCCTCGTGCCGGCGGCCCTGATCGGGATCGACATCCGCAAGCTCTGCCGCGGCGCCGCCCAAATGACGCACCAGTGCTGGCTGCCGGACTTGGCGGAAAATATCGCGCTGCGCGCGGCGCTCTACCACTGGCTGATCTGGACGCGAAAGCAAAAGACCATCCAGGTGGCGTTCCCTTATTCCAATCATCTCTGGGGCACGGCGTTCTGGTTCCGCCAACTGTGGGCCGAATCGCTTGGCAAAGCGCGCAATCGCGCCGGCAAGGTCGTCCACACGGGCCAGACGCCCATCGCCGCGCTCGGCACTACCGACCAACACTCGCAGGTGCAGTTGTACATCGAAGGGCCGAACGACAAGGTCTTCACTTTTTGGGCCGTCAATCGATTCCCGACTACCGGTAAGATTCCCAAGCAGCGCTTCGGACTGCCGGCATTCGACGCGCTGTCCGGACAATCGCTGGCGAAGCTGATCGACGTCGAGCGGCGCTCGACCGCTGCCGCCATGGTCGCGAACGAACGCCCGAACTGTACCGTGACGCTGGATCGCGTGGATGAGGAACACCTCGGCGCGTTCCTGCAGATGATGGAATTCCAGACGGCCTTCCTGGGAGAGCTGCTCGACATCAACGCCTTCGACCAGGAGGGAGTCGAACTGGGCAAGAAGTTCACGTACGGCCTGATGGGCCGCCAAGGCTTCGAACAGTACGCGCGCCAGTTCCGGGCTTACGAGAAGAAGCGGGCGCGGGCGAAGTAGCGAACTTCGGCGGAAATCAAACTCGACGGCGGCGTTTGAGAGTCGTGAGCGAAACCAGCGCGACGCCGGCTAACCACAGTGTGGACGGCTCGGGAACCGTGGGCTCCAGGAATCCGCGGATCTCGCCGCCGGGGAACGTCGAGCTGTGAATGTTAGATATGCCTGCCCCCCAGCGATGCCGGCCGCCAGATCCGCTTCCGCCTGTGCCGTCGTGCCGCCATGAGCTGTAACGAAAAGGTCGGCATCGTCGTGGCCACCAGGGCGGTGCTGACTCCGGGAACGGCGGTGCAGCAGTGAATGTGCGAAGCCGTGTTGCCAGCCACCAGGCCCGAGAACGTCACATCCACGTGCAGGGTGTGAGCGGCCAAGTCGACTATCACAGTCGCGAATCCGATCCCCGGTGATGCATTCGGTGGGGCCTCGGTGGAATGCAAAAAGCAGGCCGGTGGCCAGGGTGATCTGCACGACTCTCCTTTGAAGCCCTCCCATACCGCCAACTGGTGGCACGCTACTCCTTTAAGTTGCAAACCAACGCCCGGCGGGAGCGCCAGAGCTGGTACAATCGAGGTGAGCCAATTTACATTTGTAAACGCGGTAGCAAGCCGGGCCCCTGTTCCCTCCCTCCTGATGTAGAGCCGATTCCGCTGCACACTGCGCGTATTTGGATGCGTGGCAGCACGGCTCAATGCGGCCAATTCCCCGTTTGAATTGAGGCCCATATTTATGCCAATTGAATATCGGATCGACCGTGACCGGCAGGTGGTCATCGCGAAAGCCGCAGGCCGCGTGGAGGACCAGGACATTTGTACCTACCAGGGAGAAGTATGGTCGCGCTCCGACGTGGCCGGGTACGACGAAATAGTGGACATGACCGCCGCCGAGCTGGTGACATCGCCTTCACCCGAGCAGGTGCGGGAGCTGGCGCGGATGTCTGCCGCCATGGACAGCCCGGAGCACGCCTCGAAATTCGCCATCGTCGCGCCGCGATCCGCATTGTTCGGGTTGGGCCGAATGTACCAGGCTCACCGGGAACTGGACGAGCGAAGCACTAAGAAGGTGGGCGTATTCCGGTCGATGGAGGAGGCTGTCGAATGGCTCGGACTGGAGGATCGGAATTGAACCGGTCGCCGGATACACTGAAAGCGGGGTGTTCCGATGATCGTCGGTGTTCCGAGTCGTGCCGAAACCGTCCGGTGGGGTCAACGGCTCGAATACTTCACCATCGCATACAACAGCCTTGAGGGTCTGATCTCGATCGTTGCCGGGTGGATAGCCGGGTCCGTCTCCCTGATTGGCTTTGGGCTGGACAGCCTCATCGAAGTAACCTCCGGAGCGGCATTACTGTGGCGGCTCCATCACGACTCAAACGCGTGCCGGCGTGAACAGGTTGAGCGGACGACGTTGCGAATCGTTGGCTGGTGCTTCGTGGCGCTGGCGATTTACATCGTATACGAATCCGCTTCCACACTGATCCGCCGCGAAATTTCCGGACGGAGCATCCCTGGCATCCTGATAGCGGCTGTGTCTGTGGCGGTCATGCCGTTGCTGGCGAAAGCCAAACGGAAGATTGCTGCCGGAATCGGGAGCGGAGCTATGCGAGCCGATTCCAGACAGGCCGATTTTTGCACGTACCTGTCTGCGATCCTGTTGGGCGGTCTGCTGTTGAATGCCGTGTTCGGCTGGTGGTGGGCCGATCCCGTGGCAGGGTTGGCGATGGCTCCGATCATCGGTAAGGAGGGCGTCGATGGAATCAGGGGCAAAGAATGTTGCAGTTGTACCGGTATTGTCAATAATTGACTCGGAGCTTTGCTCCCAGGTATGAACGTCAACCTGAGCCCTGTGTTCGACAAGTTCATAGCTGAACTTCTTCAAACCGGTCATTACCAATCCCAGAGCGAAGTGGTGCGGGAAGGTCTTCGGCTTCTTAAGGAGCGTGAAGAGTTGAAAAACCTCCGGCTGGCCGAACTACGAAAGGAAATCGCAGTGGGCAGCGAACAGGCGGACCGTGGCGAGTTCGTTGACGGGCCGCAGGCGTTTGTCAAGATCCGGCACCGAAGCGTCAAGCGGAAGCGCGCCAGGGGATGAAGGCGTTCGTCCTCACGCCGCGCGCGGACGGACAAAGGGCGTGAGCGACAAGTGCGCAGAGCGCTCCATCGTAATTTCTTGCTGCGGATTACGTCAGCTAGCAGAAGATCAAACTCAAAGGGCGGATCGGCCGTAGCCGGGGATGCCCCGCGGTGCGCCCGGGGATCTCGCGGCAGTGAATCCAGACCGTGCAGGGGGCGCCGTCCTGCTCGCTTACCATTCATAGGCGAGGTCGTCGGTCTTATTGGCGCCGGCGGCATGGGGCTTCCGGGTGCGCTTCACCATGGCGGCGGCGCTGGTGCACGAACTAATCGAGACGCGCGACGACAATCGTCTGTTGCGTTATCAAAAGAACCTGGCACGCCAGGAGTTGCCGATCGTGGACGAGCTCGGCTTCGTGCCACTGTCGAAGACCGGCGCCGAAATGCTGTTTGAAGTCTTCAGTCAGCGCTACGAACGGACCTCCACGCTGGTGACCAGTAACCTGCCCTTTGCCGAGTGGACCGAGGTGCTGGGCTCGGAGCGGCTGATTGGCGCCCTGCTCGATCGGCTGACCCACCATGTTCACATTCTGGAAATGAACGGAGACAGTTTCCGGCTCAAAACAACAGGAAGAAGAAAGACCCCGGCACGCAATAATCCATCACCCTGGCCGCTACGACGGCGCGTGGCTTGGGAGGCGGCTTCCGCTCTGCCCTAGACGCGCCGCCCTTGACAGTTCGTGCTGCATCGCTTGGCTGTGAGGGTTTGGTCTCCGAGCGCTCCCCGAATGGACTGAGTGGTTTCGCGCTGATCTTGGCCGGCGGCGTTTGGTCGAAGAACTCCTGGGATTCAACTGCTCACCTGTGGCGATCAAGGGTACCAGGCTCCGGATGTTACGGCTCCTGAGCACTGGAATAAAAGCAAGCTCATTACCGTGCCGCCTCAAGTATCTGCCCCCATCCTTCCATTGGAAGCTGTCTAGTACAGCTTACTGCCAGATACGCGACAAGCTGACAAACCAAGCGCTTTCCGTGAGCGGCGTTTACCAGGAATTATCGGCTTGCTGGCACTTCAACGGTTGGGGCGTTTCAAGTAAGCCGCGGCGCGGCGGACGCTACCCGTGCTCGTCGGTCAGGTCACGTGTATGCCAGGACCGCCCCTGGTTCGCTGACTATCCGGTATACTATCGTCTCGGTGCTCTCTGGTCACAACCTGCCCGCTGGAATTCCATTGCTGATAACGCTGGTGCGGGCGGGCCCCTCGCCGCGAGTCCTGGGACTCCAATCCGATGGCTGGAAGCGCAGTTGCGGCATTGAACTTTGACGAGCAATATGAAATGGCGAGATCGGGTTCTTCCAGACCGATGGAGAGATTGCAAAGTTTCGAACCGTGTAATCCAGGGACTGTGGATCGGCACCCACCTCTCCCGTATGGAAGAGCTCTCCATGCGCTCCTTCCTCGCGCACGGGCACGAGTACCACCTTTATACGTATGATCGCATAGATAACGTTCCCGAAGGGGTCTGCATAAAAGATGCGAATTACATCATTCCCTCAGCCAAAATCTTTAAGTATTCGGAGTATGACAGCTATTCGGGTTTCTCCAACCACTTTCGCTACAGACTGCTTCTTCAAAAAGGCGGTTGGTGGGCGGATACCGACCTGATTTGCCTACGGCCGTTTGACTTCCAGACGGAATACGTCTTTTCCTCTCAAGCCGCCCAGGAGGGTGATGATCCTCGCGAAGCGGTCAATGTCGGCGCCATAAAATCCCCTCCCGGTTCAAGGGTCCTTAAATATGCTTGGGATGTTTGTCAGAGTAAGGACCCGGCCACGCTCTCTTGGGGCGAAATTGGCCCTCTTCTGCTCGCCAAGGCCGTTCAAGAGTTGGGACTTGGTGCTTACGTTCGGAGGGCTGCGGACTTTTGTCCGATTCCGTGGTTCCGGTGGAAAGGGATCATCGATCCGGACCACCAGAGCGGCATTAGCGACGAGACCTATGCTGTCCACTTATGGAATGAAATGTGGCGGCGCGGTGGATTCGACAAGGACGAAGAGTACGACGCAGCTTGTCTGTACGAACGCCTGAAGGCCAGGTACCTGGAACGGCCTGCGTTTCGAATTTCCGTCAACGGAAGTCGGGATAGCGCCCAAGAGACCACTGAAAATACCGGTTCCGGGCTGAACAGTGCAAGCTTTTCTTCCCCGCTGCCGAGCGTCAGCGCGGTGGTGCTAACCAGGAACAGCGAGGCGCGGCTTGCGCGCTGTCTCGAGTCGATCCAGCGTGCCGCGTTCGCGGATGAAATTGTCGTGTGCGTCGATGCCAGCACGACGGACCGTACATTCTCCGTCGCCAAGCGCTTCACCTCGCACGTGCATATGGTGACTACAGAAGGTTACCTTGAATCCGCCCTGGAGAAGATCGCGGCGTTTTGTTCGGGTGATTTTATCTTGAGGATCGATGATGACGAATCCTTGGGAGGCAACTGGGACAAAGCGTCTTTCCAATTGCTGGCGGCATTCAATCACTTCGCGCAGGTCTGGCTGCCCCGGCGCTGGCTGGTTCCTCCGGGCGACTCTTTCATTGCCGCCAATCCCTGGTTTCCCGATCTGCAACTGCGGCTGTTTGCGAATGAGCCGGACACAATAACCTGGCCGAAAAGAGTGCACGAGGAAATGAGTGTGGCAGGCCGGTCCATAATTCTCTTCGATCGCTGGATTGACCACCATACTTTCCTGGACCGCCCCCGCGGAGAAAGGCGGAGGCGCTGCGAGGAATACCGGCGGCTCAATCCGCAGCAGGACTTTAACTATTTTTACTTATACGAAAACCTCGAATATACAACTCTGCCATGCAGTACAGGAGCAATTGCGGCAGCCAGCGCGAGCGATAGCCTCCCCCAGTCAGTTTTCTGTTATCCGCTCGGCTCGCCGATTGAGTTTTCGATAGAAGGAAACGGTATCGACTATACCGGCAAGGGTTGGGGACTACCTGAGAGCTGGGGAACCTGGACAGTGAGCGAGCAGGCCGACATCCATTTACCTCTTGGCAGTCCACTTGGTTGCGGGGCGATCCTTTCCGCGGAAGTAATGCCGTTCCTCACTCCTCTCCATCCCACCCTGCTGGTAAGTGTCGTCTATCAGGACACACTAATTGGCGAGTGGTCATTCGATCGTGCGGGTTCGGTTGCTCTCACCTTGAACATAGGCGCGAACCTGATTGCCGCGGACTCGAGCCCGCACTTCCATTTCCGTATTACCGATCCCCGGTCACCTGCTGAAACGAGTGGGTCAATGGACACACGACTCCTGGGCTTAGGATTCAAATCCCTCTGCCTTCAGCGGCAGCGCGACACCGTTTCGGCGGACGACGCGGATTCAGCCGGAGTCAATGGAACCGGCTCCGGAGGTCGACCCCCATCTTTGACAGGCCGGCTGAACTCCAGGGAGCGCCTTATCGCCAAAGCAATCCGCCTCGGCCGGCGCGTTCTTCCGAACATCGACTTAGACGTGTTTTGGCAGGATATGTGGATTTTCCGGGTTGGCGACTACTATTTTCCGGTGCCCGAGGTTACGGAGCCGGAGGAGTGGCTCTGGCATGAACTGGCCGGAGCGGCTGCGCGTTATCTACAGCAGGCTGAAGATAACTGGTACCGCGTGTACCGGCCGAAGCCTGGTGATGTGGTGGTAGATATTGGAGCCGGACGCGGCGAAGACACTTGCGCGTTCTCCCGGGCGGTCGGGGGTTCGGGCCGCGTACTTGCGATCGAAGCTCATCCGGTGTCCTTTGCGGTATTGAAGAAGTTCTGCCTCTGGAATGGCCTCTCGAACGTAACAGCCTTGAACCTCGCGTGCGCAGACAAAACAGGCAAGCTGCAGATCGAGACATCTTCGAATTGGACGTCAAACTATACACGGGGCGGCGAGCCGTCGACGTCCGGTTTCGCGGTCGACGGCGTGCCGTTCGATTGCATTTGGGAAAGTTGCGGTATCGGCCGCATCGATTTCCTGAAGATGAATATCGAGGGCGCCGAGCGTCTCGCATTGATCGGATGCCGGCGCGCGCTCGAGCATACCCGAAACATTTCCGTTGCCGCACACGATCATCGTGCGGATCGCGGAGAAGCAGAGTGGTTTCGCACCGGCGATTTCGTTCGCAGCTTCCTCCGGGACTCGGGGTTCCATCTGGTGCCCCGCGACGATCCGCGGTCTTGGGCTCGCGGCCATGTTCATGGGATCAGGCCCGATTGCCAATAATCACCGTTCCAATGGGGAAGTGTCGCCGACGCTGCGGGAGGATGGTCGGCCAGTCGGAGAACGATCGGCGTATGGCGGGCATTATACGTCCATATCGGTAGCTAATCTGTTCTCAGGGGACCGGCTGCTCGGGCATCAAGATCGTCGGCTACTCTTTCTGCTTCTCTCGATGGCCGTTCGGGGCAGGCTGTGCGGCAGCGGTTGGACCTCGTCATTTTCGGTAACGCTACTCTCATGGCGCTCAGCCAGCACCAGTGAACACTACGCCGTCAGGATTGCGAACGGATGCCGGAGTATCCGGGTCGATCATCGTCTTCAGGAGTGTCGTCGCCGCGGCGGAGGCTCCTTGCTGGAGGCGGGCGATCGATTGTGAGAAAGTGGAGCGCCCGGCGTCACGATAGGCCTTCTGGAACTCGGGCAACTGGAGCCAGCGCAGAAGAGTTCGTTACGATTGACTGCTCGCCAGCTCAATGGTAGATTGGGGCCGGCGAAACAGGGGCTTTCAGAATCCTGTTCGCGGGCATGCCGCGGAGGCGGTAACCCACGAATTCACGAGGGAGGTTCAGATGAACATGCACGAGAGCGACGCGGGCGCGGCGAAGTGGGGGGCGTCCGGCGACAGCGCGCGGGGTCTGCTTCAACTGTTCCGGCAGCAATTGCACGGGTACGCGGGCGTCCCGGCGGTCAGTCCGGAGGGTGCGCCACTGGCCGAGGCCCCGGTCCCCGTGGCGGCGGTCGATGATCTGCCTGCCGAGTTGCGGCAGCTACTGCAGCGGTACGAGCAGGAGCACCCCTCGGTTCGGTTGGAGCCGGTTCGCTACGTGAGCGTGGGGGTGCCGGGCGAGGCGGGGAGCCTGTTCTCCGCGTCGGACCTCCCGGGCGAGGAGGAACTCGTCGTGCTCGTAATCACCGAGACCGTCGCCTGTATGTCGCAGGTCGAAGTCCGAAGCCGAATGCTACTGGCGCGTCAGCGACCGGCAGGGTGACCAGCATGTTCACCATCACCTTGAGCGACGGAACCCCGGTCACGGTCGACGGCACGCTCGATCCGAGCCTGCCGATCGTTGTCCTACTGCATGGGTTGGGCGGCACGAGTATGGACATGACCGCGCCGTTGAGCGCCTACCCTGGCGTGGTGTTCGACCGGACGGTAGGCTTCCCTGCGTATAGGGACGAGGGCTTCCATATCTCGCCGCCGCTTGTGCCCGTGGCGCGTTTCTTCCTGGACCCGCTCGCGACCGCACTGACGAGCTGGAACGCCGCCCTCAAGGCCGCGGGCTTCACCACGGTGACCTACACGCAGAAGGCGCCGTCCGGACCGATTGCGACCAACGTCACGCAACTGGCCTTGCTGGTGACGCAGGCCCTGATCGGTGACCCGCGGCTGATGGGGCTGCGGGTCGCGTTCGTGGGGCACAGCCGTGGTGGGCTGATTGCCAGGTCCTTCCTCGCCGGCGCAAGGGTCATCCCAGCCCTGGCCGCCTTCTTGCCCCGGGTAACCAGCCTGATCGCCCTGCACTCGCCGAACGCCGGTTCCGGGCTCGCGGGCATTGCTACCACCGTGGACGCCCTGCTCGCCCGCCTCCAGACCGCCTTCACCGCCGCCGGTCTGATTGCACCGGGGATCCTGGCCACCATGCGCGCGTTCACCGGGAACCCGGCACTGGCCGAACTCGCCCCGGGCAGCGCGACGCTGGCAGCGATCGCTGCGGGCGAACCCGTCCCCGGGATCATGTACCACACCTTCGGCGGCACGAGCACGAACGCGGCGCGGCTGTGGGCCGGAGTCTACACTCCGGACAGCACCATCCCGATACCTGTGCCATTCCCGCTCTTCCACTGGGGAAGTACGCCCGTCGTCGTGGGCACGCTATTGAACGTCGTGTCGTTCGTGCCGGCCGCGATCCTTGTGCAACTGCCCATCGTCATCGAGATCCTGACCGTGTTGACCGCACTCGCCGCCTCAACTCCCGAAGTTGCGCCTGGGGCCGGGGACCTGCTGGTCAGTGATGCTCGCGCCCGTCTGCCGTTCTCCACGTCGCATGCCGCCAACCCTCTCAACCACGTTGAGGCCCTGTCGGATCGAACGTTGCAGGCACAGGTAGTCGCCATTCTGACGCGCCTGCGAAGCCCGCTTGTGTCCGGCGTCGCGACCGCGAGGTTGAGTCCCTACCCGGCGCGCCGCACCTCGACGCAGTACACTGTCACCGCCGTGGACGCAGTCACCGGGGCGACCATCTCCTCGGGCACCGTAACTGTGCGCGATACCTACGGCAACGTCGCCCTCACCGCGCCACTTGGCGGGCACTTCCCGTACACCTTCGCCAGCCGCAGAGTGAGTTCCCTCGACCCGGAGACCCATAGACGGGTCTCTGAGACGGTGTGGCCCACCGTTAACGTCCAGCTCGGCCCACCGTACGGAAGCGTCGAGGTGGATACCGGCCTAGCCTGAGCTTCCGTGATCAGCGTGTGGCGGTTGTCGTGAACCGCCCGACGGCTTTCGCTTTGTCCCCGCCGCCCTCAACGTCGTAACGGGGCGACCTTCACTTCCGCGACCGGCTGGAACACATCGCAACTGGAACGGCGCACAAAGGACCGATTTTGAAACGTGGGGCGACTACCAAACGAAGCTGGTGGTGGGCCGATCCAGTGGCGGGGCTGGTCATGGTTCCAATCATCGCCAAAGAAGGGGTGGCTGGAGTCCGGGGCAAGGTGTGTTGCGACGATTGCGGGTGCCGTTGAGTTGGCGTCAGCCTATTTCGGCAACGGTTTCTTCAGCGCAACCACGGCGCACAGGAAGCCCGCAGTTCCATCCGCACCAGCCCGATGGACTCGCAGCTTCCCCGGCGACGATGGCCGATTGTGGCTGTCCCTAAAGCAGAGCACCCGAATATCTGATGTCAAGAAACCCACTATCCCTCTGTTCTCAAGGAACGAATTGCTTCTCCAAATTGATTAGCACGTGTTCAATCGCCGCCACTGCTGTGAGAGCAGTTGCCCGATTGCAGTCTTGTTCAAGTCGAACCGCACGTCCGGGGTGAATGAGATTTCGGAAATCTTTGGCAAGGCGAACTTGACAAGCAGTTGCTTCCGAGATCAACCCAAAGTGACGGACCACTTCGTTCATTTCTGACAGGTGCCAATTCTCAGGTTCGGTGGCGGGTTTCTTCTTTAGTGTCTTGGTGTCCAGTAATGCCTTTACCGCTTCCCCAATCTCGTCTTCACGCTTTGTGCGAATCGCCCACAAGAGAAGGGCTTCAACCACAGAACCGGCCAGCACAGTTGCAGCCTTCCATTCACCGTTGGACAGTGCTCTGTTGACCGCACCCAAATCGGTGCGTAGATTATCCCGATACGTCGTGTCAGGAATTAATGTCAATGCGTTGGATGCTGCTGAGGCGCTCTCGTCAGGACACTTCGTCAGCAGTTCACGAATGACTCTGACGGGGCTGTCTCCGTTATCTACAGCCCACAGAGCACCGTAAGAATCGGCACTCGCCGTGGACCGAACCTGATTGACGCACATCAGAAACGAATGGAAATCGCTTTCGTCTGAAGGCAGTAGTTCATCCGCAAGGCAATTCAGTAGCTTGTTGAGCACACGAACCGTCGGCAGTTGAATAGGCGTAATAAAATGACCGACCCCCGGCGTCGGATATGGAAACGGTCTCTTCCCCGGCACACTAATGGCTGTTGGCGGCCGCAAGAATTCGCCGCAATACCTATCAATGAATTCTACGATCTGACTTGGAACAACTCTCCGCATCGGGGATGCCTGTCGCCATTATTTTCTTTTCCTCTGAGCTTCGGTGACGAAGCGCACAACGCTCTGTCGCAAGTCTGGTGAAGCTCGGTCTTTGAGCCTGGAAGCAATAGGGTCCGTGGCCCACTCCGTTTCGCCCGGAACCTTGCCGTACCTTTCGAGCATCGCTTCAGCAAGCCGTTGCCGGAAATGAGGAAATCCGATCATCGAATCAGCCCAATGTATTGTTGCACCTTGCACCTCGGCTTCTGGCTTTGCAATGGCACGGTACGCAAGTGTGAAGGGGTTCAAACGGCCTTCCACATAGTCCAAGCTCCGTTCGAGATATGGACAAAATAAATCGGCGTTCCCGGCACACAGATCACAAAGCGCATCCACGGCCAAGGCATTCGCCACGTATGCCAGTGCATCAGCGTGAATTGCAGCGTTTCCGGCAAGCGTTTTTCGGGACTGCTGACTATATGCGATCAGCCGCCGCTTTAGTTCAGGCACGGCAACATCGCTGTGCTGAATCGCAAATGTGAGCAATTCATCAGCAGCCTGGTGGCTGTAATCACGATCCAAAACGATTGACAACCTTGTCCTAACATCCCGCTGTTCCTGTTCGCTCTTGCCGACATTGGTTTGCTGCGTGGCAGATGGGTGATCCTGCAGAGCCGCCGCCAAATCTACCGTAGAGAGCACAAACGCAAATAGGAATCGGCTACACATATTCATTGTCCGTTGATGAAGTTCACCAACCACAGCCCCACATCAGAGCTTGCACCAGCGTTGTACAAAGCTGGTATGCCGCTGAGATTTAGGCAAAAGAGGCCCACACCGCCATCATGAGAAAAATTGTAGCTGAAGTGATCCTGTGACGGCCGGTTCTTGTATTGGAACAACAATCTGGCACTCACGTCGCAGACCACTCCATCGCTAAACACGTTGCTGTCCGGGCAACCACCGCTCAGAGTGAAGCTAATCGGGTTGTTGCACGATGCGCCAGAAATCGCAAGCCACTGGCCTCTAGCGGGTGCAGGCGAAGATGCAGCCCAGGTATTATTGAGTGTTCCCAGAAAAGAAGAAATGATTCCCTGACCGTTATTGGCCCGAAAGTCACCTTTCATTTCTGCCCCAAGCGACGAACAAACGGCGAGTGCATCCAGCGGTGAATAGGGATACCCAAGGTTGGGAGTTCCGAGCGTTATCAGGGCGAGTGGCCGATTCCTTGTGAATTGTGTTGTGAGTAGCAACTGCCGAACGATCAAGCCGCCCATACTATACCCCACGAAAAGGACATCGCCGGGGGGCACGTTGGTGTTCAAGTAATTTAGAAGCTCCGTGGCACCTTCCTCAAGCGTGCAATTTGAATCACAGACCAAGCCCGTAGGGTTGGCACATCTACCCCAATTGAAATCGGACAAGACGGTGAAACGCCCCGGCGTCAAAAGGGGGCGCAACGTTTTGGCGAGGGGTTCCAGAGCGCCACCGGATTGAAGAATGCCGTGAATCAAAACAACTGTTACGGGTGGCGTCTGCGTAGTCACCGTCGCTAAGTTCGAGTATGGCGAATACCCAACGGCATTTTGTGCCCGGACACGGAACGAATACGTTGTGTTCGACTGAAGACTCGTTACAGGTGAATTCGTCAGCGTTGTGGCGGCACCAATGTCCGTGAAGGTTGTGGCACTTGGGGGCAGGTATTCCACCCGGATCGCCGTGGCATCCGGCGCATTGTTGGTCCAGGTCAGATTCACTTGGCTGGACGAACTCGCAGTTGCCTGGAGATTGGTCGGGGTCGCCGGAAGCGCCTGGAGCGTTTTCGCTGTTGCCACATTCGAGTATGCCGAATAGCCAACCCCATTTTGCGCTCGAACCCTAAACGTGTACATGGTGTTGGCCTGAAGATTCGCCGCTGGCGTGTTCGTGAGCGTGACAGCCACACCGATATCGGTAAAGGCTGTTGAACCCGGTGGAAGGAATTCAACCCGGATCGCAGTGGCATCCTGGGCATTGTTCGTCCAGGTGAGATTCACTTGGCTGGAAGAGGTTGCAGTCGCCTGAAGGCTTGTCGGAGCCGTGGGGAATGTCGTCACCGCCACTTCGTTGGAATACGCCGACAGCCCTGCTCCGGTTTCCACCCTCATCCTGTAGAGGTAGCTCGTGGAGCCGGTCACGCCGGAATCATCAAAGGACGTGCTTGTTGCGCTTGGTTGGGCGATCTCAGAGTACACGCCAGTCGTCAGCCGTCGTTCCAATCGGAATCGAATGATGCCTGTCACCGTGGTCGTCCAGGAAAGGTGGAGTGTCGTAGCCGATGTCGCCGTTCCTTGCAACGTCGGGGCTGGCGGCAGCGGCAAGGCCGGTGTCGTGGCAGAGGTTTCGTTGGAATAGGCCGAAAAACCAGATGCCCCTTCAGACCTAACCCGATACGTGTACGCTGTGTTCGACTGTACCGTCGTGTCCTGATAGCTGGTAGTCGTGGCAGGAACCGCCGTGATCTCCGCATACGTGCCCGCCGCCCCTGTTTTGCGCTCAACGTGAAAACGTGTGGCGTTCGTCACTGCACTCCACGTCAGGTTGATTTGGGATTGGCTGACGGCAACGGCTTGCACGTTGGATGGCGGTGGCAATTGAGCGGCCGGAATTGTGGCGTTCACGACGGCAGAATACGGAGAGAAGCCATAATCGCTTTCCGCCCGGACCCGATACTGGTACGTTGTTTCTGCCGAAACGTTCGGGTCCGTAAACGTGGTGGCTGTTGCCTGGAGCATCGCAATTTCCGTGAATCCGCTTCCAGCCATCTGGCGTTCAATGTGGAAGCGTGTCGCAAGGGAATCCGCAGGCATCCATGCCAGCACAACCTGACCGGAGGCATTCACGGACGCCGTGAGGCTTTGTGGATTGGCGGGAATCGGAGCCGGTGGCCCGGATACAGCCAACGTCACGCCGGTCTGAGTGGGAACGCCACCGATCTGGACCACCAGCGGAGGGTTGCCTCCGTATTGCATGTCAGCAGGGATGACCACATTGATTTGGGCGAACCCGTTGACGTTTCCGGGCGCTGATCCGGCGTAAAGAAGTTGTGCTGTGCGCCCCGCAATCAGAACTGTAACCGGGAGTGCTACATTTGCAGTGGACGTTGCGACGTTGCCGTCCGAACCGGGCGGATCGGTTGGTCCTTCACCCGTCAAGTAGAACGTGAAGAATGAGCCAGGAGTGGCCGGGTTCGTCGCCGTGTTGTACGATCCATCTGCATTCGTAATGGCAGCTTGCCCTTGCCCGGACGAATCCGCTGTGAAGATTCCTGGTGCGGCTGGCGCAACCGTCTTCTGAAACGGATCGGAAGCGACACCCTGATAGACCACCTGAACCTGTGTCGTGGACTTCCCGGCAAGGACGTATGGAACCATCGCTGAGATTTGTTTTGCGGACACGTAGATCAATGGTGCGGCAGTTCCGTCGAAAAGAACCTGGACCTGCAAAAGCGTGCTTGCGACTCGGCCTTGCTGATCCAGTTGTGCAGTGACAACCTGTGCCGGTCCCATTCCAGCGCCGAAGATGACCACCATTTCGCCAGGAGAGATTGAACTGTTGGCGTAGCTGGCGACGTTGGCAACCGTTGTCACCGTGGGCTTACTGGCTTGACCCCAAGCGGCATTGGGGCTGGCAGCAGCCAACATGAAGACGAGCACTTCTGCCGAAGAACCGAACCGGCGCATTCAGATAAAATTGTACCGATATTCGTTGAGAGGGTTTGCCCCTAACTTTGGATATGGCCTTTTCCTTGCCAAGTGACACTTCTATAGTTGTTATGCGAAGGGCCTATGGAACTCTCAGACGAACAGAAGCAACGCATCCTTGAGGAAGAACGGCAAAGAATAACAGAAGAGGAATATCGGACACAGGTACGGCCGGACTTGCAGAGTCGCACTGTGGGTGCCGGTCCGGTTCCGTCGAAATCCAGCGCTTTGAAATATGTCCTAATCGGCTTGGGGATTGTTGCTCTGCTCTGCGTCGGGATTCTCATTGGCGTCCGTCGCCAGTCCAGCGATCAAGCCGCTTCAGGCCCGTCCAATGCCGCTTCTGGAGCACAGGAAAGGGCAGCGGAAATGTCGGAGAAGCCGTCGCCCATTGCGCCAGCCAAGCTCACCACGGCTCAGATCGCAGACCGGGCAACGCCATCAGTAGTTGTAGTTGAGAATTTCAATGAAGATGGGGAGAAGGCGGGTCAAGGCAGCGGCTATGTGTTTTCCGGCGACGGCATCATCATCACCAACTACCACGTCATTCGAGCGGCTAAATCGTTGACCGTCAGGGTACCCGGTCAAGAACCGTATCGGGTTGAGCTGCTTAAGTGGCTAACCGTATAAAGTATTGAAAATAATAAATTTACTGGTGCGGATGATAGGACTTGAACCTACACTCCCTTGCGGGAACTGGAACCTAAATCCACCGTCTTTATACTAAACTGCTTGTTTTCAATTTGTTAGAAATAGAAACTGTGACAGATTGCGCCGTTTTCAGTCACAGGCAGTCACAGAAGCGTCACAGAAAGAACTTGGGGATCTTTGGTGGGGCTGAAGGGACTTGAACCCTTACGTCCTCTCGAACGCCAGAACCTAAATCTGGTGCGTCTGCCAATTCCGCCACAGCCCCACATCAGAACTTTAAGTCTACCAGAACCATGCGCCGAAGACCCTAGAAGCGCCAGGAATCGGCAGCCGTGGCACTAGGCTGTGGTGGGCCGTTCACGTGCTTCGATTTTGGCTGTGTTGCGCTTCGGCTTCATGCAAGGAATGTTCGGTGCCGCCGTGGGCAGTTCCGGGGCCGCTGTCGAGCGCTTTCTCATTTTTCACGGTACTGATCGGCCATTTGCAGTTCGGCTTTGGCTCTCTGCTTTGCCCGCCGAACAATAGCTTGAGCGGTCAACTCAAAGGCCCGATGAAGGTTCTGAACGGCGTCTTCACCAAGCTCTTCACACAGCCGATGTAGGTGTTCCTTCTTCTCTGCGTCCGTCATGATTAGTTCTGTGATCTTCGGTTTACGTTTCATTTTGAAATCTCCTTCTTCACTGCCATGCGTGTTCTGCGTCTTGATGGGCGTCCGCACCGCCCCGGCGCATTTCTGCCGCTTCCCGCATATAGGCTTGCCAGTTGCCCCACGCTTCGGTAGCTTCCTCTCCCCTAAAATTCAGTTCGCAAAGATCTTGGCGATTCGTCACAACTTCTACCCAAGGCTGGCGGTAGCGCTCAAGCAGCCGGATCAACTCAACGCTCTCCGATTCGATGTAAAACGTCTCCGTCAATTTAATGTGCATATTCGTCTCCTATGGCATCAGCACCGCTTGTATATCCCGGCCCGCCACGATTGGAAGCTCTTTTTCGATGTTGTACGCCAGATTTCTGGCAACGGCCTTCCGCAGCCACGTTGTGCGATCCATCCGCAGTGGATGTCGAACTGAATCTATGCGATCTAGAACGGACGGGTCCAGTCTTAGAACGATTGCTCTCTTCGATTTCTTCATGTATGTCTCCGTTGATTCAGCAGTCGCCTATCCGGTCAATCTAGATAGCCGTCATGGGCGATACCCTCAGTGATCTATTTAGATGTCAAGCAAACGCTGGAATCGGGTGTGTGTGTGCTGGTACGACATGGTAGTGCGCCGGGGAGTTGACAGAATTCAAATCCGTGCGATCATAAATTCGGACTCCGCAGTCTTCACTGGCGACGGTGAAATCTGAGGATGTCATATATAAAGAGTGAGACAGCTTCAGGGCGCTCGATTCGGCGGCGTGGTAGAAACACGGGGATGCCACAGAGAGCGTTACGGGGTGAATCACACTGCATCATGGTCGGGAACATTAACGACGGCGTGATGCTTTCATCGTGTCTACCGTGGGATTGTTGGGACAGACACCGGGCGCTGCGTAATCCAGAAGCCTAATACCCAACCGGAGCCAACAGCGGCTCACGTCAAGTAGCTGGAGAGAATGTGCGGCTGATTCGACGCATTCCTGGTGGGAACCTCAGATTGGAGTTTCACCGGATAGCGGACGCTCTTATGGCGTAGCTGTGGGATTGTCCTGCTATCTGGCGTTTCCTAGGTTGGAGTAATGGTTCTACACAGCATCCCGAAGGGCGTCCGAATGGACGCTGATTTGGAAACCATCGGTTGCATAGTTGTGCTTCGCACCGTACCGGCTTGCGGTGAAGACCATTTTGGTGACGTGAGATGGAAATTTTGAAGACGGCAAGAACATGGGTCCAGAAGTGACCGATGAAGGCCAACACCAGGACGGCCACACCAAGGACCGCACGAACGTGCTGCCGTGGGCCTCTTGCGGACCCCGTAGAGCGATTGGCAAGCCAACAGGATACCGTGGGGCACCCGGCGACAGGGAAGGCCGTCTACGGCTTTCCCTGCACGATTCTATGAATGCTGGTATGGCTGACTTTCAGCTTGGTGGCAATTGCACGTGTGGACAAACCACCAGCGGCCATGTCCAAAATGTTGCCACGATCAACAACAAGGCGCTTGCGCCCAAGATGATCCGTGCGATTCTGCGCCTTGAGACGGGCATAGGCGGCACTGGCACGCTCAGACCGGCGCACGGATTCCTGCTTTGCCAGGACTGCCAGGAGTGAAATGATGACTTCGCCAAACATCCCGGCGCTGTCGATGTACTGCTCCGTGAAACTTCTCCATTGGACGCCGTAGTTGGACAGCTTGCGAAGGTGTTGAAGCGTGTCGGTAGCGCCCTCTCTCGAAAACCTATCGAGCGCCCAAAACAGGCATAGATCGAACCGCTTTTCGTAGGCGTGCTGGAAAAGGCGCTGGAAGGCTTCCCTGTCGGATGTGCGTCCGGTTTTCTGATCCACGTATTCTTGAACCACGGTCCAGCCCTGTTGCTGGCAGAATTGGCGCAACTGCAAAAGTTGGTTCTCCGTGTCCTGCCCTTTGTCCCGTGTCGAAACACGTGCGTAAAGCGCAACTCGCATACTTTGCATTGTAGACAACTTTGTGCCAATCTGTCAATATTCGTAATCAGAAAGGTACACTGGAGTGGCCTTCCGGTCCACGTCGATTCAACGCCAAAACCGGATGGTTTCAACTCTGCCTTTTGGTACAGCCCTGGAGAGTGTGGGCGTCGGCACGGCGGCGATGGAGACGGCGGCGAAACCGGAAACGTGGAGCGGATCGGCGGTCAGAAAGTTTTTTCACCAGTGTTTTTCGGATTTGAACCTTTCCCTCAAGACCGTACTACGTGCCGCCCGCCTGTATTTCGGGCCGTTAGAGAATTTTTCAATGAGGCTCCCCGGCAAAATTCCAGGACGGGACTCCGGGCCAAAGATTCCCGGTACTTGCGATTTGACTTCCCCGGCCATAGGAGTCACGGATGAGACTCCGGGCCGGTGAATCTCTCCCTTCTAAACCGGACAAAGGGATCTACTCAGAGGCGGGCAATGAGCTAACGTAGATGGTACGAACGTTGGAGAATCGAATGCCGACAAAGCTCACCGCCGAAATCATCAGCCCCGCCGCCGTCTATTGTGACGTTTGGTACTATAGGCTCACGTTATCCGAATTTCACAGTTCTATGAACTTTTGGCGGAACGCTTAGGAGGCTCCTTCAGTGGCCCACAAAATTCTTCCGATCTTCCTGCTGGTTGCAGTCGCATTTGGCCAGACAACGCCATCCATCACCAATGTGACAAATGCTGCCATACCCGGCATGGATTTTCCTGCCAATTCAGTGGCTCTTGCTCCGGGTAGCATGGCGATCATTTTCGGCTCAGATTTTGCGACTTCGACCTTTACCGCAGCACCGCCGTGGCAGAAGAGTCTTGGTGGAGTTGAGGTTCATTTCGCTGAAGACGCCTGTTTTGATTCCAATTGTGAACTCGTCGCTGATCTCATTTACGTCAGCCCAACACAGATAAATTTCGTTGTTCCCTCAGTGCCACTGTATCCAGACTCTCACGCCCACGTTTGGAGCACCAGAATTGTTCTTGTTAAGAATGGAGTCCGCTTTGATGACCGCACAAGAATGCTTGGTGGTCCTGGACGTGTCTACATTGATGCTGTTTACGGCTATGCGGACTCTGCCGTTTTTGGTGTGGGCTACGAGTGCCTGTACTCTTACAGCCTCACAGACCCCGCTGCTTGCAATCTTTCGTGGTCCCAAGGGGAACATCGGGCACTTCTTGGCGCTGTCACCGATGCTATTTCCGGGCAGTTGATAATAGCAGACAACCCCGTTCATCAGGGACAGATCCTCACGCTTTGGATGACCGGATTAACAGGTGATCCATGGTTTACAGACAAGCCATCATTTTGCTTCGGAGTAGCACAATCCGGAAAAGACCTTCCTTCTGGTGAGGGTTGGTGCCAGAGCGCCAATTCGCCAGCAATGGCGGG
Organism: Bryobacteraceae bacterium; assembly: GCA_041484525.1. Classification (GTDB taxonomy): domain Bacteria; phylum Acidobacteriota; class Terriglobia; order Bryobacterales; family Bryobacteraceae; genus JBGPHT01. The sequence goes on along the minus strand of JBGPHT010000001.1, from coordinate 75,628 downwards.
CATGTGGGCCGGGAAGTCTCCAGAGTATCCGGGGTTGGACCAAGCAAATGTCACGTTTCCGACATGCTCAACGAACAAAAAGGCCACCACTGAGAAACGGTACGATGTGTTCTTGACGTTCTCCGGAAACACTAACGTCTCTCAGGTTTCCAATGGGACCATTGTCCGGATGTATCTACCCTTTGTTGTCAGAACAGGCGATCCGGATTGCGACTGGCTAATGAAAGTTACGACGATTTCGCTTTACGCTGATGCCAACCCGGTCAATGTTGGGCAAGCTGCTGTACTGTATGCCAACGTCACCCCTTCGACGGCAACCGGGGCCGTCACATTTCTTGAGGACACGGTTGTTCTTGGTAGCGGGACTATAAACAACGGCACTGCAAGGATTACGACCTCGACATTAGGCATAGGCAACCATTCGATTCGTGCAGTTTACAGCGGCGATGACAGATTCTTTGCGTCTACATCATCGGTGTTGACACTGACCGTCAAGTCCGTGACACCCACTGCGACAATAGCGCTTACATCGAGGCCAAATCCGTCTGCACTTCGGCAACCTGTTATGTTCGTGGCGACTGTCACTCCGGCTACGGCGAGTGGCACCGTCACTTTTTCCGAACTCACTTGCTCTCCTGCGCCTTGCAGCATAAAGCCAGTCCCGCTTGGCACGGTGTCGTTAAGCGGTGGCAGAGCTACGCTATCGGTCTCTAGCTTCTCGGCGGACACTCATCTCATTTCGGCTACGTACAACGGCGATAGCACATACAAGAGTGTAATATCTCAAAATATTACGCAAACGGTAAACAAGATAACGCCGGTTGTTACTATAACTGCGGAGCATAATCCATACGTTTCGGGCCAGCCCTTAGTCTTAACGGCCAGCATCTCGCCACCTGATGCAACGGGATCGGTGACGTTTTCGCATAACGGTCCCGGAGGAACTTCTGGCAACCTTACTTGTGCGGGTGCGACCTACGGGATCTCAGTGACCGTGGTTAATGGGCAAGCCAAGTGCAGCACAAGTAGCATTCCGGGTGGTGTTGGGACGAGTTCAATCACTGCTTCATACAGTGGAGATGCAAGCTATAGCGGAGCAACGTCTCCGGCTTTCAGCCTGACGATCAAGCAGCCAACCGGGGTGGCATTAACTTCAAACAATAATCCGTCACTCTTTGGTCAGTCCGTCACGTTTTCCGCAGCGGAAGGCAACACCAATGCTACTGGCACTATGACGTTTTACGATAGCTCCACGGTTATCGGCACAAGTAGCGTTACTGGCGGTCAGGCAACCTTTTCAACATCTGCGTTGTCAGTGGGAAACCATTCGATCAACGCTGTCTATAGCGGAGACGCCAACTATGGCGGAAGCACATCTAACGTGTTGACGCAGACGGTCAACAGTGCCAACAGGACGAACACCACATCCACATTTAAGGTTACGCCCATTCCTGGTGGTGCTATCTTGAGTGCGGTTGTCTCGCCGCTCACGGCTACCGGGGTGGTCACGTTCTCCGACAATGGGAATGCCGTTGGGTCCGCTACGCTCTCTAGCCAGCCAGCGTGTACCAGTGGCACTGGACAGTGCGTAGACACGTTAGTTTGCCTTGGCCCTGGAAGTCATTCGCTTACGGCCAATTACGCTGGCAACACGAACTACAGCAGCAGCGCTTCGACGCCAATCACGATCACAGGCACGAGCATTACCATAGTATCCGCATCGAATCCGTCTGCTCCTGGACAGCCGGTCACGCTGATGGCGACACTCTCGCCAAGTAGCGCCGGAGGAACTATGTGGTTCGGTGAGGGCGGGGCAATTTCATGCAGCAGGACACCAGGCCAAGATGTTGTGCCAAGTCCTGTACCCATCGAGTGCGCTGGCGGCGTGTCTTCACTGAGCAATGGACAGTTCAAGTGCACAACCACATTGTTGTCAGGAACGCATTCGATCACAGCGGTGTATAACGGGAGCGGTAGTTATGCTGGTAGTGGTGCGACGGTTGTCCAAACGGTTCGGTAAAGTCCCAAACACATGGACGGCTCCTTTCGATGTCCGGGAGACCTGTTCGCACGCAGCAGACGAGCACATCTGAATGCCGGTCACGGGTTGAAATCAGATTGAGGACAAGGCATCTCTTGTCTGACATGGGCATGTCTGGCCGTCGCCGGGATGCGTCATACCACCGGGCGGCTGCGGATTGAACTGAGAGGCGCTGTGTGCGTTCAGCGGCCAATCTAGAGAGGATTCCTGACACGTTGCTACGCTTGCTGTCGATGCCCCAGACTAGGGCGTCTATTGTTGTTCGTCCAGGTCAGGAGGGATCGGCGTCAGTACGTCTGTTTTTCGTGCCCGTGGCCGTTGAATCTGGCGTCGGACGTTGGGATCAATGCCAGTGTCGCTCCACGATTCAACACGCTTGATTTCGACACCCTTGTGCTGATCGTATTCGAGCAATTCCGGTGCTTTCGTTGGAGCGTACATATAAGCAGTGTGGGATCGAATCTTCTGCATAGCGCCCTTGAGATCGTCTTCATTGACCACGTTGTATCGGTCAAAAACGCTTCTGCTTCTGTGCCCCGACACCGCCATCGCCACCCGTTCCGGCACACCAGATCTCACCATGTTGCGGACGGCTGAGCGGCGAAGATCGTGGAATAGGATCTTCTCCGTTGATTCCGATTGCGCTTCGTTCCAGCCTTGTTTGAGGCTCCGCATTGGCTTGCCACGGTACGTGAAGATGTACTCCGAAATGCGTGGGATCTTCTTCTCCAAGAACCACAGCATCATGTCGGACAGCGGAATCACACGTCCTTCCTTGTTCTTCGTCTCGCCGGGATTGAGGCGCACAACTTTGTGAATGAAGTCGATTTGTCTCCACTTCAACTTGAGGACTTCGCCACGGCGACATCCAGTCTCGTATGCGAAGAGCGCCACTGGCCGTTGATGTTGCGGCAATTTCTCGTACAGAGCGAAGAACTGTGCGTCATCCACGAAGCCGGTGCGGACATTGTTCTCTTGCAGTTTCTCGATTCGTGGGAAAGGAACTTCGCCCAAGGTGAACGCACGCCGTAGAAGAGCGATGCAACGGTTGATGGTTGCATTCTTGTACTCCGCATCAAGCATGGATTTGATGAAGGCGTTGATGGTGGGCTTGTCGATGCGTTCGGCTTTGATGTGGCCGAAGAATGGTCTAATGTGCTTCTCAACGTAGGTCTTGCACCATTTCACATCTCGACCATTGATCTCGTAATCCGTAATCAGGTTGTTCAGCAATGCGCCGATGCTGGCCTTGATGGGTACGGTCTGGCCGGTGATGCGCTTGGCTATGAACTTTTCGGCGTCACCTTTATTGGCGGTGCCAGTCGATTCACGCACACGATTACCAGCGATGGTGTACGAACACCACCAAAGTTGCGTGCCGTCGCCCTTGCGCCTATAGAGGCCCATGCCCTGAATTATGTCACAGAATGTGTCACAGTTGCAAGCTAACCTACTTGTTTTCAACTACGACTATGGAACCTAAATCCAGCGCGTCTGCCAATTTCGCCACATCCGCACGCGCTGATCGAATTATAACGTGGGGGACCCGAGACGCGACCGCCTTCAAGCCCTGAACCGATACAGATCCCGGCTGCTCACATTCACGCCCATCAGTTTTGCGAACGTGAACAGTTGATGCTTGTGGTTGATCAGGTGCTCCAGGTTCCCCAGCAGAAGCGTCAGCAGCGGCTCCCCTTCCTTCACGAAAACGGTGGGCATCATCCGGGACAGGTCGGCATCGCACAGCAGCGCAAATCCCTCGTCGATATGCGCACGGTAGACTTCGATTCGATCGCATGCCCCCCGCGCATCGCACGAGCCGTTCACAGGCGCTTGCCGAAGGCGGGCGAAATGCGCCAGACGCAACGGCTCGGCCGCGGCCAACACGGCACAAAATCCGGCCAGGCATTCGAGTAGATGGCCCAGCAGTTCGGCAGCTGTCCAACAGCCGGGAATTGCGGGCGGATCATGCAGACGATCGGCAGGCAACAAGCCGATCAGATGTGTAGTCCTTTCGATTTGCTCGTGAATCTTTGCCAGCACGGCGGCGCAGAGCGGCTGATCCATGGCCGGATCGCTTTGCCCGCTACACCAGTCCCAGGAATTTCGGATTGTATCCGGGGAACACGCCGTTCAGCGTCGGATTCCCCATATGGTGCGACACCAGTTCACCGAGCACGTCGCGGAAATCGGTAGTCAGGGCCAGGTCGCGCTCTTCGTAAAGCTGTTCCTTCTCGAGTCCCGGCCACTTGCCGTAGACCTTACCGCCCTTGACCGCGCCGCCCATCACGAACATGCAATTCGCGTGGCCGTGGTCGGTGCCGCGGTTGCCATTCTCATGCGCCGTGCGGCCGAATTCCGACATCGTCGCCACCACCACGTCCTGCATGCGGTCGCCCATGTCGGTCCAGAACGCGCTCAGCGCCTGGCCGTAGTCGCGCAGCAGCGTGGCAAGCTGTCCCTCGGACGCGCGCGGTCCCATCTCATTCACGTGATGGTCCCAGCCTCCGACATCGGCAAACGCCATCTCCACGCCCACATCGGACTTAATCAACTGCGCGATCTGCTGCAGGCTGTCGCCGAAACGGCCTCGCGGATACTTCGTGCCGTTGGCCGGCACGTACGGCTGCCGCTGGATCGATTGCAGCATCGAGACCGCCTCGAAAGTCTCGCGGCCTGTCGCCGCCAGCACCGGGTCCTTGGTCTCGGCGTACATCTGCTCGAACTGTTTGGCCGCCACCGCGTTCCGCACCTGGAAGCCGCCGATACTCTGCAGCGCGATCGCCGGCCGCGAGCCGCGCATCGCCCTCGGCAGCACCGGACCGAGCGCCACGGCGCGCACCGGCGAAACCTTGCCCTGGTCCTTCGGCAGCGCGCGGTTCATCCACCCGTCATTGGTCGCCTTGCGGCCCGGTGTGCCGGACTCCATGTAATCCTGCGCGTCGAAATGGGACCGCGTCGGATCGGGCGAGCCGGCCGCGTCCACGATCGCCAGATGCTGCTGCTCGTAGATCGGCTTCAGCGGTGCGAGCGATGGATGCAGCCCGAAGAAGCCGTCGAGATCGATGGCGGCGTCCGCGCTCCCGGCCGTGGGCCGCGGCACCGCAATCGTCGGACGCATCGCGTAGTACGCCTTCTCGCCGTGCGGCACCACGATGTTCAGGCCGTCGGCCGCCCCCCGCTGGAAGATCGCAACCAGGATCTTCTTCCGCGGCGAAGGAGCGTCCGCGGCGTACAGCGCCCGCTCCAGCCACAGCGGCGCGGTTCCCACCCCGACCATGGCCAGGGCCGAATTCCGAAGGAAAATGTGACGATTCTGCTGCATTGCCAATCCTCTTAGTGCTTTTGAAACTCCGGTGAACCGAGCCCCATGCCCGCCGGATCGCCCGGCTTGGCTGGCTTCGCGCTGTCCACCTTCACACCCGGCACGCGATTGTCCGCAAGCTGCAGCGCGAAATTCATGCGCGCCAGCAGCCCCGCCGAGTTGAGCCACTCCTGACCCGAGTTGGAATAGCCGGTCGGCTCCTGCTTGCGGTACAGCGGCTGGCCGAGTTGCGCCACCTGATTAACCAGCGCGAATGCGTAGTCCACGTCGCCGTTCACCGCGCGCACCGCGCTCGCCACCATCTCGAGCGGCGATTTCATCTTCGAACGATACGCGCCCACGCTCCAGAACTCCTTCGAGTCGAATATGGTCTTCAGCACCGCTCGCACATCCCCATCCGACTTAAGATACGTCTGCGCCATGCGGTCCACCAGCGACGGGGGCGGCTCGTCGGCCACGAAACGCATCGCCAGCTTCTTCGAAATGAAGTGCGCGGTGGCCGGATGACGCGCCACGATGGCGAGCACCTTCTCGCCATCCTCGATGCCGCCGCCCGCGGGAATCTTCACGCCGAGCACGGTTTTTTCACCCTTGTCATGCAGCCGCGGATTGAACAGGAATGTGCCGCCGCGCTGCGGCTGATCGATGGTCCAGCCGGTGAAGCAGCGCGCCACCTCGGTGACATCCTTTTGGGTGTAGCCGCCATCCACGCCGAGCGTGTGCAGCTCCAGCAGCTCGCGGCCGTAGTTCTCATTCAGGCCGCGGCGGGGGCGATTGCCGCCACCACGCACTGGCGGCGCTTCGACTCCCACCGATTGCCAGTTATCCAGATAGAACAGCATCGCCGGACTCTTAGCCGTGGCTTCCAGCAGGTCGCGGAACTTGCCCAGCACGCGCGGGCGGATGACGGCGTGCTCGTATTCGGTCACCAGGTAGCGGTCGGCGCCCTTGTCCAAGAAAATATTGAAGTGGTTGAACCAGAAATCGTCGAGCACCTCTTCCAACTGCCGGCTGCTGTAGATTGCGCGGAGCAGCTTGGCCTCCATCAGGTCGCGCGCCACTACCTGCTGGGGGCCGGCCGTCAGTTCCAGGCGGCGGCGCATTTCGGCCGGGGCAACCTGCATCAGGTTCTGCCGCAGCGGGGGAGGCATAGCTTCAATGGCGTCCTCCTGCTGGTCCTTGGTGAGCGATTGGAAAACCGCCAGCCGCTGCTGCGGGGTCCCGGTGCGCAGCGTGCGAAGCTGCTGCGGCGTGAAAATCTCGTTGAGCTTCTTCATGTCCGGCGCGTTCGCGGCCGGATCGGTGTCGCCCTGCTTGCGCTCCGCCTTCGCCACCATCTTCTGAATCATCATGCGGCGCTCGGGATCGGACGGGAACGGCATCTGCCCGCTCGCCATCTGCTTGACCATCTGCGGGGTCGGATAGTTGCGCACCAGTTGCTCGCTCGACATGGTGAGTGTGTCGAGCGTCTTCAGCTTCTCCGCCAACATTGGATTCTGCGGAATGCGCTCCGGATGAAGCTCGAGATCGATCCACTTCTTGAATCCGAGGGCGCGCACCTGCGCGGCATCGCCCGGGCGCGGCCCGAACGTGAGGCGGTTCAGCGCCTGGTCGATTTTCTGGTCGTTCGGAATCTGGCGGAAGAACTGTCGCGTCTGGGCCGCGCTTTTCTTGTCGGCATAAGCGTAGATGCCGGGGAACGCAGCCAGACCAAACACAGACGCCAGCGCAAGCCATGCTTGTTTGCGCATCGATAACCCTCTGTACCATTTAACTCCTTTTTCCCGGCAGAGTTGCGGTGGGGCTGGTAAATCCGCGCACAGAACCCGCGACGGTTAACGGGCGGGTTGGCCCGCCACGGTATATTGAGTCAGGAGGCAGTCATGGCAAAGCTTGGGCTTCTGGCCGTACTGATTGTTACCGGCGCCGTGCTCCGCGCGCAAACGCCGGCCCCGCAGACGGTCCAGGCCATCGGCAACGCCACGATCTCGGTGAACCCGGACCAGGTGCAGATCGACGCCGGAGCGGTCACCCAGGGAGTGACGGCGCAGGAGGCCGCGGAAAAGAACGCCACTCTAGCTGCCGCCCTCATCAACGCGCTCAAATCCGTGCTCGGCGCGACCGGCACTATCCAGACGGTGGGCTACGCCGTCACGCCGCGCTACAACAACCCGCCGAATGGTCAAACCCCAGCCATCGTCGGCTACATTGCCAGTAATACCGTCCAAGTAACGAGCGCCGATATCACGCTCGCCGGCAAGCTGATCGACGCCGCCAATGCGGCCGGTGCGAACAGCGTCAGCGGCCTCACGTTCGGTCTACACGATCCGGAGCCGGTGAAGCAGCAGGCGCTGACGGCAGCTTCCAAGCAGGCGATGGCCCACGCCGCCGCCATCGCGTCCGGACTCGGCGGCAAGACCGGCGTGGTGATTGCCGCCCTCGAAGGCGCGTCCTCGACGCCCATCGTCGCCGGCTTCGCGACCACCGCGGCCACCCCCACGCCGATCCAGACCGGTACCGTCTCGGTGTACGCCACGGTCACGGTCACGGTCCAGTTGGTTCAATAGGAGACGCATGGCGAAAAGCGAAATCACGACCCTCGGCGGCGGCTGTTTCTGGTGCCTGGAGGCCGTCTACCAGGAGATGGAAGGCGTGCTTTCCGTGGAATCCGGCTACATGGGCGGCCACACCGAGAAGCCCGACTACAACTCCGTCTGCGGCGGCAAGACGGGCCACGTGGAAGTGGTGCAGGTGAAGTTCGATCCCGAAGTGACGCTATTCCGCGAAATCCTAGAAGTCTTTTTCACCATCCACGACCCCACGACGCGCGATCGCCAGGGCAACGACGCCGGCTCGCAATACCGCTCGGTCATTTTCTATCACGACGAGCACCAGCGAACCATCGCCGAAACGCTGATCCGGGAACTGGAAGACGACCGCGTCTTCCCCGCCCCGATCGTGACCGAGGTGCTCCCGGCCGCTACCTTTTATAAGGCCGAGGATTACCATCAGGATTACTTCCGCCAGAATCCGCGGCAATCCTACTGTTCCTACATCGTGGCGCCCAAAGTGCGGAAGTTCCGCGAAAAATTCGCCGCTAAACTGCGCAGCGGCACGTAACGCCCCGCCCTCGGGTACCATTGGTCCTATGTCGCAAGCGCAGCACCCGATGCATGCCGCGTTCGAAAAGGCATTTAACAGCGCCGGCCTCGAGGCGCTGGTGGCGCTCTACGAACCGGCGGCCCTTCTGAACGTGGACCCCGGCCCCGCAAAGGGTCTGGATGCGATCCGCGAATCCTATAAGTTTTTACTTGCGATGCAGCCGAAAATCCACTTGGAGACGATCATGGTATGCGATACGGGCGACGGACTCGCCCTACTGCAGGGCAAGTGGGAGAAGACGGGCACGGGCCCCGACGGACCCATTCAGGTAGAAGGCAAGAACACCGAAGTCGTACGCCGTCAAGCGGACGGAAGCTGGCGGTTCGTCATCGACAATCCGTTCGCTCCTTAAGCGCGGGGCTCAGTCGACAATCACGTCGTCGGCCTTGCGGTACTTCGCCATCGGGTTTTCCGGCTCTACCGTTTGCGGCCAACTCTTGATGATGAAGTAGGACGCGATCGGCGCCACCACAAAAATTACCACGACGATGATAAAGGAGAACGGCGCCCAGGCGACGAACCAATTCCCCGCCCAGGTAAGCGAGCTCATCAGCCCGTTCCGCGTCTGCGGCATGAGCAGGATGAAGATCACGGCAAGAAGAACAGCGCCTGCAAACATAGAGTAGTCCGATCGGCCAGTATCGAGATCTATATTGCAGCACACCAGGTGGCGAATGCCGATACTGGATTTAGTTAACGGCGTCATATTTACCGTGAGCGGGCCGGTCCCAAGAGGCTCAGAATCGCATCGCTAACCTTGGATAGCCCTTGTTACCTGACACGGTACTTCCCCTACTGGAATGTAATTCAATCTCAGTCGAGTATAGATCGTGTGGTGGCCCTGAAGGCCTCGGTAGCAGCGGCCACTGAATGTCGGTTTTGGAGAAAAAACGTCATGAGTTTCGTACGCAACTTTTGGAACGATGAACAGGGCCAGGACCTGATTGAGTACACGCTGCTGATGGCATTCGTGGCACTCGCTTCTGCCGCGCTCTTCCTGGGCGCCGGCGGCAGCATCAAGGGCATCTGGTCAGTGACCAACAGTCAGCTCGCGGCTGCCAATTCACAGGCCAGCTAACTTTCAACCAATCAACCTTCCGGAACTGTATCGGTTAAACGGTGCAGTTCCGGAAACCTAAACTCCTTTAACCTCCTTCCTGATTTCCTCTTCTGATCGCCGAATCGCCGACGCCCGCCTGAGCTAGACTGGGATTGAGATGTCGCAAAGGACCGAAGGAACAGAAACGGACGGGGATCAGGTGCACCTTCCGACGGGCATCGTACTCCGACCGGCAGTCTCCGTCGATGAGTTGAGGACGGATATCGAGAACGATCCGGATGGGGCGGAAGAATTTGTAACCCTGATCCGTGCCCTTCGTCACGAAGGCACTCGGTCTGTCACCTTCTGATGGACGCCACAACGCCCGTAGTTGTCGACACGGATGTCATTTCCTTTCTGTTCAAGAGTCACTCCCTGGCTCCGGCGTATCAGGCCATCCTCGCCGGGAGAGCCCTGGCAGTTTCGCTGATCACCCTGGCCGAGATCGAGTATGGTATGGAGGCCAAGGACTGGGGCACCAGCCGGCGCGATCTAATGCGCCGTTTTCTCACACGGTTCACACCCCTGCTGCCGGACGCCGAGACAGCTCGCACATGGGCAAGGATCAAAAACAGCTGCGAGCAAAAGGGTCGGCCGATCACGTTCGCCGATGCTTGGATCGCCGCAGCCGCCCTGCAGTTGAACATTCCACTCGTCACGCACAACGCACGCGACTACGGGGCCATCGAGGATCTGACGGTTGTTACGGCCGCGAGGGCGACATAAAGTCTGCCAAAAACTGACGGGCCCAACCGGCCCCACTGAATTGAGCTCCCGCCGATCCTTTGCGTTCTCTGTTTGCCATACGCAAATTGCGTATAGTGAAAGGACACGCTGGCCGCTCCCAAACGCTAGGTCCCAGCACTGGTGGCGGGGTGGCAGAGAAAGGCACTGAGTCCGACAGGACCACAAGCAGGATGTCCAAGCCGGGCACGAAGAAGACGACGCGCTCTCGGAAGCCACAGAGGAATCGTCATGGGGGTACAGGTGAGCACGGTCATTTTGGAGTGGACATTTTCTCCTGCCAACTATTTCGAAGAACCGATTGAGATTCATCGGGATGACTACGTGATGACAATAGCAGATGGCAAGGCAGAGGCGCGGGTCGCAACTGACGTCTTTGATCGCGACCCGTCCATCCGCCAACTGCTGCACAACGGTCTCAATGATCGACTTCTCGGGGCACAGTTGCTCATGCACCAGGCGTATTCTCTCTCAAAATCAAGCATGGTCCGCGTTGATGATGAGGGTCGGCGACACATCTTTCTGGAGGTATCGGTCGTTTGCGGTTCTTCGGTCGGCTCACCCGACCTTCTGATAACGGACAAACACGGGAACGTCGTTCTTGATACACGAAAAGACCGAATCGAGAAAAAGAAGAGCCTATTTGAGCTGATCGAGAAGCACCGCGCTAAGGACGCGCTCCTGGATGCAATGTTGCGCAGCCATCAAGGATCCGTCGGAGATCCCGACAATGAGTTGGTTCACTTGTACGAGATCCGTGATACTCTGTCAAAAAAGTTTGGCGGGGATACCGAAGCCTGCAGTGCGATTGGTATCAAGCACTCGGATTGGAAAAGGCTCGGTGGACTCGCTAATGGCGAACCACTCCGGCAGGGCCGACACAGGGGCTTTAATGCTGGAGCGCTACGCGATGCGACCGAGGCAGAACTAGGCGAAGGGCGCCGGATTGCCCGCCTGATGGTTGAAGGTTACCTCGAACATCTACAACGCGTCTCGGCGCCAGTTGCTACAACGATTGCTACCAAAATGGATTCTGCAGTGTTGAGTTGAATGCAAAGGCGATTCAGTGAGGATGGTGGGCGCGGCGGGGCTCGAACCTGCAACCCTCAGCTTCGAAGGCTGATGCTCTATCCAATTGAGCTACGCGCCCACTCTGCACATTATCCCGCAATCGGTCGAGGTGCGAACCGAGATTCTTGACGTTAATGGGCTTAACTGTGGGTTTTCGGCGCACCGCTCCTCCGCCTCACCCTCCCTGGACCGTTGATTTGGCACTGATTAGGCCATTTCCCCGCCGTGCTACAATAGGAACAGATGAAGAAGATTGCTGTTGGCTTCTCCTTGGAAGAGTTGGAAACCATCCTTGCGATGGCAGACAATCAGCTCTTTCGAATCAAGTACATCGATTCCAAAATGCCGGGTCACATTAGCCGTCCTGAAGAGTTGAAGGCGGCTCAATCGGTGGTCCAGCTCCTTCGGGATGCGTTCAAAGATGCTAAGGGCTTCAAGATGACCGAACAGGGCCATCTGAAGGAGCATCAATTGACGCTCAAACGTGCTCCCTCGGGCGCCTGATTCGTCCCACGTTCTCCGATTACCTGTGTGCCGGGTCTTGGCTCACACCCGGCACATGCTGCCTGTAGCGCTCCCAGTGATCAGCGATTTCCTCCACCACCACACGCCCCACACGCCAGGCCGCTTCTAACGCCGGCGGATACGCGCTGTACTGTCCAATTTTCGTTTCCGCCAGGCTTTCGGCCGCCGAGATTCCGGGACGCTGCTGATCGAAATTGCTGGCCGTGCGCAGAATCAATACGCGATCGAGGTCCGCACGGCCAGCCTTGCTCAGAAACGTCAGCGACTGCAGCGTTCCCGTGTCCTCCATCGCGGTCGTGACGTAATTGCCTTTCCCGCCGGTGTGGTAGTCGACCCAATCGTTGGCCCAGGCGCTCATCAACCTTCCGTGCCAGAACGTCATCGACGACAGTGTGTCTCCCTTCAGCACAAATGGCGGACGCCGTGCGTTTGGTGAATCGAACTGCTCGCGCCGCGCACGCATCGCCTCCGTATCGTCGAGCTTTACATCCCGCGTCAACCGGTAAGCCCAGTCGACCAAACTTGGATTCAAGCGGTAGCACTCACCCTCATCCGGCACGCGCCGCGGAAGTTCATAGGGCTTCGACTTCCGCAGCGGAATGTATCCGGTCTTCCAATCCGCCGGGATCTCGCGGGCGTCGATCTCGTGCCCCAGGTCCCCGTCCACCACCCACTCCGCCCACACCGCCGATCCCAACGACCCGTCGGCGGGATCGATGCCTGCGATGCCCGCCACCACCCAGTAGGCCTTGCTCAAGTCGAAGCGAGGATCGAGACCGAGCGCCATGATCGTGGCCGCCGCCTTGGCCGTCCCGACACCGGTGACCACACCGAGTACGCCGTCGCGGTTCATACGCAAATCGCGATAGCCTTGCGGGAACCGATAGACCCGGTCCAGCTTTTCCCGCTCTACCCAATATTGGAACTCGCCCGGTTCGTCTCCCGTATCGGCGCCGCGCTCGAACATCGCGACCACCACCACCTTGACCGGAATTCGCCGTTCTGCGCGAGCTGCGAAATGGGTGCACAGCATCACGGCGGCGATCGCCAGCGCTCGATAGTTCATAGGCCTCCCATCCATTGTTTCCCCCACGGCGCCCATCCGCGGCCCATGGGACAATGGGGCGGAACCCCTAATGAAAGCCTTCATCCCGTGCTTTCTTTCTCTGGTCGTGCTCCTGCACTGCTGCTGGGTGATCCATCGCATCAGAACCGATTTCCTGTTCGACAAGAAGTTCCGCGTGGAAATCACGGTCTACGGTCCGGATGGCAACGTGATCCCGGCCATCGGCCGCGCTCCTGTGCAGCAGTAATAACGCCCTACTGTTCCGCCACCACCGGATTCACCAACTCGCCCAGACCCTCGATCCGCACCCGCATTTCGTCGCCCGGCTTCAACCACCGCGGAGGTTTTTGGGCGAAGCCGACGCCAGCCGGCGTGCCCGTGGCCACGATGTCGCCCGGCTCCAGCGTGAACACGCTCGACAAATGCGCGATCAGCTTCGGGATCCCGAAAATCAGGTTCGACGTGTTCGAGTTCTGCATGATTTGCCCGCTCAGTTCGAGCGAAATGGCGAGAGCGTGCGGGTCTTCGATCTCGTCCGCCGTCACGATCGACGGACCAATCGGCGCAAACGTGTCGAAGGTTTTTCCGATCGTCCACTGGCTGGTCGCCATCTGGAAATCGCGCGCGCTCACATCGTTGAAGATCGTGTAGCCGAAAACGTGCTCGCGCCACCGCTCTTCGGGAATGTGCCGCCCACCCTTACCGATCACGAACGCAAGCTCCGCCTCGTAGTCCGGCTTGGTCGAATTCCTGGGAAGCACCACCGGATGGCGGTGGCCCGTCACCGCAGTCGCAAACTTCGCGAAGACCGTCGGTACCGCCGGGAGTTGCATCTTGGCTTCCTCCGCATGGTCGCGGTAGTTCAGCCCGATGCAGATCACTTTCGGAGGCCGCGGGATGGGCGCGCGCAGCGGTGTCTCCACGTCAACTATTTCCGTCCCGGGCGGACGGTCGATCCACCGCAGCACGCGGTCGACGGCGTCGGCCCCGCCGGCAATCACCGAAATCACATCGTTGAAGCCTGCCCCGCGGATCCCGATGATCCGGTCGTCGAACAACACGCCTGGTTCGCTGTAGCCTTCTCGCTGAAACGTGACAAATCGCAAGTGCACTCTCCTGGTCAGCTTCGATTGTAATCCGCCGGCCCACACCGTCAGCCGGCCACCACCATGTAGACTATCTTTATGCGGTGGGTGGTATTCCTTCTCTTCGCGATCCCTGTGTGCCTCGCTGGTACTGCTGCCGACCTGGCGCGCGCTATCCGCGAAAACTCATTCGACCGCGATGAATGCTACCGCGTCCGCGACCTCACACTCGTCAAGGAAGACATCCGCATCTATCTCACCGACGGCCACCTGATCTTCAGCAAGCCGGTCGGCGGCAAGCGGTACGCCGCCGTCTTCGCCGCCGACGTCGAGGGCGGCGATGCCGAGGTGCTGCTGCTTCCCCCCGACCGCGCCGAGCGCCGCTCTCTCGCCGGTTACATCAACTCCCCCAATCTCGACGAGCATTTCTCGGGCGCGCTTTTCATCTTCACCGGCGATGAGTATGACGCGCTCATGCAGCAGCTACCCAGCAACCCCGCCAATAAGAAGACGCCCGACATCGGCGCCGTGCTCGACGAGCAGTGGACTCCCACCTTACGCAACATCGGCACCAGCTACCAGACGCGGCTCGTGCTCGATCTCATGGATAGCGCGCGGCATCCCGACCTCTTCGCCGCCCTCATCCGCGGCAACAAGGTGGGCAATTTCGATCTACTCCACGACCCCGATAACGCCGAACAAATCCTGGCCGGACAGATTGCTGCGCGCGACAACATACTCTACTTCGACACCTGGACCAGCTTTCCGTCGAAGTCCGCGCGCAAGGGCGCCGCGCCCGCCAGGAGCGAGCTAACCCTGCGCAACTATCGCATCGAGGCCACCATCAATCCCGATCTCTCGATGAACGTGGTGGCGCGCGTCAAAGTGAAGCCGGTGGTGGATGGCGTGGCCGCCGCCACGTTCGAAATGAGTCCCCAGCTCGCGGTCAGCCAGGTCACCATAGACGGCCGCCCGGCCGAAGTCCTCGAACGCGAATCGCTGCGCATCAACCTCACTCGCGGCGGCAACGGTATCTTCCTGGTGGTTCCGGCGGAGCCGCTGCGCGCCGGCCGCGAGTACGAATTCGAGCTGAAATACTCGGGCAAGGTCATCCACGACGCCGGCGACCGCGTGTTCTACGTGAGCGCCCGCGGCAACTGGTACCCCGTCCACGGAGTTCGCTTCGTCGATTTCGACCTGCTCTTCCGCTACCCGCGCGAGCTCGATCTGGTCACCGCGGGCGACGTGGTGGAAGATCGCACGGAGGGCGAATGGCGCATCACGCGGCGCCGCACTCCGACCGCCATTCGCATCGCCGCCTTCAACCTGGGAAACTACGAGCACGCCACCGTGGAGCGCAAAGGCTACGTGGTGGACGTGTGTGCCAACCGGTCGCTCGAGGCCGCGCTGCAGCCACGCACCCCGGCGGTCGCCGTTCCCCCCGCCCTTCCATCGCGGCGGCGGCCCGAGGCGTTGACTCAGCCCGCCCCGGAACCGGTTCCCAGTCCGCTCGAGCGGCTGCACGCGCTGGCCTCCGAAGTGGCTTCGGCCCTCGAGTTCATGGCTTCGAAGTTCGGTCCGCCGGCGCTTCCTCGCCTGACCGTCTCGCCCATTCCCGGTGCGTTCGGGCAGGGCTTCCCTGGCCTGATTTATCTTTCCACGCTTTCCTATCTCAAGTACTTGCCTCGGGCGCGCCTCAACTCGTCCAGCGCGAAAACGCAGGAGCTGTTCTTCGAAGACCTGCTGCAGGCCCACGAAACCGCGCACCAGTGGTGGGGCAACCGCGTCACGTCGACGACGTACCGCGATTACTGGCTGATGGAGGCGCTCGCCAACTACTCCGCGTTGCTCTATCTGGAAAAGATCAAGGGCACTCGCTCCGTGGAGTTGATGCTCGACGGCTACCGCAGCGCGCTGCTCGAGAAGAGCCCCAACGAAGGCACCATCGATTCCACCGGACCCATCGTTCTGGGCGTGCGTCTGGAAAACTCGCTCGAGCCGCGCGGCTGGCGGGCGATTACCTACGGCAAGGGTTCCTGGATCATCCAGATGCTGCGCCGCCGTTTGGGCGACGAACGATTCTTCTCCATGCTGAACGAGCTCTTGAAGCGGTACGACCACCGGGACATCTCCACTGAAAACTTCCGCGAGTTCGCCGCGGCCTATCTCCCCCCCAAGAGTGACGACCCCAAGCTCGAAGCCTTCTTCGACCAATGGGTGTACGGCACCGGCATTCCTAATCTGAAGCTGGCGACCACGCTGAAGGGCAAGGCGCCCGCGTTCAAGCTGGTGGGCACTATCACGCAGACCGACGTGGACGAGGAGTTCAGCGCGCTGGTGCCGGTGGAGATTCAAGTGGCGCGCGGGAAGACGATCACGCAGTGGGTGCGCACCAGTTCCACGCCCGTGACATTCACGGTGAGCTTACAGGCGCCGCCGGTAAAAGTGGCGCTCGATCCGCATTACGCCGTATTGCGCAAGTAGCGCAGGCATGGCAGGCGCGAGCGCCTGCGCTAGAGTAATTTCATGGCCAGACAGCTTGTCGAGTGTGTCCCCAATTTCTCCGAAGGGAGAGATGCCTCCAAGGTGGATGCGATCGTCCAGACCATGCTCTCGGTCCCCGAGGTGGTGGTGCTCGACCGCGAGTTGGACTCCGATCACAACCGCTCCGTGATCACCATCGTCGGCCCGCCCGCGGCCGTGGCCGACGCTGCTGTCCGCGCCGTGGAGAAGGCGGTCGCGCTCATCGACCTCACGAAGCACCAGGGCGCACACCCGCGCATCGGCGCCGCCGACGTCGTGCCGTTCATCCCCATCGAGGGCGTCACCATCGAGGAATGCGTGCGTCTCGCGGAGCGCGTCGGCCGCGAGATCTGGAGCCGCGTGCAGGTGCCTGTCTACCTCTATGAGGCCGCCGCTAAACGGCCGGAGCGCGTGAACCTCGAGAACATCCGCCGCGGCCAGTTCGAAGCTCTGCTCGCGGAGATGGGGACAGTGGCCGAACGCGCGCCCGATATCGGCGAGCCCCGATGCCACCCCACCGCCGGAGCTGTGGTGGTGGGCGCGCGGAAATTCCTGATCGCCTACAACGTCAACCTCAACACTCCGGACGTCTCCATTGCCAAGAAAATTGCCAAGACCATTCGCTTCTCCACGGGAGGCTTTCGGTATGTGAAGTCGATGGGTGTGCATCTCGCCTCGCGCAACCTGGCTCAGGTCTCGATCAACCTCACCGATTTCGAGCAGACCCCGATGCACCTGGTTTACGAAACCGTGCGCCGGGAAGCCGAGCGCTACGGCGTCTCGGTAGTCGGCAGTGAGATCGTCGGGCTGATTCCGAAGAAGGCGATCGAGATGTCGGCCGAGTATTTCCTGCGCTACGAAAACTTCCGGCCGGAGCTGGTCCTGGAAAACCGGATTGCCGAAGCCACCGCTGCGCGCGGTGGCCTCCCGGAGTTTCTGGATTCCCTGGCCGCGCCCACCGCGACGCCCGGAGGCGGTAGTGCGGCAGCAGCCGCAGCCGCCATGGCCGCTGCGCTCGGCGCCATGGTGACGCGTCTCGCCAAGCAGAATCCGGCGCCCTTCGAGGAAGACCGTCGCTTCTTCACCGAGGCAGTCGACCGCGACGCCGAAGCCTTCAACCGCGTGATGGCCGCCTACAAACGCCCCAAGGACGAGCGCGCCCCGTTCGTGGAAGAGGCGCTGCATGGCGCCGCGTTGGTCCCGCTCGAAGTTCTGGAGCGCGCCTCCGTGATGCAGTCGCGCCTCGATCGTCTCGACATCCCGCCGAAGTTCGGTAGCGACTTGGCCGTGGCCAACGCGCTGGTGGTCGCCGCTAAGAGCGGAGTGCTCGAAAACGTGAAGATCAACCTCGATTCCATCCAGGACGAGGGATTCAAGTCGTCCGTTCAATCCCGCTTGCGCGCTTTGAATTTGACTCCTTAAATCGCCATCGATGCGCCCCGGGATAGCCGAGTGGCGAGGTCCACCCGTGCCGGCGCCAGATCGGACACTTGCCGCGGGCGCTTGGGCCGTCCTGCCGAAATCATTTGCCCAGCCCCTGGAACCTGTATTAAGCTCAATACCACTATCGGGAATCGCGCTGACGGATTTCCGGAAACCGGAACCGATGTACGCCCGTCCGTGGTGTTCTGAAACATCAGAGGGACGTTGAGGAGGGTACATGGAGGGCCTGGGTAGAGCGTTCTTTCTTTCGTGGCTGGCTGCGATCGGGCTGTGCGCCCAGCCGACTTTCAACAAAGACGTGGTCCCTATTCTTCAACAGCGCTGCCAGATGTGCCACCACCCAGGCGCAATCGGCTCGTTCTCCCTGATGGACTACGAGAGTGCGCGGCCGTATGTCCGAAGCATCGGTCAGCGCGTTGCGGCTCGCACCATGCCCGTCTGGAAACCAGCGCCTGGGATTGGCGATTTTCTGAGTCCGGCGGCCCTCACGCAACAGGAAATCGACACGATTACTCAATGGGCGGACTCGGGCGGGGCCGAAGGCAACCCGAGCGACGCGCCGCCGCCGCTCTCCTTTCCGGACGGCTGGTCGCTGGGGCAGCCTGATCTGATACTGAACGTCCCGGCGCCGTTTACGGTGGCTCCCGGCGAAGACCTCTACCGCTGCTTCAGCCTGGCGACGAACCTGCCCACGGACCGATACGTGCGCGCGGTCGAAATCCGGGCGGGCAACCGTTCCATCGTTCACCACGCGGTCGTCTATCCCGACCCGCTGGGGCAATCGCTTGCCTTGGCCGGCAAAGACCCCTCGGTCAGTTATACCTGCTTCGGCGATGCGGGAGTGCAGAGTTCGGATACCTTCCTGGCCGCCTGGGCGCCAGGCATCACGCCGGCACGCACTCCAGCGGGCATCGCCATGAAACTTACCGCTGGCACCCGCCTCGCCATGCAGTTGCACTATCACCCGTCGGCCACGGGCGGCACGGACCAATCTCAACTTGGCATCTACTTTGAGAACGGACCGGTGGACAAGCTTCTGCGCCAGGGATTTCTTCTCAACAGCTCCTTCACGATTCCTGCGGGGAATCCAAGTTATGCGGTGAGCGCCGCCACTGGGTTCGCGGCCGCCCGGCATGCCGTCAGCGTCTTCCCCCACATGCATCTTCTGGGCCGGACGGTGAAGGCGCAGGTGACGAATCCCGATCGCAGCGTGACGCCGCTGCTCCAGATCGACGACTGGGATTTCGACTATCAGGCCATTTATCAGTATCGCGAGCCCGTTGCCCTACCAGCGGGCAGCGCGTTCGGTTTTACGGAAACGTTCGACAACTCCGCGGACAATTCGCGGAATCCCAACTCGCCGCCACGCCCCGTAAGTTGGGGCACTTCGACTACCGATGAGATGGCGGTTGTAGGGCTGGCTTTTACGCTTGATGCAGAACATCTGATGTCGCCGCAGGTGAGCGCCACGGACATCGTGAATTCGGCGAGCCTGGCCGGCAGCGCGTCGGCGCCCGGCACCGTCGTGACTCTGTTCGGAGCGGCGCTGGGCTCTTTCTGGCAGACGGCAGCGACATCGCCACTGCCGCGGACGCTCGCCAACGGAGTACGCGTGACCGTGGATGGCATCGACGCCCCGCTGTTCTACGCCTCGCCGTCGCAGGTCAATTTTCAGGTGCCTTTCGAAGTATCCAGTTCCACGGCTACCGTGACCCTGACCCGGTCCGATGACGGCGCCAGGCAGTCGGTGCAATTGCCCATGAAACCGGCGCATCCGGGCATCTACACCACCACCGGGGACGGCAAAGGTCCTGCGATCGCATCGCATGCGACTGCCGGAACCGTGAGCGCCGGTTCGCCGGCGGCGCGGGGGGAATGGCTCGTGCTATACGCCAACGGCTTGGGCTCCGTGGCGCCGGGTATCCAGTCCGGAGCCCCGCCGGATGGCCTATCGAGCACCATCAATCCGGTTGCGGTGAGTGTAGGCGGAGTGGACGCCGAAGTGTATTTCGCGGGTATGGCGCCTGGATTCGTCGGCCTCTACCAGGTCAATTTCCGCGTTCCCCCTGGCGCCCCTGTTGGGGCCGAAGTACCGTTGAGCCTGAGTGTGGCCGGCGTCCAAAGCAATGTGGTCAAGCTAAGCGTTCGCTGAAGACGCAGGCGAGAGATCGAGGCCCGGATAGCGCTCCCGCCCTCAACCCTTCTCCTCCTCCCACCCCGCTACCGGACGCCCGAGAACATCCGAGAGACTCACCAACTTCGGCCGCCAAGCCTCATCGTAGTGCCGATCGACATCCTCGCGATAACTCATGTGCGGCCCGGGATAGCCGATCAACTGCCAGCCGATCATGTTCGCATTGCCCCCGTGCAGCGGATCGCAAAACATCCCTTCCATGGTGTGCCGCCGCAGCATTTGGAAGAAGAGGGTAGCCTCGATCGCGCGCAGTCGCTCGTCCTGCTGCGCGGCGGCGAGAGTCTCGAAATCGCCGAGCAGTCGAATGCCCTCGCGATAGATCTCGCGCGGCGTGGCCTTGCCTTGATATCCGTGCTCGGGCAGCCCTTCGGTAAACGGCCCCTTCGTGTAGCGATACTTGTCGCGGCCGTATGGCCCCGCAAGCTGCCGGTCGATGTAGACGACCACCCCGGCTTCGGTCGCGCCCGGACCGCTCTCGTCGCCGGGGAAGATCCGCTCGCACGCGGCCGCCACCACGCGCGCCTCGGCCGCGGTGAAGAAGCGCAGCGGCAGACGCACCGTTCCATCCTGTGCCTCCACTCGAAACGGTTCGCGCGCCAGCGTGTAGAGCAGCAATCCGCCCATGCTCTTCGCGGGCAGCGTGATGAACTCGCGCCGCTTCATGCCAGCGCTCCCGGCCGCTTGAGATACCGGTCAATCAGCGCATCCGCCGACCGGTACGCCAACGCCAGCACGGTCAGCGTCGGATTGCCCGAAGCGTTCTGCGGAAACGCCGACGCACCCGCCACCCAGAGGTTCGGCATCCGCCAGTGCTGCAGCCACGGATTCACCACGCTCTGTTCGGGCGACGTGCCCATGATCGCTCCGCCGTTCACGTGACTGCTCTGATAATCGACCACCGAGTAATGCGCGCCAACTCGCCGCGTGACCCCTCCGAACCGCCCGCCCATCGCCTTCGCCAGCGACTCCTGAACCTTGGCCGCCATCGCCGACTGCTTCCTCTCGTGGTCCGTCCAATCGAGCGTCAGCCGCGCCAGCGGATCGCCGAACTTGTCCGTGTACGTCGGGTCCAGGTCGAGATGGTTCTGCCGATAGGCAAGATGTTCCGCCTCACACGTGATCGCGCCCGCCTTGTCGTACCACCGCATCGCCGCCTTCTTCCACTCCGACCCCCACGTGGATTTCGCTTCCCCCGGAGGAATCCGGCCGAACGCGGAGATGGGCGCCTCCCCGTTGCTGGTTACGCGAATCACGCCGCCGCGCAGAATTCCGAAAGACGGATCCAGGCCGTGGTCGCCGTCGAAGTCCCCAAGCGTCACGCCCAGCCCGCCCGCGCCCATAAAGGCGTTCAGCGGGTGGTCCATGAAAACCTGCGTGGCGGCTCCGACCTGATGCGTGAGATTTTTCCCCACCGTGCCCTTGCCGGTCGCCGGATCGTATGGCTCGCCGATTCCTGACAACAGCAGCATGCGTGCGTTGTTCAGCGTCCACGAAGCCAGGATCACGACGTCGGCAGGCTGGTGCATCTCGGCGCCATTTCCGTCCACATAGTCGACGCCTTCGGCCTTGCCGTCGCGATGGATCACGCGCCGCACCCAGCAGCCCGCGCGTAGCGTGAAATTACTGCGCTTCGCGAGCACCGGCAGCAGCGTGTTGGTCGGCTGCGCCTTGGCCCCGATCATGCAGCCGTACCGCATGCAGTAGCCGCAATAGGCGCAACCGCTGCGCGTGATGCCGTCGGGATTGCGGTAGGTGCGGCTGAGTGTCGCCGCCGGTGTCGGATACGGATGATAGCCGAGATCGTGCGCGGCCTGGCGGAACCGCGTCGTGAAGGACGTCATCTTGTGCGGCGGATTCGGATACTCGTGGGCGCGCGATCCTTCGAAAGGATTCCCACCCTCGATGCGGCGGCCGCGCAGATTACCCGCCTGCCCGCCGACGCCCATCATCTGTTCGGCGCGCCAGTACATCGGCTCGAGGTCCTCGTAAGTGACGCCCCAATCCTGGACCGTGAGATCCTCGGGCAGTTTCGCGCGGCCATGCTTCTCCCGCAGAAACGTCGCCAGGCGAAACACGTCCGGCAGGAAACGGTAGGAGAGAGCGGTCCAATGCTCGCCCGAGCCGCCCACGCCCGTGCCTGGATTGAACGACCCATACTGCCGCACCGGAAACGCGGTAGCGCGATCCGAGTGGCGGTGGGTGACGGTCTCATCCGCGATGTTCTGCATCATGCGGTAGCGAATGAAGTAGTCCAGCTCATCCATTCCCGCCGCGTAATCCGCCATCTTGCGAGTGGGTCCGCGCTCGAGCGCCACCACCGAGAGCGACGTGCGCGTAGCGATCTCCTTCGCCATCGCGAGACCCACCCATCCGCCGCCCACGATCGCGATGTTTACCGGCTTGAGACGTTGCACGGATGATCGGGAGTTATTGCCGGACCCATTTCTGGACGCGCCAATTCTTGATTTCGACGGTGTACAGGCTGCCGTCAGTTTGATCGACGGCGATGCTGTGCGCGTAGTCCAGCTTGCCCGGCGCCCTTCCCCCAGGCACTCAGCACACCGAGCACTTGCCCCTCCAGGTTCAGCTTGATGATCCGGTTGTACCGGCCGTCGCACATGTAGATCGCCTCTTCCTTCGGCATGTAAGCCAGTCCCCAGGGAGCACCGATATCGGTCCACTTACCGAGGAATTTGCCGGTGTCGTCGAAAATCTGAATGCGCTCGTTGCGCCGGTCGGCGACATACACGCGCCCCTTGGAATCGATCGCCACGTCGTGCACCAGATCGAACTCTCCGTCTCCCGTTCCCTTCTTCCCCCAGTGCCGCACATACTCGCCTTGTGGATTGAACTCGACGACGCGCGAGTTGACGTAACCGTCGGAAACATAGAAATTCCCGTTGGTCCGGAAAGCTACATTCGTGGGCTGATAGAATCCGTCGCGCGAGTCGTTGTTGCCGGGGACGGTCTGGCGATTGCCAACTACCATCAGGACGCGGCCCTCGCTGGTCAGCTTGAACACGACGTGACCCGCGACGTCGACGCACCAGATCGTGCCGTCCGGTGCCACGCGCAGTCCGTGCGCCGATTTCACGGGAAACGTTTCCTCGGACCAGGCCTGCAGCATTTTGCCGCTCTTGTCGAACTGGATCACCGGCCAATGTCCGCGGTTGAACACCCACACGTTCCCCTGCTTGTCGACATCCACGCCGCTGGCCTCGCCGAAATTGTAACCCTTCGGCAGTTGGGCCCAGTTGGCTACAGCTTTGTACGGTAAAGGCGGACCGACTTTCAGCTTCGCCACCAGTTCCGCGGGAGGCTGGTCGGTGGGCCGGCCCGGAGGCAGCGCCGGCGCCGCGCCTCCTTGTGCCAGGAGTATGGCGGAACCGAGAAAAACTTCCGCAGCGATCGCATAGAACAACTTCGTCATCAGGTTGGCAACCTCTCCGCCTTGGCAAGATACTCCTGCCAGGTGCATGAAGTCAAGGAATCTTCACGGTATGCTTTGGTACAATTCTTGATCGTAGGGGTTAGACCAGTGGGCCAGGCTCCCGGCGACATTACTCTCTTGCTTCGGCGGTGGACGGAAGGGGATGATGCTGCGGCCCGGGATCTGATGCCACTGGTGTATCCGCATCTGAAAGAGGTTGCGGCCGCTTACCTGCGCCGCGAATCGGCCGGCCACACTCTACAGCCAACCGCGCTCGTGAACGAACTCTACCTGCGCTTTCTCCAGGAGCGAAAAGCCGAGTGGAAAGACCGGTCGCACTTCTACGCCTTCGCGGCGAAAAGGATGCGCTGGATTCTCTCCGACTATGGCCGCAACTCGCACGCGAAGAAACGCGGCGGCTCGGCCCTCCACCTTCCGCTCAACGACGAGATCCCCTGGGTCAACGTGAACAGCCTCGACATTATCGAGCTGAATCGCGCGCTGGATGAGTTGGAACTGGTCGACCCTCGCAAAGTGCGGCTTGTGGAGTTGCGCTACTTCCTGGGATGCACGCTGGCGGAGACGGCGGAGCTGCTAGGCATCTCCGTCTCGACGATCGAGCGCGACCTGGACTTGGCACGCGCGTGGCTCTACGGAAAACTCAGGGGAAGCCGGGAAGCGAATGCCCCCGGCACGCCGGCGTGACCCGCCATGGCCACGCCACCACTTACCGCGGAACGATGGTCGCAGATCGAGTCCATCTTTTTTGAAGCCGTGGCTGCGGACGAGTCCGCGTGCACCGAGCTCCTGCGCCGGCGGTGCGGCGGCGACACCGCTTTGCTGGCGGAAGTCACTGCGCCGCTGTCGGCGTCACGCCGCGAAAAGGAAGCACGCGCCGCCGCGCCTGGCTCCGTGGCTCCCGATGC
The DNA here is from genome assembly GCA_041484525.1 of Bryobacteraceae bacterium. GTDB lineage: Bacteria > Acidobacteriota > Terriglobia > Bryobacterales > Bryobacteraceae > JBGPHT01. The sequence goes on along the minus strand of JBGPHT010000001.1, from coordinate 50,994 downwards.
GTCCGCCAGCTCCGCCGTGCCGCCGGGCAAACGTTTCGGGCCGTGGGAGATCGACCGGCCCCTGGCCCACGGCGGAATGGGCACTGTGTACCTGGCCCATCGCGCCGACGGCCAGTTCGAGCAGACGGTCGCGCTCAAGCTTCTGGGCGCGCACCTCTCCTCGGAATTCTTCGTGGCGCGCTTTGTCACCGAGCGCCAGATCCTGGCGAACCTCACGCATCCCAACATCACTCGCCTGCTCGACGGCGGCATCACCCCCGAAGGCATTCCGTTCCTGGTGATGGAATACGTCGAAGGCGAGCCGATCGACCGTTACTGCGATGGCCGCCGCCTTCCCGTTCCGGAACGGCTGCCCATCTTCCTGCAAGTTTGCTCCGCGGTGGAATACGCGCACCGTAGCCTCGTCATTCATCGCGACCTCAAGCCCGGCAACATCCTGGTCACGGCCGACGGTTCGCCGAAGCTGCTGGATTTCGGAACCGCCAAGCTGCTCACGCCGGATGATGCAGACCAGACCTTGACCGGCGTGGCCATGATGACGCCGCGCTACGCCAGCCCGGAGCAGTTGCGCGGCGCCGCTGTTACCACGCTGAGCGACGTCTACTCGCTCGGGATCGTACTCTACGAACTGCTCACCCGGCAGTCGCCCTTCGGCAAGACCGAATCGCTGGTCTCAGGCGTCGAGCGGGCTGAGCGGCCGCGATCCCGCGCAGCCCAGGACCGCCGTCACCGCGGCCGCAGCCGAAGCCCGTTCCACCAACTCCGCCCGGCTCGAACGGCTGCTGGCGGGCGACCTCGCTACCATCGTTCTCAAGGCCATGCGGGCCGTCCCCGAACAGCGCTACGGTTCGGTGGCGCAGTTGTCCCAAGACGTGGAACGGTATCTTGCAGGCGAGCCCGTGCTGACGCGTCCGCAAACTTTGAGCTGCCGGCTCGGAAGATTCATACGGCGCAACAAAGCGCTGGCCGCGGCGGCGGCGCTGCTGACCGTCGCGGTCGCGGCCGGCGTAGGCGCCACACTCTGGCAAGCCCATCTGGCGCGCGCCGCGCAGGCACGCGCCGAACGCCGGTTTGCGGATGTGCACCGGCTGGCTAACTAACTACCTGGTCTTCGATTTCGGAACCGCTCTCCGCCGATTTTCCGGGACCACCACGCTGCAGCAACCAGGTGGTGGAGCGGTCGCTCGAATATCTCGACAGCCTGGCGCGCGAGAGTTCGGGTGATGTTCAGCTCCAACTGGAACTCGCGGAGGCCTACCAGCGGATGGGCGACGTGCTGGGCAACCCGTTCACCCCCAGCCCTGGGAGACCGCACGCGCGCGCTCGATAGCTACTCGAAAGCGATGGCCCAGGTGGACCACGTGCTTCGGGCGAATCCGCGCGACCGGAAGGCGCGCCAGTTTGCCGCCACCATCCGGCTGCAAACCGGCGGCGCGCTGACGTTCGCGGGCAAGGGCGATGAGGGTATCGCTCAGGTCCAACGGTCAGTGGAGGAATTGAAGGCTCTGCTGCCCGAGTCCCCCAACGATGTCGCACTGCGGCTGGCGCTGGCGAAGGCCTTCGAATTCCACGCTACCCAGGTCAGTCAGAGGGGCGGGCTCATCGCGGCCACCGCGGCCGCCGAGGACGAAGATCGCGAGTCGCTCGCGCAACTGAACCAGGCCCTCGCGATCGACCCGCAAGATGCGCGCATCTTCCGGCAGTTTGCCGACACCGAATCCGCCATGGGGAACCTGTTGGGTTCGGTCAAACCGCTGGAGGCGATCGAGCACTACCGCAGCGCCATCGGCTATCTGGACCGGCTTCCTGCCGAGGTCAACGACTCCATCGAGATCCGGCGCGTCCGGGCCGGCATCAACCTCAACCTGGGCTGGTCGCTCGGCCAGATCGACCGCTACCCGGAAGCTCTCGACGCCATCGGCAAGGGCCAAACGATCCTGGCCGCCGAAGCCGCCGCCCATCCGGAGAACACCTCCGCCAGCTATCACCTGACGGCGGTCTACCGCAGCCGCGGGATCGTGTGCGGCTATGCCAAGATGACGGACTGCGCCATCGACAGCTTCGAAAAAGCCGCCGCCATTCACGAGAGGCTGCTCAAGAAAGACGCGTCGAACGTGACCTATCGGGCGCTGCGCGGCGAACTGTTGATGAGAATCTCGAGCCTGTTAGTGAAGCGCGGGGAGGCCGCGTCCGCTCGTACCAGGGCCGCCGAGGGGCTGCAGATTCTGACGTCGCTGGCTTCGGAACCGCGAGCCTCCGCCACGCAGGCGAACGAGGCGTGCCGCTGGCTGGTAGAAACCGAGGTGAAGGATCTGCGGGATTTCAAGCGCGCCGTGGCTTTGTGCGAGAAGGCAGTCACGCTGACTCACGAGAAAGATTCGTTTTCACTGGAGCGTTTGGCGAGCGCGCGCGCCAGTTTGGAGGATCGCACGGGTGCCGTCGAAGCGGCGCAGAAAGCGCTGGCGCTGCTTCCTGCCCTGGAGCCCGGCAAGCCCAAGTCCCGGCAGCAAGTGAGTCTGGAACAGGCGATCGCAGGCTGGCGGAAGTAGCGTGGGCACGCGTTCCCGCGGTCGGCACGAGTGCCCGCTCCACGCAAATCCTTGCGTTGTACAGGCGAGCATCCGCCCGCAACGAACGACCCCGGCAGGCCGTTTGCACAACGCAAGAGCGTTAAGCCCGGCGCCGCCGTTTGAGAATCGGGAAGGCTAACAGCGCCAGACTAAAATAGACGATCGTGGCAGGTTCGGGCGCCGCCACCGTGACATCGCTCGCCCCGGTGCCGATCACCTGCCCATCCGAAAACCCCATCACGCTGAACGCTCCGCCGGGAGTGAACCAGGCGCTCTGCGGAATGCCGCCGGGACCAAGAATGCCGTCCACCGCATCGCCATGAGCGAAGTTGCTCAGGAAATCCAGACCCGGGTCGATGATGGGGAAGTCCTGCCCGGAAGTTGCCAGTTGGATGGCGGCGATGAGATCCTCCTCCAGCGTGCTCCGGAACAACGTTCCCCACGCGATGTGATTACTCAAAGCGGCGGCAAAGGGGTCCATCATCAGCACGACGTGCTGTTGGCCGGGGGCGTCGCCCGGGAAGTCAGTGGCAATTTCCATCAGCAGCGCCGTGGTGGGGATGTCCGAGTGCGGAAACGGATTGACCAGAAGAGTGGTGACTGGAAAATCCGGGTTGTCGCCATCCGCCTGGAACGCCCACGTGCCGCTGCCGAAACCAGGACCTTCTTCCAACATCAGAATGTTGGTGACGGTCGGGAAGCTCGGCTGCAGCGTAACTGAGTAGGCCGTGATGTAGCGGTCCGACGGCCCGCCCGGGATCAAATTGGCATGTGCCGCAACTACCGCTACCGACAGCAATGCCAGACGTTTGAGGTACATTCTTTCTCCGAGACTAAAAAGTGCTCTCGGAAAAGACGGCGTAAACCCGGGGTAAACCTCGTCACCGGCAGATTTACATCAGTACCAGGACTGCTATTCTGCCGTCGGTGTTCAGGTTATCGCCGGTGGCATTCTGGCCGTGCTGGGGCACGTCGGGACGGTCGACCAGCGCGACCGATTGCACCTTGCCGGTGAAGAGGAGATCGTTCACCACCTTCGCGCGCTCGCGGTCGATTTCGGAGTCGATCTTATGAATGAAAGTTCGATTCTGCTCCGAGAAGTCGATGCCGGTATCGTGCGTGGCCGCGATGGACCACACAGGCTTGCCGCCAAAAGTCGCCGGCCGCCGCCACACGCGCAGATGGTGGCGCTGCGCGAAGGTGTTGTTCATTTTTTCAAACACCAGGTCGGGCGGATGGCCGTCCAGCAGCAACACGGAAACCGGCGCTTCTTTATACCCGCGCTGCTCCGCGATGGCGCGGAATGTCTCCAGCTTCGCCTGCGAGTTGAGCGCCGTCGCCGTGGACCAACCTGCTGCGGTGAATGCCTGCCGCACCCGCTCCTCGGTGCCGATCAGCATCACGTTGGTGATGTCGGAAGGCTTGGACGGTTTCTCCGCCATGGTCTGAAACGGTTCGCGGACCACCAACTCCACCAGCGCCATTTCGTTCGCGATGGCCTGCAGTTTTTCCGCCGGGCCAGGTCCCGAAGCCGCCTTGAGCGTCAGCGGCGCAGTAAGCTTCAGCGTGAGTTCCACGCCCGTGTCGTAGGTGATGTCGCTGGCAGGCTGCTTCAGGATGGCGCTCTTGGCTGCGCCCAGGATATCCGCGAAACTGCTGTAGCGCTCGGCCAGCTTGCCGATGCCCGCGTCCAGCTTGCCGCTGATGGTTTCGTTTGCCAGGATGCCCGTGATCTGGCCCTGGTCGTCGATGGTCTCGCGGGCGTTGTCGATTTCGCCTACGCGGGCCGCCAGCTTGCTCTTCGTCCCCTTGATTTCGATTTCGCTGAAGCTGAGTGTCAGCACCGAACGCTCGTCCGGCTTGGAAGATTGTGCCGTCTTGTCCACAGCGCCGCGTACCACGGCGCCCGCGGGAATCACGAACTGGTTGTCTACCATGACAGGCGCGATGACGACGGCCTCGACAGCGTCCTTGAGCTTGGAGCTTTGCGTGGACAGCTTGGTCGTCAGGCGGATCTGCAGTTCCGTGCCCACAGGCACGTCAATAGCGAATACAGGCAAGCACAGGCACAGCAGGAAAAGCCGACTGCTACTTCTCTGAAATCTCGAATACCTTTCCATCGATTTCTTCCACCCGCACGATGAATTGTTTGCGGCCCTGAAGCTTCGCCTCCGGCGCCTCGAACCGCGCCGCGACCATTCGGTCTACCGTCGCATGCGGCGCGATCTTTTCCTTGATGATGAGCGTGTCGTTGAACTTCTCACCCAGGATCGGCAGCCCTTCGAACAGACGTTTGGCGTCAGTCTCCGCCGCCGTCGCGCCGTGGTACCGGGTGCCGGCGTTGTCCTCCATCAGGACATCCACGGAGCGCACCACGAACGGATAATCCGAGGAGTTCCCCGCACGGAAATCGATCACTACCACCGAGCTGTTTTCATCCAGCGGCGCCGTCCGCACCTTTAGAACTTTGGCCGGCAGTTCCAGGTGCGCGCCGCGCTGCATGTACAAAACTCCGGCCACAGCCACGGCGATACAGACAATCCCGATGCCGAATGCGGCCAAAAAACGGTTGCTCATAAATCAGAGCTCGCGCACGATGCGCAGCATCTCTTCCATGGAGGTGTGAGCGGCGGCGATCAGGGTGCCGTCGAAAAGGTGCGTCTCGAGACCGACCTTCCCCTTGTAGCCGTCCCGATCTAGCGCCGCCATGATGCTCTTCCAATCCTCTTTTTCGGGGCTGGCCGGCATCACGCCCTTGCCCTTCACCTGCACATTCAGGATGCGCTTCTTGGGGAGTAGCTCGTAGCCATCGGGATACGACGTTTCCTTCCCGTAGGCGTTGTGCGGGTCCCAATTCAACCCCACCCATTTGGACGGAATAAGCTTCATGACGTCCGCCAGCTCTTTGGCCGTGGCGACGTTCTGCGAGCCTTCGTTTTCCACCAGCAGGTAGATCTTCTCGCGTTCCGCCACGCTGGCCATGGAGCCGATGATCTCGGCCACTCGTTCGAAGATCTTGTCCGGCTCCGTCACGCGCGTGCCGGTAAAGACGCGAAGCTTGTCGCATCCCATAATCTGCGCGCAGCGGATGGCCGATTTCAGATCGTCGATACGCCGCTCGAAGCGGACCTTCTCGGCCTCGATGCGCTTCTCTCGGGCGGCCGGCTCTTCCTGCCGCTTACGCGCCGCCTCCATGCCGGGCCAGGTGAACTTCAGCAGGCTGGTGTTGACGAAGGAGACCTTGAGCCCCTCGTTGGTGAAGCGCGTGGCATCGGCCTTGATCTCGGGCTCCGTCAGCGCGAAGTATTCCTTCTTGGCAGTGGGCTCGTTCTTGGGCGGATTACGGATCTCGACATTCTTCAACCCGTAGTCGTGGGCAAACTGAATTGCCTCGTTGGTTGTGAGACCGATCTCGTCCGTGATGGCGCTGATGCGCGTTCTGTCCCAATGTGTGCGGGCGCGAAGCGGAAGGGCGCACGCGGCCCCCGCGGCGGCAAGAAGTTCACGTCGGGTCATATATGGATATTGTAGCCATAGCACGAACGAAGCGAGTCTCCTATTCCATGGGCCGCTTCACGCCGTGGCTCTTCGCAAACTCGACCGCCTCCGGATACCCCGCGTCGGCATGCCGAATAATTCCCATTCCCGGATCCGTCGTCAGGACGCGCTCCAACCGGCGCTCGCTCGAATCGGTGCCGTCGGCTACCACGACCATTCCGGCGTGCTGTGAGTAGCCGATCCCCACGCCACCGCCGTTGTGGATCGATACCCACGACGCCCCCGCAGCCGTATTCACCAGCGCGTTCAGCAGCGGCCAGTCGGCGATGGCGTCCGACCCGTCGCGCATGCCCTCGGTCTCGCGGTAGGGCGAGGCCACAGATCCCGTATCCAGATGATCGCGTCCAATCACGATGGGCGCATGCAACTCGCCGCTCTTCACGAGCCGGTTGATCGCGATGCCGAACTCCGCGCGCTCCCCATAGCCCAGCCAGCAAATGCGCGCCGGCAGACCCTGGAAGCGGACGCGTTCGCGCGCCAGCGGCAGCCATCGGGCCAGCGTCTCGTCGTGCGGAAAGAGTTCGCGTGCCAGTTGGTCGGTGCGGTAAATGTCGGCCGGATCTCCCGAGAGCGCCACCCACCGAAAAGGCCCGCGCCCTTCGCAGAACAGCGGGCGAATGTACTCGGGCACGAAGCCAGGAATCCGGAACGCGTCCGCCACGCCCGCCTTCTGCGCCTGCGCACGGATGTTGTTGCCGTAATCGAAAGTCACCGCGCCGGCGCGCTGCAGCGCCAGCATCGCCTCCACGTGGACGCCCATCGCCTCGATCGACCGCGCGATGTATTCCGCCGAATTCCGTGTCCGCAGCGACTTCGCCTCTTCGATCGACATGCCGTTCGGCACGTAGCCGTTCAGCGGATCGTGGGCGCTGGTTTGATCGGTGAGAACGTCGGGCACAATGCCGCGCCGCACCATCTCCGGAAGCACGTCGGCGCAGTTGCCAACCAACGCCACCGAGAGCGCCTCGCCCTTGGCCTGCGCCGCGCGCAGCAACACGAGCGCCTGGTCGAGCGTCGGCGCCATGCGGTCGCAGTAGCCGGTTTCGAGGCGCCGCCCGATGCGCTGCGGGTCCACGTCGATCCCCAAAAAGCAGGCGCCGTTCATGGTGGCGGCCAGGGGCTGCGCGCCACCCATCCCGCCCATGCCGCCCGACACCACCAGTTTGCCCGCCAGCGTTCCGCCGAAATGTTTGCGCGCCAGCGAGGCGAACGTCTCGAACGTGCCCTGCACAATTCCCTGACTGCCGATGTAGATCCACGAGCCCGCCGTCATCTGGCCGTACATCGTGAGCCCGAGCTTTTCGAGGCGGTTGAATTCGTCCCAGTTCGACCAGTGGCCCACCAGGTTGGCGTTGGCGATGAGCACGCGCGGCGATTCCGGAGTCGTGCGGAAAACGCCGACCGGGCGCCCCGATTGCACGATCAGCGTCTCGTCATTCTCGAGATCCCGAAGCGCGCGCACGATCGCGTGGAAAGAGGGCCAGTCGCGGGCAGCACGCCCCGTCCCGCCGTAGACGATCAACTCGTCGGGCTTCTCCGCGACCTCGGGATCGAGGTTGTTGTGGAGCATGCGCAGGGCCGCTTCCTGGTGCCAGCCTTTGCAGGTGATGGCCGTGCCGCGCGGCGCGCGAATGGCGGTGGTGACGCTCATCGAGTCCCCGACCAAAATGATAGCGCTTGGAGCGGTATAATCGGGGCGCTTGTTTACACGGTTTGCCGCCGCCCTGCTGGCGTTTCTCTTGACGGGCGCCGTGTGGCCCGTAAAACGAGTGACTGCTCCGGGCCTGTCACACCATCGGCTGAGTTGGCGTGACAGTTCGGGAGACGGCACGCCCGACTTTCTGCGGCTGGACGACGAATCCGACCGTCAGTCTTTCCGCCGATGGTTCACGTTCCTGGCAGAGGCTCAATATTTTCAGGAGCCCGCCGCGCGCCCGTCGGAGATCACCGACTGCGCCGCGCTGATCCGCTATGCCTACCGCGAAGCCCTGCGGAAACACGACAGCCGCTGGGCCGCGGAAGCCAGGCTGCCGATGCTGCCCGCCATCGAGTCGGTCGCGCAGTATCAGTATCCGGAGACGCCGCTCGGCGCCGCGCTGTTTCGCGTCCGGCCGGGACGCTTCGAACCCTTCGACGTCACCAACGGAGCTTTCGCGCAGTTCGCCGACGCGCAGACGTTGCAGCGGCTCAACACGCACTCCGTGAGCCGCGACGTAGCGCGCGCGCAGCCCGGGGACTTGCTGTTCTTCCGGCAGGAGTCGGGGCGGCTGCCGTTTCATAGCATGATCTATCTGGGAGAAAGCGCGTTCGAACGCGATGGCGTGCGCTACGTGGTGTATCACACAGGGCCGGGCGGCGAGATGCGGCGGCTCACGACCGAGGAGTTGCTCCGATTTCCGGAGCCGGAGTGGCGGCCGCGGCCTTCGAATCCTGTGTTCCTGGGAGTGTACCGATGGAATATTTTGAGGGGCGAAGGATGAAGGGCAGGACCAAGCTTCGGGTGCTGCTGCTCATCGCGCTCTCGGCCGCCGGACTGGGGCAGAACGAAGACGCTCCGTACTTCTCGCTCGCCAGCAATCGCACCTTCGGGTCGAACGGCAAACCGCAGGTCGCGCTCACGGCCTGGAAAGTCGACGCTCTCGAATTTCGCGTCTACCGCATCAACGATCCCATCCAGTTCTTCCAGCAGCTTGAGGACCCGCACCAGTTCGGCGGAAGCGCGCCGCGTGCGCCGCACGAGCGCACCTGGCTCGAGCGCATCCACGGCTGGAAACACGGACTGCGCACCTCCATCCGACGGTCGTTGCGAGCGCAGTTTACGGAACCTCCCAGCGCGCACTTCGGCGGCTCCGCGCCCACACCCACCAAGGCCGGAACCAAGGAGACACGCTTCGCCGAAGCACCCGTCCTCAATTCCCAGCAGCTTGTGCTCTCGTTCGTGCAGCCGGTCCGCAGCCACGCACGATGGGAGAGCGAGACCGTCGACCTGCCGATCTCCGAGCGCGGCTTCTATCTGATCGAGGCGGTGACGGGACAGCTCCGCGCCTACACCCTGGTGATGGTCTCGGACATCGTCCTGGTGACGAAGAGCGCGCGCGGCCGCATCCTCAACTTCGTCGCTGACCGCAATACCGGCGAGCCGGTGCGCGGCGCACAGCTTTGGGTGGTCACGAAGGAAGGCCGCAAGTCCGGACCCGAAACCGACGGCGACGGCATCGCCCAAATCGATTGGACCGGCGCGCACCCCGACGACTCTCGCATTCTGGCGCGGCGCGGTGCCGACTTCGCAGTGAACCAGCTCTCCAGCTTCGCGTCCGCTGACTCCCAGCCCTGGCTGGGATACGTCTACACCGACCGTCCCGTCTACCGTCCCGGCCACACCGTGCATTTCAAGGGCATCCTGCGAGTGCGTACCGCGACCGGCTACGACGTACCCGCGGCGAAGCAGGTATCCATCCGCATCCACGATTCCGAGGACAAGCCGGTCTACCAGAAGGATCTCACCACGTCGGCCATCGGCACGGTGCACGATGATTTCGAACTCCCTGCGGCGGCCGCGCTCGGCAATTACAACATCGAGGTGCGCGCCGGCGGTTCCTACATGAACGGCAACTTCGACGTGGAGGAGTACAAGAAGCCCGAATACGAAGTGCGCGTCACGACTGCCAAGCCGCGCGTGCTCGAAGGCCAATCTGTCGAGTCGACCATCGATTCCGCGTACTACTTCGGCGAGCCCGTGGCCGGCGCCAAGGTCAAGTACGCCGTGTATCGCAACCTCTACTATTTCCCGCTGTGGTACGACGCTGATGAGACGGAGTCGCAGGGCGACGCGGATAATCAGGACACCGACAGCTACGGCGACGAACAGATCCTGGAGGAAAACGGTGTCCTCGATTCCAACGGCAAGCTCACCATCCATTTCGACACCGGCGTTTCCGAGCATCGGAACGACTACCGCTACCGCATCGAGGCGCGCGTCACCGACGAGGCGAACCGCGAGATCACCGGCCTCGGCTGGGCGGTCGCCACGTACGGCAGCTTCCTGGTGAACGTCACGCCGGACCGTTACTTCTATCCGCCCGGCGGCAAGGCCGTATTTAAGGTTCAGGCGCGCGATTACGACAACCATCCGGTGACCGCGAGAGTTCGCGTGGAGTTGCTGCGCTTCAACCGGCGCGATCCCGCCAACCCGCAACTGGTGAGTGCGGCCGACGGCGTCACCGGATCAGGCGGAGACCGCGACGTGGAAATAACGCTGCCCGCCGAGGGCGGTTACTATCATGCGCGCGTGACGTCGCGTACGCCGGAAGGGCGCGACGTACAGAATACGACCTCGCTGTGGATCTCGGGGCGCAACCTGTTCGATTTCGGCGACGACCGCAAGACCGTCGACATCGTGCCCGACAAGAAGATCTACCGCCCCGGCGACACGGCCAAGGTGCTGATCGTCACTGGCAAGCCCAACACGCCGGTTCTGGCCACGGTGGAGGGCCGCGACCTGCGCCTGCACAAGCTGCTGCGGTCGAGCGATTCGACGGCTGTACTGGAAGTGCCGATCGCGATTACGGACGAGCCTGGCCTCTTCGTCTCCGTCGAATTCCTGCGCGGCGGCAATCTGTTCCAGGGAACCAAGTATATAAAGGTCCCGCCCGAGGACCACCAGTTGAATGTGAAGCTGGCCACCGACAAGCCGCAGTACACGCCCGGTGAAACCGCGCAGTACAGCATCCAGGCAACCGGAGCGGACGGGCAGCCCGCGGCGCGCGCCGAGTTGAGCCTGGGCGTGGTCGATGAGGCCATCTACGGCATCCGCCGCGATACCCTGCAGGACCCGCTCAGCTTTTTCTTCGGGCGCGAGTGGAACAGTGTCTACACCGAGCGATCGCTGAACTACTATTTCAACGGGGAGGCCGGCAAGCGCACCATGAAGCTTGCGCTCGGGCCGCATCGCCGTCTGGCGCAGCTCAAACCGGATCACCTGGTGCAGCCTAAGACACGGAAAGTTTTTCCGGATACCGCGCTTTGGCTGGCGGATCTCACTACGGATGCCGGCGGCCGCGCCCAGACGAAGGTGGAGTTTCCCGATTCGCTCACCACCTGGCGCGCAACGGCGCGCGGCGTGACGCCCGACACGAAAGTCGGCGCCGCCGTGCTCAAGACCATCGTGCGCAAGAACCTGATCTTGCGGCTGGCGGTCCCGCGGTTCTTCGTGCAGGGCGACGAAGTCACGATTTCAGCGCTCGTACACAACTACCTCACCACCGCCAAGACCGCGCGGGTATCGCTCGACGTGGCGGGGCTCGATGTTCTCGACGGCAAGACCCGCGATGTGGAGGTCCCCAGCCGCGGCGAGGTCAAACTGGATTGGCGGGTGCGCGCGCAGGCCGTACGCAGCGCGATGCTGACCGGCAAGGCGCTCACTAACGAGGAGTCGGACGCGCTCGAGCTGCAACTGCCGGTGAATGTGCCCGGCGTGAAGCTGGCGCAGTCGCGCGGCGGCTCGCTGGCGCCGGGCGGCTCGGCGGAGTTCGACCTGACTTATTCGGGCAAGGTGGAGCCCGGCTCGCGCTCGCTATCCGTACGCGTGTCGCCATCGATCGCGGGCTCGCTCTTCGGCGCTCTCGACTACCTGATCACATTCCCCTACGGCTGCGTGGAGCAGACGATGTCGAGCTTCCTGCCGAACATCATCGTGAGCCAGGCGGTGCGGGATCTGGGCGTGAAGACGAACGTGGATGAGGCGGCGCTGCAATCCAAGATCCGCGCGGGGATCGAGCGCCTCTACACCTTCCAACACGAAGACGGCGGCTGGGGCTGGTGGCAGACCGACGAGAGCCATCCGTTCATGACGGCTTACGTAGTGGCGGGCCTGACACAGGCGGCCGCGGCGGGCGTGCAGGTGGACAACGAGCGCGTCCAGAAGGGCGCCGATTGGGTGAAGAAGGAGTTCGCGCGCGATCCGAAACTGGTGGCGGACCTGCGCGCGTACATGGCGTATGCAGTCGTCGACGCCGGCCTGACGGGCCAGGTCTACGATCAGCGCGCGAAGCTCTCGCCGTACGGGCTGGCGCTGCTCGGGCTCGGGCTCGAGCAGTTGAAGGACGCGCGCGCGTCCGAGATCGCGGCACTGGTGGAGCAGGCCGCGCAGCAGGACGAGCAGCAGGCGTGGTGGCCGGCCACGCGCGATCCGATGCTGGATTTCAGCGACGAGGTGACGCCCGAGTCGACGGCTTACGTGGTGAAATTTCTATCGCACCAGCGGGCCGGCAGTCCGCTGTTGCCGAAGGCCGCGTTGTGGCTGATGAACCATCGCAACGAGGGCTACTGGTGGTCGTCCACCAAGCAGACGGCAATGGTGATCTACGGCCTGACCGACTACCTCAAGACCTCGAACGAGCTGAATGAGAACCTGACCGCTACCGTATATGTGAACGGCCAAGCGGTGCTCACGAAGAAGCTGGATCAAGCGACCGGCATCTCGGCGCCCGAAATCACGCTGGACGAATCCAAGCTGCAGCCCGGCGCGAACCACGTGCGCGTGACGATGGCGGGCGAGGGCCGGCTGTACTATTCGGCGCGTGCCGAATACTTCTCGCGCGACGAGAAGCTGCAGCAGACGGGCAGCGCGTCGCTCAACATCCTGCGCGATTATTTCAAGCTGGCGCCCATGAAGCAGGGCGAGACCATCGTGTACGACACAGTGCCGCTGAACGGCCCGGTGGCGGTGGGCGATATCCTGGCGGTGCGCCTGACAGTAACCGGCGCCGCATGGAAATATTTGATGGTGGAAGACCCGATTCCCGCCGGCACGGAATTCATCGAGCGCGACGGCTCGTATCAGTTGAAGAGTCGGCCGCCATGGTGGAGTTATTACTTCACGCGCCGCGAATTGCACGACGACCGCATGGCGATGTTCCAGACCTGGTTCCCGCAGGGCCAGCATCAGTACTTCTACCTGTTGAAGGTGGTGAACCCGGGCGTGTTCCAGGTGAGTCCGGCGCGAGTACAACCGATGTACCAGCCCGGGTTCCTGTCAACGACCGAGAGCCTCCGACTGGAGGTGAAATGAAGCTCGTGGGTCTGCACCTCGTGAGCAACGCGCTGCTGCTCTGGTTGGCGTATTTATGGCTGGGCATCGGAGAGCCGACGGTACCGCGCTTGATCTTCAGCTTCGCCGACGCGCTGGCGATTGTCGCACTCGTGTGCTGGCTGCACGGCACGACGCTGGTGTATCTCGTGGGGCAGGCTCCCGTGCCTGCTCCACTGAGCCCGTCGTTTCGTACGGCGCTGCGAAATCTCTTGCCCTTGTTGATAGCCGCGGTTGCGGTGGTCGCGCTTTACGGCCTGCTTTCCTGGTGGGCCGACGCGTCCGGAAAGCCGGCGTTCCGGCTCGCCTCCTGGCTGACCCTCAAGCTACGAAAGCCGATCAAACCGGCGACGGTCACCCGCATCTTCAACGCGGGGTTCTGGATCATTCGGTGGTGGATCCTGCCGGTGGTGCTGCTGCCCGTGGCTGCCGCCGTCGCCAACCGCGGCTGGCGGGGCTTCGGCGCGATCGGCCGCCGCGGCTGGCACTACTGGCTGGAAGTGCCGCTGCTTCTTCTCTGCGCCTTCTGGCTGCCGTTCCGCATTTTCGGCTGGGTGCCCAAGGCGGGCGGCTTCGGGATGGAGATGGCCAGTTTCGTAGTTCGGATCGGCGCCGCCTACCTGCTGTTCGTCGCGGCAGTGCTGGTGCTGGAGCTACTGACCTCGCGCGGCAAACCGATCTTGAGCCAGCCCAAAACAGTGACCTCACCGTAGCGGCTTACCAGTCCGACCACCTTGCGCGCGGCATCGGCGAAATCGCGCCGGGCGCGCGTCGCGTCAGCCGAGGACGCGGGAGCGATCCACTGCTGCCGTCCACCCTCGAAGTAGCCCACCAACCCTTCGCGGAACCACACCGGCAGCGATGGATTCGCCTGCGCTTCGAAAAACACGTGCAGCAGTTCGTGACGCAGGGTGGGCTCGTGCGCGCCAGCGGGCTGCAGCGAAATCCGGCGTCCCACCGTCTGCGCGACCACCCAGCCGGGCTGGCCGGTGGCGTTGCGGAACGTGTCGATATCCGGATAGAGCCGAAGTTCGACGGCGGAGGGAGCAGGCAAGCCGGTGCGCCGCGCGAGACTTGCGATCAACCGCTCGGCGAGCGCCAGCACTTGCCCGTCCTGGCCCGGGTGCGTGGTGAAAAGCGCGGCGGCTTCTCCGCCCAGGCGTGCCCAGGAGATGCCGCGCCCCGTCAGCCCGAGCGCGGTGCCGGGATAATAGAACGCCAGAATCTCGCGGTAGGTATGGCTCTCGACGCCCATCTGGTCGGCGCCCCGCTGGCACATGCCGACGCCGTGCCCGCCGCCGGCGCCTTGAAACAGCAGTCGGCCATTGGACTCGGTGACGTCGAATCGGTCGCTGCGGACGGTATTCCAACCCAGCTCGCGGCCCATCGCAAAGCGGAACGAACTGGCACTGACCTTGATCGATTCGCCGCCGCCCGACAGCGCTAACACGCGAGCGCGGCCGGAGGGTGTGCGCTCCGCGATCGCGATCCGGTCGAGTTGGTGCGGCGCCTGCAATTGGGAATGATGCAGGGCAGCGGCGATATCGAACGGGTCGCCGGCCCACTGCCACAGGCTGGGACCACTGCGCGTGCAGTAAGGATCGGGGTGGCTGCGGAGGTAAGGCACACCGGTACTCGACCAGACGGCGCCCGCGTCTTCGGTGACACCGCCGCAGTCCTGGGAATAAGAAGTGAAGATGGGCTTGCCTTCGTACCAGAGCAGTTCGCCAGCGGTGGCATCGACCAGCGCCTGGATGCGCGGCGTGACGGCCGCGGGGTCGAGGCGCTGGCAGTGAGTGGTGCCGCAGAGATCGTAACCTTCCGCGGCGTGGCGCCCGCGGAAATAGATGGCATAGGTACGGGCTGCGACAGCCATAGCCTTGAGTGCTTCATCGGAGCGAAAAGTGTTGCTCTCGCCGGCGAGGACGGCGGCCACGTATTTTTCAAGAGGGATGGTGAGGTTCGAAGTATTGAGGTTGGGAGCGATGCGGACGGTCAGCGTAGCCACCGGTTGCGCCAGGCCGCCACGCAAAAAGAGGGCCGTGACCGTAACGGAGCGGATGATCCGGCCCTTCATGAGCGCCCCCGGAAATGCGCTGCCAGTATTCGCCCTGCGATAGGCGCAGCGTCGGCGCCGCCCGAGCGGCCTTGCAGCATCACGGCAATCGCCACCTCAGGCGCACGGCTCGGCGCGAATCCGGCAAACCACGCCAGGAAGCTGCCGTCGACCGCCCGGACGCTGCCGGTCTTACCGGCGACCTTCACGCGCGCAATCTGCGCCTGCTGCGCCGTACCGGCCTCCACGGCGGCTTCGAGGCCGGCGCGGATCGGCTCGACTGCGTCCAGCGCCAGACTTCGATAGGCCATCGCCATTTCGGCGGCCGTAACCAGCACGCCGGCTTCGCCGATCGCCTGCAGGCGGGCGTCGGCGGGGCGGATGTCGCCGGCGACTTCGCCTTCGCCCAGCAGGCCGGAACGCGAGCGGAAACCCGCGCGTGCCAGCGCCGAACCCAGTTCACCCGGCGCCAGTCGCTCCGCAAAGTGCGCCACGAAGCAATTACAGGAATACGCCAGTGCGGTCCGCACCTGCATCATTCCGGGTGGGTGGGAGCATGCAAACGACCGGCCGGCGATTTCCAGATTCTGCGGACACCTGAACTCTTCGCCAGCGCGCAGCTTGCCTGCCTGCAACAGAGCCGACAACGAAAACGGCTTCAGCGTGGATCCCGGCGGGG
Organism: Bryobacteraceae bacterium; assembly: GCA_041484525.1. Taxonomy (GTDB): domain Bacteria; phylum Acidobacteriota; class Terriglobia; order Bryobacterales; family Bryobacteraceae; genus JBGPHT01. The sequence goes on along the minus strand of JBGPHT010000001.1, from coordinate 35,044 downwards.
CGAGCATGCCGCCTGCGAGCGCCCGGTCGCGAACCGAAATCAGACGCTTCGTGCGCACATCGACGAGCACCGCCGTACCCTCCGCATCCGCGCGAGCAGCAGCAGCGCCCAGCAGGACGCCGATGGCGTGGCGCCGCAGCATCAACGCCTCCCCGCCCGATAGATCGCGACGCCGACGATGTTACTCACCGCCACCACGGAACAGATCTTAGCAGCGAACGCGGCGCGGCTCACCACATCGACGATCGGGTAGACGGAAATCAGCAGTGCCACGAGACTCGATACCAGGCCCGCAGCGGCGGCAACTCGGACCCATCCGGGCAGCATCGAGCGCAGCGCCCGACGGCCCACGACGGGTAGCGCGAACAGCGCGATGTAGGCGATCGCGTAGTGGACGACGGACGCCAGCAGCAGCATTTGCGAGGCTTCCTGCTCGTGTACGCCCAACATACTGAGGAGCGTCAGCAGCATGACCACAGCCGCCACAAAGAGGATGGAATTCACCGGCGTTTTCCGGCGCGGGTGCAGCTCGGTGAACCAGCGCGGCACGATGTGGTCCCAGCCGGCGGTCATGGGAAGGCGTGTGAGGCCGGTGAAGATCAAGCTGGCGCTGGCGACGGCGCGCGCCATCAGCAGGAAGATTCCGAACGCGGCGGCCCAAGGTGCGGAATCGCCGAGTGCCAACGTCATGGTCTGCGGAATCGGGCCGATGACGTTGATGGGCCGCGAGCCTACGAAGGTCAGAACCGAGCTGGTCCCCAGGATGAACATGAGCGCGATGATGGGCGACGAAATCACCACCGATTGCCCGATGGTGCGCGCGGCGCTGCGGCATTCGCCCGCCAGGATGGCGACGTATTCGAAACCGCTCAGCGCGCCGACCGTCATCTGGCCGAAAATGGCGAGGCTGAACATGTCGAACTTGGGCCACTGCCAGGGGATCGGCTGGAAGCTCGAAATGCTACCGCGCGCCAGCGCCCACAGTGGCAGCCCGAGCAGGATCGCGTACGCCGCCAGGATCATCACGCTACCCGCGTTGTGCAGCCACTTTCCGAGATCGAGGCCGCGGATGGCGACGCAGACGATCGCGATCATGACGGCGCCGTTCAGCGCCAGCGTCGCGGCCTTGCTGCCGGGAACCCACGCGGCGGAGGGTCCGAGCATGTACGCGAGATCGGTCGGGATCACGAAGATGATGGAGCCGGTGACGATCACGGCGTAGACCCACAGATTCCACGCGGTGAGGAAGCCCGCCATTTCGCCGAACCCCGCCTTCGCCCATTGGTAGAGGCCGCCTTCGAGCGGCATCAGCCGGTTGAGATAGATGACGACGGCCGCGAGCGGGAGGTAGAAGAGCAGCATCGCGCCCAGCCAGAAAGCGACGTGCGCTTTACCGAGCTTGGCCGCGACACCCACCCACGTGGAGCCGACGACGCACAAAACCTGCGCCAGGACGAGGTCGCCGAGACCCAGTTCCTTGCGGAGGCTGGCTTCCTCAATGCCTGCAACGGATGTCGCCCGCGGTGTTTCGGCAGCCACGGTTATCAATCATGACACAGTGGGTGCGCGCTTCCAGACCGTCAGAGTTCGGCCATCGCCTGGCGCCGACTGAAACTGCGTAGGGCGCGCGGCGCCCGGCGGGGCGACACAGAACTTCAGCAGGTCTCCCGCGAATTCGTAGATGCCGGCCTGGGCCTTGCCTTTGGTCGAGCCGGCAAGGCCGAAGTAGTCGATGGCCTTCGGCGATTGCGAGGCATCGCTCGAGAACTCGACCTTCAACATCAACTGCGGACCGGCGTACACCGTGGTCTGGTTGCCCTCGGTCACTCGCTTGACCCATTTGACGAGGGACTCTTCCATCGCATGTCCATCCATGACGCCGGAGACGAGGCGCCATTCGCCTTCGAACTCGGTGACGGCTGCGGGTGCGCTGCTGGACTTTGCCGGCACTGCCTTTTTCGATGCGCCTGCCTTGGTCTTCGCAGCCGCGGGAGCGCTGCCGCGAGTCAGCGTTTCGAGCGCGAAGCCGCTGCCGGCGGGCGCAGCGAAGCGCGACGGGCGCACGATGCCACGGGTGGCGAGACAGATCTTCAACGTATCGCCGTCGAGTTTGTAGATGCCGCGATTAGTGTTGCCTTTCTCCGGGCCGGCATCAAACTTCATGGTAAGGTGCTGCGGACTCTTGGATGTGTCGAGCTCGAGCGTGCCCTTGTAAACGGAGCCCATACCGGTGCTGGTGAAGCGGTTGCCCTCGATCGCAATCTGGGCATTCGCCAGCATACCGGCGGACATCTTCTGCCCTTCCACATTCAGCGCGGTCACGCTCCAGGAGCCTTGAAGCAGGTCGAGATCTTGTCGCATGGTCTCCCCTCCGCGTGATTATATAGGAGGCATGGACCCCCTGGTGCGCCGCGGAATTGAGCTCTTCAACAACGGCGAATTCTTTGCGTGCCATGAAGTGCTGGAAGAAGCCTGGACGCCGGAACGCGGGCCGCGGCGGCTATTCCTGCAATCGGTGATCCACGTGGCCGTCGGATTCTATCACTGCCAACGCGGGAATCCGGTGGGTGCGCGGAGACAACTCGGCAAGGCGCTGCGCAAACTCGCTCCCTACCTGCCCGCCTGCGAGTCGATCGACACCGCCCGCCTGTATGCGGATGCGGAGGCGGTCGCCGCTCTGGTCGACGCCGGCTCAGAAGTGCTGGAGTTTCCGCGGATCCATGTGCACGCTACGGCCGCACCATCTCGATCAACACCGCCCGCGCCTCTTCCTTGCTCCTGACCTCCCGCAGAAAGGCTACGCGGCGGCCGTGAACCCGGTCGCCGGACTTGAGCCGGAGATGGAACCCAAGCCGGTCGACAGCGGTCATTGATGCCTCCTCGGCCTCTTCGCCCGCAAACCGGCGAGCGATCCGAAGGAGCGCGCCGGCGTGATCGGCATTCATGTGCTGGATGATCCCCGGCGCGGATTCGGCCAGTGGATCGGGCGGTGCGTTGGCGTAGTCATCGGCCGGGACCCAGCCCATGACGCCAAAGCCGCCGATGAAATAAACGCCCGAGACCTGCATCCGGTAATACGCGAAGTCGCTGTAGCTCTGCCAGTATTTCGCGTTCTCGTAGCGGGACAGATACAGATCTCGAACTTCCTCCGCCAGCGCTTCCGTGACAGCGCCCAGAAGCGTCACGCGAGCGGCGCCCAGTGGATCGCCGGACGTGTCCGGCTGCGCGATCAGCAGGCTGGCGTGTGAGTCCTGTTGCAGGTTCTGAGTGTGGATCGCCATGGTGCTGATAAAAAATACGGGACGGCCAAGATCGTCCGCCGCATAGGGCATCACGGAGCCGAACGGGAATCCGGGAAGCTTTCGCGAATGCGTCGACAGGCTGCCGATGCGGCCAATCTTGGCGAGTGTGCGTGCGCGCTCCGCGAGCGACGGTTCCGGGACATCCGGAGCGGCGGGTCCGCCGGGGCCGGCGTGGTGGGTAGACACCTATCTATGGTAGCGAAGCTGGTCCGTCCTCAGCGGTAGCGCAGCGCTTCGAGCGGATCCACACGAGTAGCGCGCCAGGCCGGGATGTAACTGGCGGCCAGCGCCACCAGCAGGAACACGATCGCGATGGCGGCGAAGGTCACGGGGTCGGTGGCGCTGACGTGGTAGAGCATGTTGGCGATCAGCCGGGTGAGGGCCAGCGCCGCAATGACTCCGGCCGCGATGCCCGCCAGGCAAACGCGGATCGCTTGCCCGAGGACGAGCCGCAGAATGTCGACGCCTTGCGCGCCGATGGCGCGCCTGATCCCGATCTCCATACGACGCTGCGCCACGAAATACGCCATCACTCCGTACAGTCCGACCAGGGCGAGCAGCAGCGCCAGCGCGGCGAAGGCGGCGATCAGGTACATAGTCTGGCGGCGCTGCGAGAGAACGCCGTCAACTACTTCGTCCAACGTCCGAACACCGGCAATCGGTTGATCCCGATCCACCGCCAGAATCTGTGCTTGCGCGGCCCTTTCGAACGGGTGCGGATCACCGGCCGTGCGCAGCGTGATCGACATTCCCGGAAACGTCCATTGCGGGTAGGAACTGTACATCACCATGCCGGGGTCGCTTTCGAGGCCGGTATTCTTCACGTCCCCCACGATGCCGACGATTTCATACGGCGCCTGAAAGCGCGTGAACGTGAGGTGCTTGCCGAGCGCCTCCTCATTCGGCCAGAAGCGGCGGGCGATGGACTGGCTCACCACGATCGCGCGCGGCGCGCGCTCGTCGTCGGACCAGGAAAAATCGCGGCCGCGGTCGATCGGGATTCCGAGCGACTGGAAGTAACCGGGCGTGACGGCGTTCCACTGCACCAGGGGGCGCCGCGCGATCTGCACGAAAGGCTGTCCATCCGCCAGCACCGGCGAATACAGATTTGCCATCAGGGGCAGGGCCATGGAAGCGGTGGCCGAACGTACTCCGGGGATGGCGGAGATTCGCTCGATCGCCTCCCGGTAGAACTGAACGCGGCGTGCGCCATCGGGATACTTCGCCGGCGGCAAGTTCACCCGCATGGTGACACCGTGCTGCGGGTCGAATCCCGGGTTGATGCTAGCCACCCGCCGGAAGCTTTCGATGAGCAGGCCCGCGCCGATGAGCAGCACGATCGAAAGAGCCACCTGCGCGGCGACGAGCACGCCGCGCGCGCGATGGCAGCGGGCGCCACCGGTGGTTCCCCAGCCGCTATCGCGCAAAACGGAATTCAGGTCGGGTCGCGATGCCGGCAGCGCGGGCAGAAGTCCGAACGCGATACCGGTGGCGACGCCGACCACCGCAGTGAAGCCGAGCACCGCGAGATCGACGCGGACCGGCTGGAACCCGGGCAGTGCGGCTCCGCCCGACCGTACCAGCCAGGCAACGACCCGGTTTGCGAGCACCGCGCCCAAAGCCGCGCCCGCGGCAGCCAGCAGCACACTCTCACCGAGCAGTTGTCTGACTAACATGCCCCGGCTGGCGCCCAACGCGGCGCGCATCGCAATCTCTTTGGCCCGGCCTGTGGCGCGCGCCATGGACAGGCTGGCCACGTTGGCGCACGCGATCGACAGCACCAATCCGACTGCCGCCATCAGAATCAGCAGGCTCTGCCGGATGCCGCTGACGATGCTGTCCTGAAGCACTGTGAGGTTGAGATGGCTGTCGGGATCGGCATCGGGCGCGGCCGCCGGATGCTCCTGCCGGTATTGGCGCGCCAGCACGGCGGTCGGCATCGGCCTGCGCGATCGAAATGCCGGTGCGCAGGCGCGCAATCGCAGTCAGGAAGCCGGTGCCCATCCGAATCTGCTCCGGCTGGAAGACGCCGTAGTTCATGACGCGCGTGATCCAGAGATCGACATTCGGATTCGGGAGCGGGAAGTTTGGCGGCATGACTCCGACAATCGTGTAGACCTCCAAGTTCAATGTGAGAGGCTGGCCCAGCGCGGCGGGGCTGGACGCGAAGCGCCTCTCCCAAAGATGGTGGCTGAGGACGACGACGGGCCGGCCGCCGGACTCGCCTTCGGCCGGTTGGAACGCGCGGCCGGGCGCGGGCGCGGCGCCCAGCACGTCGAAGAAGTTGGGGGAGACGCGCGCCGCGGAGAGTTGCTCGGGGCCGGCGCCGCCGGTCATGGTCACCGACTCGCCGACGAAAGCGGCGATGCCTTCATAAGAGCGATTGCGGTCGCGCAGCGTCTCGTAGCAGGCAACCGAAAAAGCGCCCCCGGCGACACCGCGCTTCGGGTTCGACGCGGATATCGACAGCAGGCGCCCGGGATCGTGCAGCGGAAGGGGTTGGAGCAGGAGCGCATGGACCACGCTGAAAATGGCGGTATTGGCGCCGATGCCGAGGCCGAGCGTGAGAAGGGCCACGGCGGTGAAGCCGGGGCTTTTACGCATCATCCGAATGGCGAAGCGAAGGTCTTGCCGCATCATCGGCCCGGTTTTGCCAGTTCATCCAGCAGCAGTTTCACGGGTCGCGTCGCGGCCAGGTTCACTTCCACAGCCGGCCGCTGCATGCGCGCGATCTCTTTCTGCTCCGCAGCCAGCCACTCGGCCGGCGGCCGCTGCCCGGTCGAAAGGTACTCGAGGGCTTTCAGTCCGGTCTGGCCGAGCGCCGCCAGATCTTTCGAGAGCGGCTTCAATTCCACCAGTAGAACGTTGCCCTCGGCCATCGCCTGAAACCTGGCATCGTTGGCTGCCCAGCGATTGAACTGTTCGGTGAGCCGGGCGGCGTCCTCCGGGCTGCGGCGCGCGGCGGCGAGTTGCATAGCGTGCACCACTTCGCTTTCCGGCCGCGCGGCATCGGCCATGCGGTTGAGCGGAGTCTGACTGGTGTACTTGAAGCCTGGACGCTTACGGCCGCTCAGCCCGAGACCTTCCACAGCGTCGGCCAACACGCGCACCGGTTCGGCCGGATTCCCACCGGCGAGACGATCGATCATCGGCGCGTAATTCGCGCGATGCCGCACGCCGGTCCACTCGATCCACCGGCTGACGGCGGCCATGCGGGTGTACATCGACTCGACGTCATTCACCTCACGGGGCGACCAGAGCCGCTCCGCAAACGCGACGGCGCGCGGCCAGATGCGTGAATCCACGGTCTCCCAATCCACGTACTCGCCCCACATGCAGGCTTCGGCGCCCAGGATGCGCGCCGCCTGCTCGGAATCGAGATTCGCCGCCGCGCCCCCCAGCGGGTCCACGGCGTAGTGCGCGGCCGCGGGCTGGAGGTGGTCCAGATAATAACCGGACGAGAGAATGCCGCGATAGCCCTGCGCAACGGCCTTGGCGAGCGACTCGCCGCCGCGCCACGACTGCACCACCGTTCCCTGCGGCAGATCCGGCTGCAGAATCTCGTCCCACCCGATCATGATCTTGCCATGCTTCTTGAGAATGGTTTGCACGCGTTGGTTGAAGTAAGTCTGCAGCGCGTGCGCATCCTTCAAGTTGTGCTGCTTGGCGAATGCCTGAATCTTGGTATTGGCATTCCACTGCTTGCCCACGACTTCATCGCCGCCGATGTGGAAGAACGGATCCGGAAACAGCGGCGCCATCTCGCCGAGGAAGCGATCGAGAAACTGATAGGTCTCCTCGCGGGTGGGGTCCAACGCGTTCTCATAAACGCCCCAAGTGCGCCCGATTTGGAACGGACCGGGCGCGCTGCCCAACTCCGGATAGCCGGCCAGCCAGCTCGTAGTGTGCCCCGGAATATCGAACTCGGGCACCACGCGGATGCCGCGGTCGCGCGCATAGGCGACCACGCGCCGCACCTCGTCCTGGGTGAAGTAGAGCCCGTCCGAACCCATCTGGTGCAGTTTGGGGTAGAGCTTGCTCTCGACGCGGAAGCCCTGGTCTTCCGACAGGTGCCAGTGAAAGACGTTGAGCTTCACCGCGGCCATGGCGTCCAGATTACGCTCCACGATCTCGATAGGGAGCCAATGGCGCCCCACGTCGAGCATCAGGCCGCGCCACTGAAACCGCGGCCGGTCTTCGATGTGGACGGCCGGCGCCTCGAAGCCCTCGGCACCCGGAACAATAAGCTGCGAAAACGTTTCGAGCCCGTGCAGCGCACCTGCGACGGTAGGCGCCTGGATGCGCGCTCCGTCGCTCGATACGTCCAACTGGTAAGACTCGTCTTCTCCCAGCGTGGGATTCTGGGCGCCTCGCGCGGAGCACTCGACGCGCAGCGTGGGGGTCGTGCCCGGCATCATGGGGACACCGGTCTGGCGGGAGATGCGGGCCGTCACCCGGCGCACGGCGGAGTCGAGACGCTGGTCGATGACGCCCGACACGGCAGCGCTAAAACCGCCGTCGATGGCGAGCCTGCCCGTGCCGGGCTCGACTTTGGCGGGCATCGGCATCAGCGGCGGGACCGCGGCATGTGCGCCGGACAACAGCGTTATCAGTAAGGCGTATCGGAGCATCCTATCTATCTATCTATCTACTGAACCACGATGTTGGTTTCGTAGCAAGAGGTGCGTCGAGGTCAACGCGGACGCGGGCCTTACCCTTCAGTTCCACGCCATACTGATGGGGCGGAGACTGGTGACCAGTTGCACCGCAAAGGTATTAGCCAGCGTGCCTCGAAGCCCTGGCCCCTGCCGAATCTGGTAACCCACTTTCACCAGTTGATGCGTGTTGGGCCGAAATCCCATCGCGACCTCATAAATCTCGCGTCCCGGATCGGCACTGGCCCTTGTGTAGGTAAAGCGGGTGGCGGCGTACATTCGTGGGTTTAGCACACGGCGTGCGTCTACGTATCCGACCGTATGGGTAAACGTGGGAATTGCGCGATGCGTCAGGATGAACCGCTGCCATTCGCCAGTCACACTCCAAGGACCCCTGCCCCACGCGGCGTCAAGACCGTAAGCCGAACCGGGCAGGTCCCGGGGTTTCGCTTCGCCTGGAAGATAGTCTTCATTTTGACGGTCCAGATACGGCCCCCGATAGGCCGACACTCCCACGTGAAGCCCTTGCCGGATAGTGTATCCCGCTCCCCCGGTCCAGTTGCCGTACTGGTCACGATCGAAGATGTTTCGGCGATTCGCCGGAGAGGAGTTCACGAATTGGGCCCGTAAATCGACTCTTCCGAGACTGACGTCCACCTGTGCTCCAGTCAGCCCGTAGGTCGACACGCCCTCGGTATAGTATCCGTAGGAAGGGGGCAAATCGATGAGAGGATTGTCCGCGTCGTCGTAACGCAGCAGAAAGGACCCAAATGTCGAGGATAGCTGACCGGCGCGGACGGCCACTGAATAGTTGTTCCAGATTCGTGCATACGTCAAGTGGAGGTGCAGGATGCCGGCACGAACGCCGTACCCCGGCGTGGAGAATTCCTCGAAGAAGTAGGGGCGTGAGTGGATTTGGAGCGTGCCCTCAACCGCCCAGTGGCTGGTTATTTTCAACGTGGGATAGAGCAGGGCGCGAAATCCGCCGGCGAGCGGCCCGCCGGACCTCGGCGCCTCCGAAAGTTGGTGCGAGTAGGCCCCGGCTTCCGTCAAGGTAGTCCTCAGTTCAAAACCAGAGTCGGCCTCTTGGCCCCATAGAGCGGATTGCGCAAGGGCGAACAGCAGCGCGGTAAACCTCATCTATTTTTTCCTTCAACGGAGTGCGTCACGTTCGATTCGGTGCTGCCTGATACCGCTTCCGCAAGGGCTGCCATCGAGGACGAAGAATGGCTCTGGACAAGGGCGCCCCGCTGACACGCCAGGCGAATTCCCGGTAAGTCTGCAAACAACTCGACGACCGCCGGGTCGAACTGGGTTCCTGCGTTGTCCACTATCTGCCGGACCGCGGACTCCGGGCTCATGCCACGGCGGTAGGGGCGGTCCGAAGTCATTGCGTCATAAGCATCGACCACATGGACAATACGAGCCGGCAGTGGGGTCTCCGTGCCGCGTAATCCCTTCGGATAACCGGTCCCGTCCCAGTTCTCATGGTGCAACTCGACGGTTTGCAGATAGGGCTGAAACCCATTGACGCCTGCTAGAATCTGCCGCCCGATCCCGGGGTGCTCCTGTATGAGAGCGAATTCCGCGCGCGTCAGCTTTCCCGGCTTCTGCAACACGCTGTCCGCGATTCCGATTTTCCCGATGTCGTGTAATAGAGCGCCGATGCGGATTTCATCCAGATCCTTGGCAGGGAAGTTCATGGCTTGGCCGATGGCGCACGCATGCCCGCTCACTCTGCGGCTGTGTCCGGCGGTGTAAGGGTCGCGCGCATCCAGGGCGTTGGCCATCGATTCGACGAACTCCAGATAGGCCAGACCGAGTTTTTCCCGGCCCTCACGAACCGACACTGCGGCGCGATTCAAACTCCCAGTCAGTTCCCGGATCTCCTGAATCGGCGAGGGTTGGCCGTCAAGTTCGGTCAGCATGCCGGTGGTTACGCATTTCCGGAGGTGAACCATGAGTCTTGCCAGGGGTTTGACCATGGAGCGCGACAAGAACACGCTGAGGATCAACGCCGCCAGCAAGCCGGCCAGCGACGTCAGCAGAAAGACACGTTGGAGACTGGCCTTCACTGGGGCCAGCGCAGCGCTAATATTCTGGAAGCTGTGAAGCGAATAACCGTCGCCCACGTACTGCCCATTCATGCGCATCGCGAGATAGCTCTCGCGATGCAGCAGTACCATGCACTCGGGCTGCTGGCCGCAAGGTTTGAGGGCCGCGTCGATTTCCCAGCCTTCAATGCCAACCAGGTAAGACGCCACAACCTTGCCGTTGTGCGAAAGGACAACCGGCGCGCCGAAGCCGGAGAAATCGATGTGCTCGCCAATCGCCAGGATGCCGATATTTTCGCCGCCCTGGTCGACGGGAACGGACGTCACCTGGTAGGTGCTGGGCCCCAGCGAATAGAATCCCCGCAATGGCGGCTGCCCGATGCCCAGGTCCATTGGAATCACACGGTTCTCTTCCCGAAGAACGCCCGCCAGCGGTGCGCCTCCCGGACTGGACATGAGAAGAAAATCACAGGTCAATATGTTGCAGATCTCGTGGAGTTGATCTTCGAGCGTAAGCCGCGCCTCGCTGCGGTCCGCTTCGGCGCGCATCAGTTGCAGCCCGGCTTTTAGAGCGGCGCTTTCGCCAATGACTCGCAGCACACGACGGCTCTTGTCCTCACTCTTCGATCCCATGCGGGCGACTGCGAGTTGAGTCTCCCGAAGGGTTGAGCGGAGGCCGTTCCGGACCGTGGCCACCACCAGGCTCTGAACGGCGAAGAAGCTTCCGATCAACAGGAGCGTTGCCGAGACAAAGGAGCCAAGCAATATGCGTGTGCCGAAGCGCATGTTTACCTTTGCGCGACGGACTGCGGACGGCCGCCCTCTTCGATCGGTATGAAGAACTGTACGTTGGCAGCCCCGCCCGGTCCTACTTGCACGCTCTGGCGAAAGAACCCGGCCGCTTTGTGCCAGGCTACTACCATATGCCTCCCAGGCGGCACGCCCGGCAACACGAACCGGCCATCCCGCCCGGCCATGGTTGCCACTGAGTTGGGACTTACGACGATCACCGCCGACATGTTGGGGTGCAGACGGCAGTTCACAAATACGATACCGGGTTTGGGGAAAATGACAGTTCGCGTTTGACCTCTTGAATAGTTGCCCAAGTCGAACGTCTTGGGTGCGGATAGCGAAAAGACATTGTGGAAAATCACGTCCAGATTGGGGAATGAAACCGTAGAACCAGCCGGAATCAAGACCATGTCGGGGAAGAACGCCCGATTCCGCTGCTCGATTGTCGCGGCGGACGGCGCTGAAGAGAGTTCACCGTCCAAGTAGATCGCCACATGGGCGCGTTCGTAGGATAGAGGATCATCGACTCCGGCCGAGTCAAGCTCGACGGCTCGTCCACGTTGATATGATCCTGCGGGCGCCGTGACGGACCTTCGGGTGAGCTTATGTTTAATGACTATGAGGCCCTGGATATCAGCCGCCTGCACGGCCATGAGACTCAGGAACAGCGCAAGGATTTGGCGTTCGATTCGTGGACGCATTCCATTGTTCTCGGGCCGGCCGCGGGGTGCTGTGCTGCAGGAGCAGCGCCAATACTCCTTCAACCTTCTATGTATCCTTATCGGCAGATTTGCCAGGAACCTTACCGTGGCAGATTCCGCGCCGTGCGACTGGAGCTAGCGAGGCGCCTGCTCAGACCGAAAGGACATATTCACCGCCGAGCCGCGGAGAGAAACGCACAGAACGATCGGCGGACGAAGAGGCGATTGGGCGGAAGGCCTGCACGGATCTCCGTAAAGCCCGGAGTCTCCGCAACCCGGATCGAGGAATACGACACACGTTCTTAGCTTCCGATCGTGCTTGCCCGAACCGGCGGCGCACAATGGCGGCACGTTGGCGAGGGGCTACCAGCCATCGCCCCTTCTCCTCACTGACATTTTTCAACCACCACGAAGGTGATGTCATCGGTTTGCAGCGCGCCCTGAGTGAATTCCTCGATGGCTTTCAAGAACCGCTGCTCGAGCGCGTGACTTCCCGCCGGGGCCTCCTGCCGAATGATTTCCAGCAGTCTTTCCTCTCCGAACATTTCTTCCCGCTGGTTTTGCGCGTCCGTAAGGCCGTCGGAATACACCACCAGAATGTCCCCTTTCTCGAGACGAAACGGGCAGGATGGATAAGACGCGAATTCGAACATCCCCAGGAAGTGGGCGTCAGAGACCAACTCCTCGATCTTTCCCGTGGCAGAGCGGAATAAATAGGCCGGATTATGTCCCGCGCTGATGAATTGTCCCCTGCCATGCGGGCTCAGGACAAAGAGAAAGAGCGTAACGAACTGGAACGGAAGAGATTTTTCACAAAGGAGCTGGTTCACCCGGTTCAAGACCTCGTGCGGCTGAGTGCTGGAGCGAAATTCCATGCTGAGAGCGCCCAGCACCATCGAACTCAACAGGGCTGCCGGCATCCCCTTCCCGGAAACATCCGCCAGAACCCCCACCCATTCCCCTGAACTAAGTTGCAGGAAATCGTAGAAATCGCCTCCGACATAGCGCGTGGGACTGTTATAAGCATGGATGCGAAAGTTCTCGAACTGGGGCAGGCACCGGGGCAGCAGGCTTTCCTGAGTTTCCTGCGCCAATGCCAATTCCTGCTCGTTCCTCGTTCGCTCCTCCAGGCTCTTAAGACGAATCACCTCGCGGCTCGTCTCGAGTTCCCGGACCGTCCCCTCCAGAACCTCGCTGTAGTTCTTCGTTTCCAGGTGCAGCAGGCGCACTTCCAGAATGTTGTGAACGCGCGCGCGCAGCTCGGCCAGGTCGAACGGTTTGCTGACAAAATCCTTGGCGCCGGCTTCGAGCGCCCGCAGCTTGAGATCCGGCTGCGCGGTGATCGCGAGAACCGGAAGATAGCCGTCCTCCTCGATTTCCTTCAGGCCTTCCATCACCTGGAATCCGTCCATTACGGGCATCTGGAGATCGAGCAGGATCAGGCTGTAGCGCTTCTTGCGGTGAAGCCCGCAGACCTCGCCCGGATCGGTCGTCGACTCGATGGAAGTATAGCCCGCGATGCGAAGCATGCCCTCCAGCAGACGGACATTGGCATCCTTATCGTCAACTACCAGGATTCTGGCGTTCAGAATGCCGGCTGAGCTGACCATGGTCTTCGCCCCGATTCATCTGGCGCGGCCGGCCTCCTGTCGAGCGAATTCCAGCGCTACGTCCAGCGTTTGCATGAACTCATTGACCTTGATCGGTTTGGTGAGATACCGGAAGAATCCTGCCTGCAGGCCCTTCTCGATGTCGCGCGGCATTGCATTGGCACTTAGGGCGACGACGGGAATGTGCGCCGTTGCCGGGCCGGCGCGAAGGATTCTCAAGGCTTCGATACCACCGATGCCCGGCAGATTGATATCCATCAGGATCACCTCCGGCTGTTTGGTGCGCGCCAGCTCGATGCCCAGATTTCCGTCGCTCGCACTCAGCAGGCGCATATCCGGACGGCGCGCGATCAGTTGCTCGATCAACTTCAGGTTAGCCGGGTTATCCTCTACATAGAGCAGCGTACGCAGCGGCGCGCCGCCCGGGACCTGCGCTTGTGGATTTGCCGCGGCCTCGGCTCGATCTACGGCAAGTTGTGGTGCGGCAGCCGAGTTCAGTTCGAACCAGAACACGCTACCCGACCCGACAGTGCTCTCCACGCCGATCTCGCCTCCCATCAGTTCGACCAGCCGCTTGCTCATCACCAGGCCGATGCCCGTGCCCTCCTCCGTGCTCCTCTCTTGTCCGAGACGGTTGAACGGTTGAAAAAGCTGCATCAGCATGTCCGGAGGCAATCCCGCGCCGGTGTCCTTGACGCTGACATGAATGCGTGCCGGGTTGCCCGGGGCGCAGTTCGCGTCCACAACCACCGTTCCGTTCGGCTGGTTGTACTTGATCGCGTTGGAGAGAAGGTTGATGAGGACCTGCTTCAACCGCGTCCGATCGGCATCCACAAAGCAAGGGAGGTCGAACTGCGGAAAGGTCATTTTGATGCCGCGCTTTTGCCCTTGCGGCTCGATCATGGCCTGGCATTCGAACATCACCTCGGCCAGCGACGCCGGTTCGAGCGACAGCGCCAGCCTTCCGGACTCGATCTGCGCGAGATCGAGGATTTCGTTGATCAACTCCAGCAGATACCATCCCGCGTGGAGAATCTGATCGATGCTTGCCGTCTGGGAAGGCGTCGGCGGCGGGGAATCGGAATTGATGAGCTGGGCGAATCCGAGGATGGCATTGAGCGGCGAGCGAAGCTCATGGCTCATGCTGGAAAGGAAATCCGATTTCGCGAGATTGGCTTTTTCGGCCGCGGCCCTGGCTCTCTTCAACTCGACGTTCTGCTCCTGCAGCTCCTGGTCGAGACGTTTGCGCTCGGTGACGTCGCGCGCGGCGGCGAATACGCCTTGCAGCTTCCTGTCTCGGTCGTAGAACGTGGTCGCGTTGTAGGATACTACGGTTGTCCGGCCGTCCCGGGCGCAAGCGGTGAGCTCGTAGTTGGTGAGCTTCTTCTCGCGCAGCATGAGCTTGATACCCGCCTCGGCCCGCTCCGGATCGGTGAAGTAGTTCTTGAACGGAGCGCCGATCAGCTCGTCGCGCGTGCAGCCGGTGAGCGCCTCCATCTGCTTGTTGACGTCGGTGATGATGCCGGCCGGATCGGTGGTCATTAGCGCGTCAATGTTGGATTCGATCAGAGAGCGCGTGTAGAACTGCTGGTCGCGCAGGCGCTGGTCGAGCTTCATCTGCTCGGCTTCGACCTGCTTGCGCGCGGAATTGCCGGTGCCGATCAACAGGTAGCCGATGATGCCTTCCTGGTCGTCGCGCAGCGCCGTGACCGACACGATAGCCGGAAAGCGGCTGCCGTCCTTGCGGATGTAAGTCAGTTCGTAGATGTCCTCGATGCCGCGCGAAGCCTTGAAGACCAGGGCCTGGAAGCCCGGCGTGATCGTGGTGGCGAGCTCGGTGCTCAATGCCGCGGCGCGGGCGATCACCTCCTGCGGATCGGAGATATCGGCTGGGGTGATCTTGTTCACCACGTCGGCAGCCGCGTAGCCCAGCATGCGCTCAGCTCCGACATTGAATATTTGAATGACACCTTTCTCGCCGGTGGCGATACTCGAGAAGTTGGCGCTGTTGAAAATCGCGTTCTGCAGCGCGCCCGTCTTAAGCAGAGCCTCTTCGCGGCGGACCTCGGTGATGACATCCACCGTGGCTGCGGCATCCTCGAAAATGGCAGGATCGTGGTGTTGCGCGGGCACGCCGCCTATCACACCGCCGCCATCTGCTCCAGCGATGACCGCCGTCACCGGTCCATTTGCCATGTAGTACTCCCTTTTCGAATGTAGTCTTGCCGCCCAGATGCCCGTGCACGAGTGGTGCCAACAGGTTGATCCGGCACGAGAGCGAAATCCCGGCTTCAGGATCGACGCGCACGCGTCACATGACCGCATATGGTCACAATTGCCCGATGAATCGAGCTTCGCCTCCGCGCAGTTGCTCTATTTGTGCTGGAAGACGAGGGTAATGGGCTTGCGATCCGGCCTTACGACGTTGACCAGCATGGTGCCATCCGCGGCAAGGGAGTAGCTTTCGAGAGTGATCGCGCCGGATTGCGTGGTCGTCACCTTCAGGACGTCGTGATCCCATTTAGTCTTGCTCTTGAGGTCCTTGCCGGTGCGAATGGTGGCGTTGTGTTCGCTATCGGTGACGTCGCTGTAGAAGAAGGTCTCGGTGGCGCCTTCATACACGAAACTGCGCGAGACGATGATGATGCCCTCCCGATCGGCGATCGTCACGCTGCCGGTTTGCACCACGGACTGTCCGGCAAAATCGCTCCTGGCGGGCACCAGCGTCCAGGCGCCGTTCAGGGCGTTGTGGTCGCGCGCGATGGCGGGGAAGGCGAAGAGGAGGGTCGTCAAGACGGCTCCCGTAATTGCAGTAGTTGAATGTATCCTCATGGCTTGGGAATGTCAGAGCACGCGCGGTACCGTTCATGTGAAAACGGTGACGCGGGCGGGATCTGAGGATCTGGCGAAGCAAAGACTGCACTCGTTGCGGCGGATTCTGCGTGCGGCTCCCTCACAAGCACAGCTTTAGTCCTACGACGGGTTGCGAAAAGGCCCAGCCAGACCTACGAGCGCCGCGTGACGGTTCAAAACTACGCTAGCCTGATTTTGAGGATCGCGATACTGCCCCTGCGGAGTGACCCGATGACGAACGCCGCTCTCCTGATCTTGTTGCTGGCCCCTTTGTCCGAGGCCGCGATGGTGTCGCCCGGGCGCGGCATCCCGGAGACGCTGGCAACGGAACGCGCGGCCAACATCCGAGCGCTGCGCTACGAACTCTCGTTCCGCATACCCGAGTCCAAAGCCGAGGCGCTGCATGGAACAGAAACCGTGCGCTTCGAGTTGCGCGCCCCGCGGCAAGTGGTGCTCGACTTCGAACAGAAGCGGGAGCGCATCGTATCGGTCAAGGCAGGGGAAAAGTCGATAGCATTCGATTTCGTAGATGGACACATCATCTTTCCCGCCACTGCTACCAGGGCCGGCGAGAACGCGCTCCGGATTGAATTCCTGGCCGGAGACGAATCGCTCAACCGCAACGACGAGTTCCTATACACGCTGTTCGTCCCGGCGCGCGCGCATTACGCGTTTCCCTGCTTCGACCAGCCCAGCCTGAAGGCGCGCTATTCGCTCACGCTGGATATTCCCGCTCCGTGGCAGGTGACGGCCAACGGCGCCGAGACCGGGCGCGAAACGGCGAACGGCCGCGCGGTTGTGCGGTTCGCCGAAACCCAGCCTCTGGCGACCTACCTGTTCGCATTCGCCGCAGGCAAGTTCCAGGTGGAGACGGCCGAGCGCAACGGCCGCACCTTCCGTATGTTCCACCGCGAAACCGACGCCGCCAAGGTGGCTCGCAACCGCGACGCCATTTTCGACTTGCACGCGCGCGCCCTGGCGTGGCTCGAAGAGTACACGGCCATCCCGTACCAGTGGGGCAAGTTCGATTTCGTGTTGATCCCCTCGTTCCAGTTTGGCGGCATGGAGCACGCGGGCGCCATCCTCTACAACGCCTCCAGCATGATGCTCGACCTCTCCGCGACACAGGGCCAGTTGCTGGGACGCGCCAGCGTGATCGCGCACGAGACCGCCCACATGTGGTTCGGCGACCTGGTGACCATGCGGTGGTTCAACGATGTCTGGATGAAGGAAGTGATGGCCAACTTCATGGCGGCGAAGATCGTGAACCCGAGCTTCCCGGAAATCAACCACGAGCTGCGCTTTCTTCTCTCTCATTACCCCGCCGCGTATGAAGTGGACCGGACCGCCGGGTCCAACCCGATCCGCCAGGAACTGGCGAATCTGGACGAAGCCGGATCGCTCTATGGTCCGATCATCTACGACAAAGCGCCGATCGTGATGCGGCAACTGGAGATGATCGCGGGCGAGCGCGGGTTCCGCGAAGGCATGCGCGAATACCTGAAGCAGTACCGGTTCGCCAATGCGACGTGGCTCGACCTGGTGAGTATCCTTGAGGCCCGCAATCCGGGGCACGTGGCAAAGTGGAGCCGCGCGTGGGTGGAACTACGAGGGCGGCCGGAGACCACCACCGCAGTCCGCATCGGCGCCGATGGCAAGATCGCGAGCCTGACGCTGAGCCAGCACGATTCCCTGGGCCGCAACCTGGCGTGGCCGCAGCGGCTGCAGGTCACCGTTGGGTTCCCCGGCGTCGTCGAGCAGTACAACGTCGCCATGAGCGGCGCTGTCACGGAGGTGGAAAAGGCAAAGGGCATGCCGCGGCCTCTGTACGTCATTCCGAACGGCGGCGGCCTCGGGTACGGACTCTTCAAACTGGACGCCGCGACGCTGCGCTACCTGATCGATCATTTGGAGGAAATCCCCGATCCGCTGACCCGCGGCAGCGCCTGGGTGGACGTGTGGGAGAACCTGCTGGAGGCACGGGTGAAGCCGGCGGAACTGTTGGACGTGGCCGCGCGCGCCCTGCCGCGCGAGACCGACGAGCAGAACACGCAGCGTATCCTTTCTTATATGGCGCGGGCATTCTGGCACAAAATACCAGCCGGTCAGCGCACGGCGCGGGCGCCGGAATTGGAGGCTTTGTTGCGCGGCGGTCTGGCACGCGCTCGCACCTCGAGCCAGAAATCGGCATGGTTCAACGCCTTCCGCGATGTGGCGTTGACGGCCGACGGTCTGGCGTGGCTGGGCCGGGTGTGGAGCCGCGAGGAGAAGATCGAAGGTCTCACGTTCGCCGAGACGGACGAAATCGACATGGCGCTGAATCTGGCGCTGCGGGAAGCGCCGGGATGGCAGCAGATTCTGGCCGCGCAGCGCGACCGCACGCAGAACCCCGACCGCAAGGCCCGCTTCGAATTCGTGATGCCGGCGCTGTCCGCCGACCCGGCGGTGCGCGAGCAGGCGTTCGCGCGTTTTCGCGACGTGAAAAACCGCAGCCATGAGCCGTGGGTGTTGGAATCGCTGCGCTACTTGAATCATCCGCTGCGGGAAGCGCAGTCCAGGCGGTTCGTGGGGCCGGCGCTCGACTTATTGCAGGAGATTCAGAAGACCGGCGACATCTTCTTCCCCAAGCGATGGATGGATGCTACGCTGGGCGGCCAGCGATCGCCCGCGGCGGCGGCTACGGTGAGGCAGTTTCTGGCGGCGCATCCGGAGTTGCCGCAGCGGCTGCGCTGGGTAGTGCTGAATGCGGCCGACGATCTGTTCCGGGCGGCGACTAGTCGGCCGGAATAATACTATGAGCGGCCAGCGATCGCCCGAGGCGGCGGCTACGGTGAGGCAGTTTCTGGCGGCGCATCCGGATTTGCCGCAGCGGCTGCGCTGGGTGGTGCTGAATGCGACCGACGATCTGTTCCGGGCGGTGACTAGTCGGCCGGAGTAATACTATATACTGTTTTGTACTAGTATGTCTGTCAAGGATCGATCCGCCGCGGGAGATCTGCCGCCGCTGTCACCTGCCGTCTTTCACATCCTTCTATCCCTCGGCGACGGCGAACGCCACGGTTACGCCCTGAAGCGCGAGATCTCGCTGCGCACCGGCGGCAATCTGAAGCTTGGCCCCGGCGTACTCTACGGGTCCATCAACAAGATGCTGGAGTTGGGCTTGATCGAAGAGTCCGACGACCGGCCCGACCCGCACCTGGACGACGAGCGCCGTCGTTACTACCGAATCACGCCCCATGGCCGCAAGGTGGCGCAAGCGGAAGCGGCTCGCATGCGCGAGTTGGTGCAGTTGGCCAGGGCAACGTTTGGAGTGCCCAAGCATGCCTGACGAACCCTTTTCATTGAAGCTGTACCGGCGGCTGCTTAAGCTCTATCCGGCCGGGTTTCGTGAAAACTATGCGGAGCCGTTGGAGCGCGAATTTCGCGACGAACTCAACGAATCGACGGGGGCCGCCGCCTTAGGCATCCTTTGGATTCGCCTCATTGCAGACCTGGCGATTTCCGTCCCCTTACAGTTTTCTCGCGAAGTGGCGCAGGATGCCCGGCACACGCTCCGCCTTTGGGCGCGCCGTCCCTGGCACACCGGCTTCGCGATTCTCGCGCTCGCCATCGGCATTGGGGCGAACACCGGCGTCTTCAGCGTCGTCAATGCGCTATTACTGCGCTCGCTGCCATTCCAGGATCCCGGACGCCTGGCGTACCTGCGCTGGTTTTTTGAGCCCCAGGACAGCGCCAAGCAATTTCACGATTGGCGCCAGCAGAGCGCGTATCTTGCCGACGCCGCGGTCTTCGAACAGCCCGATGCCAATCTGGGCGGAGCCGGTGAATGGCGCCGGGCGCACGTCGTCCAGGCGTCCTCAAATTTCTTCTCGGTGCTAGGCACGCAGCCGGTCCTGGGACGCGGATTCGCCCCCGGAGATGATGTGGACGTGAACGGGTGGGGGTCGCCCGGGCGTAATGCCGTCGCGGTGATCGGTTACGGGCTGTGGCAGGAGCTTTTCGGCGGCGACCGGAAAGTTCTGGGTTCGACCATCCGGGTAGATGGAAACCCGCTGACCATCATTGGCGTTGCGCCGCCGGGGTTCGACTATCCGGGCAAGGCCGTTCTTTGGAAGCCGGCCGCCTTCAGCCGCGGCAATCATGGCTGGGAAACCATCGCGCGGCTGAAGCCCGGCGTGACGTGGGCGCAAGCCCGCCAGGCATTCGCCGCCGAAGCCGAGCGCCTCTGGCCGAACCGCACCAAGCTTCAGAGGATTAAGTACCCTTCGACCATCGCCGAGCTCCGGGACGAACTCGCCGGACCCGCCAGGAAGGGCTCGCTGGTGCTGATGGCGTGCGTCGCGCTGATCCTCCTCATCGCTTGCACGAACGTCGCGAACCTGCTGCTGGCGCGCACCGCGGATCGTGCCGCCGAGCTTTCCATACGGTCCGCATTGGGGGCAAGCCGGGCGCGGATCTCGCAACAGTTGCTGACCGAGTGCGTGCTGCTCTCGCTGGCTGCTTCCATCGCCGGAATTCTCATCGCGCTCTGGACTACGTCCGTCGCCGCGAAGCTCCAACCTGCTCCGATTGCTACGCAGACTTACTCCATTCTGGATGGCCGCGTGCTGTGTTTTGCTATCGTGGTATCGGTTTTGAGCGCGTTGCTGTTCGGCGTGCTGCCATCGCTCTATGCCAGGCGCTTCCATGCGTTCGGTACGCGCAGCTCCAGCGACAATCGCAGCGCGCGGTTTATCCGCGAAGCGCTGGTGGCGACGCAGGTGATGCTCACGATCGTCCTTCTTGCAGCTTCGATCTCAGTGAGTCGGGCTTTTGTCAAGCTGATGAGCGTCGATCGCGGGTTTGAGTCGGGCGGCCTGCTCACCGTGAACGTGTCGCTCGAAGGAACCGTCTATGAGACCGAAGAGCGCCGCTTCCAGTATTTTCAGGAGGCTCTCGAACGGGTCCGGCGGCTGCCGGGAGTTCGCAGCGCGAGTGCAACGGAGTTCCTCCCGCTGTATGCCAAAGGCTTCATCGGAGGGCGATATAGCCTCGGCGGACGCCGGGCGAGTGAAAATTCCATGGTTGTTCCGGTGTTCGCCGATTATTTCCGAACCATGGGAGGACGCATTCTGTTCGGGCGCGAATTCACCGAGGGGGAACTGCGAGGCAACGCTCGAGTGGCCGTCGTCAATGAGCGATTTGCCAGCGAATTTGGCCCGCCAGGCGCTGCCGTGGGCCGCGAAATTGGGAACGGCGGCAATTCTTCACGGAAAATTCTGGGAGTGGTCAAAGGGATGGACTATATGACGGACGGAGCACTCTCCAACCAGGTCTTTGTTCCCTCTCAATCGCCAGGCGGGTCCGGTTCGACCTTCGTGGTTCGAACTACCGGCCGCGCGGGGGACCACCTCGCGATGATTCGCGACGCAATTCGGTCGGTGGACCCGCAGGTCCCGGTGTTCGGCGTAAAGACGATGGAGCAGCGGTTGGCTGATGCGCTGGCGCGGCCGCAATTCTACCGGACGGCAGTACTTTGCTTCGCCGCGTTCGCGTTGCTGCTCTCCGTCATCGGCATCTATGGCATCGTTTCCTATACCGTGGCGCGAAGAACCCATGAATTGGGAGTGCGCATAGCTCTCGGCACCACGCCGGCCCGGCTCCGCGCGAGCCTGCTGCGGCAAGGCTTGATCACGATTGCCGCTGGGGCTATTCCTGGAATCGCAGGGGCCGTCCTCAGCGGACGGCTGCTCGAAAACCTGGTTGACGGCGCGAAGTCCGTAAACGCCGCGACCTATGCAGCCTCTGTTCTCTTCATCGCCTGGATTGCAGCGACTGGCATCTGGTTGGCTACTCGCCCCATTACCCGACTCGACATCGTGGAGATCCTTCGAACCGAATAGCCCGGCGTATCCGGCCGAGTGACACGGTTCGCGCGTCATTTTTCAGACTCGGACGTCTAACGAGCCGATGGACCTGCCCGCTTTGGGCACTTTCAGATCCCGTTGGATAATGGCAAGAGGGTCATTTTGGGCAACGCTCGGGTTTGGTATTCGATTATCGTGCTGCTCGCCGCCGGGATTCTTACCGCCGCGGAGCATCGAGGTGTGGTCAAGCTCGGAACGCTGCCGGTGTCCGGAGCGACCGTAACGGCGCGGCAAGGGGACAAGACGGTCGCGGTGCTTACCGATCTTCAGGGCGTCTACGTGTTTCCTCTGGCCGATGGCAAGTGGACGATCAGGGTGGAAATGCGCGGGTTCGCTCCGGTCGAGCGCGATGTGCAAGTGCCCGGCGCTGCGGAATGGAACCTGGCGGTTTTGCCGATGGCGAAGATCACGGAAGTGGGCTCGGATGCGGAGGTGCGCGCGGCCGACGCTCCG
This sequence comes from Bryobacteraceae bacterium, assembly GCA_041484525.1. Classification (GTDB taxonomy): domain Bacteria; phylum Acidobacteriota; class Terriglobia; order Bryobacterales; family Bryobacteraceae; genus JBGPHT01. The sequence goes on along the minus strand of JBGPHT010000001.1, from coordinate 12,718 downwards.
AAAGTCGCGATCAAGCGCCCGGCAAATATTGCGGCGCCCGCTGCCACCAACACGACTTCGGGATTTCAGCGTGCGGAAGTCAGCGCGTCGAACGCTCCGGTGTCGGCAGTGGAGGTTTCCGCGGACGTTTCGCGGCGCGCCGCCGACGGCTTCCTGGTCAACGGAAGCGTGAATAACGCGGCCAGTTCGCCCTTCAGCCAGCTTCCGGCGTTCGGCAACAATCGCGCGCCCGGGAGGTGGCGGTACAACGGCAATTTCGGGTTTATCATGGACAACTCGCCGTTTGACGCGCGCCCCTTTTCGCTCACCGGGCAGAACACGCCGCGCCTCGTATACAACAGGTTCACCGGGCTGGCCACGCTGGGCGGCCCCATCCGGATTCCCGGCTTGCTGCGCAATGGGCCGCAGTTCACGCTGAACTATCAATGGACGCGCAATCGGAACGTAACCACTCAATCCGCACTCATGCCCACGGCCGGCGAACGCGCAGGCGACCTTTCGCATACCCTCACTCCGCAGGGCCTGCCGGTGCACGTGATCGACCCTGCGACGGGCCTCCCGATCGCCGGCAATCAAATCCCACTGAACCGCATCAGCCCGCAGGCGCAAACGCTGCTTGGCCTCTATCCACTGCCGAACTTCAACGGGCAGGCGCGCTACAACTTTCAGGTGCCGATCGTCAGCAGCCTCCACCAGGACAGCCTGCAGTTCCGCGTGAACCGCCAACTGGGCCGGAAGAACAATCTCAGCGGCACGCTGCAACTGCAGAGCTCGCGCACCGACAATCCCAATCTTTTCGGATTTCTGGCGACGGGCCGCCAACTGGCCGACGCGTCCACGGTCAACTGGCGTCACACATTCAGCTCGCAATTCTTCGTGAACCTCGGATACCAGTTCAACCGCAACTCCGCGCAGACCGTGCCGTTTTTCTCGGAGCGCTTGAATGTCTCGGGCGCCGCGGGCATCGCCGGCAACAATCAGGATCCGCTCAACTGGGGTCCGCCCTCGCTCAACTTTGCCAACGGCACGGCGGCGTTGGGTGAGGCCCAGTATTCGTCCCCGCGCAACCAGACGCAGGGCCTTTCGCTCGAAGTTTTCCGTTCCCGCAGGAGCCACAGCGTTACCTCCGGTTTCGATTTCCACTGCCAGCAATGGAACATACTTTCGCAGCAGGATCCGCGCGGCACGTTCACGTTCACCGGAGCCGCGGCCGGATCCGACCTCGCCGGATTCCTCTTCGGCGTGCCGGACACCGCGTCGATCGCGTTCGGCAACGCCGACAAGTATTTCCGCGCGAACTCGTGGGATGCCTATGTCTCCGACGAGTGGCGCTTCCGCTCCGGTTTCTCGCTGACGCTCGGCGTGCGCTACGAGTACAACTCGCCGATCACGGAACTCTACGGACGCCTGGTGAATCTGGCGGTGACGAACCAATTCGCTTCGGCGGTTCCGATTGTGGAGCGATCCGCCGGCCCGCTCATCCAGCCCGACCGGAACAACATTGCACCACGCCTCGGTTTCGCATGGCGGCCGTTTCCCGCCTCAACCATGATCGTGCGCGGCGGCTACGGGATCTACTACGACAACCCGCTCTACCAATCCATCGCGACCCAAATGGCCCAGCAGGCGCCGCTTTCGACCAGCCTGCGCGTGCAGAACAGCGCGGCCAATCCGCTGACGCTCGCGAACGGGTTCCGGGGCTCGCCCAACATTATCGCCACGACCTTTGGGATCGACCCGGGGTTCCGCGCCGGCTATGCGCAGAACTGGCAACTTTCGGTACAACGCGATCTGCGTTTCGCGCTGCAGGTGGTGGCGACGTATCTCGGCATCAAAGGCACGCGCGGCGTGCAACAGTTCCTGCCAAACACGTATCCCGCCGGCGCCGTGAACCCCTGCGCCGCTTGCCCGAGCGGCTTTTCTTACATGACGTCGAACGGCGATTCGACTCGCCAGGCCGGAACACTCCAGGTGCGCCGCCGCCTGCGCCGGGGTTTCTCTGCCGAGGTGCAATACACGTGGGCCAAGGCCCTCGACAACGCTGCGCTGGGCGGTAGCGGCTTCCTGATCGCACAGAACTGGCTCGACCTGCGGGCCGAACGGGGCCGTTCCAACTTCGACCAGCGCCACACGGTCGTCTTCCAGACGCAATACACAACCGGAGCGGCTGCGGGCGGATTCCTCACCGGCCGCACAGGCGCCCTGCTCCGCGAATGGACCGTCGCCACACAACTCAATTTTGGTACCGGTCTGCCGCTTACCCCGACGTCTTTTTCACCCGTGCATGGGACCGGCGTCACCGGCAGCATTCGCGCCAACTACACGGGCGTCGATCCGTACGACGCGCCGGCGGGACTCCACTTGAACCCCGCGGCTTTTGCGGCCCCCGCGCCTGACCAGTGGGGGAACGCGGGGCGCAACACGATCACCGGCCCGGCGCAACTCAGCCTGAACGCCTCCGCCGGCCGCACGTTCCGCTGGAGCGACCATCTCACGGGCGACCTCCGCGTGGACGCCACTAACGCCCTCAATCATCCGGTGTTCCCGAGTTGGAACACCGTCATCACCAGCGCGCAATTCGGCCTGCCGAATCCCGCCGGCCAGATGAGAACTCTCCAGACATCGCTGCGAGTGAGGTTCTAACCATGCGCCGACTCCTCTACGTGTTCCTGTGTTCCGCCTTCCCGATCGCCGCGCAGCAGGCTGCCGCTCCGCCTCAGGACCCGCCCGTCTTTCGTGCCGAGACGCGCCTTGTGATGCAACAGGTCACTGTGAAGGACAAGAGCGGCAAGCCGATCGAGGGCCTGACTGCGAAGGATTTTGCGGTCACGGAAAACGGCATCCCCCAGAGCGTGGCATTCCTGGAGTTTCAGAAGCTCGAGGAAATCCGGGCTGCGCCCGTGCTGGCGGACCGCGTGGCTCCCATCCCACGCCTGGCGCACACGCAGATTGCGGCGGAGCGTCCGCTGGATCTCAAGTACGCCGACCGCCGCCTGCTGGCGCTCTACTTCGACATGACGGCCATGCCTCCGGCGGACCAGTCGCGCGCGATCGGCGCGGCACAGGACTTCATTCGCAAACAAATGACGCCCGCCGACCTGGTGGCCATCCTGGTGTATGCGGGAAGCGACGTCAAAGTCCACGAAGACTTCACCGGCGACCGGGAGCGTCTGTTGTCCACGCTCCAGACGATGATCGTGGGCGAGGACGAGAGCGTGCCCGAGCCGACCGTCGACGGCGCGTTCGGCCAAAACGGCGGAGAGTTCGCTATCTTCCGCACGGATCGCCAGCTTTCCGCGCTGCAGACAGCCGCCAAGATGCTGGGGCAGCTTAACGAGAAGAAGGCGCTCATCTACTTCGCCAGCGGGCTCCGCCTGAACGGCACCGACAATCACGCGCAGCTTCGCGCCACCATCAATGCGGCCACCCGGGCCGGAGTCTCGTTCTTCACGGTGGATGCGCGCGGTCTTGTCGCATCGGCCCCTATGGGTGACGCCACGCGTGCGTCCCCGGGCGGCGTCGGGGCGTACTCCGGCGCGGCGGCAATGACCGCCATGACGAACCTGCAACGCACGCAGGATACGCTCTGGTCGCTGGCCGCGGACACGGGCGGCAAAGCGCTGCTCGACGCCAATGACCTGAGTCTGGGAATCGTACAAGCGCAGAAGGCCATCGTCAGTTACTACGTGTTGGGTTATTACACTTCCAACACAGCCCTGGATGGCAGGCAGCGTAAGATCAAGATCACGCTCACTGGCGACCTCTCCGCCGAACTCGAGTATCGCGGCAGTTACTACGCCGGCAAAGAGTTCAAGAAGTTCACTACCGCCGATAAAGAGCGCCAGCTTGAAGATGCATTCATGCTAGGTGACCCGATTACGGAACTTACCATGGCGATGGAAGTGAACTACTTTCAGTTGAACCGAGCCGAATACTTCGTGCCCGTCGCTATCAAGATTCCCGGCAGCGAGCTGGCCCTTGCCAAGCACGGCGGCGCCGAGCATACGCTTATCGATTTCCTGGGCGAGATTCGAAGTAACGGGCCGGCCAACAACGTCCGCGACAAGATCGACATCAAGCTCAGCGACGCCACCGCCGCGGAACTCTCCACGCGCCCGATCACCTACGATACAGGCTTCACCGTGATGCCTGGTAACTACCGGGTCAAGTTTCTGGCGCGCGACGCGGAGACCGGCCGCATCGGCACCTACGAAACCACGGTGATCGTTCCCAACCTGAACCCCAAGGCCGATGTGGTGGATTCGAAGATCGCGATCAGCTCCGTGGTCCTCAGCAGCCAACGCATCGAGCTCGACGACGCTCTCTTCAACGCCACTAAGGACAAAGAGAAAAGCACGGTGCTGCAAACCGTCAATCCGCTGGTGCAGGAAGGACAGAAGCTGATCCCGAGCGTCACCCGGGTGTTCCGCAAGGCCAAGCCGATGTACGTATACCTGCAGGCTTACCAGCAGGGCGCTGAGCCTCCGCACCCGCTGGCGGCTTTCGTCACGTTCTATCGCGGAGACGCCAAAGCGTTCGAGACCGCGCCGGTAGCCGTCACCGAGCGCGTGGCGAACCGCCTGAACACAATGCCGATCAAGCTCAGCATTCCCATCGATAAACTCGTGACGGGAGAATATCGATTACAGGTGACTGTGCTCGATCCGAATGCGCAGGCGGCGGCCTTCTGGCAGACGTCCGTGATGCTGGTGGAGTAACTGGCCGGCCTTAGTTCTCCGTTGGCTTGGCGACCTTATCGATGACGAAGACCTCCGCGGGGGCCTTGGTGGATTCGAGCTTCAAGCCGAGCTGTTCCTGAAATGCAGTGAACAGATCCGGAGGCGCCGCCGCGCCATTGCTGGGCGGGGGCTGCGGCGGTCTAGGTCCAAAGCTGGCGAACTGAAACTCGTCGGGCGTCCAGAGCAGAACGAAGTCCCACCTTCCGGTTAGTCCCGTTTGATCCACTACCGGCCGGTCGAGAACGGCGCCCTGCATGACGCCGGCGAAGTCCGCCATGGTGGCGTTGGTGGCAGGTAAATTTCCCAGACCGCGGAAGAACAGACCGGGAAGACCGCTCGGATTGCCTTCGCTCTTCGTGAGCTTGGGGCCGTTCTTTCCGACCGTAATGGCGTACACCGAGAGCTCTTTCTTGTCGCGATGAAAGACAAGCTTGAAGCGATCCGCCAGCAGCTTTTGCACCATCGTCTTCCACTGCTTGTCGTTGGGCTGACCCTCCCCGCCAGGCTGCGCCGCCACATCGAACTTCTCCGTTTCCATCCAGGCCGGTGCGCCCGTGATCTGCTTAGGATGAATCCCGTAGGCGAAAGTGATCAGATCGTTGAGCGTCGTATTGAAGGTGGAAAACTGACGCTGTCTGACCATAAATCCCTTGCCGGGCCGGTCGGGGGTAGCGGGCTTGACCGTGGCCACTTCAAACTCCGGATTCGCATCCGCGGCCATCGGCTTCGGCGGCGGCGGAGGTTCCGGAATCGCCCAGGCGGTTTGGGTGGTAGCACGTTTCAGGTTCAGGGCTATCGGCTCGGGTCCCTGCTTGAAGTTCCCCACGATCGAGTCTCCGTCAGCTTCCAGCTTTCCCTCGTAGGTGCCCCCAATCCCGGGCATCGACATTTTTACGCTCGAGCCCTGCAAGGTGACGGGGTTGACCGGGATGGCCTGGGCTCCCTGGTCGATGCTGTACATGATGGCGCGCAGGGCGCTCCCGTCAGCCTTGGAGACCTTGATGACCGTCCGCAGTTCTCTGCCGTTGGGCAGCACCAATGTGCCCTGCCAGGTACCGGTCAAGTCTTGAGCCAGCAGCGCGTCTCCCGACAACGCAGCGAGAGCTACCATCCAGAGCATGAACTTCTTCATGGCAATCTCCTAAGAACTCTGTCGCCTGTGTGCGGCAGATTTCGCTGTGCCTGACTCAGCGAGAAAATGAGCCAGATCCTTTTCACTTTATCACCACGTGTGGAATTCGCGTCAGCCGGCGCCCATAGTGCCGAGGATCAATCACAAGCGCTGCGACCGTCAGCCAACGGGGCGTCGGCGGATTCTCTGGCTGCTGACTCCGGTGCGGGAAGCGCAGGCAGGACGGCGGAGTGTTCAAAATCGGGACTGGGTTCGTTTAGTGATTAGCTACTTGACAAAGTGAGGTGCAAGCCGCATACTAGACCTTGTGAGCAAGCAAATGAACCTGATAGACGTAACGAAGAAGTTCGCTACTGAAGAAATCTGTGTTCAGCACCTTGCCGCGATCCGCTGGCCCGATGGCGTGCGCTGCTTGAAGTGTGACAGCCCTGACGTGACGTTCATGGCCACGAAGAGCAAGCCCAATCGCAAGGGCGAACAGAAAACCCGCTACATCTACCAGTGCCGAGCCTGCAAACATCAGTTCTCGCCTATCACGGGCACGCTCTTTGGCGATACCCACCTGGATCTCGACAAGTGGTTCATGGCCGTGGCCCTTCTCTGCAATGCGAAGAAGAGTCTCAGCGCTTTGCAGATGAAGCGCGATCTCGGATGCGCATACAAGACAGCGTGGTATTTAAATCACAGAATCCGCGAAGCAATGAGCCTGTTTGAGCAAGCGACTGCGCAACCGCTCACCGGCACGGTCGAAGTGGACGAAACCTATGTTGGCGCGAAGAAATACGACAAACGCCGCAAGCGTGGGAAGTGGGAGAAGGAGCCCGTGTTCGGCATGGTCGAGCGCGACGGCAAAGCTCGAACGTTCCACGTCTCGCGCATCAACCGGCACAATGTTGTCGGGAAACTCCGCGACAATATCTCAATCACTGCCGACGCGGTATACACCGACGACAGCCGCTTGTACGACCGAATGCCAGAGAACGTGCAGAAGCACGAAATATTGAACCACAGCGCGAAGGAATGGGTGCGCGGCGATGTTCACACCGGCACGATTGACGGCTATTGGGGCTTGCTCAAGCGCGCGATCATAGGCTCATTCCATCAGGTTTCGATAAAGCACCTGCACCGCTATCTATCCGAGGCCCAGTTCAAATGGAACAACCGCGAAGCGGAGGAGATGTTCACCCTCGTGATCGTGGCCCTCGTGATAGGCTCCGCGATGCCGTATGCGAAACTCATTCAGTCGGTAGACGAAGTGCCGGATGCTGGGCCGGAAGTGGAACTGGACGGGGAACCGTTCTAATCCGCCGTATACCCACGAACACAAGCCACTTACAACTAACTTCTGTGTACGCGGAAATACTATTCCTGTGCTAAGAATAAGCTGAAGTTTTGAAACTAGGGAAGTGGTGGGTGCCTCGCGAAAGGCACCCGAGATGGGCGATGAACAAACCCATCTTACCACCAGCCCTCAAAGACGTGCAAGATTTTTAGCGCTTCGACGCCAGCCGTCGCAGTGTGTTGATCTTTGACAGCTCTTGATCTAGGGACGGTTCATCTTCGCCAACGGATTTGGAATGAGAGAGTTCCGGAAGGGGTATACCCGCGCTCCGACTGGAAACCCAAGTTCATGGCCTGGGCTTCCAAATCCAAATTGGAGCGGAGGTGCAAATGGTGGTACGCGTTATCATCGCCGTCGCCAAGGGGTTTCGCGTGACTGTGAGAACCCTTGAAAACGGAACCTTCGAAATCATCGTGGAGCCTATAGGGTTCCATCCGGTGATTTCGTAACCTAGGTCAACCCGGAGGCGCGTTGACTCGACGCGCTTCCGGCCCTTCTTGGGGAGGGTGACTAGCCGGTGCTGGTAGCGGATTTATAACCGCGAACAATCCTGCCTAGGGATAGCGGTTCGACTCCGCCGCCCTCCGTTCTCATTCAGATGGCAAAGAGCGCGTACAAACTCTAGATAGTACGACGCTTCAGCAAGTTGAACAGTTTCAAACGGTTGCGCGTTGTCCATTGCGCAACGAAATACACAATCAAACAATACAACAGCGTTAGCCTAACATCAAGATCCTGGAGTCCTACTTTCCTACTTTCCTACTTTGCTACTTCTCCACTTTAGGACCATACCAAAAGACCACAAATGGTATATGTTGCATATTGGTACCAAGCAATCATGACATCGGCATGACCTTAGCTATAACGAATTAAATTTCCTTAATCTAGCCCCCTGCATCATCAGATCTTGATATTTGAGGAACGCGAGGAACGGCGTACAATGGTTCCGTGGCCAACATCCCCAAAGTTCCCGAGGATCAGTTCAACGCCGTGCTCCGCGCACTGCTGAACGCGCCGCCGATGCCGATGGCCGATATACCGCGCAAGCGCAAGCCGAAGCGCTCCACAGCGAAGCGTGGCGCGAAGAAACGCGGCTAGGGCGCTCCGTCCATCCCTTTTTCGTTCTGCGGGAAAGAATCCCTCTTTTTTGGCTCAGTGGGCAGTGCTATGCTTGCCGCCGAAAGGAGATCCATTCAGTGCCAAAAGTGTCAGAATTCCGATCGTCCATCATGCGGGTTTCGATGGCCCAAGCCCGCCGCATGCGCCAGCAGGAAGCGACCATCTCTTCAATCATGGAGAACTCCACGCCGTCGGCGGGCCGCAAGCGCTCGAGGTGTAGAGCCAGGAGATCGTCGAAGCACTCGCGAGATTCGTTATCGAGTCTGAGGCATCGGGCGAGCAAGCCGTGACGCATAGCATTCTGCGCCGAGAGTTCTTTTCCGAGCGGGGTAGACGGCCCACGGGAAAGAGCGCCATTGGCGCGGGATGAGAGAGTTCGTCTAATTGAAGACATAGCTGTCACTATCAACTTACACCCGGCGGGTTCGGTGATTTGGGTAAGTCGTGTAGTTGCAACGCAAAAGTGCTGGGACGAGTTATACGGAGGAGCCGATACTCTCTGGCACGAGGTCAAAGAACGCGGCAATCTGGCCCATTTTCGGTTAGAGAAGAGACCAGCCATTGCGGGGATACGGTACCCACTCCAGATCAGGCGCTCTCTTGCAAGTCATCTTCTGTTGAGCCATGCTACGGTGGAACCCATCATGGCACTTACCATTCTGCCGGCCCGGCTCCGTTGGTGCCTGTTCTCCGTGCTCCTCAGCGCTCACGCACAACCCTACGTCATCTCCACTTTCGCCGGTTTCCCATCACTACCCAGCTCCGGTCCAGCCGTCGCCGCGTCCTTCGTAAGCCCCACTGGTGTCGTCACCGATTCCTCAGGCAACTTCTACTTTATTAGCCTCGGCTGCATCTTTAAGGTGAACTCCGAGGGACTGCTCACGCGCATCGCCGGCGACGGCACTACCGGATTCTCCGGGGATGGCGGTACCGCGCTGAACGCCCAGTTCAATCAGCCGCAGGCCCTCGCCGTCGATACCAGCGGCAATGTGTACGTCGCCGACACCAGCAATAACCGAATTCGCAAAATCTCCCCCGCCGGCCTGATCACCACCGCCGCGACCAATCTCTCCTTCCCGTACGGCGTGGCCGTCGACAAATCGGGGAACCTCTTCGTGCCGGACAGCTTGCAACACCGCATTGTCAGAGTCTCGCCCACTGGAGTTACGACTACGGTCGCCCAGATCGGTAGTCCCTCGGGGCTGGCCCTCGACGCGGCCGGCAATCTCTACGTTGTCGACTCCAATCGCATCCAGAGGATCTCCCCGGATGGAGCCGTCTCTACGCTCGCCGGCGGGGGAACTGCCGACCCGGGCCCCGACGGCGTCCTCGCGACACAAGTTGTGCTGGCGAGCCCCAGCGGCGTGGCCGTTGACAACAACGGCAATTGTTACATCTCCGAGACCGCGCGCGTCCGCAAAGTTTCCAGCAGCGGCATCATAACCACGGTGGCTGGCGGCATCAGCCAGGGTTTCACTCCCGATGGCGGCGCCGCTACCAAAGCACTGTTTAGCGGCGTCTCCAGCGTTGCCGTCGATACCACGGGCAACGTCCTCTTCACCGACCGATACAACAATCGTGTCCGTAAGGTCTTCGCCAACGGAATCCTCACCACGGTGGCCAGCGACGGCTTCGCGGGACCTGCCGGCGATGGCGGCCCCGCCTCTGCCGCCCAGTTCCAGGGCGCCTCTAATGTGGTATTCGACAGCGCCGGCAACCTCTTCATTGCCGACACCGGCCGCAATCGCATTCGCAAAGTCGCCCCAAATGGCGTCATCACCACGTTCGCCGGCGATAGTGCTGCTACCTCGCCCGGCGATGGCGGCCCCGCTACAAGGGCGCGGCTTCTCAGTCCCTTGGGACTCGCCTCCGGCGCCGATGGCAATCTCTACATCTCCGACGTGTCTCGAGTTCGCCAGGTCGATCCCAACGGAATTATCTCCACGCTGGCGGGAGGCGACTATGCGGGCTACTTTGGCGATGGCGTGCCGGCTACCAGCGCGATCTTCGCATTCGTGTACAGCCTGGCCTTCGATAGCAAGGGCAACCTGTATCTGGCCGACCACGACAACAACCGCGTACGCAAGGTCGACCGGGCCGGCATTGTCACTACCGTGGCGGGCAACGGTATGTGGGCGTATTGCGGCGATGGAGGACCCGCGACGGATGCCGGTGTGGAAAACCCAACCGCCGTAACCACTGATGCCGCCGGCAACCTCTACATCGCCGCCGGCGGCGGTGTCCGCATGGTGACCCGCGCCGGTATCATTACTTCTGTAGTCCCTTACGGTGCCGGCGGCGATGCCTTGTGCGTTCCCAGCAATACAAGGATTAACTACCTCGCCCCCTCAGGCCTGGCTATCGATCGCGCCGGCAACCTTTACGTATCCGAATACAACACCATTCGCAAGCGGTCCTCCAACGGAACCATCACCACGATTGCCGGTACCGGCGTCTCCGGCTACTCCGGCGATGGCGGACCCGCCACGCGCGCGCAGATTTCCTCGTCTGGACTGACAATCGACGCCACCGGCAATGTGTTCTTCGCCGCCTCCGACCGGGTGCGTGTTCTGCGCCCCCAAACCCCAAACCCGCTCAGCGTCACCAACGCCGCCACCAATCTCGCTGGCCCGATCGCACCGGGTGAGATCGTGGTCGTCTACGGTTCGGCGCTCGGACCTTCGCAGCTTACGACCTTCCGCGTCAACTCGTCTGGCGCGATGTCAACTGACCTTGCCGGCACAACCGTCACGTTCAACGGCACGCCCGCGTCCATCCTCTACACCTCCGCCACACAGGTATCCGCAATCGTGCCCTATGCCATTTCCGGCAACACCGCCGACGTGGCTGTCACTTTCCAAAACGGCGTCTCCGCCACGTCCGTAGGCATAGCGGCGTCCGCTCCCGGCCTGTTCACGTCCGATTCCACCGGCAAGGGTCAAGCTGCCGCATTCAATCAGGATGGCTCCCTCAACGGCAGCGCCGTGCCCGCCAAGGCCGGCGACGCGATCGTCCTGTACGCTACGGGCGAGGGTCTCACGACGCCCGCCGGCACCGATGGCAAGCTTGCGTCCACGCCTGCGCCCGCTCCCAATCTCCCCGTGACCGTTCAGATCGCGGGACAAACCGCACACGTCATCTACGCCGCGGGAGCTCCTGGACAGGTCGCCGGCATGATGCAGATCAACGCGGAGATCCCGGGTGGCATCGCGCCCGGGGACGCGGTCCCCGTGGTCCTTCAAGTTGGAACTGCGACAAGTCCGCCCGGGGTCACTATCACGGCCCGGTGATTGGCACGCGTACCCAATCGACAACTGCCGGGACGCCGGGATGTCACGCGGGTCCACATCGTTGCTGCAGACGATCTCGATGGAATCGGTATCTTCGTCCACCAGTTCGAAGATCGACGACCGGAAGTATATTAGCCATGCGCCGGTGCGTTCTTGCGCGCCCAGCCTTCCGAAAGACATGGCTCAGACGTCCCGCGCGTGACCTGAAGCGTCGAATGGAACGATTGGTTGGCTCAGCTCCATTAGATGAACAGTTCAGCCGAGACTTGAAAGTATTCGGCCAACTTCTTAACCTGGGCCTTGCTGATGCCTCGCTTGCCGTTAACCAGGTCCGACACCTGGGCGCGCGAACCGAGCACCGGAACAAGAGCTGCCTGCTTCAGCCCGCGCTGTTCCATCAGGTATTTGACCATCTCATGTGGAGGCAGCTCCGGGAGTGAAAACCGGTCGTCATAGCCGGCAATGAGCGCCGCCAGGATTTCCCGCAACGCTTTCTCTTCCTGCGTCAGTTTACGTTTAGCGAAATCCAACTCTTCGAGCCGCGCCACCATGCTGTCGAAATCCCGGTCGTTCCGAATCGGTTGCGGCAATTCTTCCGCCAGCAGCTTGCCATAGGCCACTGGGTCCAATGCTCTCATGCCCATTTCATCCACTCCTTACGGTCGTACTCGCGATGGTTCAGCAGCGCCTTTACGTAGATCCTTTGTAGACTGTATTTCACGCGCGTCATGAGCCGGAAGTTCCCGCCCAGAACGTCGAATATGAGAACGTCGCCGACTTGATCGGCCGAGGGATACTCGCGGCGGACCTGGTGTAAGCCACGCCATTCGGCCTTCTTCGCCACCTTGTACCAAAGGGTCAGCGTTGGAAGCGTTTCCGGGTGCTTTCTTGCCAACTTCAGGAGACCGGGCTTGCTAATCACGTTCAGATATTCATGTTAGCATATTGCTTACACGAAAGAGACCCGGAGGCTGCTAGCAGGATGCGGAAAAACAGCCTGAAACACGTTACGGCCGACATGTTCTGAGCGTCTATCTGTTATGCGCGGAGTTGACCATCAGCAAGCAGACATGTACAGCTACCTTTCGCCTGAGGT